>NZ_JAHBAV010000048.1 GCF_018390595.1 Dietzia massiliensis
GCGTTGGGCTCACCGTACCGAGAGATACGGCGACGACGACGAGGAACGCCCGTCGCGCCCACGGGGGCCTTCGGCCATAGGATCGGGTCATGCCGATGATCGATGTGAAGAGTCCTGAGTCCGTCTCCACCGCCGCCGTCGTGGCCACCGGGCTGCTCGGCGGGTGGTTGACCGCGCGTGAGACGGGAATCCGTCCGCTCGGTGGGGTCGTGCTGGCGGCGGCCGGTGTCTGGGCCGGTCGCTCATGGGCGGCAAAGACCGACGTGCCCACCACGGTGGGGCTGTCGGCGCTGTACGTGGCGGCGTTCGGCGCCTCGCACCCGCTGGCCAAGAAGATGGGCTCGTGGCCGGCGGTGCTCACGGTGGCGGCGGCGGCGTCGGGCGCGGCCTACGCGCTCGCCGACGCCAGGTAGCGGCGGGGCCGGACCTGCCAGGTTGGAATCGTTGACCCGATTGTGGCCCGTCTCTAACATGTGAACGACGTCACAGTGGCGGCAGCGTCGGCACGGTAGGAGATTTCCATGGCCGCATTCACCAGAACCGTCACCGCGGCTGTTGCCGCCGCGGGCGTCGCTATCGTCATGGCGCCCACGGCGGCGGCCGTCAATACCGATTCACTGATGCCTCCCCCGCCAAACTGTTCCGTGGACGTCCAGCGGATCGCGTCTGAAACGCCGGGCCCGTTCCCCGGCGTTGGCTGGGACGTCGGCGCGCATGGCAATCTGTGCGGCGAGCTGGGCTTCCTCTTCCTCGAGACGGCCGGGGGGACCGTGTCTTCGCCCACCAGAGTCGTGCTGTTCCATCGCGGTGAGCGCGTCGCCACCCAGCCTGGCAACACTCCGCGCGTCCTGCTCGGTCAGCACAGCAACTTCCACGTCGAACTCCGCATCCAGCAGGAGCCGGCGCCCGGGCAGCCGAACGCCGCCGCCACGTACAACTCGACGGTCTACGTGTGGAACCCGTTCGCCGGCGCTGGCGATGCGACCCCGATCCCGCTGCCGCCTGGCTTCCGGCTCTGAGACCTACTGCGGCGCTGGGGCTGGTCAGGCCCGGCTCGCCCCGCCGCCGGCCTCAGAGCGCACCGCCACCCAGCTCAGGCGTCGAGGAAGATGTCGAGCTCCAGCTCCTCGAGCGGGCCGCCGTAGACGGAGAAGTCGGTGACGCCCTCCTCGGTGAGGACGTCGTCGTCGATGAAGAAGTTGCCCGAGCACTCGCGGGGGTCGCGCGTGAGGACCGCGTGCGCGGCGTCGGCCATGATCTCCGGCGTGCGGCTGCGCGCGACCATCTCCTCGCCACCGAGCAGGTTGGCCACGGCGGCGGTGGCGATGGTGGTGCGCGGCCACAGGCTGTTGGCGGCGATCCCGCGGCCCTTGAGATCCTCGGCCAGACCCAGCGTCACCAGGCTCATCCCGTACTTGGCGATCGTGTAGCCGAGGAAGCTGCCCGCCCACTTGGGATTGAGATTGAGCGGCGGGGACAGCGTGAGGATGTGGGCGGCGTCCGAGGCCTCCAGGTGCGGCAGCGCCGTCTTGGACAGCAGGAACGAGCCGCGGCAGTTGATGTCCTGCATGAGGTCGTACTTCTTCATGGCCAGGTCAGGGGTCGGTGACAGGTCGATCGCGCTGGCGTTGTTGACCACGATGTCGATCCCGCCGAACGCCTCGACCGTCTTGTCGACGGCCTCTTGCACCGAGTCCTCGCTGCGAACGTCGCCCACCACGGCCAGGGCCTTCCCTCCCGCCTCCTCGATCTGGGCCGCGGCCGTGTGCACGGTGCCCTCGAGCTTCGGGTGGGGCGTGTCCGTCTTGGCGAGCATCGCGATGTTCGCGCCGTCGCGGGCGGCGCGCAGGGCGATGGCCAACCCGATGCCGCGGCTGCCGCCCGACATCAGCAGGGTTCGTCCGGCCAGGGTGCGAGTGGAGTCCGTCATGGGCACGATCCTCTCCGATAACCGCCGACCGTGGGGCGGGTATCGGCCACCGATCGCCGACTTGACGCGCCCTTTAAGATAAAAATGACCTCACGATGGGTGTGGTTCCGACCGTGCAGGAGACGCGCGATGACCGGACGACCCGAGCCCACGGTGTCCAGGACGTTGATCACCGTTCTGGCGGCCGCCCTCGCCGCGCTCGTGGTCGGGGCGGGCGTGGTCGTCGTGGTCCGCGGCAGTGGGTCGGGGTCGGAGCCTCGGGCCGTGGAGGTCTCGCCTTCTGCTGCCGGTACCTCCGTGGTCTCTCCCCGGATGTCCTGGATCGTCCCGCGGCCCTACGGGCCCGAGGGCGCCGGGGTGCTGGAGGTCACGGGGCCCGAGTGCGATTCCGCGGTGATCAACGCCGACCTGCTGTTCCCGAACAGCGGTGCGCGGATCATCGACTGCCAGGCGGGCTGGGCCGTCGTGGCCAGCGCCGTGTCGGGAGATCCGTACTGGGTGGCGTACTCGGACGGCAGGTGGCGACGGGCCCCGGACGTGTCGATCCACCTGGGGACCTGCCCGGCCGAGGCGATCGCCAAGGGCGCGCCGGCGTGGATGGCGCAGAAGCACCTGGTGGGCTGTGCGTCTTCCGAGCGGCCGGGCCCGGCGGCGCCGACGCCCACACCGACGCCCGCGCGGACGTCGCCGGCCACGACCTCGGCCCGGCCCCCTGCCGCGCCCACCCGGACCAGTTCGCGGACCCGGGCCCCGGTCGAGGACGCCGCGTCGCCGGTGACGAGTCCGCGACAGACCAGTGTCGCCACGCCGACGTCCCCGCCGACCAGTGTCGTCACGACGTCGCCCTCGCCGACCAGTGAGTCGACTCCCTCCACCGCGGCGGATGACGCGCCCGGTCCGGACGGGGAGTAGCGACGCGGGTCAGGTCTCGCCGACCCCCGGAGGCCCGGCGGGGGCCTCACTCCGGGTCGCGGAAACGTGTTCCAGGCGCGTCAGGGGCGGGCAGAATCGAGGCCATGCAGCCAGCGCAGTCGCCGACGTTCACCGAACTCACCGAAGGCCGCCCCGTGCCGCCCATGGCCGCCCGCCCGGGCCCCGACCTCGCCGCGGCGGGGTTCACGGAGTCCGAGTGGGCCGCGTCCGGCGAGGCGGTGTCGTACTCGGTCGGCGAGCTGCCCACCGACGGCCGGGTCACACTCACCGAGGCCGACTCCCAGCCCTACTGCACCCGCGTGTTGGTCCGCCGCCCGGCCGCCGAGCGGTTCAGTGGCGTGGTGCTGGTGGAGTGGCTCAACGTCAGCGGTGGGCAGGACGCCGCGCCCGAGTACACCTACCTCGCGGAGGAGATCGTGCGCGCCGGCCACGCGTGGGTCGGGGTGTCCGCGCAGTTCATAGCCGTCGAGGGTGGCGACGCCGCCGTGGGCATGGGCGGCCAGACCGGTGGCCTGCGGGCGCAGCGCAGGGAGCGCTACGGCGACCTGCACCATCCCGGCGACGCGTACGCCTACGACATCGTCACGCAGATCGGTCGGTACTGTCGCGCGGCGGGCGGGTCACGCGACGGCGGGGCCCCGCTCGACGCCGGACCGCTGGCCGGGCTCGCACCGGAGACGGTGATCGCGATCGGGGAGTCACAGTCGGCCATCGCCCTGACCTCCTACATCGACGGCGTCCACCCGCTGGCCGGCGTGTTCGACGGGTTCCTGCTGCACAGTCGCGGCGGTGGGGCCCTGCCGTTCGACGACCGCGGTCGGGCGGCCGGCATCGCCGCCGCCGTCTCCTCGCAGACCCTGCTCCTGCGCGACGACCTCGACACGCCCGTCCTGGTGGTGCAGGCCGAGGGCGACCTCGGTGGCCTGCTCGACTCGGCCCGCGCGCGCCAGCCCGACTCCGAGAAGATCGTCACCTGGGAGATCGCCGGCCAGGCCCACGCCGACGCCTACCAGCTGGGCGAGCTCACGGGGATGATCGACTGCGGCGGCGCGATCAACAGTGGCCAGCAGGTGTTCGTGTGCCGGGCCGCGCTGCGCCACCTCATCACGTGGATCGGCGGGGGGGCGCGCCCGCCGGTCGCGCCGCCGGTGGAGTACGACGACGACGAGGTGGTCCCCGGCGACCTGGGCATCGGCCGCGGTGGCGTGAGGACCCCGGCCGTGGAGGCACCGGTCGAGAGGTTGGTCGGTGCGCCCTATCCGCACTCCGCGCCGTTCTGCATGTTGCTCGGTCGCACGGAGGTGGTTCCCGACGAGCAGTTGCGGCAGCGGTGGTCGGATCGCGACGAGTACCTGCGGGCCTACGCCGAGGCCACCGACCGGCTCATCGAGGAGGGCTTCCTGCTGGCCGACGATCGCGAGGAGATCCTCGCCGACGCCCGCCCGGAGCGCATCACCTGGTGACCGGTGGCGGTGTCGGCTGGCCCCTGACACACTCGGCCGGTTGTGGTGAATGCCGGTCCCCGAGGTCCGCGCGAAGGCCACTCGCGATGCGAATGAAGAGGCGGCAATGAGTCAGGAAATCGACCACGATCACGAGGTCCGCTGGTCTCAGGTGGAGGATGCGTTCTTCGTCGGTAGTTACCGGGGGAACTTCGTGGGCTATATCGATCAGACGTCGGACGGCACGTTCAGGAAGTTCGACGAGATGTCCCAGCCGCGAGGTGAAGCGCGCACGCTCGAGAGGTCGATGACGTGCCTGAACGACCTGTACTTCGCCACTGCTCGCGTAGCGGGCGACCGATGACGGCGGGCCGGGGTGTGGACGAGGCGGACCGCGCCGAGACGCTGAAGTATCTGGTGTACAGCAGTGTGGCCACGCGGCCGATGGACCCCGCCGACCTGGAGGCCATCCTGTACACGGCGCGACGGCGCAACCGGGACGCCGGGATCACCGGATTGCTCTTGTACCGCAACGACACCTTCATCCAGTTCCTGGAGGGACCGCCCGCCGAGATCGACTCCCTGATGGATGACATCTCCGCTGACGACAGGCACGACCGACTGCAGGTCCTGGTCGTGGAGCAGACGTCCCGGCGCAGCTTCGGTGACTGGAAGATGGGTTTCGGGATGCCCAAGGAGACCCGCCCCACGGGTGTCGACGGTGTCCGCGACAGTTTCGACGATCTGACCAGCGGCTCGAGCTACGACGAGGTCCGTCGGGCTGCCCAGGACTTCTCGATCTGGTTCAAGGTCAAGGAGCGCGCCATCTCCTACTGACGAGGGCTTCCCGCTGGCCGTCGACCGCGAGGAGTCTCGTCTTCCACGCGAACCGGAAAGAACGTCGATTGTTGTGGTTACACTTGAGATCATGGCCGCGACTTCGATCCGAACCATCGCATCCGCCGCGACGGTGCTCGCGCTTGGGACCCTGGCAGCGTGTGGCTCCGATGACGCGAACATGTCGTCGTCCAACCGGGGTGGGGGCGAGGAATCCGGGCAGACGTCTGTCGAGAACGCGTTCATCGCGCCGGCTTACGCGATCACCTGCGAGCTGCAAGTGGATGCTCCCGCCCAGTTGAGCTTCACTGCGATCAACGGCAGTGCCACCGAGGTCGAGACTCTGTCGTCGATCTCGACTCCGGCTGCGGAGTCGGTCGAGATCAATGCACCGAGCGAGGCGTTGAAGATCGCGCCCGAAGCCTCCATCGCAGCCGGTCAACCGGTGGAGAACCTCGACGAGATCACCGCTCCCGACCAACCGTTCTCCGTTTTTCTGGTGGGGCTGAATGAAGGCGTGGCGCCGGGCAAGTCCGTGCCCGTGACCTTTACTTTCGACCGAGCAGGCGACATCACCCTGAACGTCGGCGTGGATGCCTGCCCCAGCCAGGTGAGCTAGGCGAGGGTGCGGTGTTCAGGCCGCTCGCAGGGCCGCCGGCAGGGCGGCGCGGTCGGAGATCAAGGAGTCGGACAGTAACTTGCCGCCGAGGCCCAACAGGACCACCCCGGTCGTCCAGTCGATCGCCATCAGCGTTCTCGGGCTCGCGAGTCGGTGGCGAACGACCGAGCCTCCGGTGATCAGCAGGCCGAACCACGTCAACGCCAGTACACCGTGCACGCCGGCGAGGGCGGCGCCCATCGGCAGAGGCGAGGCATCCGGTGGCAGGAACTGCGGGATCGTGGCGATGTAGAAGACCCCGACTTTCGGGTTCAGCAGGTTCGTCCCGGCCCCGACGAGCCAACCCCGCCAGGGTGAACTGGCCGGAACCTCGGTGGTTCGAGTCGGTCCGATGCGCACGCTGCCGTGCCGGAAGGACTGCCAGATCATCGATCCGCCCAGGTAACACATGTAGATCGCTCCGGCGGTGGTGAGCACTCGGTAGGCCGTTTCCGATGCGCTGAGCAGGGCTGAGATCCCCAGGGCGGCGGCGATGCCCCAGGCCATGGCGCCGCTCGCGATGCCCGCGGCGGTGGCCCAGGCATACGTCCGGGAGCGGGTCAACGCCGACCTCAGAACCAGCGCGGTGTCGAGTCCGGGAACCAGGGTGAGCAGACCGGCGACCACAGCAAAGGCGAGAACCGCATCGAGCGTCGTCACCGGCCCAGGTTAAGGCCGGTAACGGTCAGTAGGGGCGATTGACCGAAGACTCTGCCCCCGCCGGGCTCGTCGTCGTCGACCCTCGCCCCGCGTACTACCCGGAACGCCGGCGGGATAGCAAGGCGTGGGCCACCAGGGCCGCCATCACCACCGCACAACACACCACGCCCACGCCGAACGCCATGGTGATGCCCTCGTCGGTCGAGTACGCGGAGTCGGAGGGGTGCGCGGCGAGGACGGCGGCCGACAGGGCCGCGCCGACCGCGCCGCCGACCGTGCGCAGGACCTGGTTGAAGCTCACCGCGCTCCCCAGCTGGTCCACGGCCACGCTGCGGGCGATGAGCGCGGGCATCGCCGCGTACCCCGAGCCGATGCCGGCGCCGAAGAGGAACATGCCGATCGCCAGGGTCCAGAAGTCGCTGTGCCGCAGCCACAGCAGCACCGACGCCACCGTCATCACGGCCGCGCCGACCGGTAGAAACACCGCCATGTCGAACCGGCGGGACAGGGCCCGGACGGTGCGGTTGGCGACGAGGCTGCCCACCGACAGGGGCGCCATCATGAAGCCCGCCCACATGAGCGGCACCGCGAGCCCGAACCCGGTCTCCCGCGGGGCCTGCGCCACGAGGCTCGCGATGGACAGGCCGATGTACATCGCGGTGCCCAGGCCGATGGCGGTGGCGTTGGCCAACAGGACTTCCGGCCGGCGGACCGCCCGCAGATTCACCAGGGGGTACAGGGTGCGGATGCTGTGCACGGCCCAGAAGAACAGGGAGTACAGGGCCACCACCAGCACCACCAGTGAGGTCGCGGAGGTCCACCCCCACGTCTGGGACTCGGAGATCCACAGCAGCAGCGCCGCCAGGCCGGTGCCCAGCAGGAGCGCCCCGGTCATGTCGAACGGGGTGCGCGGCGCGAGCGGATCGGGGCCCGCCGGCACGAAGCGCCACACCCCGACCGCGGCGGTGACGACGAAGAGGGCGGCGAACGCGAACGCGGCCCGCAGGTCGAACGACGCCGCGAGGATGCCGGTGAGCGGATAGCCGAGCCCCATGCCCACCGACACCGTCACCGAGAGCGTGGAGATGGTGGGCTGTGACGCGGCGTAGTCCAGGTGGCGTCGGGCCAGGGCGATGGTGATGGGCACCGTGCCGTACAGCAGGCCCTGCAGGGCGCGGCCGATGAGGAAGACGGCGAAACTCGGCGCGAGCGTGGCCACGACCGACCCGACGCAGATGACGCTCAGGCTGGTCAGGAGCAGTCGCCGCGTGTGCGGGCCGTCGGCGAGGCGGCCCATGACCGGGGTGGCGACCGCGCCCACCAGCAGGTTGATGGTGAGCATCCACTGCGCCGTGCTCACCGGGACGTCGAACTCCGCGGCGACCGACGGCACCAGCAGCATGCCCAACGAGCTCACGACCGAACTGGTCAGGGCGGCGTAGACGAGGGCCTGGGTGAACCAGCGGGGCGCCGGCCGGCGATACGGTGCGGTCACCGCTCGGCCTCGGTCCCGGCGTCCAGGCGGCGGAGTAGGGGGATCGCGGCGGCGAGGGTGGCGCGTTCGTCGGCATCGAGCTGGCCGGCGACGGCGTCGACCAGCCAGTCCTGGCCGGCGGCGCGCTCGGCCGTCAGCCGCTCGCGCCCGGCGTCGGTGAGGGAGACGAGCGTGCGGCGACCGTCGGCCGGGTCCGGGCTGCGGGACACGAACCCGAAGTCCTGCAGCTCACGCACCGCGTTCGCCACGGCCTGGTGGCTGATCCGCTCGAGGCCGGCGAGGTCGGTGGCGGCCAGGGGCCCGCGCTGCTCGAGGTGGAACAGGATCCCGACCTTGCCCATCGACAGCGTCTTGTGCGCGCGGAGCCGCCGCCACAGCGGGCGCAGCGCCTCGCGGAGGTCGGCGGCGAGCGTGGCGGCGTCGGGAGTGGCGGGGGCGTTGCTCGGGTTCTCAGGTGCGGCGCGCTCCGGGTCAGTGGGGTCTGGCACGGCGCCGAGTCTACAACCGAGTTGCGCAATCTGCTTGCGGGGTCCCGAGCAGTCCCCGGTGGGTGGCGCCGCCCGAGCCGCCGCCTTAGTAGGTTCCGCAGTTGCTGGGCGCCGGCAGCCCGTTGACGCGGTCGTCGAGATAGCGCAGATTCCCGTCCAGCCCGGTGATCATGGGCGCGGCGTGGCCGATCACGAGGCCGGGCGCCACCGCGGGCATCGGGTCGATGACCATGTCGACCGCGGCGCCCTGGGCGCACCAGTCGCGACCGAGCTGTTGCGACTGGTGGCCGGGGACGACGTCGTCGTTGACGGGGGAGACGATCCGCACCGGTGAGGTGGGCGTCAGCCGGCCGATGCGCTGGCGCTCGAGGAACGCCAGGATCTCCGGTTCGCTGCGCACGATGTCCCCGGCCGACCGGCCCGAGACGGTGTAGTCGGTGGTGCGCTGTTGGAAGAACTGGACCGCGGTCTCGCCGATGCACTGGTCGGCGGTGGCCGCGAGCATGGCGCGGCCCCGGTCGTTGAAGTACGGATCGATGAGCGGGCCCATCTCCGGGTAGGCGTCGAGCAGGCTGTTGAGCGAGTAGCCGATCACCCCGGCGATCGCGGTGCCGTCGACCTGTTCGAGCGTGGCCAGGAGGTCGGCCGGCGGCGACCCCGCGGCGGTGCCCACCAGGTTGACCTCCGGCGCGTACTGCGGGTGGAGTTCCGCGGCCGCGGCCACGGCCCCGCCACCTTGGGAGTAGCCGGCGAACACCGTGCGGGCATCGGGTTCGATGTCGGCTCCGCGCACTGCGGAGGCGGCGCGCGCGAGGTCGAGTACCGCTCGTGCTTGGGACTCGCGGTTGACGTACGAGTGCAGGCCCGGGGTACCGAGGCCCTCGTAGTCGGTCATGGCGACCGCGTAGCCGCGGGCGAGCAACGCGTAGGCCTGGAAGAGTTCGTAGCCGAACCCGACGCCCGGCGGGTCGGTGCGGACGGTGGCCAGGTTCTGGAACGTCTTCGACGGCGCGCAGTGATCGCCCTGCCCCTGGGTGCCCGGCGCGATCACGGCGAGCGGGCGGCTGCCGGGGCCGGTCCACGGGGCGCGCGGCTGGAGGTACGCACCGGTCACGGCGATCGCCTGGTCGCGCGAGCCGACAGAGGTGTACATGAGGCGGTGCGCGTCGGTGGACAGCGGGCCGGCGGCGTCCGAGATCGATCCGGCGCCCGGGATCGCCGGTATCGCGGCGGCCAACGGGAAGGGCTCGGTCTTGATGAGGGTGCCGGGAGTGCCGGGTAGCTCGGCCGGCGGCTGGTAGAACGAGGGCGCCGGGTCGTTGGACGAACCCTGGGCGCCGGCGGCCGGCGCGGCGAGGGCGCCCGAAGCGAACGCGGTGGCGATGGCGGTGGCGGTGGCGAATGCGGCGGCGCGCAGCGCAGTGCGGCGAAGTGTCACGGTCCCCCCAGGCTGTTACGTGTGTATTTGTGGTGTGAATCACTAAGTGGGGGAGTCTAACCGCACATCAGGTGTCGCGGTGTGAGCCTTCTCTGCGGATGTTGCCGGCGCCATCGTCGTCCTTGAGGACGGCGGCCGTTGCCGTGTCCGCGGCACCGGTCGTCGACGAGTGTCCACGTCGTGGCAGGCAGCTCGGAGTCACCGGCAGTCGGGCGTGGTCGTCAGTGGCCCGGTCATGGCGTGATAGATGCCCCACAGCGACCGGGGAGGACTTCTTCAAATCCTCCTTTGCGTGGTCGTGGTGATCGTCAGCGCGGTCCTTGCTCGCGCTGGCATCGAACGGTCGCCATTCGCTCTTTCGGGCGTCTATGGCGTGTCAGGGCATGGCCTGTCCGGGCGCGGCGCGGCCCGACGGCACGGGTTTGCGGTAGAGGAAGGACAGGCCCAGCATGGCGACGCCCAGTCCCAGGTGCAGCCAGTTGTCGGCGGTGTTGAGCGGCACGAAGTTGGCGGCCGACTCGTGGCCTACAGCCAGTCCGTAGACCCACAAGACCAAGTACGCGACGCCGCCTATGAGGAGGAATAGGCGCGCCTGCAATGCGGTGCGCGCCATGAGCAAGCCGAGGATGCCGAACACCAGGTGGACGATGTTGTGCAGGATCGATACCTGGAAGATGCCGAGCAGCATGGCCTCGGATTCGTGGCCAACGAACTGCATCGTGTCGTAGTTGGTGGTGATGCCAGGGATGAAGCCGGCTATTCCGACGAGGAGAAACACCACGCCGAAGGCCAGGGCGACGAATTGCACTGCTGCACGGTGCTGGGGGATACGGGCGGAGGAAGTGTTCGTCATGTGTTCGTTCCTTTTCGTACGTTGTGATGCGCCAATCGGGGGCGTCCACGGTGCGGAGCCACTGCGGCGAGTGGTCGCGCTCCGACTACGCCGAATGATGGCTCGGGGAGCGTGCAAAAGCGCGTGGTGTGGGCTACTCGGACGGGAGGGCCCGTGCTGCAAGTGGCCCGAGCAGGCGTACTCACCGCTCGCCTGAGCGGTGAGTACGCGTCTCATGCGGCCGGGCAGCTATGCAGCGTTAGCGTTGATCCGTCCGGCCGACACGGTCAACGCCTCACCCGTGATGTAGCGCGACGTGTCGGACGCGAGGAACAGCACAGCGTTGGTGATGTCGTCGGGCTCGACCCACGGCACACCCTGGGAGAAGGTGAGGGCGTGTCAGATGGTCTGTGTGAGTTGATCCCGAGGAGGAATCATGAACGCTATGGCTGTTGACGACCATGACGCTACGGATGTATCGGATGCTGCTGGGCTTCGCCGGGAGGTGTTCTCGGACGCGCTGATCGATCACGTACTCGCCGAGACCCGTTCGCGAGGGTTGGAGCTGACTGGCAAGGACGGCTTTTTGAACGAGATGCTCAAGGCCGTCCTTGAGCGGGGCATGGGCGCCGAGCTGACCGAGCACCTGGGCCGCGAAGCCCACGCCCGTGGCGGGGACGGAAACCACCGCAACGGCACTTCGCGCAAGACCGTGGCCACCGAGGTCGGCCCGGTGGAGCTGGATCAGCCCCGCGATCGGCAGGGCTCGTTCGCCTCCCAGCTCGTCCCGAAGGGCGCCCGCCGGCTCGGCGGGCTGGAGGACCAGATCATCTCGCTGTACGCCGGCGGGATGACCGTCCGGGAGATCGAGCACCACCTCGCGCGGACCCTGGGGGTGGAGCTGTCGCACGAGTCCATCGCCAACGTCACCGACGCGGTCCTGGACGAAGTCGCCGCCTGGCAGCACCGCCCGTTGGAGGCGTTCTACCCGGTGGTGTTCCTGGACGCGATCCACATCAAGATCCGCGATGGAGCCCACGTGAAGACCCGCGCTGCCCACATCGCGGTCGGGGTCGATCTTGAGGGCGTCAAGCACGTGCTCGGCATCTGGGTGCAGGCCAAGGAAGGCGCGGCGTTCTGGGCCAGCGTGTGCGCCGAACTGGCCAACCGCGGCGTCAAAGACGTCCTGATCGTGGCCTGCGACGGGCTGACCGGACTGTCCGAGGCGATCGCCGCGACCTGGCCTTTCGCCGAGGTGCAGACCTGCGTGGTGCACCTGATCCGGGCCTCGATGCGGTTCGTGTCCTACGGCGACCGCAAGAACGTGGCCAAGGCACTCAAGCCGATCTACACCGCCGCCAACGCCGAGGCCGCCAGAGCCGCACTGGAGGCCTTCGCCGAATCGCCGCTGGGCGCCAAGTACCCCACCGCCGTCATGTCGTGGGAGGCCGCCTGGGAGCGGTTCATCCCGTTCCTGGCCTTCGGCCCAGCCACACGCAAGCTGATCTACACCACGAACTCGATCGAGTCGCTGAACTACCAGCTGCGCAAGATCACCAAGAACCGCGGGCACTTCCCCAGCGATGCCGCCGCGATCAAGCTGCTATGGCTAGCCATACGCAACATCGAGGACCGACGAGACCGAGAACGCGCCAAGGACGCCCAACGCCGAGCAGACGGCCACGCAGGCCCCCGGAAATCGATCCCCAGACTCGTCGAAGGCGCCACCATCCACGGCTGGCGAGCCGCACTGGCCGAACTCGCACTCGCCTACCCGGAACGCTTCGACCCCCACATGTGACAGGCATCACTAACCCAAATTCACACAATTATCTTGACAGGCTCGGAGGTGAACTGCTTGGCGCCTTCCTGGATCTCCTCTTCGGAAGGATCGTCCTTACCCGTGAACAATGCGTGCGCGTCCGGGTTCTCCCGAATCATGGGGGTGTTGACGTTGGTCGGGCACACGGCGTTGACCGTGATGCCGCTCGTTCCCAGATCCTCCGCGAACGTCTTCGTCATGCCGATCACGCCGAACTTCGCCGAGGTGTACGCCACGGCATTCGGGAAGGCCATCCGCCCGGCCATCGACGAGATGGTGATGATTCGACCGGCTGTGCCAGCCTCCTGCATCTGGCGCGCGGCCGCCCGCACCGTGCGGAAGACCCCCGAGAGGTTGATGTCGATCACGTCCGACCACACATCGTCGCTCATGTCGCTCGCCGGGGCCAAGGCGAAGATGCCGGCGTTGGCGATCACTATGTCCAGACCGCCGAACTCCTCGACCGTCTTGGCCACCGCGTCGTCGACGTCCTGGGACTTACGCACATCACCGACCACGGTGAGGCACTTCGCCCCCGCCTTCTCGACGTCCGCGCGGCGGGTGGTAGGCGACCTGCTGCGCCAGCGAGTCGTAGCCGACTGTGTGCTGGCCGATGTAGTCGCGGTCTGCGGATCGGTGCGAGACAATAGGCGACTCGCACTGGGCGACCGTGGATTCGCTTGGGGAGTCGGCCTATGCCTGCCCTACTCCAGCGAGCGCAAGCGCGCAGTCAACTGCCGAAGTGCATCCGACACTCTGAATGTCACCGTGGACGCACCGCATCGAACGCGCTGCGCCCGCCACCCGCGTATTCGATCTGCGTGGCGAGAACACCTCGCTAGGGTGGCCGCATGGACGCCGACATCAACTTCTACTTCGACCCGGTCTGCCCTTCGCGTGGATGATCAGCAAATAGGTGCGTCAGGTGCAGGCGCAGCGTGACTACACGGTCGACTGGAGGTTCATCTCGTTGCGCCTGGTCAACGCCGAGGTCGACTACGGTGCGCACTTCCCCCTTGAGTGCGAGGCCGGCCATACCGCCGGGCTGCGGGTTCTGAGAGTGGCGGCTGGTGCGCGAGCCGAGCTTGGCCGGGCGGCGATTGCGCGGTTGTATGCCGCCTTCGGGGCGCACATTTTCGACACCGCCTCGGACGCTGGCGACGATCGTAGTGAAGGCGAGGTGCGTGAGCGGCGCGGGACGGGGAGTTCGCCGAGATGGTCCTCGCTGACGCTGGTCTGCTGATCGAGCTGGCGGATGCCGTCAACGATGGGTCGTGGGACGCGGAAATCCGCCGGGAGACAGACGAGGCGCTCTCGCTGACGGGCAAGGAAGTGGGTACGCCCATCATCCATTTCGAGCCACCGACCGGCGTCGCTTTCTTCGGGTCTGTGATCAGCCGGCTGCCAGACGAGGACTCGGCGGCTGAGCTCTGGGACCACGAGGTCGGGCTCGCCCGCTTCCCGGGTTTCGCCGAGCTCAAGCGCAGCCTGCGCGAGCAGCCACAGCTGGCCGCGTTCGGAGTTGACGCGGACACGTTCGGCACGCAGGAGGACTGGCACGGCGGCAGCCGACGGCAGAAGAAGTGACCCTATTGGTGAAGAAGTGACCCTATTGGTGAGGGTGGTGAAACGAGCACGTGGATCACCGAGCCAAACGCCGCGTTCATCCACGGATGTCAGCCTGAAGTCCCCGGAACGAGCAATCTCGCCAAAGTCGTGGGACAGGCGGCCATACTCGACTGATGGCTATCGATCCTCGCGGAAGAGACCTCAAGCGCTACCTGGAGCAAGACCCCGGCGGTCCGGTGGTGATGCTGAACCTGCTCCGGTTCGCCGACGGCGGGCGTGAGGATTACGCGCGGTACGCCGCGGCGCTGAACGAGACGTTCCTCCCCCGCTACGGTGCTGAGGTTCTCTACGCGGGTGACGGTTCCACAGCTCTGGTCGCCGAGACCGGCCAGGACTGGGATGCGGTTCTGCTGGTCCGGTACCCCAGCCGCGCCGCGTTCAGCGAGATGGTCGCCGACCCCGAGTATCAGACCGTCACGGCGCTGCGTACCAGCGCGTTGCAGGAAGCGGTGCTCCAGGCCACTACCCCCTGGGCCTGACTCCGACCCCGAAGGCACGTCGATTCCGACGCGCATGGCCGCGTGCGATCGCGCGCAGAATGCGGGACGCCGGGGCTACTGCTGGGCTCGTCGTCGTCGACCTGCGATGGCGTGAAGCACCAACGCGAGCATCACCGTCGCGCAGCAGATCACGCCCACGCCGAACGCCATGGTGATGCCCTCGTCGGTCGAGTACGTCGAGCCGGACGGGTGGGCGGCGAGGACGGCGGCCGACAGGGCCGCGCCGACCGCGCCACCCACCGTGCGCAGCACCTGGTTGAAGCTCACCGCGCTGCCTAGCAGGGCTGACCGTCGTCATTCGACCACGCGGGGAGGATAGACCCCGGGCCGCCAGCGCGGACCCGCCTGAGCGGTTATCGGCTGTGATCCGCGGGGTCCGTCTCGTCGGAGGAGAGCGCCTCCAGGCGCGCCAGGTCCTCCGGGTGCAGGTCCGGCCGCTTCGCGACCGCCTCGAGGGTCAGCCGCATCTGCCGCTCCAGGGCGTCTGCCCGGTCGGAGCAGTCCTCGTCGTGCACATGGGCGATGAGCATGCGCAGTACTCGCAGCAGCGTGGCCACGACTTCGGGCTGATCGAGGCTGCATTGACGGAGCTGGTCGAAGGCGTGCTCGACGAACTCGTCGGGGTGCAGGTTGTACGGCTGGACCAGGACACGGTCCTGCTCGTCCCGCACCGCCAGGGGAGCCGGCGGCGAGGTGAGGAGCTTGCGCATGAGGGTGCACAGGCGCAGGAGAATCTCGACGGCGGTCGTGGGGTCGTTGACAGCCGGGCTGAGGGCGCGCAGGCCGATGTCGACGAGCTGGCGGATCGCGAAGTCGACGTCCTGGAGCATCGTCCGCGCGGCGGTCACGTCAATGGCCTCTGCGAGGGCGTGCTGGATTCGTCGGGGTTGGTGCGGGTGGACGGTGTAGAGGGGTTCGCCCTCGTGGATGTAGGCACCCACACGTGTCTCCATCCTCACCGTCGTGCCGGGCGGCACGGCGCGCAGCATCTGCTCGACGCCCACCTGGCTGACCCATCCGCTGCGCCGCGAGTGCACGATCGTGGCGTCGTCGGAGGCGGGGAAGTCGGCCGGGTCCACCTCGTGCAGTCCGGACGGGGTCTGGCCCGCGGCCGACACGATGGCCCGCCCCTCGTCCGAGATGACGCGGGCGAGTGTCCCCACCTGGAGTCCGCGCGCGAGGTGGTCGAGGTGGGCGATGATGCCCACCACGGTGACCAGGGTGAGCAGCACCGCCAGGGTGACCGAGACCCGGGGCGCCGGCGCCGTCGAATCGCCATTGATGCTCGGCAGGACGAGTACGCAGTAGAAGAACGTGCCGACCAGCAGGCCGATCACGCCCTGACTGAGTCGGTCGCGGATGAACGAGCGCATCACCCGGGGCGAGAACTGGCCGCTGGCCAGCTGGAGGCTGACCACGGTCAGGGAGAAGACCACGCCGACGGTGGTGATCATCGCGCCCGCCACCGTCGCGACCAGCCAGGTCGCGGCGTTGCTGCTCATCGCGAGTGTCAGCGGGACCTCGGCCTCGTCGCCGAGGACGTTGTCGACGGCGGTCGCGGCGATCGCCAGGAGGATGCCACCGGCCATCACCAGCGCCGGGAGGACGAACAGGCTCTCCCGGAATCGGTAGCGCAGTCCGGCGACACGCAGATTCCACGCGAGGTGCTCGCGGCGGATCACGGAGTTCCTCTGCTCGTCATGTCGTCAGACGATACGTGCCCGCCGGACCGGCCTCTCACTTGTCGCGGCTCTTGCGCGTCTCCTTGTCGTTGGCCTTGCGCAGTGCGTCGACGAGCTCGTCCTTCGTCATGTCGGAGCGGCCGGAGATGTCGAGCTTCTGGGCCTGCTCGTAGAGGTGCTCCTTGGTCGCGTTGGCGTCGACGCCACCCTCGGACTTCCCGGACGGGTTCGGGCCGCCGCTCTCCGAGCGCGAATCCGAGGGGCCCTTGCCGTCCTTGGGCTCCCAGTGGTCGCCGACCTTCTCGTGCGTGTGCTTCACCGCGCCCCAGGCGGTGCGTGCCACGCGGGACTCGCTGTTGTACTCCTCCTCGGCGGAGTCGTAGGCCTTGGCGAACGTGTCCTTGGCCTTCTGGTCGCTGCGCTGGAGGGTCGAGGGCAGTTCGCTCTCCTTGGCGTGGCCGTCCTTACCGGTCTTGGGCATGATGCCTCCTCTTCTGTTCAACTGACGAGGATCTGGGTGGCGGTTTCTTTGAGCTTGGCCTGGGCCCATTTGGCCTGGCGTTTGGTCTGGGGTTGGCATTTTTCGGCGACAGCGAGAAGGTCGCGGTGCCGCAGTCCCTGGGCGGCCTGGGCGATGAGGAGCCAGTCCATGGCGACTCCTGAGGCCTCCATATAGACCGTGCGTAGGTCCTCGAGAAGGAGCAGTTCTGCATCGCCGATCCGGCCGATGAGCTCGCTACCCTTTTCCCGCGCTTTGGCGGCCGGACCCAGTTCGAGCCGGGGAGCGGGGTCGAGGTCCTGGCCGTAATCCCCGCCGATTCGGGCGATCTCGGCGATGTGGGTCCGCGACCAGCCGACGAGATCGCGGGCGACGTGATGGATCTCGTGGTCCACCCGGTGGCGCTCGGAGGTCTGGAGCAGCTTTCGCCCCAGTGCGACCTCGGAGCGGTGCAGTTCGCGCAGGACGTGCCCGAGCTTCATGACGCGCCTCCCGCGAGCGATGTCGCCGCCTCGCTGCGGGCGGTGCCCCCGTCGTCGGCGATCCGGGTGATCCGCGCGGCGGCGGTCTTGAAGATCGGCTGTTTGGACACGGGGTCCCAATCCGTGGGTGTCAGCTCGTTGGCGGCCGTGGCGGGCGGGTCCTCATCGGGGCCGGGGCCGCTGGCGGAATCCCAGTACCCGTAGTGGAACGGCAAGAAGATCACGCCCTGCCGGATCCCGGTGATGCGCGCGGCGGCGCGGACCCGCCCGCGGGGCGTGGTGATCAGCGTGCCGTCGCCGTCGGTGATCCCGGCGGCGGCGGCGTCCGCCGCGGAGATCTCGACCCACACCTCCGGGGCGGCGGACTGCAGTTCGGGTGCCCGCCCCGTCTTGGTGCGGGTGTGGAAGTGATAGATCGTGCGGCCGGTGATCAGATGCAGGGGGTACTGATCGTCGGGGCACTCGTGCGCGGGGACGTATTCCGCGCCCTTGAGCATCGCCTTCCCCTCCGGATTCATCGCCCTGTACTCGGTGGCGTCCTTCGGGGCGCCGGTGACCAGGTCGCGGCCGTAGTTCTCGCAGTAGTCGGGGGAGGCCCAGAACTTCCCGTCCGAGTAGAGTCGTTCGGTGCCGTCGGGTTGGGCCTCGTTGCACGGCCACTGGATGCCGGAGCCGCCGCGGAGCTTGTCGTAGGTGAGGCCGGTGTAGTCGCAAGGCCGGCCGCGGGTGCACTCCTTCCACGCCTCGAAGGCGGACTCGGGGTCGTGCCACGTGATCAGCGGCTCGCCGTCCTTGTCCTTCAGCCCCAGTCGCCGGGCGTAGTCGATGAAGATGTCGAGGTCTGGCCGGGCCTCCCCGGGCGGCTCGACGGCCTTCTCCGACAGGTGGACGGTCCGGTCGGTGTTGGTGAACGTGCCGGTCTTCTCGCCCCAGGTCGCCGCTGGCAGCACGACGTCGGCGAGCTGAGCGGTCTCGGTGAGGAAGATGTCCTGCACGACCAGAGTCAGTCGCTCCTGCGAGAGGATCGACCGGATCCGCCGGAGTTCCGGTAGCGAGACGGCCGGGTTCGTCCCGCTCACCCACAGCAGCCGGATCGACCCCTCCTCGACGTAGCGCATGATCTGCATGGCGTGTGTCGGAGCGGTGTAGTGCGGGATGTCCATCGGGTCGACGTTCCAGATCCGGGCGAGATCCTCGACGTGTGCGGAGTTGGACCAGTTCCGAAAGGCGGCCAGATCCCCGTCGGCCCCGCATTCGCGGGTGTTCTGCGCGGTGGGCTGGCCGTTCATCTGCAGGACGCCACAGCCTGGCCGACCCAGCATGCCGCGGAGCAGGTGGATGTTATTGACCTGGACGGCCGCCGCCGTGGCCTGGTTGGACTGGTAGAAGCCCTGCAGAACGGTCGACAGCAGCCGCTCGGCGCCCCCGATCAACTCGGCGGCGGCGCGGATCTGCGCGGCCGGCACGTCGCAGATCTCGGCGACGCGGTCGGCGTCGTAGTCGGCGACCTGCTGCTCCAGTGAGGCGTAGCCGACGGTGTGCTGGTCCACGTAGTCGTGGTCGACGTGGCCGGCGGCCAGGAGTTCGTGGATCAGGCCGTTCATCAACGCCAGGTTGGTTCCCGGTCTCGGGGCGAGATGGAGGGTCGCGTGCTCGGCGACCGGGGTCGGGCGCGGGTCCACGCACAGCAGCTGCGGCGGATCGTCCCCGGCGAGTCGGTCGAGGATCCGCATCCACGTGACACTCTGGGTCTCGGCCATGTTGTGGCCGTAGAGGCAGATGACGTCGGCGTGGTCGATATCGGCGTAGGAGCCGGGCTGGCCGTCGCAGCCGAAGGAGGCCTTGAGAGCCGCAGCGGCCGTGGCCGTGCACAGCCGGGTGTTGCCGTCCACGTGATTGGTGCGGATGCCGCCGTGCGCGATGACGCCGAGCGTGTAGTACTCCTCGGCGAAGAACTGACCGGTGGTGTAGAAACCGATCGCGCTGGGGCCCCGCTCTTCCAGCAGCTCGCTGGTGCGGCCGACGATCCGCTCCATCGCTGTGTCCCAGTCCGTCTCCACGAGCTCGCCGTTCTCCCGGACCAGTGGCCTGGTCAAGCGGTCGGGCGAGGCGTTGGCCTGCCAGCCGTAGAGGTCTTTGACCCCGAGACGGCCGTGGTTGACACGGTCGTCGGCGCGCCCGCGCACCCCGCAGATCCGGTCGCCGGCGACCGCGATGTCAAGCCCGTCGCCGTTGGAGTGCAGGATCGAGGCGGTCTGCACCCAACGATCGACATCGGCTTCTGTCATTCCCTCGGCCAGGTGCGTATCCACCCGGACGGGCCACTGCTCGCCGGGGCCGTAGGGGGTTCGCTCGCCCCACGGGTGCGCCACCCGATCTGGGGCCGACTGATTCCTGTTCGACATAGAGTTCCTGACGATGAGGTCCGGGAGTTAGTTGCCGACCGTACGCCGGGCGCGATAACCCGGCTACCGGGGCGGCGATGTGCAGAGATGGCGCGCCGGTTCAGTAGTCGTAGTCTGTGCCGCGGCGTCCCGTGGTCGCACCGATCCGCTTCAGGTGAATTCGGCGGGTGAGGCGGATGGCGGGCCGTGCGAGGAACTCAAGTGACCCTAGAAGGAACAACCAGGTGCCGATGGTCTGGGTGGAGTCGAAGAAGAACAGGACGCTTCCGACGAGGAAGAACAGCGCGATCAGTACGTCGTTCGCGATCGACAGCGTCTCGTAGCGATCGTTGATGACCACCTCGTCGTGCCCGAGAGGTAGCCGCAGCGACGAGTCGGAGCCGGAAGTCGCTGGGGTGCTTGAGTGGGAAGCGGTGCTCATGGAATCGCAACCTATCGAGTGAGTCGGCGCGTCCGTCGGCCGCCGAACCACCGGCGGCGGAGGGTCAGCGACACGGAGTCTATGACGCCGCTCGCTGGTGTCGCGCCGACGACGAAGGGCAGGGCGGTGGAGAATTCAGCGGAGGGGAGCCGGTGGGCCCGGGCGACCTGGTTGGCGGGAGGGCCGTGGGCCGCCGTCCTGGCGTGGCTTTCCGCAGCCGCCATGATGGTGTGGGTCCGGGCTCACACCCCGTGAAGGCGGCCGCCGCAGCGAGGACGATCCGGTCAAACGGGGTGAACTCCCATGGCCGCCGGGCGCCCGCGCTGTGGCGGCTCCGTCTTACTCACATCGGCATCACCGCCGCCCCGATGGGTCGTCAGGGCATGGCCTGGCCGGCGGAGGCGCGGCCTGACGGGACCGGCTTGCGGTACAGGAAGGACAACGCCACCATCACCACGCCGAGACCGAGGTGGAGCCAGTTGTCGGCCGTGTTGAGCGGCACGAAGTTCGCGGGCGAGTCGTGCCCGATGACCAGCCCGTAGATCCACAGGACCAGGTAGACGATGCCGCCCACGAGCAGGAACAGCCGGGCTTGCGGGGCGGTGCGCGCGAGCAGTACGCCCGCCACGCCGTAGAGCAGGTGGACGATGTTGTGCAGGATCGACACCTGGAAAATGCCGAGGAGCATGGCCTCCGAATGGTGGCCGGCGAACTGCATGGTGTCGTATCCGGTGGTGATGCCGGGGATGAACCCTGCGATCCCCACGAGCAGGAACACCACGCCGAAGGCGAGTGCGGCCAGCTGCACGGGGGAGCGGCGGCGGGCGGTGTGATCAGACCGGGTGGTCGTCATGACGGCCATTCCTTTCTCGACGGGTCGACAACGGAACTGCTGTTGCTGTTGACCATAGGAGGGTCTGCGGGAGAAATACACCGGTCGGCCGCCACCCTTGCGGCTCATACCCTAGGGGGGTACCGTATGGGCCATGGCCGAGCGCGAAGACACCGCCCACAAGCACGGGTACACCGCACACAAGGAAGACCACCTCAAGCGGCTGCGCCGCATCGAGGGTCAGGCCCGGGGGTTGCAGCGGATGGTCGAGGAGGACAAGTACTGCATCGACATCCTCACGCAGATCTCCGCCATGACCCGGGCCCTCCAGTCCGTCTCGTTGAGCCTGCTGGAGGAGCACCTCGGCCACTGCGTCGCCGGCGCCATCGAGCACGGTGGCCCCGAGGCCGAGGCCAAGCTCGCCGAGGCGAACGCCGCCATCGCCCGCCTGGTCCGGTCCTGAGCCGCGCCCGATCCTGAACGTCGTCCGAGCATCTCGCCCCACCCATTCGACTGAAAGAAGGAACACCATGTCCGCCACTGCCACCTACACCGTCTCCGGCATGACCTGCGGCCACTGCGTCGCCTCCGTGAAGGAGGAGGTCTCCGAGATCACCGGCGTCACGGAGGTCGAGGTCGATCTGGAGTCCGGTCGCCTCGTCGTCGTCTCGTCCGACCCGGTCGATCCCGCGGCGGTCCGCGCCGCCGTGGACGAGGCCGGGTACACACTCACGGAGGTCTGACCGCGATGACCACGAGCGACTCCACCCGGATCTCCGCTTCCGACTCGGCGCGCGCCACCGGCGCGGCGCCCGCCACGACGTTCGTAGAGCTGCAGATCGAGGGGATGACCTGCGCGTCGTGCGCGAACCGGATCGAGCGGAAGCTCAACAAGCTCGACGACGTCACCGCCGAGGTCAACTACGCCACCGAGAAGGCGCGCGTGGAGATCGCCGACGGCATCGAGCCGCAGCTCCTGCTGGACACCGTCGAGCAGGCGGGGTACCATGCGCGGCTGCCGCGCCCTCGCAACACCGAGCCCCGGTCCGGCCGATCCGCCATGGGCGGCACCACCACCGGCGACGCGCCCGCCACGGCCGGCGCCGCCGCCGACGCCGGCCGCACCGCCGGCAGCGCGAACAACGAGACCGACGACGCCGCAGGCCCAGACTGGGTCGACGATCTGCGCCGCCGCGTCATCATCTCGGCCATCCTGTCGATCCCCGTCGTCGCGATGGCCATGATCCCCGCGCTGCAGTTCACCAACTGGCAATGGCTGAGCCTCACACTCGCCGCGCCGGTCGTGGTGTGGGGCGCGTGGCCGTTCCACCGCGCGGCCGCGGTCAACCTGCGCCACGGCGCGTTCACCATGGACACGCTCGTCTCGCTCGGCACCTCCGCGGCGTTCCTGTGGTCGCTGTACGCGCTGTTCTTCGGCCACGCCGGCATGCCCGGCATGACGCACGGGTTCGAGTTCAGCCTCTCGCCCAGCGACGGCGCGGGCGACATCTACCTCGAGGCCGCGGCGGGCGTCACCACGTTCATCCTGCTCGGCCGTTACTTCGAGGCCCGCTCCAAGCGCTCGGCCGGCGCGGCGCTCCGGTCGCTGCTCGAGCTGGGCGCCAAGGACGTCGCCGTGCTGCGCGGCGGGGTCGAGACGCGCATCCCGGTGGACGCGTTGCAGGTCGGCGAGGAGTTCGTCGTGCGGCCGGGCGAGAAGATCGCCACCGATGGTGAGATCGTCGACGGCGCCTCCGCGGTCGACACGTCCATGGTGACCGGCGAGTCCGTGCCCGCCGAGGTCGGTCCGGGTGACGCGGTGGTGGGCGGCACCGTCAACGCGAGCGGTCGCCTCATCGTGCGCGCGACCCGCGTGGGCGCCGACACCCAGCTCGCGCAGATGGCGCGGATGGTCGAGGACGCCCAGTCGGGCAAGGCCGCCGCGCAGCGCCTGGCCGACCGCATCTCGGGCGTGTTCGTGCCCATCGTGTTGGTGCTGGCCGCGGGCACGTTCGCGTACTGGATGCTCACCGGGGGCGGCGCGTCGATGGCGTTCACCGCGGCCGTGGCGGTGCTCATCATCGCCTGCCCGTGCGCGCTCGGCCTGGCCACGCCCATGGCGCTCATGGTGGGCACCGGGCGTGGCGCCCAGCTGGGCATCCTCATCAAGGGGCCCGAGGTGCTGGAGTCCACCCGTCGCGTCGACACGATCGTCCTGGACAAGACCGGCACCGTCACCACCGGCCAGCACGCTCTGGTCTCGACAACCGTTGCGCCCGGCGAGGACCGCGCCGAGGTGCTGCGCCGCGCCGGCGCCGTGGAGGATGCCTCCGAGCACCCCATCGCCCGCGCGATCGCCGCCGGCGCGCGCGAGGCGGTCGGCGCGCTTCCGGCGGTCGAGGGCTTCCGGAACCACGAAGGCCTGGGCGTGTCGGGCCGCGTCGGTGACGACGACGAGGTGGTCGTCGTGGGCCGGCCCGCGCTACTGGCCGAGCGGGGCATGCCGCTGCCGCAGGAGCTCGAGGCGGCCTTCACCGAGGCCGCGCAGGCCGGCCGCACGGCAGTGGCCGTGGGCTGGGGCGGGAAGGCCCGCGGGGTCCTCGTGGTGGCTGATCAGATCAAGGACACCTCCGCTGAGGCCATTCGTCGCTTCCGCGAGCTCGGGCTCACGCCCGTCCTGCTCACGGGCGATAACGCCGCCGTGGCCGCCTCGGTGGCCGCCGAGGTCGGGATCGATCCCGGCCCGGAGACCGTCATCGCCGAGGTCATGCCCGCGGACAAGGTGGAGGTGGTCCGCCGCCTGCAGTCCGAGGGTCGGGTCGTCGCGATGGTGGGCGACGGCGTCAACGACGCGGCCGCCCTCGCCACCGCCGACCTGGGCCTGGCGATCGGCACCGGCACCGACGCGGCGATCGAGGCCTCCGACCTCACGCTGGTCCGCGGCGACCTGCGCTCGGCGGCCGACGCGATCCGCCTGTCGCGGCGCACGCTGGGCACCATCCGGGGCAACCTGTTCTGGGCGTTCGCCTACAACGTCGCGGCGCTGCCGCTGGCCGCTGCCGGACTGCTCAACCCGATGATCGCGGGCGCGGCGATGGCGTTCTCCTCGGTGTTCGTGGTGGCGAACAGCCTGCGCCTGCGGAGGTTCCGGGCCGCCGTCTGACCGGCTCGGCTGGGGCCCTCCCGGCCCCTGTGCCTTGCGCACCCCCGACCCCGCCGACGGACTCGGCGGGCGAGGCCCCGGCGGCGGCCGGGCGCCCCGGCGGCGGGGCCGCGCCCCCCCCGCCCGCCGCGGGGGCGCGGGGACAGGCGGCTTCGCGGGGACGGGGGGCCCCCCCCGGACGCGACGCGGACCGCGGGCAGGGGGCGACTGGGGACATCCGACATCGG
>NZ_JAHBAV010000049.1 GCF_018390595.1 Dietzia massiliensis
CGCTCAGCGCCGAGGCGTCCAACGACTCCAACGGCTCGTCCACCGCGCGCAGCGCCCCGAGACCGAACGCCCTCGTCGTCGTCGTCGTCTCCACCTCGGTCACCCCCCGCCCGCGTCGCGCCATCACTCGAACATGAGAACGAGTTTACCGGCCGAAGGAGGATCGCACAAGGGTTCGATACGAACTTACATGCGGGCGTCGCCTCCGCCGCCGGAGTCGGGCAGTATGACCGCCCGGTCGTCGGTCGCGACAGGGGAGCCGCCGGCCTTGTTGGTGGTCCCGGCCAGGAGGATGCCCTCGCCGACCACGGTGAGGCCGGTGAGCCGCCCGTAGCGCCCCTCCGCGAGAGCCTCGGGCTGACCGCGCGCGGCGCCGCCGGCGGTCTGCAGGGTGTCGACACGCTCGGCATCCGGGAGCGCGATCGCCAGCGTCCCCTCGCCGGCCGCGCACCCGCCCGCGGCACGCTGGTCAGGCCACGTCCACACCATCCGATCCGGGGCGCGGAGGGCGGCGCCACGGTCGGTCACGGTGGAGAGGTACACCTCGTCGTCGTGGACGCACAGCGCCCGGATACCACCCAGATCACGCGCGATCACCTCGGGCCGTTCGGCGCGACCGATCCCCGTGAACGACGGGAACCGCACGAGCTCCGACCCGACGCCGACGGTGAGGACGTCCGCGACGAACGCGAGCCCGCCGCTCTCGGCGGGAGCGAGTTCCGCGACCGTGCGGGGAGCATCGCCGCGTGCCAGGCGCTCGACGCGGGTGGGTCCATCGCCGACGACGAGGAGATACACCAACCGGTCCTGGGCGAAATCCGGGGACGGCGCGACCGCGGCCACCCGACCGCCCCGCGGATCCACCCGCCCGAAATCCTCCGGCTCCGCGTCCGGCGAGACGATCCGCACCGCACCCGTCGACTCGGCGACCAGCGCCCGTTCCCCCAGCCCCGCCACGGCGACGGCCGGGCCCAGACACGTGGCGATCACCGCGGGGTCCGGGTCCACGCACGGACCGGTCTGGGGGGCCGGCTCGGGCTCCCCGGAGGTCGAGGTCGGTGGGGGAGTCGGAGCGCCGGGTGCACTCGGCGGCGGCGCGGCCCCCGCCCCCGGACCCGGTGCCGGCGTGAACGGGGCCTCGAGGCGATCGTCGAACCTCGCGCAGCCCGACACCGCGACGGCGAGCGCCAGGACGAGCGCGAGCGATCTCATGCCGACCAGAGTACGGCGCGCCGTGTCCTACGGGTCCCCGCGGCGGCCCCGGCCTACAGTCGAGAGGTGACTTCCTCAAAGCGCGGTGACGACGACGCCCGTACCGAGATCATCCACGACGTCGACTATCCGCTCGACGTGCCCAGCACCAAGGGTCCGGGGGCGGGTGCGGGAACGGGCGCGAGCGGCGGGACGGGGGACACCGCCACCACAGCGTTCCCGGCCGCCGGGCGCACCGACTACTCGCAGTTCTCCGAGTCGGGTGGATACGACATGTCCGCGCCGTTGCCGTTCGGCGAGCAGCCGACCACCATCGCGCCCGCCCGCCGCGACGATATCGGCAGGCGCGGGACCATCGACCTCGGACTGTTCGTCCTCCGCCTGGCGGTGGGCGTCCTGCTGGCGATGCGCGGCCTGCAGAAGCTCGCCGGATTGTTCGGTGGCCCCGGGATCGACGGATTCACCCAGACTCTCGCCGACTCGGGGTTCGACATGGCCCGCGCCCTGGCGATCGCCGGCGGAACCGTCGAGCTCGTCGCGGGGGTCATGCTCGTCGTGGGACTGGCGACGCCCATCGCCGCGGCCGGTCTCCTCGGGATGATCGGACTCGGGATCGCGGTCCGGCTGACCGGAGCGGACCCCATCCCCGTCCTCAGCGACACCTCGCGGGGACTCGAGCCGTCGATCCTTTACGCCGCCGCACTTCTGACACTGCTCTTCACCGGACCCGGGCGGTGGGCCGCCGACCGCAAGTGGGGATGGTCGCACCGCCCGCGGTTCAGCGGGATCGTCTGGCTGGTGATCGTCGTCGTGCTCGCCGGACTCGTGTGGTACTTCCTCAACGGCACCAATCCGCTGACGTCGTCCGCCGACAGCGCACCGGTCACCGCGGGCTGACCGCGCCGCCGACTGGCCGCGCCGCCGACTGAGCGCGCCGGTCGCTGCGGGCCGACCACTCGACGGTGGTCGGCCCGCAGCCGCGATCAGTCCGGCAGGATCCGGACGGCGCCCTTGTCCGCCGACGACGCCATCGACGCGTACGCGCGCAGGGCGGACGAGACCTTCCGGTCCCGGTTCGCCGGCCGCCACGGCAGTGGACCCTTCTCCTCCCGGCGGCGGGCCAACTCGTCGTCGTCCACCGCCACCGAGATGGACCGCGTGGCCACGTCGATCGTCACGATGTCGCCGTCACGCACCAGGCCGATCGGGCCGCCCGAGGCGGCCTCGGGCGCGATGTGGCCGATCGACAGCCCCGAGGAACCGCCCGAGAACCGACCGTCGGTGATGAGAGCGCACTTCGTGCCGAGGCCCGCGCCCTTGATGAACGCGGTCGGGTGCAGCATCTCCTGCATCCCCGGGCCCCCGGCCGGTCCTTCGTAGAGCACCACCAGGACCTCGCCGGCCTGCAGCGTCTTGTTGAGGATGACCGACACCGCCTCCTCCTGGGACTCGACCACCCTGGCCGGACCCGAGAAGTGGAAGTTCTCCTCGGACACGCCCGCGGTCTTGAACACCGACCCGTCGGGGGCGATGTTCCCGCGCAGCACGACGAGGCCCCCCTCGGCGGTCGCCGGGTGCTCCACCGAGTGGATGCAGCCCCCCACCGCGTCGGTGTCGAGCGACTCCCACCGGTTGTCCGTGGAGAAGGGCTCGATCGTGCGCACCCCACCCGGGGCGGCGTGGAACAGCTCGACGGCCTTCTCGGTGGCCGTGCCACTGCGGATGTCCCAGTCGGCGATGTACTGCTCGAGCGACGGCGAGTGCACCGAGTGGACGTCGGTCTGCAAGAGGCCACCGCGGTACAGCTCGCCGAGGATCGCGGGAATTCCGCCGGCCCGGTGGACGTGCTCCATGTAGTAGTCCGAGTTCGGGGCGACCTTGGCCAGACACGGCACCCGCCCCGAGACCTCCTCGATGTCGTGCAGGTCGAAATCGACCTCGCCCTCCTGCGCGGCGGCGAGGATGTGCAGCACCGTGTTGGTGGAGCCACCCATCGCGACGTCGAGCGCCATCGCGTTGGTGAAGGCCGACTTGGTGGCCACCGAGCGGGGGAGCACCGAGTCGTCCTCGTCGCGGTAGTAGCGCGTGCACAGGTCCACGATGAGACGACCCGCCTCGGCGAACAGCTCGCGGCGCGCACTGTGCGTGGCCAGCGTCGAGCCGTTGCCCGGCAGGGACAGCCCCAGGGCCTCGGTGAGGCAGTTCATCGAATTGGCGGTGAACATGCCCGAGCAGGACCCGCAGGTCGGGCAGGCCGACCGCTCGATGGCGTCCAGGTTCTCGTCGTCGACGGCGGAGTTCGCCGAGGCGGAGATGGCTGTGATGAGATCTGAACCGGCCTTGACGACGCCGTCGACGACCACCGAGAAGCCCGACTCCATCGGCCCGCCCGAGACGAACACGGTGGGGATGTTCAGCCGCATGGCCGCGTTGAGCATGCCCGGCGTGATCTTGTCGCAGTTGGAGATGCACACCAACGCGTCGGCCGTGTGGGCGTTGACCATGTACTCCACCGAGTCCGCGATGATCTCGCGGCTCGGCAGCGAGTACAACATCCCGGCGTGCCCCATGGCGATGCCGTCGTCGACCGCGATGGTGTGGAACTCACGCGCCACGCCGCCCGCCGCCGCGATCTGTTCCGCGACGATCTCGCCCACGTTCTTCAGGTGGACGTGGCCGGGCACGAACTGCGTGTAGGAGTTGGCGATCGCGATGATCGGCTTGCCGAAGTCAGAGTCCGTCATACCGGTCGCACGCCAGAGGGCCCGGGCCCCCGCGGCGTTGCGTCCGGCGGTACTGGTTCGTGACCTCAGGGGCGGCATGGGACCTCGATCCGGTTCGAAGGGGGCGGGCGGCCGGAGGGGCTGCCCCGCGGGGCGTCCCGGACGCGCCGACGGCAGCGCCCCGGACTGGCCGTGACCTCCCCACGATACGCCCCGGTGTGGGTTTACTCTTCTCGCGGTCGGCCGCCCGGCCCGACCGCCCACGACGAGAAGGGGGATGGACATGAGCGACTCCGGCCACACCGGCGGGATCCGGGAGTTCGTCTCGCACTCCGCAGGGGCCGTCGCGGTCGTCTGCGGCCTGTTCTTCCTCCTGGCCTTCATGTACATCGGCGGCACCGCGGACCCGCAGGCCCACGCCCGACACATCCCCGTGGCCGTGGTGAACTCGGACGAGGCGGCGACGCTCGAGACACCGATCGGTCCGCGACGGATCGACGTCGGCACCCGCATCACGGCGGGGCTCATCCAGAACAACGACTGGGGCACCGTCCGGTTGCACATGGTGGACCCCGCCACCGCGGAGGCCGGCCTGCGGGACGGAACGTACTTCGGCGCCCTGCGGATACCCGCCGACCTGAGCGAGGGGGTCGTCGGACTGGTCGAGGCGGCCGCGACGGAGGCGGGGCGGAGCGGGCCCGTACCGGACCGTGCCCGCGTGGAACTCCAGTACTCACCACGGATCTCGATCGTCTCCGGCCAGGTGATGAACACGATGGCCGACCGGATGCGGGAGTCGTTCCGGGAGGGCGTGGGACCCGGCCTGCTGGAGGACGCCGAGCTCCTGGCGGAGGCGGAGGGCGGATCGGTGGGTGCGGCGGCCGCGCTCGCGGTCCAGGACCCGATCAGGGTGGACGTCACCGCGTGGAACCCACTGCCCGAGGGCGTCTCCAACGCGTCGCTGCCGATGTTCTACGCGTTGGTCGTCATCCTGGCCGGGTTCACCGGCGCCATGATCATCTCGGCGCTGTTGGACGCCCGACTCGGGTTCATCCCACTCGAGATCGGGCCGTTCGCCCATCACGTCCACGTGGCGCCGTTCGGTCGGGTCCAGACCCTCGTACGGAAGTGGGCGGTCACGCTCGTCACCGCTCCGCTGGTGTCGGTTCTGTGCCTGTGGGTGGCGGACATCCTCGGCATCAGCGGATACGACCCGTGGCACATGTTCTGGTTCTCGAACCTCGTGATCGTGGCGGTGGGGGTCAGCGCGCACACCATCATCGCCGCGATCGGCAATGCCGGGCTGCTGGTCAACCTCGTGCTGTTCGTGGTGCTCGGGATCCCCACCTCCGGCGGGGCGACGCCCACCCAGATGCTGCCGCCCGTCTTCGTCACCATCGGCGACCTGCAGCCGATGCACCAGGCCTATCTCGGCCTGCGCTCGATCATGTTCTTCGACTCGGGCTGGGAGGCCGGGCTCGGTCACGCCGTGTGGTTACTCGGCGCCTGGACGGTGGGCGGGCTCGTGGTGGGCATCGCGGTCACCCTCGTGTACGAGCGCATGGGGATGCGCCGGCAGGCCGTGGCCGACCGCGTGCCGGCCGGCCGGGGCGGATCAGGGCTGCTCGGGTCCGGGCGCGGCGTAGGGGTCGCGGATGCGGCCCCGGCTGGCGGCGGACAGCCGCGGGAGGTCGTGGAACGACACGCCGCCCATCGGTAGGGAGTCGTCCGAGGTCGTCACGAGCCGGGCGAAGCCCTTCTTCGGGAACATCACGCCCTTCACCTCGTCCCACGGGACCGAGCGCCGGGAGTGCCAGGTCGACAGGTGCACCCCGCGCTCGTCGAGCCGGGTGCGGGTCCTGGCCACCCACCAGGCGAAGGCCACCGGGATCAGCACCAGCCAGCCGAGGGCCAGCGGGTAGGCCGCGACGGGCCAGAGGATCGCCACGATGAGGATGGCGATGACGATGTAGGACATGGGGTTGACGCGGAAGAGGGCGCGGTCGCGCGGGGTCGACTCCGGCACGGGGGCTCTGAATGGGGCGCTCATGATGTCCTCTAGTCTCGCACGCTCCACTATGTGGGATCGGCGTTCCACGAGTTGACGCTGCGGACAGCCGCGGCCTAGTCTGGGCCGCGTGAACACCTGGAACGGTCTCGTACTCGGCCGGCGCGTCGGCGCCTGAGCCGCAACCTGGCTTTCCCCCGACGCGCACCCTCGCCGGCCCCATGTGGCCGTCGGGGGTTTTTTGTTGCCAGGTTCCACCGGTCCCACCGGACCGGGTGAGGCGACGAACGACAAGCTCCACGACCAGCATGAAGGACAGTTGAAGTGAGCGCACCAACGGCACAGCCCGGACCCCGTCCGGGCACAGACCAGAAGGCCCGCCCGGCGGCCCCCGAGCGGATGACGGGCGCGCAGGCCGTCGTCCGGTCCCTCGAGGAGATCGGCACCGAGGTGGTCTTCGGCATCCCCGGCGGGGCGATCCTGCCGGTCTACGACCCGCTCTACGACTCGGCCAAGGTCCGGCACGTGCTCGTCCGGCACGAGCAGGGTGCGGGCCACGCCGCCACCGGTTACGCCCAGGCCACCGGCCGGGTCGGCGTCTGCATGGCGACCTCGGGGCCCGGCGCCACCAACCTGGTGACGCCGCTCGCGGACGCACAGATGGACTCGGTTCCGGTCGTGGCGATCACCGGCCAGGTGGGGACCTCCCTCATCGGCACGGACGGCTTCCAGGAGGCCGACATCTCCGGCATCACGATGCCGATCACCAAGCACAACTTCCTGGTCTCCCACGGCGACGACATCCCGCGGATGATCGCCGAGGCGTTCCACATCGCCCAGACGGGCCGTCCGGGTGCCGTGCTGGTAGACATCCCCAAGGACGTCCTCCAGGGCGAGATGACGTTCTCGTGGCCGCCGGAGATGAAGCTCCCCGGCTACCGGCCCGTCACCAAGCCGCACGGCAAGCAGATCCGCGAGGCCGCCCGGATGATCGCGCGGTCGACGCGACCGGTGCTGTACGTCGGCGGCGGCGTCATCAAGGCGGACGCCTCGGCGGAGCTCATGGCGCTGGCCGAGCTGACGGGTATCCCCGTCGTCACCACGCTCATGGCCCGCGGGGCGTTCCCGGACTCGCACCGGCTGCACTACGGCATGCCCGGCATGCACGGCACGGTCGCCGCGGTCGCCGCGCTGCAGCGCTCCGACCTGCTGGTGACGCTCGGGGCGCGCTTCGACGACCGGGTCACGGGGCGCCTCGACACGTTCGCGCCCGACGCGAAGGTCATCCACGCGGACATCGACCCGGCGGAGATCGGCAAGAACCGTGCGGTCGACGTGCCGATCGTCGGCGACATCAAGGAGGTGCTGGCCGAGCTCGTCGAGACGCTCCGCGGTGAGCGGGAGTCCGGGGCGCTGGCCGCGCCGTCCGCGTGGGTCGGCGAGCTGGACGAGATCCGGGACGAGTACCCGCTGGGGTACGCGCCGCAGTCGGACGGGTCCCTGTCGCCGGAGTACGTCATCGAGCGCCTCAGCGCGGCCGCCGGCCCCGACGCGGTGTACTGCGCGGGCGTGGGGCAGCACCAGATGTGGGCGGCCCAGTTCGTCAAGTACGAGAAGCCACGCACGTGGCTCAACTCGGGCGGCCTCGGCACCATGGGCTACGCGGTGCCCGCCGCGATGGGCGCCAAGTTCGGCCGTCAGGACGCCGAGGTGTGGGCCATCGACGGCGACGGCTGTTTCCAGATGACCAACCAGGAGCTGGCCACCTGTGCCATCGAGGGTGCGCCGATCAAGGTCGCGCTCATCAACAACGGCAACCTCGGCATGGTCCGGCAGTGGCAGACGCTGTTCTACGAGGAGCGCTACTCGCAGACCGACCTGTCGACGCACTCCATGCACATCCCCGACTTCGTCAAGCTCGGCGAGGCGCTGGGCTGCGTGGCGCTGCGCTGCGAGCGGGCCGAGGACGTGGACGACGTGATCGCCAAGGCGCGCGAGATCAACGACCGGCCGGTGCTCATCGACTTCATCGTGGGCAAGGACGCCCAGGTCTGGCCGATGGTCGCGGCCGGGACGTCCAACGACGAGATCATGGCGGCCCGGGACATCCGGCCGCTGTTCGACGACACCGACTCCGCGGCGGACGAGGCCACGGAGATCCACGAGGTGACCGAGCGGATCGACGCCGCCGTCATCGCCGGCCAGGAGGAGGATCAGTGAGCGCGCGTTCCCACACCCTGAGCGTGCTGGTGGAGGACAAGCCCGGCGTGCTCGCGCGCGTCGCGTCGCTGTTCTCCCGGCGCGGGTTCAACATCGAGTCGCTGGCCGTCGGCCCGACCGAGACCGACGGGTTGTCGCGTATGACGATCGTGGTCAACGTCGAGGACTTCCCGCTCGAGCAGGTGACCAAGCAGCTCAACAAGCTGGTCAACGTCATCAAGATCGTCGAGCAGGACCCGGCCGGTTCGGTGGCCCGCGAGCTCACGCTGGTCAAGGTCCGGGCCGACGCCACCAACCGCGGGCAGATCGTGGAGATCGCCAGCCTGTTCCGTGCGCACATCGTCGACGTCTCGCCCGAGTCGCTCACGCTCGAGGCGACCGGCACGCCGGACAAGCTCGACGCGCTGTTGCGAATGCTCGACGGCTACGGCATCCGCGAGATCGTCCAGTCCGGGATGGTCGCGCTCGGACGCGGTCCCAAGTCCATCACCACCACTCGATAGTCTCGACCTGTAACCCGGTTTCGACTTACCGATAACAACCGAAGGGAATCCACCATGGCAGTGGAGATGTTCTACGACGATTCGGCGGACCTGTCGCTGATCCAGGGCCGCAAGGTCGCCGTCATCGGCTACGGCTCGCAGGGCCACGCGCACTCGCTGAGCCTGCGCGACTCCGGTGTGGAGGTCGTGATCGGCCTGCGCGAGGGCTCCAAGTCCCGCGAGAAGGCCGAGGAGGCCGGCCTCAAGGTCATGACCGCGTCCGAGGCCGCCAAGTGGGCCGACGTCGTCATGCTGCTCGCCCCCGACACCTCGCAGGCCCAGATCTACGCCGACGACATCGAGCCCAACCTGAACGACGGCGACGCGCTGTTCTTCGGCCACGGCCTCAACATCCACTTCGGCCTCATCAAGCCGGCGGAGAACATCACCATCGCGATGGTCGCGCCGAAGGGCCCCGGCCACCTCGTGCGTCGTCAGTTCGTCGACGGCAAGGGCGTCCCGGCGCTCATCGCCGTGCAGCAGGACCCGAAGGGCGAGGGCGAGGCGCTCGCGCTGTCCTACGCCAAGGCGATCGGCGGCACCCGCGCCGGCGTCATCAAGACCACCTTCAAGGACGAGACCGAGACCGACCTGTTCGGTGAGCAGGCCGTGCTGTGCGGCGGCACCGAGGAGCTCGTCAAGACGGGCTTCGAGGTCATGGTCGAGGCCGGGTACGAGCCCGAGCTGGCCTACTTCGAGGTGCTCCACGAGCTCAAGCTCATCGTGGACCTCATGTACGAGGGCGGCATCGCCCGCATGAACTACTCGGTGTCCGACACCGCGGAGTTCGGCGGCTACCTCTCCGGCCCGCGCGTCATCGACGCCGGCACCAAGGAGCGCATGAAGGAGATCCTCGCGGACATCCAGAACGGCGAGTTCACCAAGCGCCTGGTCGCCAACGTCGAGGGCGGCAACAAGGAGCTCGAGGCGCTGCGCAAGGAGAACGCGGAGCACCCGATCGAGGTCACCGGCCAGAAGCTGCGCGACCTCATGAGCTGGGTCGACCGTCCCATCACGGAGACCGCCTGAGTGTTGCGGAAGCATCTCGTGTGAGGCCCCTGTAGGCTCCACCGGGATCGATTCCCGACAGCTGTAGGAGGACCGCCGTGCGTCACATCAACCGAGGTGTGGGTGCGGCGGTCCTCGCCATTTCCCTGGCCGCCACGACGGTGGCCTGTGGGTCGACGGAGGACGGTGACGCCCCCGGGATGCGGGCGGTGGAGGCGGACGGGGTCCGGATCGCCGCCGACGCCGACGGCTCGGGTGTGGAGGCCACGCGACTGCTGGTGGAGTCCGCGCCGGTGGTCGTGGTGGCCGCGCCGGACGAGGCCGCCCAGGCCACGGCGGCGTCGGTCGCCGTGGGCCTGCGCGCCCCGATGCTCACCGCCGTTCCGGGCGGCGAGGCGGGCCTGGCCGACGAGGTATCGCGGCTCGGCGCCGAGCGGGTGCTCCGGGTCGGCGCGGTGTCGTTCGGATACGACGACGGCGAGGTGGTCGATTCCCCGACCGACCGGCCGGGGCTCGAGGAGCTGACCGGGATCACCTTCGATTCCGAGCTGGAGGTCCCCGGCGACCGGATCGACGACGTCACGGTCCACCAGTCACCCGGCGCGCCGGCGCTGATGACGATCGGCGGTCCGAACGCCGCGGGCGGCGGCGCGGATGCCGCCGGAGGCGGCGAGGCTGCGGCAGAGCCGTTCGAGCCGGGTGCACCCGCATGGGACGGCGACGACGCCCCGAGCGTGCTCGTCCACGACCGGACCCCCGTCGCGTCGATCGCGACGGCCGTGGCCGCGGGTGCGGCGGTGTCCCACCTCCGGGCACCGGATCCCCGGGTCGACGGCGGGTCGGTCGAGGCCGTGCGCGACGCCGACGCCGTCTACGCGCTCGGGCCCGGCTGGGGCACCGAGGAGGAGCTCGACGACCGCGTCGAGACCGCCCGGACGGTGCCCGAGCTCCCCGGTGGCGGGCAGCTCATGTTCCCGGGACGGCGGTTCGTCGCGGCCTACGGGTCGCCGATCACCCCTGCGCTGGGCATCCTCGGCGAGCAGGGGCCCGCCGAGAGCGTGGCGCGCGTGCAGACCCTGGTCGACCAGTACCAGCCGTTCTCGCCGGAACCGGTGATCCCGGCGTTCGAGATCATCGGCACGGTCGCCGCGGGCGGGCCCGGCGCGGACGGGAACTTCACCAACGAGTGGCCGCCGGAGGTGTTCGTCCCGATGGTCGACGCGATCACCGACGCCGGTGGCTACGCGGTGATCGACCTGCAGCCGGGGATGGCCGACATGGTCGACCAGGCGAAGATCTTCGAGGACCTGCTGCGCCGGCCCGGCGTAGGGCTGGCGCTGGACCCCGAGTGGAAACTGAAGCCGGGCCAGCAGCCGGGCGCGCAGATCGGGTCGGTGGACGCCGAGGAGATCAACCGGGTGATCCACTGGCTGGCGGACCTGACCCGCGACAGCGGGGGACCGCAGAAGCTGCTCATCCTCCACCAGTTCAGCATGGCCATGATCAGCAACCGCGACCGGATAGACACCTCCCGCCCGGAGGTGGCGATCGCCCTGCACGCCGACGGGCACGGCACCCCGGGCCTGAAGATGGAGACGTGGGACGTCCTGCGCAGCGGGCTCTCTCCCGACATCTGGATGGCCTGGAAGAACTTCTACGACGAGGACACGCCCACGTTCACGCCCGAGCAGACGATGGCCGTGCGGCCGCGCCCGTGGTTCGTGTCCTATCAGTGACACGGCAGACCTGCCCGAGGTGACGTCGCCGGCGAGGTGGTCAGCGGTCGAGGATCCGGTCCGCCACGTGCCGGCCGGCCATCCCGTGCACGCCGGGCCCGGGCGGCGTGGAGCCCGAGGCGTGCCAGACGCCGGGGACGGGCGTGGCGAACGGGTCGACCCGCGGCACCGGGCGCGCGACCAGACCCCGCAGGTCCACCCGTCCCGCCGCGATGTCCCCGCCGGCGTTGTTGGCGTTGTGTTCGGCCATCCGGTCCGCGGGCGTGCAGTGGGTGGCGAGTACGACGTCGCGCACTCCCGGTGCGACCTCCTCCAGCGCGGCGAGCACCTGCTCGGTCTGATCGCGGCCGGAGTAGGCGGGGACGTGGGCGTAGGTCCACAGTGGCCGCCGGCCGTCCGGGGCGATGCGGCCGGGGTCGGTCACCCACGGCTGCGACACGAGGATCATCGGGCGCTCGGCGTGGCGGCCGGCGGCCACCTCGCGCTCGGCGACGGCGAGCGCGTGCGAGTCCCCGCCCAGATGAACGGTGCCCGCCCGGGCGAGGCGCTCGTCCCGCCACGGCACAGGGCCCGACAGGACGAGGTCGACCTTCGCCGCCGCGCCGCCCATCGGCGCCTCCATGAGCTTCCGTGCGCGGCGCGCAACGGCGGGTGACGGCGACGACGCCAGCAGGATCCGGCCGAGGATCCGCGACGAGGTGTTGAACACGACGTCGCGGGCGTCGAGTCGCGCGAGCGAGTCGACGGTGACGCCCGTGTGGATCTCGCCACCCGCGTCCCGCACGGCATCGGCCAGGGCCGCCGTGATCGCGCCGCTGCCGCCGACGGGCAGACCCCATCCGCGCGGAGAATGCAGCAGCGCGCCCAGGACGAGCCCGACGCCCGTCGCGGCCGGGGACGTCAGCGGGGTGATGGCGTGGGACGAGATACCGGACAGCAGCGTCCGGCCGTCCGGGCCGAGAGGATCGGCGACCCCGCCGCGGGGATGCGCCCGCAGGAAGGCGCCGGCGAGCGCCGCCGTCGCCGCCACGGGCGGGATCGAGCGCTGATCGGACAGGGCGGCCGCGACCACGTCCTCGGCGCGGCGGCCCAGCGGGCCCATCACGCTCCACCACCGGTCGGCCTCCTCGCGCGAACCCAACCCCTCGGCGAGGGTCGCGGGGGAGGGGTCGGACGGCACGACGATCGCGTCCCGGCCCGGCAGGGCGTGCCCGAGCTGCACCGCGGGCACGGCCAGCTCGACGCCGTGGGCCGCCAGGTCGAAGTCGCGGAAGAACGGCGAGGCCCCCGCCATCGGGTGCACGGCCGAACAGGGGTCCACGAGCAGGCCGTCGGCGAGATCGTCCGGGATGTCGCCGGCGACGTCGGACATCGGCAGAGTCCGGCAGCCGCCGCCGATGGTGTCCTGCGCCTCGAGGACGACGACCTTCCGCCCGGCACGCGCGCACATCACGGCCGCCGCCAGACCGCTCGGGCCCGAGCCCACCACGACGACGTCCGCGCGCACGATCCCGGCGGCGCTCACCCGAAGACCGCCAGGCCGTAGGTGCGGCGCAACTGTTCCAGTAACTCCTCCTGCGCCCGGGCCTGTTCCGCGAGACCCTGCAGCAGCCGGCCGGTGTCGTGGACGCCGAACTCGTCGTCGTCGTCACCGCCGGGCGCCGGGTCGTCGGCGACCCACGACGCCGCGAGCAGTTCCCACATCGAGCGCTTGGCCACCACCAGGGTGCGGAGCGTCTCCAGGACGGCGAGCCGCGCCAACGGATCGCGCAACACCGGTCCCACGGGCAACGCGGCGAGCGTCACCACGGACGACGCCCTGAGGAGTCCCCGACCCGGCGCGCCCCACGGCGACAGGCGCCGCAGCAGAGCCGCGGCGGTGTCGATCTCCCGGTCGAACTCCGCGCGCAGCGGCACCAACCGCACGCGGTCGGCCGGCTCCACGGCGTTGATACAGCGGTCGAGGATGCTGCGGCCCACGGCCGCGCCGTACAGGTGCGCCCGCAGATACGTCGCCACCGCCGTCGCCCCCCGCGCCGGCGCCACCACCGGCAACCACGGGTCAGGGAAACGGACCGGGGACGGTGTCGACCGGGGGCTGCGGGGCATCGGGGCTTCCGTTCGTCGCTCGGCGGCGTGCTCGTCGGTGTGTTCGTCGGCGTGCCCGTGCCACGACGGCGGCCGGATGGGGCGCGACCGTCGGGCCGGACTCCCCGCCACGGTAGGCGGCCCGGGCCGCACCGGCCACTGATCGACGGCGGTGACCCGTGGCCTAGACTGGCCCTGCCCGTTTTGACACCGAGGAGATCCCACTGTGACAGCATCCGGACGTCCCGTCGTCCTCATCGCCGACAAGCTCGCCCAGTCGACCGTCGACGCGCTCGGCGACGCCGTGGAGGTCCGCTGGGTGGACGGCCCGGATCGTCCGAAGCTTCTCGAGGCCGTAGCCGACGCCGACGCCCTGCTCGTGCGCTCCGCGACGACCGTCGACGCCGAGGTGCTCGCCGCCGCGCCCAACCTCAAGATCATCGGCCGCGCCGGCGTGGGCCTGGACAACGTCGAGATCCCCGCCGCCACCGAGCGCGGCGTCATGGTGGTCAACGCGCCCACCTCCAACATCCACTCGGCCGCCGAGCACGCCGTCGCGCTGCTCATGGCCGCCTGCCGCCAGATCCCCGCCGCCGACCGGACGCTGCGCGAGCACACCTGGAAGCGCAGCTCCTTCAACGGCGTCGAGCTGCTCGGCAAGACCGTCGGTGTCGTGGGCCTGGGGCGCATCGGGCAGCTCGTGGCCCAGCGCCTGGCGGCGTTCGAGACCCACATCATCGCCTACGACCCCTACCTGCCGGCCGCCCGCGCGGCGCAGCTGGGCATCGAGCTCGTGGACATCGACGAGCTGGTCTCCCGGGCCGACATCATCACGATGCACCTGCCCAAGACCAAGGAGACCGCCGGCCTGTTCGACGCCGCGCGTCTCGCCCGTGCCAAGGACGGCGTCGTGATCGTCAACGCCGCCCGCGGCGGCCTCATCGTCGAGGACGCCCTCGTCGACGCGCTGAAGTCCGGCAAGGTCCGCGCCGCCGCGCTCGACGTGTTCGACACCGAGCCCTGCACCGACTCGCCGCTGTTCGAGCTCGAGAACACCGTCGTCACCCCGCACCTGGGCGCCTCCACCGCCGAGGCCCAGGACCGCGCCGGTACGGACGTCGCGCGCAGCGTCCTGCTCGCGCTCCGCGGCGAGTTCGTGCCCGACGCCGTCAACGTCTCCGGCGGCCCGGTCGGCGACGAGGTCGCCCCCTGGCTCGACCTCGTCCGCAAGGTCGGCCTCATCGCCGGCCACCTGTGCCCGGGCGTGCCCACCACCGTCAACGTCGAGGTCGCCGGCGAGCTCGCCGCCGAGCAGGTCGACGTCCTCGGCCTGGCCGCCCTGCGCGGCCTGTTCTCCGCCATCACCGACGAGCCGGCCACGTTCGTCAACGTCGGTCAGATGGCCGAGCAGCGCGGCGTCACGCACTCAGTCGAGACCCGCAGCGAGTCCAAGTCCTACCGCAGCACGGTCACCGTCACGGCCGTCGCGGCCGACGGTTCCACCGGGAAGGTCACCGGGACCCTCTCGGGCCTGGACCAGGTGCAGAAGATCGTCCGGATCAACGAGCGTGGCTTCGATCTGCGCGCCCAGGGCCAGAACCTCTTCGTCCACTACTCCGACCGCCCGGGTGTGCTCGGCAAGGTGGGTTCGATCCTCGGTGGCGAGGGCATCGACATCCAGGCCGCCGCCCTGAGCCAGGACGCCACCGGTGAGGGCGCGTCGCTCATCCTGCGCGTGGACCGTGCGGTCGCCGAGCCGACGATCGACCGGATCGTGTCCGACCTCGGCGCCACCGCCACCCAGATCAACCTCGACTGACGAGCAGCAAAGGAACCCACACCGTCATGAAGCTCGCAGTCATCCCCGGTGACGGCATCGGCGTCGAGGTCACCGCCGAGGCGCTCAAGGTCCTCCACGCGCTGGTGCCCGACGTCTCGACGACCGAGTACGACCTCGGGGCCCGCCGCTACCTGCGCAACGGCGAGACCCTCACCGACGCCGACATCGCCAGCCTCAAGGAGCACGACGCCATCCTGCTGGGCGCCATCGGCGACCCGCGCTCCGTGCCGGCCGGCGTGCTCGAACGCGGCATGCTGCTCCCGCTGCGGTTCGCTCTCGACCACCACGTCAACCTCCGTCCCTCGCGGCTGTTCCCGGGCTCGGCCACTCCGCTGAAGGACCCCGGCGAGATCGACTTCGTGGTGGTGCGCGAGGGCACCGAGGGCCTCTACACCGGCAACGGTGGCGCGATCCGCGTCGGTACCCCGCAGGAGATCGGGACCGAGACGTCGGTCAACACCCGCTTCGGCGTGGAGCGTGTCGTCCGCGACGCCTTCGCCCGCGCACAGGCCCGCCGCGGCAGGCTCACGCTGGTCCACAAGACCAACGTGCTGGTCAACGCCGGCGGACTGTGGCAGCGGACGGTCGACGAGGTCGCGCCCGAGTTCCCGGGTGTCGAGGTGGACTACTGCCACATCGACGCCGCGACCATCTACATGGTCACCGACCCCGCGCGGTTCGACGTGATCGTCACCGACAACCTCTTCGGCGACATCATCACCGACCTCGCCGCGGCCGTCACCGGCGGGATCGGCACCGCGGCGTCCGGCAACATCGACGCCTCCGGCACCAACCCGTCGATGTTCGAGCCCGTCCACGGCTCCGCCCCGGACATCGCCGGCCAGGGCAAGGCCGACCCGACCGCGGCCATCCTGTCCGTGGCCCTGCTTCTGCGCCACCTCGGCAAGGAGGACGAGGCCGCGCGCGTCGAGGCCGCCGTCGAGGCCGACCTCGGTTCGCGCGGCGACGCACCCGTCGTCACCTCCGAGGTGGGCGACCGCATCGTCGCCGCGGTCAGCGCCTAGCCCGGACCGCCGCCCCGGCGTCGGCACGCCGGGACCCGTCCCACCCCGACGGCCCGCGGGTGTGAATCGCGTGAAGCGATCACACCGCGGGCCGTCGGCGTCCACAGTGGAGGCGTGGACGTGGAACTGGCCGAGGTGCGCGACTTCCTCGCCCGCTGCGCACCCTTCGACGCGCTGCCGTCGGAGCAACTCGACCGGCTTCCCGCCCTGCTGTCCCAGCGGTACCACCGCCGCGGCTCGGTGATCATCGAGCCGGGGACGCCGAACGACCACCTGCACATCATCCGCACCGGCGCCGTCGAGGTGTGCGATCCGGACGGCACCCTGCTGGACGCGCGCGACGAGGGCGACTGCTTCGGGTACTCGACCCTCACCGAGTCCCGCCTGTCGCGCTACCTCATGGTCGCCTCGGCGGACACCCTGCTCCTCGAGATGCCCCGCGAGGTGTTCGACGAGCTGGCCGCCGGGCATCCCGCCCTGCGCGCCTTCTTCGGCGCACGCAGCGACCGCATCCGCCAGGATCTGGCCTCCGCCCGCGTCGCCGCGTCCGGCGGCGACGCCCTCGGCACGCCGGTGGGGGAGCTGCTCACGCGGGACGCGGTCACCGTGGGGCCCGACACCCCCATCCGGGAGGCCGCACAGATCATGACGAGGGAGCGGGTGTCGGCGCTGGTGGTGGTCGAGGCCGGGCGCGTGGTGGGGATCTTCACCGACCGCGACCTCCGCGCGAAGGTCGTCGCCGTGGGGGGAAACCCCGAGGCCCCGGTCGCGACCATCATGACCCCCGACCCGGTGACGGTGGACGCCCACACCCGGGCGTTCGACGCCACGCTGCTCCAGATGGACCGCGGGGTCCACCATCTACCCGTGTGCCAGGACGGGGCGCCGATGGGGATGGTCACCACGAGCGACCTGCTCCGGCTCGCACAGGCCGACCCCGTCTACCTCGCCGCGCGGATCTCCCGCGCCCCGGACGCCGATACGGTCGCCCGGCTGGCGGAACGGCTCCTGCCGCTGATCGGTGAATTCGTGCGGCGCGGGACCGCACCCCAGGACATCGGGCGGGTCATCACCGCCACCGCCGACGCCGCCACCCGGAGACTGCTCGCCCTGGCCGAGGCCGACCTCGGTCCGCCGCCCACCGACTACTGCTGGGTCGGTCTCGGCTCGCAGGCCCGCGGGGAACTCGGCGCCTCCAGCGACCAGGACAACGCCCTGATCCTCGACGACGCCGCCGACACGGTCCCGGGCGCCCACGACTACTTCGCCGCACTCGCCGACCAGGTCTGCGACGGCCTGGACCGGGCGGGCTTCCCGCGGTGCCCGGGCGACGTGATGGCGAGCAACCCGCAGTGGCGACGAACCGCGTCCGACTGGGAACGACGGGTGCGGGACTGGGTGGGCGCGCCCGACCCCGAGGCCGTCCTGAACAGTCAGGTGTTCTTCGACATCCGCGCCGTCCACGGGGCCGAGCGTCTGGTGGACCGGGTCCGCTGCGAGATGCTCTCCAGATCCCGGGGGAGCCGGCGGTTCCTCGCCCACCTGGCACGGATCGCCTGCGACTGGCAACCGCCCCTCGGGTTCTTCCGGGGCCTCGTGGTCGCGCGCCGGGGGGAGTACCGCAACACGCTGGACATCAAGGCGGGCGGCATCGCACCCGTCGTCCAGATCGCCCGGCTGCACGCGCTGTCGGCCGGGCTGTCGGAGGTCTCCACGCTGGGCCGGCTCGAGGCCGCGGCGGCCGCCGGGGTGCTCGCCCGGACGGACGCCGAGAACCTCGCCGGCGCGATCCGATTCCTCAGGGGTCTGGCCTACCGCCACCACGCGCGCCAGATCGCCGAGGGACTCGACCTGGACAACCACGTCGACCCGTCGAGCCTCGGCACGATGGACCGCCACCGCCTGCGGGCGGCGTTCCGCATCATCGCGGCCGCGCAGTCCGCGTTGGCCATCCAGTACCGGGTGGGGCAGATGTGACGGGACTGAGCAGACTGACGTCGGCCGCCCGCCGGCGGCACGCGGCGCGCCGGGCGCCCGACGGCCCCCTCGGCGCCTTCCTGCGGACACCGCCGCCGGGCCCCGCCACGCCGCTCGACGAGGTGCGACTGCTGGCCGTGGACGTGGAGACGACGGGCCTCGACCCACGACGTGACCGGGTCGTGTCGGTGGGATTCGTCCCGGTCGACGGGGACCGGATCGCGCTGCGCGGGGCAGGCTCGATGGTGCTGCGGTCGGACGGCCGGTCGGGGGACGACGGCGGGGTGGGCCAGAGCGCCACCGTGCACGGCCTCACCGACGACGAGGTGGCGCACGGGTCCGGGGTCGCGGAGGTGCTCGACCGGGTGCTCACCGCCCTGACCGGACGCGTCCTGCTGGCGCACTACAGCACGATCGAGGTGGACTTCCTCGGCGTGGCGTGTCGGCGCGTGTACGGGGTACGCCCGCCGCTGGAGGCCGTCGACACACTCGAGTTGCAGCGACGGATCCTCGGCGGAGGGATCGGCATGGGGTTCACGGCGGATCCGTCGCCAGACGAGCTGCGCCTGTGGGGTGCCCGGGGACGCTACGGACTGCCCCGGTACCGCGCGCACGACGCGGCCGTCGACGCGCTCGCCTGCGCCGAGCTCTACCTCGCCCAGGTGGCCGAGCTCCGCGACCGTGGGGCGCGCGTCCTGCGTGACCTCCGCACGTCCTAGGATCGCGGTATGCGTCTCGCCCGTATCGCCCATCCGCAGGGGTTCGCCTTCGTCGAGGTCCGTGGGGACGTCGCCGACTCCTCCTCGCTGACCTGTGCCGAGATCTCCGAGCACCCGTTCGGCACCCCCGAGTTCACCGGCCGGGAGTGGCCCCTGGCCGACGTCCGTCTCCTCGCGCCCATCCTGGCGTCGAAGATCGTGTGCGTCGGCAAGAACTACGCCGACCACGCCGAGGAGATGGGCTCGCAGGCCCCCGCGGAGCCGCTGATCTTCCTCAAGCCCAACACCTCGGTCGTCGGCCCCGAGGCCGCCATCGCGTACCCGCCGAGCTCCGAGCGGGTCGACCACGAGGGCGAGCTCGCCGTCGTGATCGGGCAGCCGTGCCGCGACGTCGCCGCCGCCCGCGCGCACGAGGTCATCCTGGGCTACACCTGCGCTAACGATGTCACCGCGCGCGACCAGCAGCTCTCCGACGGACAGTGGACGCGGGGCAAGGGCTACGACACCTTCTGCCCGCTCGGTCCGTGGATCGTCACCGACCTCGACCCCAACGGTCTCGACGTCCGCACCACCGTCACGCACGAGGACGGGACCAGTGAGCTACGCCAGGACGGCAACACCTCGCAGTTCATGCACACCGTCGGTGAGATCATCGAGTACGTCAGCCGGGTCATGACCCTGCTGCCCGGGGACGTCATCCTCACCGGCACCCCGGCCGGCGTCGGGCCGATGCTGCCCGGTGACCGCGTCACCGTGGAGATCGAGGGCATCGGCGCGTTGACCAACCCGGTCGTCGACAGGTAGCCACCCCGCGTGCCGCCGGGCTCCGTCCCGGCGGCCCGTGCGGCGCCGGGGCGAGCCCGGCCCGGCCCCGGTGGCCTACGCGGCGCCGACCGCCCTCAGGACGGTCCGCAGCTTGGCGCCGGTCTCCGCGACCTCGTCGTCGGGCTCGGAGTCGGCCACGAGCCCGCCCCCGGCCCAGGCGACGGCCCCGGCGCGGTCCGCGTCTATCTCGACGCACCGGATGGTGACCATCCAGTCGCCGTCTCCGCCGGCGTCGGACCACCCGACCGCGCCCGCGTAGAACCCCCGGTCGCCCTCGATCCCCGCGATGAGGCGTCGGGCCGCGTCCGTCGGCGTCCCGCACACCGCTGGGGTGGGGTGCACGGCCAGGGCCAGATCCAGGGCGGTGGTCCTGGGGTCGGCGATGCGCCCCCGGATCCGGGTCCCGAGATGCCACATCTCCCGGGTCGACGTCAACGACGGGTGCTCGGGGATCTCCAGGTCGGTGCACAACGGCCCGAGCGACCGGGCCAGCGAGTCCACGACGAAGGCGTGTTCGGAGGCGTCCTTTCCGGAGGCCCGCAGCGCGCGGCCCGCGGCCTGGTCGGCGGCGGGGTCGGCCGACCGGGGCGCGGATCCGGCCAGCGGGTGGCACTCCACCAGGTCGCCCCGGCGACGGACGAGCAACTCGGGACTGGACCCCACCAGGACGCGGCCCGAGTAGCGGCCGCCGGCGGGGGAGAGGTCGACGAGATACCCGTCGGCCGCGGGGCTCGAGTCGATGAGGGCGGCGCACACCGCGTGGGGATCGATCGGCTCGTCCGCCTCCAGGCGCACCGCGCGGGCCAGCACCACCTTGTCGAGTTCACCGGCGCGCACGCCCGCGATCGCGGTCGCGACACGCGCCCGGTGCTCCGCCGCCGTGGGTATCTCCTCGGCGATGTGGGCGCGGGTCCGCATCGCGCGGAAATACGCAGGCGGCTCGAGCGGTCCGTCGGTGCGCACCACGACGTCGGGCTCCACGAGCGCGGCCGGTGCGTCCGGCTCGAAACCGATCGCGCCGACCACCAGGCCGACGCGGCCCGCGCGCAGGGCCAGGGCGGCGTCGGCAGGATCGGTGAACTTGGCGAGCGCGCCCTGTGTGCGCAGCGAGCCGGTCGGCCGAGAGAGCAGGAAGTCCGGGGCGGTGACGGGACGCCCGACGTCGGGGTGGGGCCCTGACGCCACGGCTCGCCTCCCTCGACTCGGTCCGGTCCGTGGGGCGCCGTCCTGGAGGCGCCGGCCACGGGTACCCGCTGATCCTAGGCCGGTCCTCGACGGGGGTGCGAGCCGGGACCGTCACTAGGATGGGCGCCATGACAGCCTCCGATGTCCGCGTCCGCTTCTGTCCGTCGCCCACCGGCACACCCCACGTGGGGCTCGTGCGCACGGCACTGTTCAACTGGGCGCACGCCCGGCACACGGGTGGGACGTTCGTCTTCCGGATCGAGGACACCGACGCCGCGCGCGACTCCGAGGAGTCCTACCAGGCGATCCTCGACGCGCTGCGGTGGCTCGGCCTGGACTGGGACGAGGGACCCGAGGTCGGCGGTCCGTACGCGCCGTACCGCCAGTCGGAGCGGCGGGAGCTGCATCTCGACGTGGTGCGCCGGCTCGTCGAGGCGGGGGAGGCCTACGAGTCCTTCTCCACCCCCGAGGAGGTCGAGGCCCGGCACCGGGCGGCCGGACGCGACCCCAAGCTCGGCTACGACGGATACGACCGCGACCTCACCGAGGAGCAGAAGCAGGCCTTCCGCGACGAGGGCCGCGGAGCGGTGATCCGCCTGCGGATGCCGGACGAGGACCTCTCCTGGAACGACCTCGTCCGCGGCGAGACGACGTTCAAGGCCGGCACTGTCCCCGATTTCGCGCTCACCCGCGCCAACGGCATCCCGCTCTACACGCTGGTCAACCCGGTCGACGACGCCCTGATGAAGATCACGCACGTCCTGCGCGGCGAGGACCTGCTCAGCTCGACCCCTCGGCAGATCGCCCTGTACCGCGCCCTCGAGCGCATCGGCGTGGCCGACGGTGTGCCCGAGTTCGGTCACCTACCGTTCGTCATGGGCGAGGGCAACAAGAAGCTCTCGAAGCGCGATCCCGAGTCGGACCTCTTCCTGCACCGGGATCGCGGCATGCTGCCCGAGGGCCTGCTCAACTACCTGGCGCTGCTCGGGTGGGGCCTGTCGGAGGACCGCGACGTGTTCTCGTTGCAGGAGATGGTCGGCGCCTTCGACGTCCGGCAGGTCAACGCGAACCCGGCCCGCTTCGACCAGAAGAAAGCCGACGCGATCAACGCCGAGCACATCCGTCAGCTGCCGGCCGACGAGTTCGCGCGGCGCCTGCGCGAATACCTCGTCGCCCACCCGGCTCAGGACGGACTGACGCTTCCGGAGGACTTCGACGAGCAGCGCTGGGCGGTCGTGGCCGAATTGCTGCAGACCCGCATCGTGGTCCTGTCGGACGCCTGGGATCTCATCCGCTTCCTGCTGGTGGACGAGTCGGAGTTCACGGTGGACCCGCAGTCCGCGGCCAAGAACCTCAAGCCCGAGTCGCGTGAGGTCGTCGACGCGGCGATCGCCGCCCTCGACTCTCTCGGGGAGTGGACGACGCCCGCTATCGAGGCCGCGCTGTCCGGGGCGCTGGTCGACGGTCTGGGCATCAAGCCGCGCAAGGCCTACGGCCCGGTCCGGGTGGCGGTGACCGGTTCGCACATCTCGCCCCCGCTGTTCGAGTCCATCGAGCTGCTCGGCCGTGAGGCGACCCTGTCCCGTCTGCGCTCGGCGCCGGTCGCCGGATGACGGTCGCCGGCCGCGCCGGTCGACGGGGGACGGGCGCGGCCGGTCATCGGGGGACGGGCGCGGCCGGGGCCGGCCGTCGGAAACGAGGCCGTTGACCAGGCGATTTGCTATTCACCCACAGTGGTTTGGTAGTCTCTTCGAGGTCGCCGAAGAGCGGCGGACAAGTGAAAATAGTGGCCTATGGTGTAATTGGCAACACAGCTGATTCTGGTTCAGTCGTTCTAGGTTCGAGTCCTGGTAGGCCAGCGGAGTACTCCACGCGAGTGCTCACAGCGGATCCCCTGTGGATCTGTGTCCTAGCCCCCGTCGTCTAGCGGCCTAGGACGCCGCCCTCTCACGGCGGTAGCGTGGGTTCGAATCCCATCGGGGGTACATCGCGAAGACGCCCGGAGCACATCGCTCCGGGCGTCTTCCGCATTTCGGGTGGGCTTCGCTCAGTTCGGTGCGGGCGCCGGCCTCGCGGAGCGTCCCCGCGCCCGCAGCCGGATGAGGTCGCGTGCGTGTGCGTCCAGGGCGTGGTCCTCGGCGGACACGGGGGACCACCGCGCGACCGGGGTGGGGCGCCCGTCCGCGCCCAGGGCGGCGCAGACGGTGAGGCAGTGCGTGCTGAGCGTGCGGGCGGACGAGGTGGCCGGCCCGGAGCGGACGTGCACCGAGACGTGCATGGTCTCGTGGCCGGTGTGCAGCAGACGGGCCTCCACCTCCACCACGTCCCCGATCCGCACCGGGTGGTAGAAGCGCACCCCGCCGGCGTACACCGAGGTACACGGGGTCCCCGACCACTGGGCCGCGCAGAGGTTCGCCGCGTCGTCGATCCACGACATGATCCGCCCGCCGTGGGCGTTGCCTCCCCAGTTGACGTCCGAGGGGGCGGCGAGGAGGCGCAGCGTCGATCGTGGCGCGGTGCCGGCCTCGGAGTAGACCTGCTGCGCCATCGCGCGCTCGATGTCCTCGCGCAGCCCGATGCGCATGACCGCCTCGTCGGACTCGTGGATCTCCAGGCTCGAGGCGGGCCGCCAGGCGGGGACCGGGGTGGGCGCGCCGTCGCGGACGGAGATGAAGACGACCAGGCACTCGGCGCAGTGCCGGTACCCGGGGCGTGCGGGATCGCAGGCGCGGACGTCGCACTGGATGTGCATGGAGGAGGTGCCCGTGTGCACGAGCCGGGCGGACACCTCCACGAGGTCCCCGGAGGCGATCGGGCGGGAGAAACGGACGTTGCCGACGTAGGCCGTGACGGCGTACCCGCCCGACCACCCCGCGGCCAGAGCGTAGGCGGCCTTGTCGATCCACTCGAGGATGCGGCCGGTGTGGACCTGGCTACCCGTCCCGACGTCGGTCGGGGCGGCCAGGAACCGCAGCACGGTCCGGTGGGGGGCGGTGTGGTCGGGAGCGGTGAGGTGAGGCGTGGTCACTCGTCGGACGCTAGTGCCGTCGCGTGACGGGGCCGTGTGTCGTGCGTACGGATCCCGTGTCGGACTCCTCACCCCCGCGCCGACGCGCGGTGAGCGCGGGTACGGGGGTGAGGGGGGGGGGGGGAGGGCGGCGGACCGCGGCGGGGGGGGGGCCCCCGGGGGGGGGGCGGGGAACCCGCGGGCGGGGGCGG
>NZ_JAHBAV010000004.1 GCF_018390595.1 Dietzia massiliensis
GTCGTCGTGCTCGACGACCCGGTGCTGGACCCGGCCGACCCCGCCCGGTGGTGGCGTTGTCGTCGTCGACCCGGGGAACGTCTTCTCCGTCAATCTCGACGACCTCGCCCCTGCCGTCATCCCACACGGCCTCGCCGCGCGCGATCATGCCGGCCTCGGTGCTGAGGGTGACCTGGGGGAGGAAGAACGCGAAGAGAAGGGCGACGGCGAGGACCGGCACCACGAACCAGAGCGCGGGAGCCAACGCATCCGCATAGGAGTCCACGATCCCCTGGTTCAGCGGCTCGGGGAGGTTCGCCACGAAGGCCGGCGTGACGGCGCCCGGGTTCAACCCCGAGGCGATCGCCTGCTCCGGGTTGGCGGCCACCGTGTCGGTGAGGTTGTCGATCAGCCGACCCGTGAACAGCGAACCGAACCAGGCGGTGCCGATCGCCGCACCGATCTCGCGGAAGTAGTTGTTCGAGCTCGTGGCCACGCCCACCTCGCGCGGGTCGACCGCGTTCTGAACCGCCAGCACGATCACCTGCATGACCAGGCCCAGGCCGGCGCCGAAGAACAGCAGCATGCCCATGATCTGCCAGATCGGGGTCGAGCCTGTCATCTGGGTCATCACCGCGACCGTGGCCGTGGTCAGCGCCATGCCGACGATCGGGTAGATGCAAAAAGGCGTGCTCGGTCACGTGCCTTCTGGTCTCAGATCTGTCGCCTGCCCGCGGGCATCGGCGGCTACAGCGCCACCGCGTCGACCTCGGTCCCGGCGGCCAGCGAGGTCACGTCGGCGGGGATCTCCACCAGCACGTCAGCGCGCGCCATCGAGGCGACCAGGTGTGAGCCGGAACCGGAGACCGGCTCGACGACGGGGATGCCAGCACCGGAGTCAGGGCCGAGCGCCGCCCGCAGGAACTGGACCTTCCCTGCGGGGGAGGTGACGTCGCGCGAGAGCCGGGCCCGCACCGGTTGGACAGGCGACCGCCCCACCGCCTCGAGGATGACCGGTCGCAGCAGCACCACGAACGACACCAGCGCGCTGACCGGGTTGCCCGGCAGACACACGACCGGGGTACCGCGCCAGGTCGACAGGCCCTGGGGTCCGCCGGGCTGCATGGCGATCGGCGCGAAGCGGGCGCCCTCGCGATCGGCGAGGACCTGGCGCACCACCTCGGCGTCGCCCATCGAGACGGCGCCCGCGGTGACCACGAGGTCCGCACCACCGACAGCCGTGTCCAGTGCCGGGGTGAACTCGCCGCGGTCGTCGCCCGAGATCGTTGTGGTGGTGACCTCGCACCCGCAGGCCTTGAGGGCGGCGGCCAGGGTGATGGAGTTGGACTCCCAGATCTGCCCCGGCCCCAGCGGCCGCCCCGGCGCGACCAGCTCCGAGCCCGTGGCCACCACGCCGACCCGCGGGCGAGGCCGCACATCGAGACCCGACTCCCCGAGCGAGGCGGCCGCCGCGAGGTGGCGCGCCGCCAGCCGCACCCCGGCGTCGATCACCACGTCGCCGGCGCGGACGTCGTCCCCCGGGCGGCGGATGAACTCGCCCGGCGACCGCGGCGCCACCACCAGCACCGCAGTGGGGTCGGTGTCGCTCACCCTCGTGTCCTCGACCGGCACCACACAATCCGCACCCTCGGGCAGGGGCGCGCCGGTCATCACCTTGCAGGCCTCGTCGTCGTCGACCCCGTGACCCCGACCGTCACCGGCGTGCACCGCCCCGACCACCCGCAGCCGCGCCGGCGAGTCCGGCCCCGCCCCGGCGATGTCCACCGACCGCACCGCGTAGCCGTCCATCTGCGAGTTCACGAACAGCGGCAGATCCACCGACGCCCGCAGCGGCACCGCCAGGACCGAGTCCGCGCACGCCGCCAACGGCAGGTGCGTGCTCCGCGCCGCCCGCTCCAACACCGGCGCCAGGTGCGCGCGCAGCAGCTCGCGGTACTCGGCGGGGGACGGACGGTCGGGCCGGTCGGGCAGGGAACTCATGTCCCCACGGTAACCGCGTTGTACTGTGCCTACGGCGCGCGCGGGTGCGGCCGGACGCAGCGAGAGTGGGGAAGACGTGGGTCTCTGGTCGGTACACGGCGACGGCAGGAACATCCGACCCGGTGAGGTGGTCGCCCCCATGGAGCGGCTGAGCTGGCCGCGCACCATCGGGATCGGCGCGCAGCACGTGGTGTCGATGTTCGGCGCGACGTTCGTCTTCCCCATCATCATGGGCCTCAACCCGCAGCTGGCGATCCTCTTCTCCGGCGTGTGCACCCTGTTGTTCCTCGCCGTGGTCAAGGGGCAGGTCCCCAGCTATCTCGGCACCTCGGTGGCGTTCGTCGGCGCGGTCGCGGCGATCCGCGCGCAGGGCGGCACGAGCGCGGAGGTCACCGGCGCGATGCTGGTGGCGGGCGCGGCGCTGCTGGTCGTGGGCGTCGTCGTCCATCTCGTCGGCGGCCGCGTGGTCACGGCGGTGCTGCCGCCCGTGGTCACCGGCGCGGTCGTCATGCTGCTCGGCTTCAACCTCGCGCCGGTCGTCGCCGACACCTACTGGCCGCAGGACCAGTGGGTGGCGCTGGCGGTGATGGTCGTGCTGATCTTGATGACCGTCGGGCTCAAGGGCTTCGCGGGGCGGATCGCGATCTTCCTCGCCCTCATCTTCGGTTACGTCCTGTCCTGGGTGCTGGACCTGGCCACCGGCCCGATCACCTCCCTCGACGCCGACTCCGGCGAGGTGACGGAGCACCTGCGCGTCGACTGGTCGGGCGTGTGGGACGCGCCGTGGCTCGGCCTGCCGCCGATGACCGACGAGGCCGCCGGCGTGGTGGGCATCCACGCGCCGAGCTTCTCGCTGGCGTTCGTGCTGCTGGTGGTGCCGGGCGTCATCGCGCTCATCGCCGAGAACGCCGGGCACGTCAAGGCGATCGGGGAGATCACGCGGACCGAGACCGACGGCCTGATGGGCCGCGCCCTCGCCGCGGACGGTGCCGGGACCGTGCTGGCCACGTCGTTCGGCGGGTCGGCGACGACGACGTACGCCGAGAACATCGGTGTGATGGCCGCGACCAAGGTGTACTCGACGGCCGCGTACGTGGTGGCCGCGCTGACCGCGATCGTGCTGGGGTGTTCCCCCAAGCTGGGTGCGGTGATCTCCGCGACCCCGGGCGGTGTGCTGGGCGGCATCACGGTGGTGCTCTACGGGATGATCGGCCTGCTCGGCGCCAAGATCTGGAAGGAGAACCGGGTCGATTTCGGTAACCCGCTCAACCTGGTGCCGGTCGCGGCGGGTGTGGTGATCGCGATCGGCGACACGACCCTGCAGATCACCGACGACTTCCAGCTCGGCGGCATCGCCCTGGGTACCCTGGTGGTGGTCCTGGGTTACCACCTGGGACGGGCGATCGCGCCGCAGCTGCGCGGCCAGGCCGAGCGCGACGAGATCCACGAACTCACGCTGCTGGGGCCCACCCCGGACGTCACCGCGCTGGAACGGCGGCCGGAGGACGAGTGAGCGGGGCACGGCGCGGGCCCCTACACTCGGGGCCACCTACACCTTAGAGGGGAGGTGGCCGCCGTGACCGTCCCGGACACCCGCCGCGCACCGGGCGCGGGCCCGCACACACGCCCCGCGACGCCGCTGCTCGTCGACTCCTTCGGCCGCGTCGCCCGGGACCTGCGGGTCTCGTTGACCGAGAAGTGCTCGCTGCGCTGCACGTACTGCATGCCCGAGGAGGGGCTGCCGCCGATCCCCGACGCCGCGCGGATGACGGCCGACGAGGTGATCCGGTTGGTGGCGCTGGCGCACCGCGAGCTGGGGGTGCACGAGGTCCGCTTCACCGGGGGCGAGCCGCTCATGCGGTCCGACCTCGAGCGCATCATCGCCGGCACCCGTGAGGCCTGCCCGGACCTGCCCATCGCCATGACCTCCAACGGGGTCGGCCTCGAGCACCGCGTCGGTCGGCTCGTCGAGGCCGGGCTGGACCGCATCAACATCTCGCTGGACACGGTCGACCGCGCCGAGTTCGCCGAGCTGACCCGCCGCGACCGGCTGCCCTCGGTCCTGCGCGGCGTGCGGGCCGCCGTCGAGGCAGGGCTGGATCCGGTCAAGGTCAACGCGGTGCCGCTGCGCGCGACCCTGCACGGCGCGCCCGACCTGCTGGAGTGGGCGCTCGCCGAGGGCGTGCAGCTGCGGTTCATCGAGGAGATGCCCCTCGACGCCGAGGCCACCTGGTCACGCGCGGAGATGGTCACCGCCGCCGACGTGCTGGACTCCCTGCGGACCCGGTTCGAGCTGGTCCCCGCGGGGCGCGAGGACCCGTCCGCGCCGGCCGAGCTGTGGCGGGTCGCCGGCCACACGGTCGGGGGCGCGCCCGCTACGGTCGGGGTGATCGCGACCGTGACCCGCAACTTCTGCGCGGCCTGCGACCGTACCCGGCTCACCGCCGAGGGAACGGTGCGGTCGTGCCTGTTCAGTGACGACGAGACCGACGTGCTCGGCGTGCTGCGCTCGGGCGCCCCGGACTCCGAGGTCGCGGAGATCTGGCGGGGCGCGATGTGGGGCAAGCAGGCCGGGCACGGGATCGGCGGTACTGCCTTCCACAGGCCGCGGCGGTCGATGGGAGCTATTGGTGGTTGACGTGTCAGTGTCGAGCGATAGAGTTGATGATGTGAGCAGCACACCGGATGTGGGACGAGCGCCGCGGGTGATCACCGTGGGCTACTACGCCGCGGCGGAGGACGCCGCCGGTACCGCCCGCGAACGACTGCACACCCACGCCACCACCGTCGGGGAGCTGGCGCGGGAGGTGTGCGAGCGGCACGGTGAGCCGCTCGCCAGCATCGTCACGGTGTCCTCCTTCCTGGTGGGCGACGAGACCACCCGGGATCCGAAGACCCCGATCGACGGCGTCTCCGCCATCGATGTACTGCCCCCGTTCGCCGGCGGCTGAGCGATGAACCGGAGCCGGGGGGTCGGTGTGCTGACGGTCGCCCTGGCGTGCACGGTGGTCGGTGCCTGCGCTCCGGAGGATCCCGAGGACGAGACCATGACCATCGGTATCGCGGCCGCCCCGTCGTTGTCCGCGGCGTTCACGGAGATGATCGACATCCTCGAGGACGAGCATCCCGGGGTCACCGTCAGCCTCGAGCTGGGCCGGTCGGACACGATCGCCGCCGGGCTGCCGGGGCGTGACGACATCAACATCTTCGCCTCCGCGAGCGAGGACGCCATGCAGCAGGTGGTGGACGCCGGCGTGGCCGTCGATCCCCGCGTCTTCGCCCGCAACCACGTCGTGGTGGCCGTGCCGTCCGGGAACCCGCGCCGGATCACCGGGCTACGCGACCTCGAACGCCCGGACCTGCGGGTCGGCCTGTGCGCGATGGACGTGCCGTGCGGGAAGGCCGCGGAGACGCTGCTGTCCGCGGCGGGCGTAGAGCCGCCGGGGGTCGAGCGGGACTCGGGTTCGCGCGCCCTCACCGCGCGCCTGGCCGACAACGACATCGACGTGGGCATCGTCTACCGGACCGACGTCGCCGCCTCGCACGGCTGGGTCGCGCAGGCCGAGGTCGACCAGCGGGACCACGAGCTCGCCCAGGCGGCGGGGACCACGCGGTACTCGGTGGCCAGGGTCGTGCGCGGCGAGGAGGGGGCCGACCCGGAGGGGGAGCGCGCGGCGACGGACGACTTCCTGGAGTTGGTCGTCTCCGATCGGGGCCGGCGCGCCCTCGAGAACTCCGGACTGGACCCGCTGCCGCAGTGAGCGCGGAAAATCCCCCCGTCGGCCGCGGAAAATCCCCACGTCGGGAGGGTATTTGGCCGGGCCTAGACTCGGCGGTATGAGTACTTCCGCGCCCCGCTCCCCGTCCCGGCGGACGGGGTCGTGGCACCGGCGGGCGACCCGGCCGGTGCAGCTGTGGATGATCGCGCTGGTGGTGCTGGGCGTGGTGCACCGGTGGGTGCCGGCGTCCACGTGGACGATCATCCACGTCTTCACGCTGGGCCTGCTCACCAACTCGATCCTCGTCTGGGGCCAGCACTTCACCGAGACGCTGCTGCACCAGCGGCCCGCGGAGGAGTCGAGGGCGGTCCAGGTGCGCAGGATCATGGTCCTCAACGCGGGGATCGTGGCGTTGGTCGCGGGGATGATCGGGGCGTGGCCGATCGCGATCGTCGCCGGCGCGACGGTCGTCGGCGGAGCGGTCGCCTGGTACGTGGTGGATCTCGTCCGGCAGATCCGCGCGGCCGCTCCCACCCGGTTCCGGCCGATCGTGCGGTATTACGCGGTGGCGGCGGCGTTCCTGCCGGCCGGGGCGGTGGCGGGCGCGGTCATGGGGGTCGGCGTCGGCGAGGAGTGGGGCGTGCGCCTGCGGGCGTTCCATCTCGCCGTCAACGTCCTGGGATTCGTCGGCATCACGGTCCTCACCACGCTGGTCACCTTCTGGGCCACGGTCCTGCGCACCCCGATGGCGCCGGGCCAGGACGCCGCTGCGACCCGCTCCCTGGCCGTCATGGCGGCGGCCGTCGTCGCGGCGGCGGGAGCCTCGCTCGCGGGGGCGGAGCCGGTGATCGCCGGGGCGCTGGGCGGGTACCTGCTGGCCGTGCTGTGGCACCTGGTGTACCTGGTCCGCGCCGCACGCAGCGCGCCGCCGCGGGAGTTCGCCTCGATGAGCATCGCCTGCGGGCTGGTGTGGCTGCCGATCGCGCTGGGATGGGCCACGTGGCTCGTCGCCACCGGCCGGATGACCGACCTGGGCGACGTGACCGCCCCGCTGCTCGCCGGCGCCGCCGCCCAGATCCTGTTCGGCGCCATGAGCTTCCTCATGCCCACCGTGATGCGCGGGGGGCCGGCGGCCGTGCGCGCGGGGATGGTCGAGATGAACCGCCTCGCGGCGTTCCGCCTGGTCCTGGTCAACGTCGGGCTGATCGTCTTCCTCGCGCCCGGCGGGACCAGCTGGACGCGGGTCGTCGGCTCGCTGCTGGCGTTCGTGGGGTTCGTGCTGTTCCTGCCGGTGATGATCCGCGCCGTCCGCGCTCAGCTGCGGGTGATCCGCGCGGCCGCAGCGGCGCGGGAGGCCGGGGAGAAGCCCGCCCGGGTCACGGCGGACACGGCCCGCGCGGAGATCGCCCCCGGTCGGCGGCGGAACCTCGTCGGTGCGCTGGCGGCGCTGCTGGTGGCGGCCCTGGCGACGGGGACCGCCCTCGTCGTCGACCCGTCCTCTCCGCTGCGCCGCACCGACGGGTCGGCCGTGGTCACCCCGACCGGCAACACCACGACCGTCGAGGTGGTCGCGGTGGGGATGAGGTTCGAGCCGAGCACCGTGACCGTCCCCGTCGGTGACCGGTTGGTGATCGAATTGAGGAACGACGACGAGACGACGGTTCACGACCTGTACCTGGCCAACGGGGTCGGGACCGGCAGAGTGGAGCCGGGTGAGACGGCGCGGGTGGACGTCGGCGTGGTGGGCCGCCCGGTCGAGGGCTGGTGCACGATCGCCGGGCACAAGGCGATGGGCATGACCTTCGATGTGCGGGTCGAGGGGGGCGATCCCGCCGGCGGCGGGTCCGGCGGTGGTGTCGGTGGTGCGGCGTCCCCGACCGACGCGATCGACGTCCTCTCCCCGCCATCGGACGATGTCGTGACCCGTGACCCCGTCCTCCCGCCCGCGCCGCCGGGCCGTGAGCACCGGATCACCCTCACGGTCGAGGAGACCACCGACGAGCTGGCGCCCGGGGTGGTGCGGCCGGTGTGGACCTACAACGGTGGTGTGCCCGCGCCGACCCTGCGGGGCCGGGTCGGGGACACGTTCGTCGTGACCTTCCGCAACGAGGGGACGATCGGCCACTCGATCGACTTCCACGCCGGTGACGTGAGCCCCGACGAGGTCATGCGCACGATCCCGCCCGGCGAGGAGTTGGAATACCGGTTCACCGTGAAGCGGGCGGGCGCGTGGCTGTACCACTGCGCCACCGCGCCGATGAGCGGGCACGTCGCGGCGGGGATGTTCGGGGCGCTCATCGTGGACCCGCCGGAGCTGCCGGAGGTGGACCGCGAGTACGTCCTGGTGCAGTCGGAGGCGTATCTCGGCGGCGACGACGAGCCGTTCGACATAGACAAGATCGCCGCCCGCCGGCCCGACCTGGTGATGTTCAACGGCCACGCCACGCAGTACCGGCGCGACCCGCTCACCGCGCGGGTGGGCGAGACCGTCCGGATCTGGGTGGTCGCGGCCGGCCCGAGCGACGGCACGAGTTTCCACGTGGTGGGTGGGCAGTTCGACACCGTGTACAAGGAGGGTGCGTACCGGCTCCGCGACGGACGCGACGCGTTCGGCGGGAGTGGCGGCGGGGCGCAGGCGCTGGACCTGGCGCCGTCGCAGGGAGGGTTCGTCGAGATGACGCCGGCCGAGCCCGGTCGCTACGTCTTCGTGGACCACGCGTTCGCTGACGCGGAGAAGGGCGCAACGGGCTTCCTCGACGTGAGCGGCTGACCGCCCCGCCACCCGCCACCCGCCGACGGCGGCATCGGGCGAGCGCTGGCGGCGGCAGTGACGGGCGCTGGCGGCGGCACCGGGCAGAGAGTCAGCGCATCCGGCCTCGATTGCGCTGCCTCTTCGGCCTGTGCTGCGTGTCTGCACGTTTGGGCGAGGGTTGTGCTGGTGGATCGGTCCAATCGGCCAGCATAAGCCGGAGAGGCAGCGCATCTTGGCGGGCTTGTGATGCCGGAATGCTCGTCCCGGCGGGAATGCCTCCGCTGGTCGGGCCGGCGCCTCCGCCTGATCCCGCGCCCGATCTCGCGCCCGGCCGGGGGCGATTGACGCGTCACGGAATAGACGAGGGGCCGCACCGGTTGGTATAGATGACACATCAAATAGCATCGACCGACTGATCGACCCGACGAACCAGGAGCGTGCCATGCCCGTCTACGTCCAGAACCCCGACCCCCGCAGCCTCGTCGAGCGGCCCGCCGACGACCTCCTCGCGCCGGACACCCGCATGGGAGCCGTCGAGCTGCTGGTCCGCGACCTGGACGCGATGATCGGTTTCTACTCCGAGGGTGTGAGCCTGGAGGTGCTGGAGCAGTCCGGCGAGACCGCGGTGCTCGGCCGCGCCGGAAGCCCGCTCGTGCGGATGCGCCGGATGCCCGACCTGCCGCCGCGGAGGTTCGGTGAGGCCGGTCTGTTCCACACGGCCGTGCTGTTCGACGACGAGTCGTCGCTGGCCGCTGCCGTCGCCTCGGTCGCCCGGTACGCGCCCCGGTCGTTCACCGGCAGCTCGGACCACCTGTACAGCCAGGCGTTCTACTTCGACGACCCCGAGGGCAACGGCGTCGAACTGTACGCCGACCGCCCCCGCGAGACCTGGGCCACCGAGCCGCACGGTCTGCTCAAGGTGGCCACCAACCCGCTGGATCCCAACGCCTTCCTGCGAACCCACCTGTCCGAGGCGTCCGCGACCCCGCCGGGCGCGACCCTCGGCCACGTCCACCTGCAGGTCGGCGACATCGCTGTGGCGCGGGACTTCTACGTGGACGCCCTCGGATTCGAAGTGATGAGCGATGTCGGCTCGGCCCTGTTCATCGCCGCCGGCGGGTATCACCACCACATCGCCGTCAACACGTGGGGCACCGCCGGGGCGGGCCCGCGCGCGGCCGCCCTCGGGCTGGGGCAGGTCAACATCGAGCTGCCGACCGCCGACGACGTCGACGCGCTCCAGCAGCGCCTCACCGACCACGGGTTCCGAGCCCGCCACGACGGCGGCGTCCTCCGGGTCGACGACCCGTGGGGCACGCTCATCCAGGTCGGCGTCGGGACTGACTGATCCCTCTCAGGTGGATGCCGTCGCCACCTGCGGGAGTCGGGACCGGACCATCCCGACGACCGCGATGAGCCATGCCGCGACCGCCACCCACATCCACGCCTCGCCGATCCAGGCGACGATGGGCAGGTCGTCAGCGCGGCCCAGGTACATTCCCGCGACGGCATACATGCCGAGCGGGAAGACGATCGACCACCAGGTGGGTTCGAAGTGGAAGGGCACCTGCCGGACCTTATGGCGCCACACCCCCACCGCGACCAGCACCGGGATGAGCCAGGTGGCGAAGCACCAGAACACCACCACGAGGCCGGCGACCAGGCCCCGCACCGCGTCGACCATCGGAGCGCTGGCCATCTCCACGATCCGTGCACCGGCGACCACGGTGATCGCCACCGCTCCCATGGAGACCCAGTACGGGGGATCGAGCTCCGTGGGGTCCAGCGGGTAGAGCATGAGGCGGAGGGAGACGAACACCGCGCTCGCCACGTAGAGCACCACACCGACCGACCACGATGTCACGGCCACTATGGCGAGCGCGTCGCGAGCGGACTCGACCCGGGGCTCCAGAGTCGCCGCCGCGACGGCCACGGACTGACTGGCGACCACCCAGATGAACCAGGTGCCGTTGGCCTCGGCGACCACCGGCCGTTCGTCCCGGGAGAGGACCGCGACCCACGGGACCGTGTAGCCGAGGATGATCCAGGCGACCGCCGCGACGCACAAGAGCGCGGCGGGCACGGCGAGCAGGCCATGGCCGGCGAGCGCCACCGCGAGGACGTTGGTCCCCGCCACGAATGTGAAGAACAGGAATGCCTTGCGGGAGTCGTGGAGATCGGAGACGACCTCGGTCCGGTAGGCGATCAGCCGCCACAGGGTGAGGAGCACGAGGACCGCGTACTCGACCGCAGTGAGAACGGTGAGGAGAACCGACAACGTCTGCCAGCCCCGCTGACCGGCGCCCACGGCCACGATCCCGGTCGCCATGACCATGGCGAAGTACCCCGGGGACAGTCGTGCGGGTGTCGGGAGGGTGTGAGGCCGCATGTGGGTGTCGGGACGCCGGTCGTGTACGCGGCTACCGTTTGGTGCCGACGGTCCGGCTGACGTCGGCCACGTCCTCGCGGCTCCAACCGCGGCGGTAGTGCCGGTTGCCGAACTGGTCGGTGGGCCGCGAGCGGTAGACGACGTACGGGCGCCACAGATACCCGACGGGCGCGGAGAACACGTGGACGAGCCGGGTGAACGGCCAGATCGCGAACAGCAGGAACGCGACGATCGCGTGGGCCTTGAAGCTGAACGGCGCATCCGCCATCAGGGCGGGGTCCGGCTGGAACCAGAAGATGCCGCGGAACCACACGGACAGGTCCTCGCGGTAGTCGTAGTGGCTGAGGATGTTGCCGACGACGGTGTTGGCCATGCCGAGGAAGATCGTCAGCGCGAGGAAGACGTACATCACCTTGTCGTTGAGCGTCGTCGCCGAGAAGACCGGCCCGACGGTCCGGCGGCGGTAGATGAGGATCGCCAGGCCCACGACCGTGCAGAAGCCGGCGATCGCGCCGGTGATCACCGCGATCCAGTGATACATCTCGTTGGTGATGCCCACGGCCTCGGTCCACGACTTGGGGATCACCAGGCCGATGATGTGGCCGCCCACCACGAAGAGGATGCCGAAGTGGAACAGCGGACTACCCCAGCGCAGCAGGCGGGACTCGTAGAGCTGCGAGGACCGGGTGGTCCAGCCGAACTTGTCATACCGGTACCGCCACCAGTGGCCCACGACGAAGATCGCCAGACACACATACGGCAGGACGATCCACAGGAACACGTCGATCCAGGTCACATCGGTCATGGGTGGGCCCCGCTCTCCAGGTAGGACGATGAGGTGAACGCCTCCAGGCCGACGTCCTCGTCGGGCGGGCCCTGAGCGATGAGCTTGCGGACCGCCTCGTGACCCTCGCCGTCGATCGGCGGGAGGGTGGCGGTGACGGCCGAGACGACCCCTGCCCACTCCGACCGGCGATCGGTGAGCGCGATGCGCAGCGTCTCGAGCCCCGGCCGGTGGTTGACGAGCAGGCCGCGACAGCGGTCGAGGTCGTGCTGGGCGCCGAATTCCAGGACGACGCCCAGATGGTCGGGCAGCTCCCGGGCCGACATCACGGCGCCGGCGAGCTTGTAGGCGGTGACGAAGGCGAGCAGGGCGGAGCCACGCTTGCGGGTGTCGCCGTGCTGGTAGTACGTCAGGTATAGGCAGCAGCGCCGGCGCATGTCGAAGGTCTCGACGTACTCGGTCTGCAGGTCGGTCAGCGGTTCGCTCTCGAGCCTGTCGAGCAGCGGGAGCAGGGACCGAGCCGGACCGCCGAGCTCGTCGACCAGCGCTCGCATGGTGGGCACCTGCTCGACGAGCTCGGTCGTCGGGTAGTCCAGCAGCAGCGAGGCCGCCTGGTAGATGGCGCGGTCGGTGGGCGCGCCGCGGCCCACGACGGGCGTGCGGCCCGGTCGTACGGCCTGGCGGACGCGGGCGAACAGGTCGCCGGTAAAGAAGTCTGCGGCCACCGGTCTACCTCTTCCCCGGGAACAGGCCGCCCGCACGCCCGTTGCCGTCCCAGTTGAGCAGGTTGATCCGCCGGTCCTTGCCCTCCGGGGAGGCGGGGGTGTCGGCGGTCTGCCGGTCCCGTAGGGCGTGGAAGTTCTCCACGGCGATCGGCACGTTGTGGTCGCCCGAGCCCTCGCCGAACGGGCCGGACCCGCCCATGCCGGGGCCGCCGTCGAAGTCGAGGCTGCACTCGGTGACGAGCTCCTCGAGGTCGTGGGCCTGCTCCTGGTGCGCGGTGGGGATGACGTACCGCTCCTCGTAGTGCGCCAGGGCGAGGAGACGGTACATCTCGTACATCTCCTCCTCCGTCATGCCGACGGCCTCGCAGAGCTCGCCCCGCGGCTCGCGCCCGAGGTTGATGTCGCGCATGTAGGTGCGCATGGCGGCCAGCCGGTTGAGCACGCCCTGCACCACGTCCACGTCGCCGGCGCTGAACAGCTCGGCGAGGTACTCCAGCGGGATGCGGAGCCGGTCGATGGCGGAGAACAGGATGTCCGGGTCCTCGCCGTCGCCACCGTCGGCGGCGATCCGGTCGATCACCGGGGACAGGGGCGGGATGTACCAGACCATCGGCATGGTCCGGTACTCCGGATGCAGCGGCAGGGCCACCTCGTAGTCGTGGATCAGCCGGCGGATCGGTGAGCGGCGGGCGGCGTCCAGCCAGTCCTCGGGGATGCCCTCGGCCCGCGCGGCGGCGATCACCTCGGGGTCGTCGGGATCGAGGAAACACGCGCGCTGGGCGGCGAGCAGGTCCTTCTCGTCCGGGGTGGACGCGGCCTCGGCCACCTTGTCGGCGTCATAGAGCACCAGGCCGATGTAGCGCAGCCGGCCGACGCACGTCTCCGAACACACCGTGGGGATGCCCACCTCGATGCGGGGGAAGCAGAACGTACATTTCTCGGCCTTGCCCGTGCGGTGGTTGAAGTACACCTTCTTGTACGGGCAGCCGGTGATGCACTGGCGCCAGCCGCGGCACTTGTCCTGGTCCACCAGCACCACGCCGTCCTCGACGCGCTTGTAGATCGCGCCGGAGGGGCACGATGCCGCGCACGACGGGTTGAGGCAGTGCTCGCAGATCCGCGGCAGGTAGAACATGAACGTCTGCTCGAACTCGGCCTTGACCTCGGCGCCGACCTTCTTGACGATCGGGTCGTTCGCCAGGTGCTCGGGCGAGCCGCCCAGGTTGTCGTCCCAGTTGGCCGACCAGGAGATCTTCATGGGCTCGCCGCTGATGAGCGAGTACGGGCGCGCGACCGGGGTGTGCTGCTGCAGCGGCGCGGAGACCAGCGTGTCGTAGTCGTAGGTCCACGGCTCGTAGTAGTCGTCGATCGACGGCATGGTGGGGCTGGAGAAGATCTGCATGAGCTTCTTGGCCCGCCCGCCGGCCTTGAGCCGCAGGCGCCCCCTCCGGTCCAGTTCCCAGCCGCCCTTCCAGCGCTCCTGGTCCTCGTAGGTGCGCGGGTAGCCGAGCCCGGGCCGGGTCTCGACGTTGTTCCACCACACGTACTCGGTGCCGGCGCGGTTGGTCCACGCCTGCTTGCACGTCACCGAGCAGGTGTGGCATCCGATGCACTTGTCGAGGTTCATCACCATCGCCATCTGTGCCATGACCCGCATCAGTACTGCACCTCCTGGGAGCGACGGCGGATGACCGTCACCTCGTCGCGCTGGTTACCCGTGGGACCGATGTAGTTCCACGCGTAGCTGAAGTGGGCGTACCCGCCGATCAGGTGACTGGGTTTGACCATGATCCGGGTCGCCGAGTTGTGGATACCGCCGCGCTTGCCATCGGTCTCGGACAGCGGGACGTCGATCGTGCGGTCCTGGGCGTGGTGCATGTACACGGTGCCCGCCGGCATGCGGTGCGAGACCACGGCGCGCGCCACGATCACGCCGTTGCGGTTGACCGCCTCGATCCAGTCGTTGTCCTTGACCCCGATGAGCGCGGCGTCGGCGTCGCTCATCCACACCATCGGTCCGCCGCGGCCGAGGCTGAGCATGAGCAGGTTGTCCTGGTACTCCGAGTGGATCGACCACTTGTTGTGCGGGGTCAGGTACCGGACGGTGAGTTCGGCGCCGCCGTCGTGGCCGAGCCTGGGCTCGCCGTACAGCTCATGCATGTTGAGCGGCGGCCGGTACACGGGCAGCTGCTCGCCCATCTCGGCCATCCAGTCGTGGTCCATGAAGAACTGCATCCGCCCGGTGAGCGTGTGCCACGGCTTGAGCCGCTCGGTGTTGATGACGAACGCGCTGTAGCGGCGCCCGCCGTGCTCGGACCCCGACCACTCGGGCGAGGTGATGACCGGCTGCGGCCGCGACTGGGTGTCGGAGAAGGTGATGCGTTTGCCCTCCTCGCCGCGGGAGAGGTCGGCGAGCTCGCGGCCCGTGCGCTCCTCGAGCTGCTCGAAGCCCTGGGTGGCCAGGCGGCCGTTGGTGGTGCCGGACAGGGACAGGATGGCCTCGCACATCCGGATGTCGGTGTCGAGCCGCGGGCGGCCCTTGCCGACGCCCGTGCGCGTCTCGCCGTTGTGCCGCAGCAACGCCGCGATCTCCTCGGTGGGCTTGAGGTTGAGGCCCTTGACCGGCATGCCGGCGGACTCGGCGAGCGGGCCGAGGGAGCCGAACTTCTCGCCGATCAGCCGGTAGTCGCGCTCTACCGTGGCGATCTTGGGGAAGTTCTTCCCCGGCACCGGCTCACACGAGCCGTCCTTCCAGTCGGTTACCCTGCCGCCCGGGTTGGCGATCGCGTCCGGGGTGTCGTGGCCGAGCGGCACCGCCACCACGTCGGTCCGCGCGTCGAGGTGGCCGTGGCTGAGCTCGGAGACCTTTTCGGCGAGCATCTTGAACGTGTCGAAGTCGCTGCGGGTCTCCCAGGGCGGGTTGATCGCGGCGTTGAACGAGTGCACGAACGGGTGCATGTCGGTCGACGACAGGTCGTGCTTCTCGTACCACGTGGCCGCCGGCAGCACGAGGTCGGAGAACAGCGTGGTGGACGTCATCCGGAAGTCCAGCGTCATGAGCAGGTCGAGCTTGCCGTCCGGGGTGGCGTCGCCCTCCTCGCGCCACACCACGTCGCGGCCGCGGTGGCCCTCCGGCGCCTGATCGGCGCGCAGGGAGCTGTCGGTGCCCAGGAGGTGCTTGAGGAAGTACTCGTCGCCCTTGGCGGAGGACCCGATGAGGTTGGACCGCCACACGGTGAGGATCCTGGGCGCGTTGCCGGGGCCGTCGGGGTCCTCGGCCGCGAACCGCATGTCGCCGGCCTTGATGCGGTCCACCACGTACTCGCCGGCGGGGACGCCCGCCGCGGCGGCCTCGTCGCCCAGGTCGAGCGGGTTGCGGGAGAAGGTCGGGTACGAGGGCATCCAGCCCAGCCGCGCGGACATGGCCACCAGGTCCGGGGTGCTCATGCCGTCGAAGCGGCCGTCGCCGGTCGGGGAGGTGAGCACGTCGGCCGCGTACGCGTCGTACTTCCACTGCCCGGTGTGCAGGTAGAAGAAGGCCGTGGAGATCATCTGGCGCGGCGGGCGCGACCAGTCCAGAGCGTTCGCGACCTGCTGGAACCCGGTGAGCGGGCGGACCTTCTCCTGGCCTACGTAGTGTGCCCAGCCGCCGCCGTTGACGCCCTGGCAGCCGGTGAGGATGGTCAGGGACAGGAAGGCCCGGTAGATGAGGTCGGAGTGGAACCAGTGGTTGGTGCCCGCGCCCATGAGGATCATCGAGCGGCCGCCCGAGTCCAGCGCGTTCTGGGCGAACTCGCGGCCGAAGCGCTCGGCCTGGGCGGCGGGTACGCCGGTGTGCTCCTCCTGCCACGCCGGGGTGTACGGGGCGGGGTCGTCGTATCCGGTCGGCCAGTCACCGGGCAGGCCGTCCCGGGCCACGCCGAACTGCGCCATCATGAGGTCGAACACGGTCGTGACGATGACCTCGTCGTCGTCGTCCAGCACAACGGTGCGGACCGGCACGCCGCGCGTGACGGTGTCGGCCTCCCCGCGCGGCGTGTCGAAGCGCGGCAGGACGATCTCGGCGGTGTCCCCGCCGCTCCCGTGCAGGCTCAGCACCGGGTCGATCTCGCCCAGGTCGAGGTTCCAGCGGCCCTTGCCCTGCTCGCCGAACCGGTCGCCGAGCGTGCCGTTGGGCACCACCACGCGGTCGGTGACGGCGTCGAGCATCACGGTCTTGCTGGCGGCGTTCTCGCCCGGATCCACGTCGAGGCGCACGGCGTCGGCGGTGAGGAACTTGTCCGGCACCACGGTGCCGTCCGCGCGGGTGCGCAGGGTGACGAGGAACGGCAGGTCGGTGTAGGTCTTGGCGTACGAGGTGAACTCGGGGGTGTCTCGACGGGCGTAGAACTCGGTGAGCACCACGTGGACCATCGACATCGCCAGCGCGCCGTCCGTCCCGGGGTGCGGGTGGATCCACTCGTCGGCGAACTTGGTGTTGTCCGCGTAGTCGGGGGAGACCACCACGACCTTCTGGCCCTTGTAGCGGGCCTCGGCCATGAAGTGCGCGTCCGGCGTGCGGGTGACGGGGACGTTGGAGCCCCACATCACCAGGTAGGTCGAGTTGAACCAGTCGGCGGACTCCGGCACGTCGGTCTGGTCGCCGAACACCTGCGGCGAGGCCACGGGCAGGTCGGCGTACCAGTCGTAGAAGGAGAGCATGGAGCCGCCGAAGAGCTGCATGAAGCGGGCACCGGCGCCGAACGAGGCCATGGACATGGCGGGGATCGGGGAGAACCCGGCGACGCGGTCGGGGCCCACGGTCTTGGCGGTGTACACGTGCGCGGCGGCCGCCATCTCCAGGGCGTCCTCCCAGCGGCAACGGACGAGCCCGCCCTTGCCGCGCGCGGCCTTGTAGTGGGCGCTCAGGACCGGGTCCTCGACGATCGATGCCCACGCGTCCACCGGGTCGGAGTGCACGGCCCGGGCGGTGCGCCACATCTGCATGAGCACGCCGCGCACGTACGGGTAGCGCACGCGGGTGGGGGAGTAGGTGTACCAGGAGAAGGCCGCGCCGCGCGGGCAGCCGCGGGGCTCGTAGGCCGGCAGGTCGTCACCGATGTCCGGGTAGTCCGTCTGCTGGGCCTCCCACGTGATGATGCCCTCCTTGACGTACACCTTCCACGAGCAGGAACCCGTGCAGTTGACGCCGTGGGTGGAGCGGACCACCTTGTCGTGGCTCCAGCGGTCGCGGTAGAACACGTCGGCGTCGCGGCCGCCGGTGTGGGTGACCGTGCGGAGGTCCTCCGAGGCCTCGCCGCGCCGGAAGAACCGCCCGGTGCGGAGGATGGCGTCGGTGACGGGGCCGTCGAGCCGCCCGGAACCGGTGGGAGCGTTCCCGCCGTCCGAGGGTGACGACGACGAGCTGGGCGAGTCGACGCTGGTCATGCCGACGTCCTTTCAGTCGCGGGGGAGGCGCTACGGCCGGAGCGGAGGAACCACAGCCACGTGAGCACCGCGGTGGCCGCGGAGAGCACGAACAGCAGGAGCAGACCGATGCGGTAGTTGCCGTGGGCGGTCCAGAAGTAGCCGAGGAGCAGGGGTGGGACGAAGCCGCCCAGACCGCCGACCGCGCCGACGATGCCGGTCACCGACCCGACGGCCGACGGCTCGACGAGCTCGGCCACCAGTGCGAAGACGGCACCCGAGGCGACGCCGAGGGAGGCGCCCATGAACAGGAACACGACCGTGCCGAGCGGGTAGAGGGTGCCGCCCTCCGTGTTGATGAGGGGCATGCGCTCGGTCGCGGCGGCGGCCATCAGCCCGGTGACGATGTAGCTGACGATGAGCACCCACGCGCCGGGGAACCTGTCGGCCAGCGCGCCGCCGAGGGGCCGGCAGGCCACCGCGATCACGACGAACACCGCGGTGCGCAGGGCCGCGTCCTCCATGTCCAGTTCGTAGAAGTTGTGCAGGTAGGTGGGCAGGTAGACGGAGAACGCCACGAACCCGCCGAAGCCCATCGCGTACAGCCAGGCGAGTTTGAGGGTGACCGGGCGGGCGAGCGTCCTGGCGGCCTTGACCACCCAGTTGCCCTGGGCCGGGGCCCACGCCGGCGAGTTCTTCAGCAGTGCCCGGGCGACGACCGCGTACACGGCGAGCAGGATCGCCACCAGGATGAACGGCGCCCGGTCGCCGAAGGCGTCGCGGAGCCGCAGGGTGGTGAAGGCCGCGATCGCCGTGCCGCCCATGCCGGCGCCGAAGATGCCGATGGCCGTGCCACGCCGGTGCGGCGGGAACCACGAGTTGACGGTGGGAACGCCGACGGCGAAGGAGGTGCCGCCGATCCCCAGGAAGAACCCGCCGATGAGGAGGGCGACGTAGCTGCCGTCGACGAACCCGACGAAGAGGGTGGGGATGATCGTCAACCCCGCGATCAGCGGAAACATCGTACGACCGCCCAGGCGGTCGGTGAGCGCCCCGACGGGGATGCGGCCGAGCGACCCGACCACCACGGGCAGCGCCACCACGAGCGACTGCTGGAACGAGCTGAGCCCGAGCTGGTCCTTGTAGGTCGCCCCGAGCGGGCCCATGAGCGCCCACGCCCAGAACGTGAGGAGGAAGCCCGAGAAACACAGGGCCAGAGCGATGTTCGCCTGCTTCGGGTCGGGCGTGGCCGGGGACTCGGACCGGGCGGCCGCGGGCTGTGGGGCCGCCGGCGGCGGAGACGCGGGCCCTGTCTGTGGGGAGTTCGGGCCTGAGGCCACCGGAGGTCCTTTCACGTTGATTCTCGCTGCGGCGGGTCCGCTCGGTCGTGGGCGGGCCCGAACCTGAGTGTGTGTAATCGTAGATCGCGCTATCCGCGCTTCTCGCGCCTTGGGGCACTTTGTTATCGGCTAAATACACTCCGCACTGAGTATTTAGGGTTTTTAAGGGAATTGGCGCGGAGAAAACGCCCTAAATGACCGCGGATAATGTCTCGGGATAAGGGGCGAAAAGGGAATTGACCACCAATTGGTTGATATCTCCGCTAATTCGCGGCGGTAAATCGGCCGTGGGCCCGGGCGGCGACGCACCGGACCCACGGCGGCGGGATCAGACCAGCCAGTCGTTGGGCGCGAACAGCTCGGCGTGGAGGCGGTCCTCGGGCACTCCGGCGTCGAGGAACTGCCGGCGGAGGTACTGGAGGAAGCCGGTGGAGCCGCAGAGGAAGACGTGCGCACCCTCGGGGAGGGGGACCGACGACAGGTCCATGAGGCCGCGGTGGACCGTGCCCGGGCCGGAGACGGCGTCGGTGTCGGGGGCCTGCTCGTACCACGTGTGGACCTCGGCGTCCGCGAGCATCGCGGCCTCACCGGCCACCTCGTCGGCGAGCACGTGATCGGCCCGGCTCCGGTCGGCGTGGAGGACGAGCACCCGGCGGGGGTCCTCGGTCGCCGCCAGGTGGGCGATCATGCCGAGCATGGGCGTGATGCCGATGCCCGCCGAGCAGAGGACGACCGGGGCGTCCTCCCGGTCCTCCGCGGTCCCGGCGGCGTCCAGGACGAGATCGCCGAACGGGAGGGTGACCTGGATGGTGGTGCCGACGGTCGCGTTGGCGTGCAGCCACCCGGAGACCTCGCCGGCAGGGGAGGCCTCGCCGTCCGCGTCGACGCGGCGGACGCCGATCCGCCACGTGCCGTCGCCCGGGGCGGTGGACAGCGAGTACTGGCGCAGCTGGCGGGCGCCGTCGGGCAGGACCACGCCGACCGAGGTGTACTGGCCGGGTCGGAAGTCGGGCAGCGGCTCGCCGTCCGGGCCGCCGAGGGTGAAGACGGCCACCGAGTCCGTGACGTCCTCGCGAGCCACCACGGTGGCGGTGCGAAACACGTCACCCGGCTCGACCTGCGCCTCGTCATAGAGGGCCTTCTCGAAGTCCACCAGGACGGCGGCCATGATCCAGTAGACCTCGTCCCACGCCGCTGCGACCTCCGGCGTGATCGCCTCGCCCAGGACCTCGACGATCGCGCCGAAGAGGTAGTCGTGGACCACCTGGTACTGGTCGGGCGTGATGCCCAGGCTCGCGTGCTTGTGGCCGATCCGCGAGAGCATGTCCACCGGGCTCCGGCCGTCCACCAGCAGGGTGGCGAACGTGGCGATGGACGCGGCGAGCGAGCGCTGCTGCGCGCCGAGCTTCTGGTTGCCGCGGTTGAACGTGTCGCGCAGCAGCTCCGGATTGTCGGCGAACATCGTCCGGTAGAAGACCGGCGTGATCTCGTCGATGTGGGCGCCGATCACGGGCAGGGTCTCGCGGACGACGGCGGCGTGCTCGTCGGACAGCTCGCGGGGATGCGCGAGGATCGACTCCAGGGTGGTGATCGAGGTGGTCACGGGTACTCCTTCTGCGAGAGCGCCGGGACAGCGACGGACGTGTCGGGGCGCGACGGGGCCGTCCGAGCCCCAGGTGGGTCGGACTGCGTGTGGGTGGAGGGCGAGGGTCGGCGGGTGTCACCGACCGGGCGGTCAGGGTCCCGGGCCGGTCCGGGGGCGGGCGCCGAGGCTGAGCGACACCTGGCGGGTGGGCGTGCGGACGATCCCGTCGACCGTCAGCGGGTCGAGGGTGGCGAAGAACGCCTCGCGGGCGTCCACCAGCGCGCGTCGGAGCCCGCAGTTGCCCGCGAGCGGGCAGGGCGTCGGGCCCTCACACTGGACAACCTCGCCTGGGCCCTCCAGTCGGCGCAGCAGCCGCCCGACCGACTCGTGCCGGCCGAGTTCGGTGATGACCAGCCCGCCGCCGCGGCCGCGCCGCGACTCCGCCAGGCCCAACTCGACCAGGCGGGAGACGATCTTGGCCACGTGGCTCACAGAGGCCTCGACCGATTCGGCGATCACCGCAGCGGTCATCCGCTCCTCGCGCTCGTCGGCGACGGCGAGACGCATGAGGGCGCGGAGCGCGAGATCGGAAGACCGGGACAACTGCACAACGCCGAGCGTGCCATATTGCGACTCGCCCCGGCGCATTTGTCACGGGTGATCTCAAATACCTATTGAGCTGGGCATTTACCGTGCCGCATCACCTGCGGGAACGTCCCACGGAGAGGCCTCCCGCCGTCCGCCATCCGCTCCCGGCCCGCCAGCCGCTCCCGCCCCTGGCGTCTCGCTCCCGCAGTTGGCGTCTCGCTCTCGCCCCTGCTTCGCGCGCTCCGTGCAGCCGCTCCCGTCCCTGGCGTCTCGCTCCCGTCCCTGTCCGCTCGATCTGCAGCCGCCCCTGAGTATGGCGTCTGGCCCGCCCCGCGGTGCGCGCGAGACGCCATCGGCAGGGGCGGCTGTGTGGGCTTCCGCAGAGCCCGCGACCGGAGGCCGGGACCACAGCACAGCGGTAGGCTGGTGCCCCGCCGATCATGGAGGTGCACGATGGGATTCCTACGCAACGCACTGCGGAGTGGAGTGGCGCTCAAGGCCGTTCAGGTGGTCAAACGCGAGGCCTCGAAGCCGGAGAACCAGCGCAAGGCCCGCGAGTTCGTCGGGAAGATGCGCAACCGGCGGCGCTGACGACAGCGCTGACCCGGCGAGATCGGCCAGCCCGCGCCCGGCCCCACGTTCCCGCCCGGCCCGCTCTCGGCGTCAGATCCAGTCGACGAGCTCCACGCGGCCGCCCGTGTCCGAGCCCGAGCCGAGGCCTGAGTAGGCACTCGCACCCGCACCCGCGTCCCCGCCTTCGGGCACCACGGCCAGGGCGGGTGCGCCCGCGAGGTCGGCGAGATGGGCGGTGCGGACGCGGTCGGCGAGCCGCCAGCCCCCGGCACCGTCGGGCCAGGCGGGCAGGATCCGCGCGCGGCCCGGATTCGCCACGTCCGCCAGCCCCGGCAGATCGGCGGTCACGGGCGTGCGCTGCCGGCCGGTGAGCGCGTCGACCAGGGCACGACCCGTGGTGGCGGCCGCACACACCGCCGCCAGCGGATTGCCGGGCAGCGCCAGCAGAACGCGCCCGTCGGGCAGTGCCGCGACGAGCTGCGAGCCGCCCGGGCGGACACGGACCCCGTCGATCACGACGCGCGCACCCACCCGCTCGAGCGCCGACCGCAGGTGATCGGCGACGCCGCGGCCCGTCGCGCCCACCAGTACGAGCACGTCCGAGCCGGCAGTAGACCCGGCAACAGACCCGCCGAGCAGATCGTCGACCGCCTCGGCCGTGTCCGGGCAGTGCCGCGGCGGGTCGACCGCCCCGAACCCCGCCCGCGCCAGGACCCCGGCGGGCCCGCTCAGCAGGGGCCCCACGGTGTCGCGGATCCGCCCCGGCGGAAGGGGGGAGGGCGTGTCCGCGGGCAGGACCTCGTCGCCCGTGGTCACCAGCGTCGCCCGCACCGGACCGCGCACGGACACCCGCTCGACCCCCGCCGACAGGGCCGCCGAGGCCAGCGCCGCGTCGAGCACCGTGCCGTCCGCGGCCAGCGCGTGCCCGGCAGGCCAGTCCTCGCCGACCGGACGCAGGTCGTCGACCCCGTCGGCGCCGGCCGACGCGGTGACGACGGTGTCGCCGGGGACCGCCGCGTCGCCGGAGCCCGGGCCGCGCACCTCGACCAACTCGTGCCGCAGCACGCGGTCGGTGCCGCGCGGGGCGAGCGCACCCGTCGCGATCCGCGCCGCCGTCCCCGCGGCCAGCGAGGCGGGAGAGCCGTCCCCGGCGCGGCGGGCGGCCCCGGTCAGCCGCCACGGCCCGGGCCCGGCCAGCGCGTAGCCGTCCATCGCGGAGACGGGGCCCCTCGGCATCGGGTCCGCCGCGACCAGTGGCGCCGCGAGAACCGCCCCCACCGCGTCGAGGGGCGCGCGCCCGACCGCCGGTAGCGGTGCCAGCCCCGCCCGCAGGACGGCCCCCACGTGCGCGAGGGCCACGGGTCCGCGTCCGGCCAGGTCGGCCCACGTGTCGACGTCCCGCGCGGGGTCGCCGACGGGGACGCGGACCACCACCTCCTCGTCGTCGTCGTACAGGGCCCGGACGGCGCGCCCGCCCACGCCGCCGGAGGCCTCCAGGGCGGCCAGGCGCGCGGCGAGGGCTCGGCGGTCCCACGCGGCCAGGAGGTACTGGTCGTGCCCCGCGGCGTCCACGGCGAGGGCGACGCGCGGGGCGGTGACCTCGCCCGCGCCGGTGGTCGATGCGGCGGGGCGGCGCAGCGCGGCGACGAGGGCGCGGAGGGTGGCCGCGTCGAGGTCGGGGAGGTCACAGGCGACGACGACGACGAGCTCCACCGCCCCCGGCAGTCCCGCCAGCCCCGCGGCGATCGCGGCGACCGGCCCGGAGTGGGGCGGATCCTCGCGGGTGTCGCCACCGGGGCCCACGGTGACGACGGGGCCCGCCACGGCCCGGGCGGCGCCGACGACACTCTCGATCATCGGCCGCCCCGCCACCGTGACCCGGGCCTTGTCCACGCCGCCGAGGCGGCTCGCGCGCCCGCCGGCCAGCACGATCGCTCCGACGGCGGTCACGTCCGGTCCGCCAGTCGGCCGCGGAGGAAGTCGTCGACCAGCCGCTCGACATCGTCCGGGGTGAACGCGCGCAGGCCGATCATCCGCGCCAGCACCACCGGCCCGGCGAGCTGCGCCACCGCGAGGTCGCGGTCGCCGGGGACGAGGGTGCCGTCGGCCTCCGCGGAGGAGAGCACCGCGTGCAGCGGCGCCGTGTAGGAGTCCACGACCCCGCGGCGGAGCTGGCCGACCTCGTCGTCCTCCGAGGCGCCGCGGCCCATCGCCAACCACCCCAGCATCGACTGCTGCAGGGGCGCGTCCTGGATGAGGCGGGTCATCGACGCGCACAGGTGCAGCAGCTGGTCGCGCAGCGGGGCCTCCGCCGGCGGCGGCTCCGGGGCGGGCAGCAGTCGGCGGAACGCGGCCGCGATGAGCGAGTCCGTCGACGGGAAGTTGCGGTACAGCGTGGTCCGCGCGACCCCCGACAGCCGGGTGACCGCCTCCACCGTCACCGCAGCCGCGCCGCCCGAGACGAGGAGGTCCGCCGCGGCGTCGAGGAGCTTGCCCCGGGATCGGGCACGGCGGGGGTCGGTCGGCGTGGGCATGACCCCCATTGTGGCCCCCCGTGCCGGGAGGGTCGTACGTTACGGTGGCGGGGACGAACGATACCGCCGGTATTGTTTCCCGTACCGCTCCCCGGGAGGCTCGGTGCTGGAACTGTCCACCGGACGACGCCGCTGGCTGTTGTTCGTCAACGTCGTCGCGGTCTCGCTGGTCGTGGCCACCATGTCCGCGCTGTACACGTCGCTGCCCGACATCGCCGCGGCCATCGGCGCCACCCAGGCCGAGCTCACGTGGATCGTCGACGCCTACACGCTCGCGCTGGCCGCGCTCGTGCTCACCGCCGGTGCGCTGGGCGACCGCTTCGGCCGCCGCGCCACCCTCATCGTGGGGCTGATCCTGTTCACCCTGTCCTCCGCGCTGCCGCAGTGGCTCGACTCGCCGCTCTGGCTCATCATCCTGCGCGCGGTCGCCGGCGTGGGCGCCGCGTTCGTCATGCCGTCGACGCTCTCGCTGCTCACCGCGAGCTTCCCGCCCGAACGCCGCGGGACCGCCGTCGGCACCTGGGCGGGCTTCGCCGGCATCGGTGGGATCGTCGGACTGATCGGCTCCGGGCTCATGCTGCAGGTGTGGTCCTGGAAGTCGATCTTCCTCGTCTACTCGGTGATCGGCCTGGTCGTGTTGGTCGCGGCGTTCACGATCGGCGAATCCGTCGCGTCCCGGCGTGGTCGGCCGGACGTCGCCGGCGCCGTGTTCTCCGCACTGGCCGTCGGAGGGGTGGTGTTCGGGCTCATCGAGGGGGCGCACACCAGCTTCTCGGCGGCCCCCGTCGTCGTCGCTCTCATCACCTCCGCCGTGAGCCTGGCCGCCTTCGTGCTGGTCGAACTCCGCGCAGACGACCCGATCCTCGACGTGCGCTACTTCCGGCGCCGCGGTTTCTCGGCCGGCTCGGTGTCGGTGGGGATGCAGTTCCTCACGATCTTCGGGTTCTTCCTGCTCATCGTGCAGTACCTGCAGCTGGTCAAGGGCTACGACGCGATCGGGGCGTCACTGTCGCTGGCGCCGATGGTCGTGCCCGTCATGGTGTTCTCCCTGCTCTCGCCCCGGCTCACCGCGGTGGTCGGACTGCGGGCGGTGTCCGTGGTGGGCGTGGGCGCGATCGCCGCCGGGATGGTCTTCCTCTCCCGGCTGGGCGTCGACTCGAGCTACTGGGACACCCTGTGGCCGATGGTCATCGCCAGTGTCGGCCTGGGCCTGTCCACCGCGCCCGCGACGTCCGCGATCGTCTCGGACATCCCCGTCGACGAGCAGGGCGTGGCCGCCGCGGTCAACGACGCGATGCGCGAGGTCGGCGCCGCGATCGGCATCGCGATCTCCGGCAGCATCCTCGCCGGCCGGTACGCCGCCGACATCGGCGCCGTCCTGCCGGGCGTCCCCGGGCCCGCCCGTGAGGCGGTGGCCGGATCGTTCGCCGGCGCGGTGGAGTTCGGCGAGGTCGCCGGTCCCGCGGCGCAGCCGATCGTCGACGCCGCGGCCGAGATCTTCGCCTCCGGCATCGCCGACGCCCTGCTCGCGCTGGGGCTCGTCGCCGCGGGCGCCCCTCTGGTCCTGCTGGTCGTCGCACCCGGCCGCGGGTACGTGCCGTACGGCGAGCGTGCCGAGGCCGCCGCCGAGCCGCGACGCCCGGTGGGTCAGGTGTAGTTGGCACCGGAGGCCTGCGGGCGGCGCGCTCAGTCCCGTATGCGCTCGGGATGGGCGTATACCGTCGCCCGGTCGCCCCGGCTGAACCCGACGAGGGTCACGCCGGCCTCTTCCGCCAGGTCCACGGCGAGCGACGACGGGGCGCTCACCGCCGACATCACGGGGATCCCGGCCATGGACGCCTTCTGCACGAGCTCGAACGACGCCCGGCCCGACACCTGCAGGATGGTTCCCCGCAGCGGCAGTCGCCCCTCGCGCAGAGCCCAGCCCACGACCTTGTCCACGGCGTTGTGCCTGCCCACGTCCTCGCGCAGGCACAACAGCTCGCCGGCGGCGGAGAAGAGCCCCGCCGCGTGGACGCCACCCGTCTTACCGAACAGGCGTTGGTGGTCGAGGAGCCGCTCGGGCAGCGCCAGCAGCACCTCGGCGTCGACGAGGGGTTCCACCGGCTCGGCCGGGAAGTGGGTCGAGCGCCGCACCTCGTCGATCGAGTCCATGCCGCACACCCCGCAGGCGCTGCTCATCGTGGTGGCCCGCGCGGACCGGGGTGCCGGGATGTCCGGCGAGAGGGTCACCGTGAGGGTGTTGTAGTCCTGTTCGGCCCGACCGCTGACGGTGGTGCAGTAGCAGATCTCGGGCAGATGATCGCGGTGCCAGACCGCCCCCTCGGAGACCAGGTGCCCGGCGGCGAGATCCATGTCGTCGCCCGGGGTGCGCATCGTGACGACGAACGGCTGGCCGCCGACCCGGATCTCGAGCGGCTCCTCGACGGCGAGGGTCGTCACCTCCCGCCGTGCGTCACCCCCGGCCAGAACCCGCTGCGCCCGGTGACGAGTCGTCCGTCGTCCCATATCCGCGCAGCCTAGCGCCGTCCGAGCGTGAGCGTCGGACCAGCACCGCCGCCAGCACCACCGTGACCAGCCAGAGCAGCGGGTAGATGTTCGTGATCACCCCGAAGACCACCGGGGGGATGTCGCCCCCGAGCATGAACAACCCGATCGCCACCCACCGGTCGTCGGGGAAGTCGGGGTTGGGGAAGCTCTGCACCCAGGCGGCCGTGGCGGCCCAGAGCAGCGGCGGCAGGAGCCAGAGATACCAGCGACGGCCGACGATCGCGTGGTGCACCGCGATGACCAGCAGCGGCACGAACCAGACCCAGTGGTGGCCCCACGAGAACGGCGACACCACCGACATCGTCATCCCGGACAGCGTCAACGCAAGGAGTTGGTGGCCGGCCCGGTGCAGCAGGGCCGCCATCGCTAGCCCGACCACCGCGGCCACCGCCGCCAATGCCAGCCAGGCGGCGGTGGGAGCGGCGTCGACGCCGAGGACCCGGGCGAGGACCCCGCGTAGCGACTGGTTGGACACCACCGAGTCCTGGGCGATGCGGCCCGACTCGAAGACCGTGCCCGACCAGTAGCGGGCGGCGTCCGAGGGGATCGCGAGGAAGCCGACCGCCACCGTCGCGAGGAAGGTGGCCACGGAGACCAGGGCGAGGCGCCACCGCCCGGTGACGACCCAGTGCGCCCAGAAGAACGCGGGCGTCAGTTTGATCCCCGCCGCGAGTCCGCTGCCGATGCCGGCGATGTGGCGCCACCGGGAGAAGCGGTGGTCAGTGCCGATCCGGGACAGGAGATGGTCGGCGAGGACGAGCGCCAGCAGGATGATGTTGATCTGGCCCAGCCAGACGGTGGTGCGCACCGGCTCGAGCGACAGGCTGATCAGGGCCAGGCACAGGGACACCTGCCGGGTGACGGTGTCGGGGGCGTAGTCGAGCGCGCGGAACGACATCCGGATGACCAGGTACAACAGCCCCAGGGTGAGGGCCGTCCAGCCGGCCATCATGAGCGGTTCGGAGAGCAGCGGCAGCGGCTGGAAGAGCAACGCGGAGAACGGCGGGTAGGTGAACGGCATCTCCGCGAAGAAGCGGGCGTTGGGTCCCCAGAGCAGGCCCTCGTAGAGAGGCGTGCCGGACCGGACGGCCTCGGCACCCCACCGGTAGACGTGGGCGTCCAGGAAGCTCTGGGTGATCCCCCACCACGGGGTCCGCTCGTCGGGTGCGCGCAGGACCATGACCACCGACGCCAGCGCCAGCAGGGCCAGTGGTCCGCGCAGCCAGTAGGTGGTGGGAAGCACTCGCACAGTGGCAGAGCCTAGCCCTCGTCGGCGCGGGGGGGGGGGAGTCCGTCACTCCGCCACCGCCCCGAGATGGGCGCGGCCGACGCGTCGGTCGTCCCGAACTCGACGAGAAGGCAGTTCCGCACGCATCCACTCGGGCGATGTGTGCGGAACTGTCTTCTCGACGGCACGGCGGGGCCGGCGCGGCGAGGTCGGCAGGGCGTGGGCGCCGCCGGGCGGCCCGGCTAGATGTAGATGGCCGGGTCGATGTAGAACTGCGCGTCGCGCAGCTCCTCCTTGGTCGACTTGGACGGGCGGGCCTCACCGGGGACGCCTACGACGATCGAGTTCGCGGGGGCGCTCTTGACGACGACGGCGTTGGCGCCCACCGACGAGTCGTCCCCGATCTCCACGGGTCCGAGGATCTTGGCCCCGGCACCCACGGTCACGCGATCCCCGAGCGTCGGATGCCGCTTGACCTGCTTGAGCGAGACGCCGCCGAGAGTGACGCCGTGGTAGATCATGCAGTCGTCGCCGATCTCGGCGGTCTCGCCGATGACGACGCCCATCCCGTGGTCGATGAAGAACCGCCGACCGATGGTGGCGCCGGGGTGGATCTCGATCCCCGTGAGGAACCGGGCGAACTGGGACAGTACGCGCCCGGCGGTCCGGCCGGCGCCGCCGGCGTTCCATAGCCGGTGCGAGAGCCGGTGGAACCAGATGGCGTGGAGGCCGGAGTAGACGACGGCGTTCTCGACGTCGCCCCGGGCGGCGGGGTCATGGGCGCGCGCCGCGGCGAGGTCCTCGCGCAGCGTGCGCCAGAACCCCACCGGGCGATCGGACGTCGGCGTCATCAGTCGCGGTAGTCCTCGAACAGCATCGTGGAGACGTAGCGCTCACCGTAGTCGCACACGATGACGACGATGGTCTTGCCGGCGTTCTCGGGGCGCTTGGCGATCTCGAGGGCGGCCCACACGTTGGCGCCGGAGGAGATGCCCGCGAGGATGCCCTCCTCCTTGCCGAGCCGCTTGGCGATCTCCAGCGAGTCCTCGAGGGTCACGTCGATGACCTCGTCGTAGATCTCGCGGTCGAGGATCTCGGGCACGAAGTTGGCGCCCAGGCCCTGGATCTTGTGCGGTCCGGCCTTGCCCTCGGTCAGCAGCGGCGAGTCCTTGGGCTCGACGGCGACGATGTGCAGGTCCGACTTCTGCGAGCGCAGGTAGTTGCCCGCGCCGGAGATGGTGCCGCCGGTGCCGATGCCGGCCACGAACACGTCGATGTCGCCGTCCGTGTCCTCCCAGATTTCGGCGCCGGTGGTGCGGCGGTGGACGTCCACGTTGGCGGGATTGGCGAACTGGCGCGCCAGGACGGCGTTCTCACGCGTCGCGGCGATCTCCTCGGCCTTGGCCACCGCACCCTTCATGCCCTCGGAGCCCGGCGTGAGGATGAGCTCGGCACCGTAGGCGCGCATCACGGCGCGGCGCTCGACCGACATGGTGTCGGGCATGACGATGACGGCCTTGAAACCGCGGGCCGCCGCGACCATGGACAGCGCGATACCGGTGTTGCCGGACGTGCCCTCGACGATCGTGCCACCGGGCTTGAGGCCGCCCGACGCCACCGCGTCGTCGATGATCGCCGCGCCGATGCGGTCCTTCACGCTCGCGGCCGGGTTGGCGGACTCGAGCTTGGCCAGGACGGTGGCCTGCAGTCCCTCGGTCAGGGAGTTGAGACGGACCAGCGGGGTCTTGCCGATGGTCTCAGAGATGTCGGAGTAGATCTGCGCCATGGTGTGTTCCGTTCTGAAGAATGAACAGGTCTGTCTATTCGCGAGTGTACGCGATAGGTCGAGATGGCACGAGGGTGTGGCCAGGGAATGGTCCCCTGATTGCCACGAGCGCCCGTCGGGCCGATAATCGACTGCGCTCCATTTTCATCGTCGCCCGAAAGGCCGCCTCCGGCATGCGCGAGATCACCGTCCCCGCCCAGCGAAACTTCATACGTTCCGACCTGATCCCGGTGGTGGCGCGAGGGCGCGCCGCCACGGCGCCGCGGGCGGTCCCGTTCGACCATCACGTCGACGGCCGGTGGCGATCCGTCTCCAACGCCGAACTCGTCGAGCGCGTGGACAGGATCGCGGCCGGACTCATCGCGGCCGGCGTCGAGCCCGGGGACAGGGTCGCGCTCATGGCCGGAACCCGCCTCGAATGGGTGCTGGTCGATCTCGCCGTCTGGACCGCCGGAGCCATCACCGTGCCGATCTACCCGTCATCCTCGGCGGGGCAACTCGAATGGATTCTCGCCGACTCCGCGGCGAAGGTTCTCGTGGCCGAGAACGATGAACACGTCGTCGTCGTCGGAGACACGACCGTCCCCGACACCTGCACCCGGATCCTCTACCTGGACGACGGCGGGCTCGAGGCCCTCGAGGCCGACGGCGAGTCCGTCGAGGCCGAGACCCTGGACGCCGCGGTGGCCACTCTTGAGCTCGACACCCCCGCCTCGATCATCTACACCTCCGGCACCACCGGACGGCCCAAAGGTTGCGTGATCACCCACCGCAACCTCCTGTCGGAGTGTCACGCGCTGCTCGACCACCCCATCGGGTCGATGGCGCAGCAGGGCAAGAAGGTCCTGATGTTCCTGCCACTGGCCCACGTGCTCGCCCGCGCCGTGACCTACACGGTCTACCTCGGTGACGCGACCGTCGACTTCTGGGACGACACCTCCACCATCCTCCCGCGCTTCGCCGATTTCCGGCCGCACATGATTCTCGGGGTCCCCCGCGTCTTCGAGAAGGTGCGCGACGGGATCGCCACGAAGGCCGCCGCCAAGGGCGCGGTTCAGAGGCGGATCTTCGAGCGCGCCGAAGCGGTCGCCATCGAGGATAGCCGTCTGCGCGGCAACGACGGACTGGACGACGCGCGCCGGCCCTCGCTCCTGCACGCCGCCCGGTACAAGGCTCTCGACCTGCTCGTGTACAGGGCCATCCGCGCGGCGCTCGGCGGTCGCTGTGAGTACGCCATCTCCGGCGGAGGCGCCCTGCCTGACCGCATCTCGCACTTCTTCCGCGGAGCCGGCGTGCCCGTCTACGAGGGCTACGGGCTCACCGAGAGCACCGCCGCCGCGACCGTGAACGGCCCCGGTTGCCAGCGCATCGGCACCGTCGGGCGACCCGTGGCCGGGACGAGCGTCCGGATCGCCGACAGTGGTGAGGTGGAACTGGCCGGCGAGCTGATCTTCGACCGCTACTGGAACAACGAGGAGGCCACCGCCGAGGCCGTCCGCGACGGCTGGTTCGCCACCGGTGACCTCGGCTCGCTCGACCCGGACGGTTACCTGACGATCACCGGTCGCGCCAAGGAGATCATCGTCACCGCCGGCGGTAAGAACGTCTCGCCGGGGCAGATCGAGGACGCGATCCGGGCGCATCGGCTCGTCGGCCACGCGGTCCTCATCGGTGAGGCCCGCAAGTTCGTCTCCGCGCTGATCACGGTGGATGAGGACGAGCTCAAGAACTGGGCGGAAGAGAACGATCACGGCGGCCGGCCGGCCGAGGACCTGGTCACCGACCCCGCGCTGCGCGCCGAGATCCAGGCCGCCGTGGACGATGCCAATCGGCAGGTCTCGCACGCCGAGGGCGTCAAGAAGTTCGTCGTACTGCCCCGCGACTTCACCGAGGACTCGGGCGAGTTGACGGCGACCCTCAAGGTCAAGCGGCACGTGGTCGAGCAGCACTACGCCGAGCAGATCGAGGGCATGTACGCCTGATCGGGCGGATGTGGGAGCGCCCGGAACCCGTCCGGGCCCGGGCGCTCCCACGATCGGCGGATCAGGCGTCGGTGTACAGCGACTCGATCTCGCTGCCGAACCGGTCGTGCACGACGTTGCGCTTGAGCTTGAGGGTGGGAGTGAGTTCGCCGGACTCGACGGAGAACTCGGCCGCGAGGATCTTGAACTTGCGGATGGATTCCGCGCGGGAGACCGACTTGTTGGCCCGGTCCACCGCGTCCTGGACCGCGCCGACCAGGTCGCCGTCCTGCAGCAGGTCCGAGACCTCGCCGGTCTTGCCGTGCCTGTCCCGCCACGCGGGGAACGTCTCCGGGTCGATCGTGACGAGCGCCGCGATGTAGCTGCGGTTGTCGCCCACCACGACGGCCTGGCTGATCAGCGGGTCGGAGGTGAGCAGGTCCTCGAGCTGTGACGGCGAGACGTTCTTCCCGCCGGCGGTGACGATGAGGTCCTTCTTGCGACCCGTGATGGACAGGTAGCCGTCGGAGTCGAGTTCGCCGATGTCACCGGTGTGGTACCACTCGCCGGTCCACGCGGCCTCGCTCGCCTCCGGGTTTCGCCAGTAGCCCTTGAACAGTGTCTTGGCCTTGGCCAGGACCTCGCCGTCCTCGGCGATGCGGATTGTGACGCCCGGGATCGGCGTGCCGACGGTGCCGATCTTGGCCCGGTTGGTCGGGTTGACGGTGAGCACGCCCGAGGATTCGGTCAGGCCGTAGCCCTCGAGCAGGTCGAACCCGGCGCCGCGGAAGAAGTGGCCCAGGCGGGCGCCCAGCGGCCCACCGCCCGAGATGATGCGGTCGCATTCGCCGCCCAGTGCGTCGTGCAGCTTCGAGTAGACGAGCTTCGAGTAGAGCTTCTGCTTGACCTTCAGCGCGGCCGACGGCCGACCGCCGTTCTCGAGGGCCTTGGAGTAGTCGATGGCCGTCTGGACGGCGGCCTTGAAGATCTTGGCCTTGGCGCCGCCGGCGTTCTCGGCCTTTGCCGCGGCGGAGTTGTAGACCTTCTCCAGCACGCGCGGCACCGACACCAGGAAGGTGGGGTGGATCTCGCCGAGGCGCTCGATGACCTTGGTGGTGTCGGGCTCGTGGGCCACGGCCACGCGCTTGTAGAAGCAGGACACCTCCAGGATGCGGGCGAGGACGTGGGCCAGGGGCAGGAAGATGAGGGTGCGGCTGTTGGGGACGAACGCGTCCTGGAGTTGCTCCTCGACCGACACGACGACGCCGCCGAACCCGCCGTGCGCGATCTCGCAGCCCTTGGGGTTGCCGGTGGTGCCGGAGGTGTAGACGATCGCGCAGGGGTCCTCGTGGCCCGCGGCGAGCGAGGCCTTCTCGAGATCCTCGTCCGAGACGCCGGCGCCCGCCTCGGTGAGCTGGGCGACGAGGTCGCCCTCGATCACCAGGATGTCGCCGGACCAGTCGGTGCCGCCGGTCAGCACCTCGCGCAGCTCGAGGTTCTCGACGACCGCGACGGTCGCCCCGGAGTCGGTGAGGATCCAGTCGCACTGCGCGGACGAGGACGTCTCGTAGATCGGCACGGTGACCGCGCCGGCGGCCCAGGCCGCCCAGGCGATGAGCGACCACTCGTAGCGGGTGTGGCTCATGATCGCCAGTCGGTCGCCGGGCTTCACGCCCCGGGCGATGAGGCCCTTGGCCACGCCCTTGACCTCCTCCAGGTACTGGGCGCAGGTGACCTCCTTCCAGTCGCCGCCGACGAGGCGCAGCACGGCGACGTCGTTCGGCGCCTCCTGTGCGTTCTTGAACACGAGTCTCGACAGGTTCTCGACGGGGAAGGGTTTGGCGGCTGGCGGGGTGGCGAACTCGGTCGTCATCTCGGTCCTTAGGTCATGTGTGGCTTGCATCACTGACGATTGTAGAGGGGTCGGCCGCATCCCGTGGCTAGCGCCGCTTATTCGGATTCGCTTATGAGGCTGCCGTCATGTTTTGTGATTCCCGTTACACTGATGACATGTCGGCGGGGAGGCCAGCCGTGGCCAGCGCGATCGTCGCGCAGTCGTGGGAGCGCAGCAGGCGACGGGGGATCGACCCGGATCGGGCGGATCCGCCGGTCGACCTGCAGGGCCCCGCCCTGTCCGAGCACCTGGCCGCGCACCGGATGGCGGCGGTGCTGCCCATGGTCGAGAAGGTCCTGGTGTCCGGGGTCGTGACCAGCGGGCACCTCGTGGCGGTGGCCGACGCCGACGGCCGGCTCCTGTGGCTGTACGGGGACCGCGGGGTGAGGTCCCGGGCGGAGCGGATGGCGTTCGTGCCGGGGGCGCTGTGGAGCGACGACGCGGTGGGGGCGAACGCGCCGGGCCTCGCGCTGCGGCACGACGTCCCGGTGCGGGTGCGCGGCGCGGAGCACTTCCTCGCGCCCGCCCACTCGTGGAGCTGCTCGGCTGCGCCGGTCCATGACCCCGTGACAGGGCGGGTGGTCGGCGGTATCGACGTGACCGGCCACGACTCCGCGGCCTCCGACGAGATGCTCGCCCTGGTCAGGGCCACTGCGTTGCTCGCCGAGGCCGAGCTGCGGTCGACCCCGGCCGGCGTGCTCGTGCCCGGGACGGCGGGGGCGGCGGAGGCGACGGCGACCGGGCCGCGCCTCCTCGAGGTCCTCGGAACCGCCCGCCCGGGGCTCTCCGGCCACGGCCCGCTCACCGGCCGGCACGCCGAGATCCTCGTCCTGCTCGCCGCCCACCCCGGCGGCCTGTCCGGAGGGGCGCTCGCCGAGCTCCTCGCCGAGGGCCGGCTCGGCGACGTCAGCGTCCGCGCCGAGATGTCGAGGCTGCGCCGCGTCCTGGGGCCCGAGGTCATCGGCTCCCGGCCGTACCGGCTGGCGCCCGGGGCCGTGGAGACCGATGCCGACCGGGTGGTCGCCCTGCTCGACACCGACGTGGACGCCGCCGTGGCGGCCTACCCCGGCCCGCTCCTGCCGACCTCCGACGCGCCGGGCGTCGCCGACCTGCGGGAAGAGCTGCACGCCCGGGTCCGCGCCGCCGCGCTGGGCGCGGGATCGGTGCGGGCCCTGCGCGCCTGGACCGCCGGCCCCGGTCGCGAGGACCCCGACGCCTGGCGGGCCCTGGGGTCGCTGCCCGACCTCTCCCCGGCGGCGAGGTCCTCGGCCCGCTCCGTGCACCGGGTGTTGGACGACCGCCTGGGGGCCTGAGCGCCTCGTCGTCGTCGCCCCGGTTCCTCCCACGCCGCCCGTGGCCGCCCCTGGCCGCCCTCGCCGCTCCGCGCGGCGTGCAACGTCCGTGCAACCCTCCCGCGATTAGTGTCCTGCATCACAGTCGCCGGCCGTCGGGGCCGGCGCGCGCAGACGAGAGGTGCCCGACATGACCGTCTACTCCCAGCCAGGTTCCGCCGACGCGGTGATGTCCTACGAGAGCCGCTACGAGCACTACATCGGCGGCGAGTGGAAGGCTCCGGCCAAGGGCGAGTACTTCGAGAACGTCACCCCCATCACCGGCCAGGTGTTCTGCGAGGTGGGCCGCGGGACCGCCGAGGACATCGAGGCCGCGCTCGACGCCGCGTGGGCCGCCGCGCCCGCGTGGAACGCCACCTCCGCCGCCGAGCGCTCGCTCGTGCTGCTGCGGATCGCGGACCGGATGGAGGAGAACCTCGAGAAGCTGGCGCTGGCCGAGAGCTGGGACAACGGCAAGGCGATCCGCGAGACCCTCAACGCGGACATCCCGCTGGCGATCGACCACTTCCGCTACTTCGCCGGTGCCATCCGCGCCCAGGAGGGCGGGATCTCGCAGATCGACTCCGACACCGTGGCCTACCACTTCCACGAGCCGCTCGGCGTGGTCGGGCAGATCATCCCGTGGAACTTCCCGATCCTCATGGCGGTGTGGAAGCTCGCGCCCGCGCTGGCCGCCGGCAACTGCGTGGTCCTCAAGCCCGCCGAGCAGACCCCCGCCTCGATCCTCTACCTCATGTCGCTCATCGGGGACCTGCTGCCGGCGGGCGTGGTCAACGTCGTCAACGGCTTCGGCACCGAGGCCGGCAAGCCGCTCGCCTCCAACCCGCGCATCCGCAAGGTCGCGTTCACCGGCGAGACCACCACGGGCCGGCTGATCATGCAGTACGCCTCGGAGAACCTCATCCCCGTGACCCTCGAGCTGGGCGGCAAGAGCCCCAACATCTTCTTCGAAGACGTCATGGACGCGGACGACGACTTCCGGCAGGCCGCCCTCGAGGGCTTCACGATGTTCGGCCTCAACCAGGGCGAGGTGTGCACGTGCCCCTCGCGCGCGCTCGTCCAGAAGTCGATCTTCGACGAGTTCACCGAGCTGGCGATCGAGCGCACCAACCGCATCAAGACCGGCAACCCGCTGGACACCGACACGATGATCGGCGCGCAGGCCTCCACCGACCAGCTGGAGAAGATCCTGTCCTACATCGACATCGGCAAGCAGGAGGGCGCGGACGTGCTCACCGGCGGCGGGCGCGCCGAACTCGACGGCGACCTGGCCGGCGGCTTCTACGTGCAGCCCACCGTGTTCCGCGGCCACAACAAGATGCGGCTGTTCCAGGAGGAGATCTTCGGGCCCGTGCTCTCCCTGAGCTCGTTCACCGACTTCGACGACGCCATGATGATCGCCAACGACACCCTCTACGGCCTCGGCGCGGGCGTGTGGTCGCGCAACGGCACCACCGCCTACCGCGCCGGCCGCACCATCCAGGCCGGCCGCGTGTGGACCAACACCTACCACCAGTACCCGGCGCACGCGGCGTTCGGCGGCTACAAGCAGTCCGGCATCGGCCGCGAGAACCACCTCATGATGCTCGACCACTACCAGCAGACCAAGTGCCTGCTCGTGAGCTACTCGGGCAAGCCGCAGGGCTTCTTCTGAGCCGGGCGTGAGCAGCATGGACGACGTGTGTGGGCTGCCCTCGGGTGGGAGCGTGCGGATCGCCGCGCGCGCCGCGGCGCCCGAGGGTGCGCCCGACGACCTGCCGCCGCGCGTGGTGGCGACCGAGCCGGCCGTCGAGCTCCTCCGCGAGCTCGTCGGCCCGCACGGGCCGGTGATGTTCCACCAGTCCGGCGGGTGCTGCGACGGGTCCGCGCCCATGTGCTACCCGGACGGGGAGTTCCGGGTCGGTCAGCGCGACGTGTTGGTGGGGGAACTGGACCTGGGTGACGACGACGAGGCGCGCGCCCCCGGGGCGTCGGTCGGTCTCCGGGTACGCGTGTGGATCTCGGGCTCACAGTTCGAGACCTGGAAGCACACGCAACTGGTGGTGGACGCCGTCCCGGGCAGGGGCTCGGGGTTCAGTCTCGAGAACCCGACCGGGAAGCGGTTCCTGTCGCGGGCCCGCACGTTCGACGAGCGCGAGCTCGCCGCCCTCGAGGAGTTCCCGCCGCCGACGGGCGCGGACCTGGACGTGTAGGGGTGGGGCGGCGTCCGGGGCCGGGACCGGCCGATCCGGTCTGCCCGGAGCGGGCACGGCGGTAGAGTCCGACCATGGACACGGACCGCACGGCCTCCGCTGACCCCCTCGACGCCACCGTCGAGTTCCTCACCCCCGAGCTGCGTGCTGACCTGCTCGAACGCTGGAACGAGCCGCAGCGGCGGTACCACAACGAGACGCACCTGCGGGCCGTCCTGCGGGCGATCGACGCGCTCGAGGCCGACGGGGAGTCGTTCGACGACACCGAGGTCCGCCTGGCCGCGTGGCTACACGCCGCGGTGTTCGATCCCACCGGCTCGGAGAACACCGAGAAGTCCGCGGCGTTGGCCGAGCGCGTGCTCGACTCCGCCGCTCCGGCCGCCGAGGTCGCGCGGCTGGTCCGGCTCATGGGCGGGCACCGCGTCGAGCCGGGGGACCTCAACGGTGCGGTCCTCTCCGACGCCGACCTCGCCGTGCTCGGCGCCGACCCCGACACGTATGACACCTACGCCCGCGACGTCCGCCACGAGTACGCCCACGTGCCGGGCGAGCGGTTCGTGGCCGGGCGGATCGGCGCGTTGGAGGGGTTGCTCGAGCGGCGCTCGGTGTTCCTCACGCGGGCGGGCCGCGATCTGTGGGAGAAGCAGGCCCACGCCAACCTCAACCGCGAGCTGGGGCTCCTGCGCGCGGGGGGATTCCCGGCGGCGTGACCGCGGCCGTGTACTCCGCGACGCCGGAGGCGACCATGAACTCGGTGATGGCGCGGGCGTCGTCCTCGCCCGGCAGCCCCCAGCCGTCCCGGTACCCGTAGATGTCGGCCAGCGTGTGCGCGTCCCGGGTCCCGCGGGCGAGCTCGACGTCGGTCGGCCCGATGAGACCGGGATGCGGGACCCCGACCGCGCCGGCGACCTTGACGAGCTCGCGGCGCAGTGACCGGATGTAGTTCGAGCACCGCACCGCCATCGCCGTGGGATCGACACCGCGGACGAGCCAGGGGTTCTGGGTGGCGACCCCCGTGGGGCATCCCCCGGTGTGACACTTCTGCGCCTGGATGCAGCCCACCGACAGCATCGGCTCGCGGGCCACGTTGATCATGTCGACCCCCAGCGCCAGCGCGACCACCGCGTTCTCCGGGATGCCGAGCTTGCCGGAGCCGATGAACATCACGTCGTCGGTCAGCCCGGCCTCGGCGAAGACCGAGTAGACGCGCGGGAAGCCCAGGCGGAAGGGCAGGGACACGGCGTCGGTGAACACGAGCGGGCCCGCTCCGGTGCCGCCCTCTCCGCCGTCGATCGTGATGAAGTCGACGCCCCGGTCGCGCGGGACCATCGCGGTGGCGAGATCCTCCCAGAAGCTCATGTCGCCGACCGCCGACTTGATGCCGACGGGCAGTCCGGTGCGGTCCGCGATCTCCTCGACCAGGTCCAGCATCGAGTCGACGTCGTGGAACGCGGTGTGGCGGGAGGGGCTCGCGCAGTCCTCACCCATCGGGATGCCGCGGATCGCGGCGACCTCCTCGGTGATCTTGGCCGCCGGCAGGAGCCCGCCGAGCCCCGGCTTGGCGCCCTGGCTGAGCTTGATCTCGATGGCCCGGATCGGGTGCTTCTCGGTGAGGGCCACCAGCTTGTCGATGTCGAAGCGGCCGTCGTCGTCCCGGACACCGAAGTACGCGGTGCCGATCTGGAAGACCAGGTCCGCGCCGTTCTGGTGGTACGGGCTCAGCCCACCCTCGCCGGTGTTGTGCAGGGCCCCGGACAGGGCGGCGCCTCGGTTGAGCGCCTCCACAGCCGGGGCGGAGAGCGCACCGTAGCTCATCGCCGAGATGCTGACCAGCGACTCCGGTCGGTACGCGCGGGCGCGGCCCCGGGCCGCGCCGAGCACCTTGGCGGGCGGGAGGGGGAGCTGCTGCCCGGCGTGCGGGCGGGCGGAGAGCGTGACGTCGCTGAAGGTGCGCTGCTTGACGATCGGGTAGCCCTCGAGGAACTCGATGTCGTTGTCCGTGCCGAAACCGAACGTGGTCGCCCGGGTCTCGGCGGACTCGTACACCCAGTCGCGTTGGTCGCGCGTGAACGGGCGTTCCTCGTCGTTGCCCGCGACGATGTACTGCCGCAGCTCGGGGCCGATGGCGGTCAGTGCCATCCGGGCGTGGCCGAGGACGGGGAAGGTCCGCAGGATCGGGTAGCGGGTCTGTCGCATATCTGTGGCCGCGACGGCCGCGAGCGCGGCCAGCGGCGCGCCGAGGAGCCATTTGCGCATGTCGACCTCCAAGGGGGCGGGGGCTGTGGGGTGTGGTCGGGAGCTGCCCCCATCATGCCTACCGGGCGCCGCTGGCATCAGGGCAGGATACGCGAGATGACGTCGGCGGCGACGTCCTCGAGCAGCGGGCCCGCGTTGGCGATCGAGCGCTCGAGGTCCGGCTCGCGCTCGGTCAACGCGGCGGCGGCGACGAACCCGGCCTCGGCGACCCGGTCGGCCTCGAGATCCAGGCGTCCGCAGACCGCGACCACCGGCACCGCGTGCGACCGGCAGAGGGCGGCCACGCCCATCGGCGTCTTGCCGTGCATGGTCTGGTCGTCGAGTCGCCCCTCGCCGGTAACCACGAGGTCGGCGGCGGAGAGCATGTCCTCCAGGCCGGTGAGCGTGCCGAGCACCTCGAAGCCGGGATCCAGCGAGGCGCCGAGCAGTTCGCGGGCGGCGAAGCCCACACCGCCGGCGGCGCCGGAGCCGGGGGCGTCGGGGTCCACGTCGAGCCCCTGGGCGCGCAGGACCTCGACGAGCCGGGCGAGGCCGGCCTCGAGCTCGTCCAGCTGTTCGTCGGTGGCGCCCTTCTGCGGGCCGTAGACGCGGGCCGCGCCCAGCGGACCGAGCAGCGGATTGTCGACGTCGCAGGCCACGAGGATCCGGGCGGCCCGGACGGCCGGGTCGAGACCGTCGAGGTCCACGCGGTCCAGATTGATCAACGCGCCGCCGCCGTCGGGTAGTTCGGCACCCGAGGCGTCGAGGAACCGCGCGCCCAGGGCGGAGAGCATGCCGGTGCCGCCGTCGGTGGAGGCGCTGCCGCCGATGCCCAGGTGGATGTTGCCGCGGCCGGAGCGGAGCGCGGCCAGCATGACCTCGCCGACGCCGCGGCTCGACGCCTCGAGAGGGCGAGGCTCACCGCCGGGTAGGCGGAGCAGGCCGCAGGCGTCGGCCATCTCGACGAACGCGGTGTCCGGATCGATGGCGGCGAAGGACGTCTCCACCGTCTCGCCCGTGGGTCCGGAGACGGTGACGGGCACGGGGCGCGCGCCGCCGGCGACCATCACCTCGAGGCTGCCGCCCCCGCCGTCGGCGACCGGGCGCTCGACCACGTCGATCTCGGGGTGCGCCCGCCGGGCACCCTCGGCCGCGTGACGGCACGCCTCGATAGCGGTGAGTGAGCCCTTGAAGGCCCCGCAGGCCACGACGATCGTCACGCCTGCATCATCCCCTATGAGTGTCCGGCGACACACGACGGCCCGGGATCGCGACGGGGGAGGGTCGCGGTCCCGGGCCAGGAAGGCGCATCCGCTGCGCCGCGTGTCAGCCGGGGGTTATCAGCCCAGCGAGCCGGCGGCGATGCCGACGTCGGCGTTGACGCCGGCCTCGACGGTCTCGTCGGCGGCGTCACCCTCGGCGCCGGAGCTCAGGCCGGCGAGCGAGCCGCTCAGCGAGCCGGTCCCGGACTCGTCGGCGGCGGCCGCGGTGTCGTCCGTGGCCTCGTCACCCGAGCCGAGCGAACCGGGGGTGGTCTCATCGGTGGCGGTGTCATCGGCGGGCTCCTCGCTGCTGCCGAGCGAGCCGAGGGAGCCGGAGTCGGCCTCGCCGGTCACGGCGCCGGTCTGGGTGTCGCCCTCACCGGAGCCGAGGGAGCCGGAGTCCGCGGCAGGGCCGCCTCCGTCGATGGCCTCGCTGCCGGTGTTCGGGGAGACCCCGAGGCTGCCGAACTCGATCGAGCCCGGGTTGGGCGTCTCGGCGTCGAGGTTGAGGTTGAAGCTCAGGCTGCCCAGGTCGATGCCGAGGTCCGTGCCGAGGGCGCCCTCGAGGCTGCCGTCCTCGCCGGTGGCCTCGGCCAGGCTGGCGGTGGGATCCGTGGGGGCGTCGGTCTCCGCAGCGGCCAGGCCCGGGAACGCGATGGCGGCACCGATGCCGAACGCGCCGACGGCGGCGATCTTCGCGGTGGTGCGGTTGGTGGTCTTGCGGTGGGTGTTCGTCATAGAGGAACTCTCCGATCTGCATCGACCCCGATGAATCTCATCGCGGACACCCCGGTCGGAGCGGAGTGCATCGGCGACCCTACAAGCGCACCGGAGTTCCGCAAGAGGTCGGGAACCTGAGCATCCCTTGACGTAACAACCCGGTCACGGGGGCATTTCAGGTTTCTCACGCGGCGCCTGCGCGACCGGTGTGCCGCGCGTCATGCCTGCCTAGGCTGGGTGCATGGACGCTTCCGCAGCCGTCGATCCGCCGCCGCCCGGCCCGCCCGTCGTGGTGGAGACGCACAGCGCGCTCATCTTCCTCTGGGGTGACGAGGCTCACAAAGTCCGCAAGTCGGTCGACCTCGGTTTCCTCGACAACACCACCGCCGCGGCCCGCGGGGAGCAGAGCCGGCGCGAGGTCGAGCTCAACAGTCGGCTCACTCCGGACGTGTACAGGGGCGTGTTGGAGGTGAGGGGGCCCGACGGCGAGGTGGTCGATCACGTCGTGCGGATGCGCCGGCTGCCGGCGCGTAGGAGCCTCGCCTCATTGGTCCGCCTCCGGGCCGACGGCGGGCCCGGGGGCGGCGATACGGACATCGTGGTGGGCCTGACCAAGGTGGCCCGGCAGATCGCGCACCTGCACGCCGCCGGCCCACGCTCGGAGGAGATCGACGCGGCGGGCACCCCGGCGGCGGTGGCCGGGTTGTGGGAGCGGTCCCTCGATCACCTGCGCCGCCTCGAGGTGGGCCGGGGCGCGCCGGAGATCGTCGACGACATCGAGGCGCTCGCCACCGACTACCTGCGCGGGCGCGCGCCCCTGCTGGAGTCCCGCGTGGCGGACGGTCGGATCGTCGACGGGCACGGGGACCTGCTGGCCGCCGACGTCTACCTGCTCGACGACGGGCCGAGGGTGATCGACTGCCTCGAGTTCGACGACCTGCTCCGCTACGGGGACGCCGTGCTGGACATCGGATTCCTGGCGATGGACCTCGACGCGTCGGGGGCGCGGGACCTCGCCGTCGTCCTCCTCGGGGCCTACCGGGAGGCCTCCGGCGACGACGCGCCGCCGTCGCTCGTCCACCACTACATCGGGTACCGGGCCATCGTCCGGTCGAAGGTCACCGCGATCCGCGCGGAGCAGGCGGCCGACGGCGACGGGGGCCTCGGCGACGCGCGACGCGCCCTCGAGCTGGCGGACCTGGCCGTCGACTCGCTGCTGCGTGGGAGGGTGCGACTGGTGCTGGTGGGCGGCGTCTCGGGGTCGGGGAAGTCCACCCTCGCGGCGCCGCTGGCCGAGGCGCTGGGCGCGGAGCTGCTGCGCTCGGATGTGGTGCGCTCGAACGTGGTGCGCGCGCAGGCGGCCCGGGGGAGCGACAGGTATTCGGAGGAGGCGGTCGGGGCCGTCTACGCCGAGCTGCTCGACCGCGCGGCCGCGTCACTCGCCCTGGGCCGCAGCGTGGTGCTGGACGCCACGTGGCTCGAGCCGCGCCGGCGGGCCGAGGCCGAGACCGTGGCCGCCGACGCGCACGCCGAGCTGGTGGAGATCTCGTGCACCGCGCCCCGCGACGAGCTGGTGCGGCGGATCACCGAGCGGGCGCGCGCGGGGACGGACCCGTCCGAGGCCACGATCGAGGTGCTCGACGACCAGCTGGCGGGCCCGGCGGCGTGGCCGGAGGCGATCGAGGTCGGCACCGTCGGGCTCGACGTCCGCGACGGCGAAGCCGTCCGCCGGTGGGCGGAACGCGAACTGGGACCACTGCCCTGGACCTGAGAGCAGAGTCGTTGTCAGATCACAATTCTGGGGAAGCGCGCCCCACGCACCGAAACGAGGGGCGTATGGTCGTGCGCGTGACCCACCCCTTCGCACGGGCCGGGCGGGAGCTCGTGCCCGGCCGCTGGTTCGGCCCCGCCGCCGTCATGGCGCTGGGCTGTGCGATCGCGTGGACGCTCGTCGGCTTCGGGCACGGTGCGCTGCTGGCGGCCGTGGTCCTCGTCGGGACACTGTCCGTGGCGCTGTGGAACTCGCCGCTGCGCGCCACGGGTCACGAGCCCCTGAAGGCCGTGCGCGCCCTGACCTCCGCCGGGCACGCGGTCGTGGTGCTGTGGCGGCCGGGCTGCCCCTACTCGGCGGCGCTGCGCCGCCGGGCCAGCCGCGAGGGCCTCGAGGTCCACTGGGTCAACATCTGGCGCGACGAGGACGCCTACGAGCTGTGTTGCACGATCAACGGCGGCTCCGAGGAGACGCCCACCGCCGTGGTGCTCGATCCGACACTGACGACGCCCGTGGTGATCCCCGCCTCCGTGCCGGGGATCCGTGAGGCGACCGCCGCGCCGATCACCTCTACGCAGACGATCACCCCGATCACGAAGATCTGCGCGGTTCCCGCGCCCGCGACCACCCCCGCGATCGGGTCGCCCCGCAGGACCGGCTCCCGCGGCCTCTGACCGGCCACGCCCGCCGGCCGGGCCGGGCGCACCTCGTCGTCGTCACCGCGCGTAGCGCAGTGCTCCCCGCACGTCCCCGCACTCGGCCCCCAACGCCATGTCGGCGATACGGCCGTCCGCGCGGAGCCCCGCCAGGCGCGGGGCCACCCGGTCGCGCAGGCTCCACGGGTCGATCGTGTTGACGTGGATCCCGGTCGCGCCCTCGAACCCGGCCGGCGTCGAGATGCGCCACTTGAGCACGATCCGCCACGGCATCGCCGCGCCGTCCCCCGCCGAGCCCGGCGGCAGGGTGTGCCACTCTTCGTTGGACGGCACCAGCGGCCCCGTCGCGGCGTGGCAGGCGTGCAGCAGATCGGAGACCCCGCGCAGTTCGGCCGCCGAGTGCTCCCACGGCCGGCCGGCCCGCGACCTCGAGTAGACCACCAGTGCCGGGTGGCGGTGACCGACGCCGACCACCGCGACGGCGTGCTCGTTGGCCGCCAGCACCAGGCCCTCGGCCACCGCGTGATCGATCCCGGCCGTGTAGTAGAGATCCGGTTCGCGGGCGAGCGCCGCCATCTCCCGGGAGGTCTTGGCGGGGACCTCGTCGATCGCCACGAGCTGCTTGTGCAGGTGCGCGAACGACGCGCCGGCCGGCGCGAGCCAGTTCTGGAAAACCGACACGTACGCGGCGTGCGGATTGTCGCGGTACAGCCCCCGCATGGCACGGACCGTGAAGGCGACGTACTGCTCGTGCTCCTCCGGCGTCAGCTCCCCCGACGACGCGTGGCGGTCGCTGGAGGCTGCGCCGTCGACGAGGTGGCGGCGCGCGACCACCACGTCGTGGCACCCGCCGAAGAAGCTCTCCGAGTGCTCTGCGAGGGCGGCGGTGTCCATGGCGTCGGCGGTCGCCGGGTCGCCCTGCGCGGCGGCGACGCGGGTGCGGACCAGGGCCCGGACGTGCTCGGCGCCGGCCGGGGACGCGAGATAGGCGGCCTGATGGTCGGCGGCGCGGTCGGGGATCCGGTAGCCGTGCACCGACCTCCAGTAGTCGAGGGAGAGGATCTCGAAGAGGTTGCCGATCAGGCGGAACTCGGGCGTGGTGGCGTCGAGCCGGTCGGCCGGGACCTCGTCGAGGACGGCCCAGGCGTCCCCCTCGCGGACGAGGCGCGCCTTCTCCGGGGTGGTCTCGCGCAGGCGCGTCGTGCAGAACGCGCAGTGCGCCTCCGGCTCGGCCGGGTCCACCGCGACGACGCTGCCGGGCGCGTGCTCGATCGGTCGGTGCGCCCGGCCGGGGACCGTCCACACCTGGGTGCCGGTGAAGGGATTGACCTGCTTGACGGTGCCGTCGGCCATGCGCCGCAGCAGCGCGGTCGGGCCGCCGGGTCGGGAGGTGGTGGTCACCCGCGTGAGCCTAGGGGTGTCCGGAATTAGGGGTGGAACTGTGATCTAGATAACAGTACCCTGAGGGTGAGTGTTAGTTCATCATCGGCTTCCGCGCCGTGCGGGAGCCTCGGGGGAATCGAGAACGTCCATGAGTTCACATCACCCACTGCCACTGCGACTGGCAGCCGTGGGCGGCGCCGCCGCCCTGACGATCGCCGGGACGGCCGGCGTCTCGCACGCCCAGACCGGCTCCGCCGAGCTCGCCGCCGAGCTCGCCCTCAACCTCGAACTCGCACTCGGCTCGGACAGCGCGGTGGACGCAGGGTCGCTGAACCCGGGCTCGCTCGACCCGGGCTCGCTGAGTGCGGACTCGGTCGACGCCGGGTCCCTGCCGCCGATCGGCTCGGTCGGGGGATCCCTCGAGCCGGGCTCGCTTGGCCCGGGCTCGCTTGACCCGGGTTCTCTGGATCCGGGCTCGTTGCCCGGGTCTTCCGGTCCCGGCTCGCTGGACCCGGACTCGGCGGAAGGCTCGACCGAGGGGTCGCTCAAACCGGGCTCGCTTGACCCGGGTTCTCTGGATCCGGGCTCGTTGCCCGGGTCTTCCGGTCCCGGCTCGCTGGACCCGGACTCGGCGGAAGGCTCGACCGAGGGGTCGCTCGAACCGGGCTCACTGGATCCGGGCTCGTTGGAGCCCGGCTCGGCGGGCCCGGGGTCGATGGAGGCCGGGTCGTTGGTGAGCCTGCTGGTCATGGTGTCCATGGGTTCGCAGATGGGGTCGGGAGAGGGGTCGCTGGAGCCCGGTTCTCTGACGGGGTCGCTGGAGTCCGGTTCGCTCACGGGGTCGTTGGGGGCAGGGGCGGGGTCGCTCGAGGGCTCGCTCGAGCCCGGGTCGCTGACTGGTTCACTCGAACCCGGGTCGCTGGGATCCGGGTCGACGGGCGGATCCCTACCCCCCGGGTCGCTGGAGACGGGGTCGTTGGTGAGCCTCCTACTGATGCTGTCGATCGGGTCCGAGGCTGGTTCGGGCGAGGGGTCTCTCCCCGGAGGCTCACTACCCGTGGGCAGCGAGAACGGCGGGTCGCTCGAGCCGGGGTCCGCGGGGGGGGCACTCCCCTCGGGCTCCCTCGAGCCGGGTTCCGCGGAGGGGTCACTCGCGCCGTCGGGGTCACTGACCGCGTCGCTGGCACCTCTCGGTTCGGCGGTTGGATCGCTGCCCCTCGGGTCCCTGCCGCTGGGTTCGGCGGCCGGGTCCCTTCCGCTCCTGGTGCCGGCCGCGGCGATCGGCGGGTCGGTCGCCGCCGGGCCGATGATGGTCCAGGTCGCGGCCGATCTGGGGATCGCACTCCCGCCGCTACCCGGGTCCCCGGCGCCGGTCGCCGTCGGCGCGGTCGTGGGAGAGGCTCCGCCCGCGCCCGGGCCGTCGGTGCCCAACGGGCGCGGAGGTGAGCCGGGCGTGATGGCCGACGGCGGTGGGGCCGCGGTCGGGGTGAACGCGGTCGTGGTCACCACCGGCTCGCTGGGGGATTACCACGTGGTCCTTCCGGACGGGGTGGCACTACCACCCCTGCCGTTCATTCGGTGAGAACCCTGAGAGAGTTCCCGCCCCCGCTGCCGTGCGGGGGCGGGAACTGCGTCGTCTCGGCGGGTCGGCTGGAGACGACGCTGAGAGAAATCTCACAAGGTGGAATCGCCTTCCCACGTCAGGCTCTGCGGTTTGACTTCTCCGAGTTGTGTGACCTGCCCCCCTTGCCCATATGATTTCCGGGCCGGAGGACCTCGGTCCTCTGAGTACGGGTGCTCCAGCCACCACGGAGTCCGCCCGTCGACAAGCGAAGGCGAACACATGATGACGACTCCCGGCCCCAGAAGCCTGTACCGCCCTGAATACGAACACGACTCGTGTGGTGTCGCGTTCGTGGTGGACATGTACGGACGCCAGTCCCGGGACATCGTCGAGAAGGCGATCGCCGCGCTGGTGAACCTCGAGCACCGCGGCGCCGTGGGCGCCGAGGCCAACACCGGCGACGGCACGGGCTTGTTGATCCAGGTACCGGATTTGTTCCTCCGCGAGGTGATGCGTGAGGAGCAGAACGTGGAACTGCCAGAGGCCGGTGCATATGCAACCGGCCTTTGTTTTCTCCCCCAGTCCCGGATGTTGGCGATGGACGCCATGCGGATGGTCGAGCGGATCGCCGCCGAGCAGGGCGTGACCGTGATCGGCTGGCGCGAGGTTCCGGTCGACGACTCGACGGTCGGCGCGATCTCGCGTGACGCGCAGCCCACCATCAACCAGATCTTCGTCAAGGCCGCGGGCCCGGGCGGGGAGCTCCTGACCGGCCTGGCGCTCGAGCGCAAGTGCTTCGTGGTGCGCAAGCGGTGCGAGCACGAGCTCGGTTCGAAGGGCGCCGGGAAGGGCGACCTGGGCTCCGAGACGGTGTACTTCCCGTCGCTGAGCCCGCGCACCTTCGTCTACAAGGGCATGCTCACCGAGAAGCAGCTCCCCGACTTCTATCTGGACCTGCAGGACGAGCGCGTCGAGTCCGCGATGGGCATCGTCCACTCGCGCTTCTCCACAAACACGTTCCCCGCATGGCCGCTGGCCCACCCGTTCCGCTACGTCGCCCACAACGGTGAGATCAACACCGCGCGTGGCAACGAGAACTGGATGCGGGCCCGCGAGGCGCTCATGACCAGCGACCGCATCGAGGACCTGTCCGCGGCGCTGCCGATCTGCACCCCGGGCGGATCGGACACCGCGCGCTTCGACGAGGCGCTCGAGCTGCTGACGCTGGCCGGTCGGACCCTGCCGCACGCCGTGCTCATGATGGTCCCCGAGGCGTGGGAACGCCACGAGACCATGGACCCGGCCAAGCGGGCGTTCTACGAGTACCACGCCTCACTCATGGAGGCATGGGACGGCCCGGCGTCCATCACGTTCACCGACGGCACCGTGATCGGCGCCGTGCTGGACCGCAACGGCCTGCGCCCCTCCCGCATCTGGGTGACCGACGACGGCCTCGTCGTGATGGCGTCCGAGGTGGGCGTGCTCGACATCCCGCAGGACAAGGTGGTCACCAAGACCCGACTGCAGCCCGGTCGCATGTTCCTCGTCGACACCGCCGAGGGGCGGATCATCGACGACGAGGAGATCAAGTCGCAGCTGGCCGCCGAGCACCCGTACCAGCAGTGGCTCGACGAGGGCCTGGTCCGGCTCGAGGACCTGCCCCGGGTCGAGAAGCCCTACATGGCCCACGAGCGCGTGGTGCTGCGTCAGCGCGTCTTCGGATACACCGAGGAGGAACTGCGCATCCTCATCTCCCCGATGGCAGGGAGTGGCGCCGAGGCGATCGGGTCGATGGGCACGGACACCCCGCTACCGGTGCTGTCCCAGCGTGCGCGCATGCTGTTCGACTACTTCGCGCAGCGCTTCGCGCAGGTGACCAATCCGCCGCTCGACGCCATCCGCGAGGAGCTCGTCACCAGCTACGGCGTGACGCTCGGTCCCGAGGGCGACCTCATCAACCCGGGCCCCGAGTCGTGCCGGCAGGTCAAGGTCGCCAACCCGATCCTCGGCAACTCCGACCTCGCCACGCTGCTGGAGGCCGGGGAGGCCCGTCCGAACCTGCGGTCGGTGGTCGTCCGCGGGCTCTACAACGTCGCCCACGGCGGCCGCGGCCTGCGGATCGCCCTGGAGCGCATCCGCCGGGAGGTGTCCGAGGCCATCCAGGCCGGCGCGACCCTCATCGTGCTCTCCGACCGCGAGTCCGACGAGCGCAACGCGCCCATCCCCTCGCTACTGCTCACCTCAGCGGTGCACCACCACCTGGTGCGCGAGAAGACCCGCACCCGCGTCAGCCTGGTGGTCGAGTCCGGTGACGCCCGCGAGGTCCACCACATGGCCGTCCTGTTCGGGTACGGCGCCAACGCCATCAACCCGTACATGGCGTTCGAGTCGATCGACGAGCTGGTCAAGAACGGCGACCTCATCGGGGTAGACACCGCCGAGGCCTGCGACAACTACCGGAAGGCCGCCGCCAAGGGCGTGCTCAAGGTGATGTCCAAGATGGGCATCTCCACCCTCGCCTCCTACACCGGTGCCCAGTTGTTCGACGTCACCGGCCTGTCGCAGGAGCTGTGCGACGAGTACTTCACCGGCTCCGTCAGCCCCATCGACGGCATCGGCCTGGACGAGATCGCCGAGGACGTGGCCCTTCGGCACCGCTTCGCGTTCCTGCCCCGGCCCGAGGAGGCCGCGCACCGCGAGCTCGAGATCGGCGGCGAGTACCAGTGGCGCCGGGAGGGCGAGTACCACCTGTTCAACCCGGACACGGTGTTCAAGCTCCAGCACTCCACGCGCACGGGCCGCTACGAGATCTTCAAGGAGTACACCCGCCTCGTCGACGACCAGTCGGAGCGGCTGGCGACGCTGCGCGGGCTGTTCGACCTGAAGAGCAACCGTCCGCCCGTGCCGATCGAGGAGGTCGAGCCGGTCTCCGAGATCGTCAAGCGGTTCTCCACGGGCGCGATGAGCTACGGCTCCATCTCGGCCGAGGCGCACGAGACGCTGGCGATCGCGATGAACCGCCTGCAGGCGCGCTCGAACTCCGGCGAGGGCGGGGAGGCCGTCGACCGCTTCGACCCCGACCCGAACGGGGACTGGCGTCGCTCCGCCATCAAGCAGGTGGCCTCCGGCCGGTTCGGCGTGACCAGCCACTACCTGGCCAACTGCACCGACATCCAGATCAAGATGGCGCAGGGCGCCAAGCCGGGTGAGGGCGGGCAGCTCCCGCCGGGCAAGGTCTACCCGTGGGTGGCCGAGGTCCGCGGCTCGACGCCGGGCGTCGGACTCATCTCGCCCCCGCCGCACCACGACATCTACTCGATCGAGGACCTGGCGCAGCTCATCTACGACCTGAAGAACGCCAACCCGGACGCGCGGATCCACGTCAAGCTCGTGGCCGAGCAGGGCGTCGGTACGGTCGCGACGGGCGTGTCCAAGACGCACGCCGACGTCGTCCTCATCTCGGGCCACGACGGCGGCACCGGCGCGTCGCCGCTGACCTCGCTCAAGCACGCGGGTGGCCCGTGGGAGCTCGGCCTGGCCGAGACCCAGCAGACGCTGCTCGTCAACGGTCTGCGCGACCGCATCGTCGTCCAGGTCGACGGTCAGCTCAAGACGGGACGTGACGTCATCGTCGCCGCGCTGCTCGGCGGCGAGGAGTTCGGCTTCGCCACCGCGCCGCTCGTCGTGGCCGGCTGCGTCATGATGCGCGTGTGTCACCTCGACACCTGCCCCGTCGGCGTGGCCACCCAGAACCCCGTGCTGCGCGAGCGGTTCAACGGCAAGGCCGAGTACGTCGTGAACTTCATGGAGTTCATCGCCGAGGAGGTGCGCGAGTACCTCGCCGAGCTGGGCTTCCGCTCGCTCGACGAGGCGATCGGACACACCGAGTGCCTGGACAAGTCGCGGGCCTTCGCCCACAACAAGCGGGTGGCCAAGCTCGACCTGGAGCCGATCTTCGCGCAGGCCGAGTCGCCCTTCATGCACCAGGACCTGCGTCGCACCAAGTCGCAGGACCACAAGCTCGAGGGCGTCGTGGACCGCACGCTGATCGAGGACGTCCGCGCCGTGATCGCTGATCCGGCGGCGGGACCGTTCACGGGCAGCTACCCGATCTGCAACGTCAACCGCTCGGTCGGCACGATGCTCAGCCACGAGATCTCCAAGGCGCACGGTGCCACCGGCCTGCCGGACGGCTCGATCGACCTGAGTTTCACCGGGTCCGCCGGTAACTCGCTCGGGGCGTTCCTCGCCCGGGGCGTCACGGTGCGCGTGTTCGGCGACGCCAACGACTACGTGGGCAAGGGACTGTCCGGTGGACGCATCGTGGTGCGTCCGGCCGAGGACGCGGCCCCCGACTTCGTGGCCGAGGACAACATCATCGCCGGCAACGTGATCTGCTACGGCGCGACCGCCGGTGAGGTGTTCCTGCGCGGGATGGTGGGGGAGCGCTTCTGCGTGCGCAACTCCGGCGTCACCGCGGTGGTCGAGGGCGTGGGCGACCACGCCTGCGAGTACATGACCGGTGGACGGGTGGTCGTGCTGGGCCCGACCGGCCGCAACGTCGCGGCCGGGATGTCCGGTGGCGTCGCCTACTTCTACGATCCCCGCGGTGTCCTCGCGGAGAACCTCAACGCCGAGCTCGTCGACACCGAGGAACTCACCAGCGAGGACGTGGAGTTCCTCCACGGGATCGTGGAGCGCCACGTGGAGGAGACCGATTCGGCCCGGGGCCGGGAGATCCTCGGTGGCTGGGCCCAGAACGTGAATCACTTCGCCAAGGTCATGCCGCGCGACTACAAGCGCGTGCTGCTGGCCATCGAGCAGGCGGAGAAGGACGGACGCAACGTGGACGAGGCGATCATGGAGGCCGCAAATGGCTGACCCGAAGGGCTTTCTCAAGCACACCGAGCGGGAGCTGCCCAGGCGCCGCCCCGTCGACCTACGGATCATGGACTGGAAAGAGGTCTACGAGTCCACGGTCCTGCCCGAGGATTCGATCCGCACCCAGGCGTCCCGCTGCATGGGCTGCGGTATCCCGTTCTGCCACCAGGGCTGCCCGCTGGGCAACATCATCCCCGAGTGGAACGACCTGGTGCACCGGGGCAAGTGGGACGACGCGGTGGACCGGCTCCACGCGACCAACAACTTCCCGGAGTTCACCGGTCGGCTCTGCCCGGCCCCCTGCGAGGGGTCCTGTGTCCTCGGCATCAACCAGCCGCCGGTGACGATCAAGCAGGTCGAGGTGGAGATCGCCGAGGCCGCGTGGGCCGACGGCGGCATGGAGCCGGTCATCCCGTCGTTCCGCACCGGGCAGACCGTCGCGGTCGTGGGATCGGGCCCCGCGGGCCTCGCGGCGGCCCAGCAGCTCACCCGCGCCGGGCACTCCGTCACCGTCTTCGAGCGCGACGACCGCATCGGCGGGCTCATGCGTTACGGCATCCCGGAGTTCAAGATGGAGAAGGCGGTCATCGATCGTCGCCTGGCGCAGATGGAGGCGGAGGGGACGGTCTTCCGTCCCGGCGTCAACGTCGGCAAGGACATCACCGCGTCGCAGCTGCGCGCCCAGTTCGACGCCGTCGTCCTGTGCGGTGGCGCGACCATGCGGCGCGACCTGCCGGTGCCCGGTCGTGAGCTCGACGGCATCCACCAGGCCATGGAGTACCTGCCGCTGGCCAACAAGGCCGCGGTCGGCGACCCGGTCGTGGACGCCGACGGCCTGCCCGCCATCCACGCGCGCGACAAGCACGTCATCATCATCGGCGGCGGCGACACGGGTGCGGACTGCCTCGGCACCGCGACCCGTCAGGGCGCGAAATCGGTCAAGTCGTTCGAGATCATGCCCCGGCCGCCGGCCACCCGCGCGGCGTCGACTCCGTGGCCGATGTACCCGCTGATGTTCCGCACGGCCTCGGCCCACGAGGAGAACGGCGAGCGCGTCTACGGCGTGTCCACCGCGGAGTTCGTCGGCGAGGGCGGACACGTCACCGCGCTGAAGGGCTCCGAGGTGCGGATGGTCGACGGCCGCTTCGAGCCCGTGCCCGGTACGGACTTCGAGTACCCGGCTGACCTGGTCCTGCTCGCGATGGGCTTCACCGGCGCGCAGAAGTCCGGGCTGTGCTCGGACCTCGGGGTGGAGTTCACCGACCGCGGCAACGTCGGTCGTGACGACGCCTTCGCCACCAACGTCGAGGGCGTGTTCGTCGCCGGCGACATGGGGCGCGGCCAGTCGCTCATCGTGTGGGCCATCGCGGAGGGACGTGCGGCCGCCGCCTCGGTGGACCGGTTCCTCATGGGGGAGACGGCCCTGCCGGCGCCGGTCCGGCCGACGGATGTGGCCCAGCGCTGAAGGTCAACCGTGGCGCCTGACCTTAATGGAACCTAAGATCAGGTCTACTATGTCTCCAGGCCATCCGGCCTCCGTCATGGAAGGCACCAATGGTCAGCCGTCGCCCCGCCAGTGTCATCGCCGCGCTCAGCGCGACGGTCGCGCTGGTCGGCGTGCCGGCGGCGTCGGCGCAGCCGCCGGGCCCGGCGGTCCGGGGGGTCGTCACGGAACTGCCGGTCCTCAGCGAGTTGCCGCCGCTGCCCACCGAGGGCGGGCAGCCCGTCGTGGACGAGCCGGAGGGCACCCGGGTCTTCGGCATGTCCGGGGTGCAGACGGTCGCGCTCGTGTTGGCGGCGTCGGTGCTCGTGGCGGGCGGGACGGGACTGGCGTTGGTCACCCGCCGCGGCCGTGGCGAACCGCTCGACGAGCAGCCACCGAGGACGGATCCGGTGGCGTGACGCCGCGCCCGATAGGCTCGGCGGTATGAGTCGCCACATCGCAGGACGGGGACGGGTCGCCCGGGCGACCCCTCCTCCGGCCGGTCCGCCCGTCGACGACGTCGACTGTGACCTGAGCAGCAAGCTGACGCTCGGCCAGTTCCTCAAACTGGCCTCGCTGCTGGACTCCGGGGCCGAGGCCAAGGACGCGGTCGCCTCCGGCGCGGTGAGCGTCAACGGGGAGGTCGACACCCGGCGCGGCCGCGGCCTGGTTCACGGTGACGTGGTGGAGATCGGTGGCCGGGCGGCGCGCGTCGTCGCCCGCGAGGGACGGGACGCGACCTGATGGCTGAGGATTCACGGGGGCCCGTGCAGGCCCCGGTTGTGCTGCACGACGACGACCCCGGTGCCACCCGGTACGCCACGTGGCTGGCCGAGGAGTTCGACACCCGGGCGACCCATCACGACGCGGCCGATCCGGCCGAGCTGGTGGTCGCCGGGACGGTCGTCCTCGTCACGGGGATGCGCCCCGGTGGTGGGCTGGGCGGTTCGGCGTTCATCCGCGACAACTGGGAGGCCCTCGTCGAGGCCGGACGCCGCGTCGCCGTCGTCATGGTCGGGCCCACCCCGGTCACCGACGACGCCCGGATCGAGCTGATGTCGAGCGAGTTCTCGTCCGATCAGCTGCGCGACCTCAAGCTCTTCCAGCTCCGCGGCGTGGTCACGCCGGACCAGCTCGGCTTCCGGCAGCGGCTCGGGATCAAGACCGCGCTGGCCGCCCTGCGGCGCAAGACCGACCGCACCCCGGAGGAGGAGGCCATGCTCGAACTGGGCGGTCTGGACCTCACCGATCGGGTCTCGCTCGGGCCGTTGCTGCGCTGGATCCGCCGCGAGGCCTGATCGGCGGACAGCGCGGCATGCGCCCGGAGCGCGCCACGGTCGGTGTCACCGCCGATATCATGACCCGCGAACGCACCCGCCGAGGGCGGGGCGATGACCTCGGAGGAACCCCATGCGCGCCACCACCCTCGCCGCCACCGTTTCGGCGCTCGCCGCGGCAGCCCTGCTGACGGGAGCGGGCGCCGCCACGGCGCAGGAGCCCGAGGATTCAGAGGGCTCTGGAACGATCCGCAGCGCGCTTCTGTCGCCCGCCGTGAGTGAAGCGATCGGGAGCATCGGTTACGGCTCGCTGGGCACGGGGTCCCTCATGGACCTGCTCTCCGGGCTCATCAACACCGGGTCGGTCGCCCTGTCGGTGGACGTGCCCAACGCGACGGGCTCGTACGCACCGGGGTCGCTCGGGAGCTACGGACCGGAGGCGTCGCTGGGCGAGATCCTCCTGATCCCCATCGGGAGCCTCGCGGGCGCCTCCTGATCCGCGGTCAGCGCACCACGATCCCGTCGGAGTCGGCGTAGAGCATCTCGCCGGGGACGAAGTCGACCCCGCCGAAGCTGACGGTCACGTCCCGCTCGCCCTCGCCGGTCTTGGTGGACTTGCGCGGGTTCGTGCCCAGGGCCTTGCAGCCGAACTCCATCCCGGCGATGACCGCCGAGTCGCGGATGGCGCCGTTCACCACGACGCCGGACCACCCGTTCGAGCGGCCGAGCTCGGCGATGATGTCGCCCACCAGCGCGGTGTGCACACTCGCGCCGCCGTCGATCACGAGGACCCGGCCCTCGCCGGGCTCGCCCAGGACGCTCTTGAGCAGTGCGTTGTCCTGGAAGCAGCGCACGGTCGAGATCGGGCCGGAGAACTCCGTGCGTCCGCCGAGGTCACGGAACTGGGTGTCGCAGCTGCGGACGTCCTCGCCGATCTCGTCGACGAGGTCCGCGGTGGGGATGAATCCGGCGGGGGTGTCGGTCATGCGGTCCTCCTGGGCGGTGGTCTGTCGGGGTAACGCTATCCGGCCGCGCCGCCGCGTGGGAGCGTGCCGGTGGGGGACAATGGTCACATCAAGGGTGCCCGTCATCGTCCGAGAAACCGGAAGGAGCCTTCCGTGGCCCAGTACGAACTCCTGATCCACGCCCGACGCGCGGTGGTCGACGGCCGCATCCAGCAGGCGGCGGTGACGGTGGACGGGGGCGTCATCTCGTCGGTGCGGACGGGCTCGGAGGCGCGGGACATCGGCCTGGCCGGTGACCACACGATCGACCTGGGAGACGACGTCGTCCTCATGCCGGGTCTCGTCGACCCGCACGTGAGCACCGAGGACGTCGCGGTCGGCACGCGCTCGGCGGCGCAGGGCGGGATCACCACGGTCGTGGACTACGGCACCGACGGCGACCCGGTCGCCATCCGCCCGGAGGACGTGGATCGCTGGCGCGACGAGGTCACCGGAGAGTCGACCGTCGACGTCGGGCTGTGGGGCGCGGCGGTGCCGGACAACCTGGGCCGGCTCGGCGACCTGCTGGACCGCGGGGCGTTCGGGGTGTCCGCCGTGGCCGCTGGGAAGGGCGTGGAGGGCGCGCCGACGCTGGACCACGCGCAGCTGGTCGCGGCCGCGGAGGAGGTCGCCGCACACGGCGGGCTCTTCGCGGTGGACGCCGGGGTGGACGATCTGTCCGGGCTGCTGGAGGTGTGCCGCCGGACCGGCGGTCGTCTGCACGTGCGCGCGGTCGCCGATCACGAGGAGCTGCCCCTGCTGCGGGACGCCCGGGCGGAGGGCCTGGCCGTCACGGCCTCGACGAGCCCCCACATGTTGGCGCTGGTCTCGGAGGTCACCCACGGCGGATCGGCGGTGGCGCGGCTCGATCCGCCGATCCGCGACGCCGCCAACCGCGAGCTGCTGTGGGGCGCGTTGCGGGACGGCACCATCGACGCGGTGGCCTCGGCCCGGCTGGGGCTGTCGGTGGTGTGGACCGAGGCGCGGCGCCGCGGGTTCGATCTGGCGGACGTCGCGCGCTGGATGGCCGGTAGCCCGGCGGAGGTGGTGGGGCTGCGCGACCGCGGGGAGATCCGGGAGGGATTGCGGGCGGACTTCGCCGCGGTCGCCGACGACGAGGCGTTCGTCGTGCTGCCCGGGGCCCGCGAGCTGGGTTCCGCGGACTCGGTGTACGCGCAGCGTGCGTTGGCGGGCGTGGTGCGGTGGACGATGCGCGGGGGCGCGGTCATCGACCCCCGAGCCCTGGCGTTCGGCACGGTCCTGACCCGTCCGACGGCGTGAACCCCGCCGTCGATCGCCTCGCGTTCCTCCCCTTCCCCGAGGGTGTCACCTCCGCGCTGCTCATCACCGAGTACGTCATCAAGATCCTCGCGCTGGGGATGGTGCCGGAGAACCGGCAGCCGTCCTCGTCGCAGGCCTGGCTGCTGGCGATCCTGTTCATCCCGGTCGTCGGCGTGCCGCTGTTCCTGCTCCTGGGCAACCCGTACATCACCGGCCGGCGTCACGTCATCCAGGCCGAGGCCAACCGGCTGTACGCCGACGCGCTGAGGCAGCGGCCCACCGTCCCCGACGGCGTGGGCGTCGCGCCGGGCGTGCGCACCATCCTGGAAATGAACCGGACCCTCACCGCGATCCCCGCGATGTCCGGGGATTTCGTGGCCCTGCACTCGGACTACAGCCGGTCGCTCGCGGCGATGACGGAGGCGGTGCGCGCGGCCCGCGACCACGTGCACATCGAGTTCTACGCGCAGTCGTGGGACGGCGAGACCGACGAGTTCTTCACGGCCGCGGTCGAGGCGGCGGAGCGGGGCGTCGCGGTGCGGGTCCTGGTGGACCACCTGGGGTCCCTGCGCTACCGGGGGTTCACCAGGCTGCGGCGGAAGCTCCGCAAGACCCCCATGGTGGTCCACCTCATGCTGCCGGTCAACCCGTTCCGCGGCCGCTTCCGACGTCCTGACCTGCGCAATCACCGCAAGATGCTCATCGTGGACGGCCACCACGGCTTCATCGGCTCGCAGAACCTCATCGAGCGCCACTACGGCAGCACCCGCAACGCGCGGCTCGGCCGGGAGTGGGTCGACCTGATGATGGAGGTCCGCGGGGAGATCGTGCAAGCGATGGACGGTGTGTTCGCGGTGGACTGGTTCACCGAGTCCGGCGAGGTCATCGGGACGCTGGAGCAGCTGGCGCTCGGCGCGCCGCTGGCGCCGGGCCGCAAGGGCGGTGACCCGACGGCGGGCGACCCGGTCAGCGCGTTCCAGTTGGTGCCGTCGGGGCCCGGCTACCGCACACAGCCGGGCCTGCGGATGTTCACCCAGCTCATCACGCACGCGCAGGAGCGCGTCCGGATCGTCAGCCCGTACTTCGTGCCCGACGAGGCGCTGCTGCACGTGCTCACCTCGGCGTCGTACCGCGGGGTGTCGGTGGAGGTGTTCGTGCCCGAGCACGCCGACCAGTTCCTCGTCCACCACGCGCAGCGGTCGTATTTCCGGGCGCTGCTGGAGGCCGGGGTGGTGATCCACCGCTTCCGCTCGCCGGCCGTGCTGCACACCAAGACGGTGCTCATCGACGACTACGCGGGCGTGGTGGGTTCGAGCAACCTGGACCAGCGGTCGTTCAACCTCAACTTCGAGGTGAGCATGCTGGTGCTCGGTGGCGAGGCGGTGTCGGCACTCAACGACGTGGTGGACGCGTACCTCGAGGAGTGCACGACCCTGGAGCTGGACGTCTGGATGAGCCGGCCGTGGGCGGGCAGGTACGTGGACAACGTCGCGCGGCTCACGTCGGCTCTGCAATAGCCAGGGGCCGCAGTAGTACGCTCACCGGTGCGCGGGTCGCCCGGCCCGGCATGTGACGAGAGGCCTGTCGTGATGCCCCAGACCAGTGGTCCCGGAGCCCGGACCAGGCGCCTCGGCGCCGCTGTCACCGCCACCGTGCTGGCGGCCGTCGCCGTGCCCGCCGTGGCGCAGGCCCAGGACGGACCGGCACCGGGGACCGGGACCGGGACCGGGACCGGCTCGACGGTGCCCGAGACGGGCGTGTCGAGCGTCGACCAGCTGATCGGTCAGCTGCCGGAGGAGATCGTCCTCGGTGGCGGCGGTCTGGGCTCGGAGGCACTGCGCGACTCGGGAAGCGCCCCGGTGGTCGACGGTGCGCAGTCGGTCGGGCAGGTCGTGGGGTCGGTGGCGCCGCTCGAGGCCGTGGGCGTGGCGGGCGGGTCCGCGGCGGCGTCGGTGGCGTCGTCGGGCAGCCTGCCGGGGTCGGTGTACGCCAACCCCACCGGGTCGCTCGGGTCGGGCACCATCGGGCTGGGCTCGGTCGCGGTCCCCGAGTACATCCTCCCCGTCCTGAGCCTGCAGTTCGCCGGGGGTTACTTCGCCGCGCTCGAGGAGCGGCAGACAGCGGGCGAGCTCTACCCGCACGAGCTGGACTTCTGGCACGGCCTCGTCGAGGGCTCGGCCGAGGGCGGCGCGCTGCTCACCGACGCGGCGGCCGCGGCGGGCACGGAACTGCCCGGCGGGCTCGCGGGGAGCATCGAGGCCGTGCAGATCGCGGCGCTGCAGGATCCGTACGAGGACAACGAGCGTCGCCGCGCCGAGGCCCAGGCCGCCGCGGAAGCCGAGGCCGCCGGCGAGGACGCCGACGCGACCGGGAACGCCGAGGCCGCGACGCAGGACGGCGAGGGCGCGGGCGGTGCCGCGGAGGGTCAGCCGGGTGCCACGACCGAGGGCGACGACGACGAGGTCGACGCCAACCCGGCCGGCGCGGGCGGGCCCGCCGGTGACGCGCGGGTCGGGACCGGCGACGGGGCGCGGACCCTCGATGCCGCAGACGCTCCTGCCACCGATCACGCCGCGGCGGGGAACGCCGTCACCGGCCCGGCCGGGCAGTCGGCGCCCGCCGCGTTGGCGGTGACCGGCGTGCAGACGGTCACCGTGGCCGCCCTGGCCGCCGGGGCCGTCCTGCTGGGCACGCTCCTGCTGGTCGTGTCCCGCCGGCGGGCGTAGGACGCCCCTCGTCGTCGTCGCCCCGGTCGGGTCCCGCGCGGCGGAGCACGGTACCCCGGACGGTCCCCGCGCGGTGGCGCCCGGCGCTCCGGACGAGCCCCGCGCGCCGGCGTTCGTCAGGCGGCGATCATCTGCGCGCACCGCTCCCACAGGGCGGCCGCGACGTCCGGGTCGTGCGAGGCGCGCGTGGACTGCACGGTCGTCGGGTACCCGGTGAGCTCACCGGGGCCGTCGGGGCCGATGTACGCGCCGCCCGGCACGGACTCCACCGTCGCCGCGTACAGCTGCGGCAGCGCACCCCGCTCGGCGGGCTGCACCAGGTACGGGATCTTCTCCACGCCCTTCATGAGCAGGTCCTGCACGCGGCTGCCGCTGCGGTACTGCAGGTTGGTCGCCGAGTACCCCGGGTGCGCGGCCACCGACTTGAGCGACGACCCCGCCACCTCGAGCCGGCGTTGCTGCTCGTACGCCAGCATGACGCAGGCCAGCTTGGAGGCGGCGTACGCCGTCATCGGCGCGTAGCGACGGCGGGTCCAGTCCAGGTCGTCCGGGTCGACCGAACCGAAGCGGTGCATGATCGAGCCCAGCCACACGACCCGGTCGGTGAGCGCCGGCGCGAGCAGCTCGGTGAGCGCGAAGTGGCCCAGCACGTTGACGCCGAACTGCATCTCGTGGCCCTGCGCGGTGCGCGACCGCGGGATGTTCATCAGGCCGGCGTTGTTAATGAGTACGTCCGGCGCCCGGCCACCCAGGACCTCGCCCGCGGCCCGCACGGAGCCGAGGTCGGCCAGGTTCAGCTCGACGACCTCGGCGCGCTCCGGATGCGCGAGCTCCGCGCGGGCGGCCTCGGCGCGGGTGGTGTCGCGGCAGGCCATGAGGACCCGGGCGCCCGCCTCGGTCAGCGCCCGGGTCGACTGCAGGCCGAGGCCGGAGTTCGCCCCGGTGATGACGAAGGTCCGGCCGGTCTGGTCGGGGATGTCAGCGGTGGTCCATCGGCTCATGCGGGCCAGGGTACGGCCGCCCCCGCGTGGCGGGGGCGGCTCACCGCGCGGCTCACCGCGCGTGGCGGCGGTTTTCCAACCGCTCACCGCGCGCGGCGGCGGCTCAGTCCCACGTCGCGGTGTCGGGGTCGACGCCGTGGGCGCGGGCATCGGCCTCGACCGCCGCGACGATCCAGTCGGTCAGCCCCGGCTCGATCGCCTCGTAGGTCTGTGCGAACCGCTCGTCCTGCCGGTACATGCGGGCCAGCAGCACCTGCATCGACCGAGAGCAGTCGTAGAACTGCGAGATCGACGCCCGGTGGCGCTCGACCAGCGTGGCCGCCTCCGCCGAGCCGGGATCCACCCCGGCGCGCATCGCGGCGGCCAGGTCGGCGTTCAGCGCGTCCGTCTCGGCCTTGACCCGCTTCCACTCCTCCTTGTCCATCTTCGCCGTGCGCTGCTGCGACTGCTCCCACTGCGGGGTGTCGCCCCAGCGCTCGGCGGCCTCATCCTGCCAATTCGGGTCCCAGTCGGTGCCGAAGATCTCGGCCCGGTCCTCCGGGGTCAGGGGTGCGTTCACGTCCATCGCCTCCTTCAGGCGGTCCACTGCGGAGACCATCTCCTGCAGGTGGGAGATGCGCTCGACGAGCAGCCGACGCTGGCGGCTCAGGTGCGCACGCTCGTCGACCTCGGGGTCGTCGAGCAGTGCGCCGATCTCCGCGAGCGGGAAACCCAGCTCCCGATAGACCAGCACGCGGTGGAGCCGCGCGATGTCGTCGTCGTCATACACGCGGTAGTCCGACCACGTCCGCCCGCTCGCCCGCGCCAGCCCGATCCGGTCCCAGTGGTGCAGGGTCCGCACGCTCACGCCGACCAACGCGGCGGCCGCGCCCACGGTGAGCCCGGCCGACCCGCGAGTCCCGTCCGGTGCGGGCTGCTCGTCTGGCGTGCGCGTGCCGTCTGGCGTGCGCGTGCCGTCACCTTCGTGCGTCGTCATCGATCCAGCATCTCTCACACCGACGAGCGTGGGGCCTGACGCCGCGTCAGGGTCAAGCCTCGGGTGCGTGGATTGACAAAAAACGCCGGGGTGTACAGCGGTGCGTACTCGCCGGTAACCTTGGAGGGCATGAGCCGACCTGCGCCCCGCGTGTACGACCGCCTCCGCGACCTCGTCGCGATCCCCGAGTTCCGCGCCGACCCGTCGAGCCGCCCGTCGTCGACCATCAACGAGGTCTTCACCGGCGAGCCTCTCGCGGAGATCCCCGCCGGCACCGCCGACGACGTGGTCGCCGCGGTGGAGCGGGCCCGCGCCGCCCAGGTGGCGTGGGCTGACCGTGACGTCGCCGACCGCGTCGCCGTGATCACCCGGTTCGCCAAGGAGGTCATGCGCAACCGGGCCGAACTCATGGACATCGTCCAGGCCGAGACCGGCAAGAGCCGTTCGTCGGCGCAGGAGGAGGTCCTCGACTGCCTCATCACCGCCCGCCACTACGCCCGTACCGCTCCCGGCCTGCTCGCGCCCAAGCGGGTCCAGGGCATGCTGCCCGGATTGACCAAGGCCGTGGTCCGCCGCCAGCCCAAGGGCGTCGTCGGCGTGATCGCGCCGTGGAACTACCCGCTCAACCTCGCCGCCACCGACGCGCTCGCCGCGCTGATCGCCGGCAACGCCGTCGTCATCAAGCCGGCGTCGATCACCCCGTTCTGCGCGCTCGCGGCGGCCGACATGTTCTACCGCGCCGGCCTGCCGCGCGAGCTGTTCCAGGTGGTCCCCGGTTCGGGCGGGACCGTCGGCGGCGCGATCGTCGACAACGTGGACTACCTCATGTTCACCGGTTCCACCGCCACCGGCCGCACCCTCGGCAGCCAGTGCGGCGAGCGACTGATCGGGTTCTCGGCCGAACTCGGCGGCAAGAACGCCATGATCGTCACCGCGGGCGCCGACCTCGACCGCGTCGCCGAGGTCGCCACGCGCGCCTTCTTCTCCAACTCCGGCCAGCTGTGCATCTCGGTCGAGCGCCTCTACGTGGAGAAGCCCGTGGCGGCGCAGTTGACGGAGAAGCTCACCGCGCGCGTCAAGGCCATGAGCGTCGGCCCGGGGTACGATTTCGAGGCCGAAATGGGCAGCCTGATCTCGCAGGACCAGCTGGACACCGTGAGCGCACACGTCGACGACGCCGTGGCCAAGGGCGCTCGAGTCCTGGCCGGCGGGCGGGCCCGGCCCGACCTGGGGCCGCTGTTCTACGAGCCCACCCTGCTGGCGGACGTGCCCGAGGACGCGACCTGCTACGGCGATGAGACCTTCGGCCCGGTGGTGTCGATCTACCCGGTCGACTCCGTCGAGGAGGCGATCGCCGAGGCCAACAAGACCGAGTACGGGCTCAACTCCTCTGTGTTCGCCGCCACGGACGCGGAGGGCGAGGCGATCGCGGCGCGCCTGCGGACGGGTACCGTCAACGTCGGCGAGGGGTACGTCGCGGGCTGGGGTTCGGTCGCCGGGCCGATGGGAGGCATGGGCGCTTCCGGCGTCGGCCGCCGGCACGGTGACGAGGGCCTGCTCAAGTACACCGAGGCCCAGACGATCGCCACTCAGCGTGTGATGCACATGGGCGGGCCGTCGTTCCTGCCGCGTAAGCGGTGGCAGCAGGTGCTCGTGCCCGCGACCAACGCGATGCGGTTCCTTCCCGGACGGTAGCCCGGGACGCGGGGCGGCGCTGGCCGGGCGTGCGGGTTGCCAGACGTGCGGCCTGCTGGCGGGCCCGAGCTTCCGGCGGGGCCTTCGCGACCGCTGCCCGGCGGGCCCGCGCATCCGCCCGCCCGGCGGCCCAGCGCTTCTGACCGCCCGATCGCAGCCGCTCCTCACGATGGCGTCTCGCCTGCCCCGAAGTGTGGGCGAGACGCCATCGTGAGGAGCGGCTGTGTGTGTCGCGTACATCTGGAGGAGCGAGACGCCAAGGAGGCGTGCGGCTGGCCGGGATCTCGCGGGAGCGGGACGCCATCTGCGGGAGCGAGACGCCAGGCTCGGGAGCGAGACGCCAGGGAGGCGTGCGGCTGGCCGGGGGCGGGCCGAGGTCCGGAGCGCGCGCCGGCCCGTTGCCCCGGGTCAGTCAGTCAGTCAGTCAGCCGGTCAGTCAGCTGCCGCTGCCGCCACCCCGGCGCAGCAGCACGAACGCCCCGCCGATGAGCAGGACGGCCAGGCCGCCGACCACCCAGATCACGGGATTGACCCCGGAGCTCTCGCCGGAGGTCTCGTCGGCGACGTCGGCCTCGGTCGCATCGGCGTCCGCGGCTTCGCCACCGGCGTCGGCAGCCGTGGCCCCGCCGGCAGCGGAACCCTCAGCCCCGGCACCGCCCTCGCCGCCGGCTGCACCGCCCTCACCACCGGCCTCGCCAGCACCGGCGCCACCCTCGGCACCGGCCACAGTGAAGACCGAGGACCCGCTCACGACGTGCCCGTCGGCCGAGGTGACGCGATAGCCGACGGTGTAGGCGCCGGGCGCGAGGTCGTCGACGCGGGCGGTGACGGTCTCGCCGTCGACCATCGGTTCGCCGGTCACGCGGTTCGTCCGGTCATCCCCGGCGGTCACGGCGACGGAGGCGAAGTTCTGGTTGACCTCCTCGTTGAACGTCAACACGATCTGCTCGGGCGCCGCGTCGAGCTGCGAGCCGTCCTCCGGGTCGACGGAGATCAGCACGGAGTGCGCGGTCGCGACGGGCGCGAGCAGCACCGCGGGGGCGGTCGCGCCGCCGAACAGGGCGGCCGCCATCGCGACCGAACCCAGGCGCCGACGCAGCGGTGAGCGCCCGACCGCCGCCGAACGCCCGACCGCCGCCGAACGCCCGGCCCCCGCCGGACGCCCGGACCGCGCGGAACCGATGTCCAGCTGGGTCACGCCTTGACCCCCAGGCGGGCCAGTACGTCCTTGTTCACGCGGTCGAGTTCCCCGGAGATCGAGGAGTGGATCTCGCGCCGCTGGGCGGTGGGCGTGGTCTCGGCGGTCTCGACGGCCGTGCGCAGGTCGGTCAGGCGTGTGCGGGTGGAGGCGACGAAGTCCTTGACCTCCCGCTCGCCACCGCGGCTGGTCTCGAGCTGGTCGAGGGTGCGCTCGAGGCGGACGATCCGCGCACCCAGGGCGGCACCGGGGCCGGTGGCGTTGATGCCGGCGGCCTTGAGGTCGACCCCGCCGGCCTCGGCGGTCTTATCGGAGCTCTGCGCGTTGGACACGACCTTGTAGACCAGCGGCAGCAGGACCGGGGTGGCGACCTGGGCTATGTTCAGCCAGCGCTGGACGTCGTCCTTGTTGAGCTTGGTGCCCTTGAGCTTGTCGAGCTCCATCTCGGCCAGCTGGTACTCGTGCTTGCGGCCGGCGGCGTCGATCTTCTCGGCGAGCTTCCGGTCCTTGGCCAGGATCTTGGCCTCGCGCTTGATGGTCTTGCGCTCCTCCTTGGCGTGGACCTTCTCGGCCTTCCGGTCCCGCTTGGCGGCCTTGCGGTCGAGCTTGTTCTGCTTCTCGGCGCGCTTCTCCTCCCGCTTGGCCTTGCGGTCGGCGTTCTTGCCCTCGAGCTTGGCGCGCTTCTTGGCCTCCGCCAGCTCCACGCGGTGGGCCTCCCTGGCCTGCTTGCGGGTCTCCTTGGCCGCGAGCTTGGCCTCGGTCATGGCGGTGGACTTGAGCGCCGCGGCATGGGCCCGGAGTCCGGCACGCTTGTCGCGGTAGGTCGTCAGCTTGCCCATGGGCGTCGATCCTTCTCTCGTCGCGAACATTCAGGTCACCAGCCTAGGCGAATTGCCGGGCACTGAGGACCGGACCGTCGTGCGCTGCACGGCTGGGTCATGATGGACGGCGATGGAGGACGCCGAGCGCACCACGGGCCGGGTCCCCGACGCGGCGGTGGTGGGACCGGCGTCGGGGGCCAGATGTCTGCACCGCGTGGCCCGGGAGCGCGACGCCCGGCCGGGCTGGTGGCGGAACGCGCCGCTCGACGAGGGCGTCCGGCTTCGGGCCATGGCGGCGGCGGATCGGCGCGCGGGGCTGAGGGAGCGCGCGCTGGCGGGCGCGCGTCCCGACGCCGCGGTGGTGGACGTGGTGGGGGACCACTGGACGGATCTGCCGGGGGACGTACCGGGTGACGACGACGAGGAGGTGACCCTCCGGGCGTTGGCCGACGGGGCGACTCTGGTGTGGGGCGCCGCCCTTCCCGCCGATAAGGGCAGTGGCCGGGCGGGCCTGAGGTGCACGGTGGCGGCCGTGCCCGGCGGTGGGTACGCGCCGGTGTTGGTGGTCAACCACAAGGTGGTCGACCCGCGGCGGGGGAAGGGGTCGTCGACGGCGACGGTGACCCGGCTGCTCGACTGGGCGCCGGCGCCCGATCCGACCCTGCGGGTGCGGCGCCATCCGGCGGACCTCGACCGGCTCGTCCACGCCTGGCGTCTGCTCGAGGCCGCGGGGCACGCGGCGTCGAGTCCGGTGGGTGCGGTGCTCGGGCTGGGCTCGGCGAGGGCGGTCGTGCACGACCTCGAGCCCGTGCTCGACCCGGCCGACCGCACCCACGCCACGCGACTGGCGGTGGTGCGCGGTGAGCTGGACACCGCCCCCAGCCGGATCGGCGAATGCCGCACCTGCCCGTGGTGGGAGGGGTGGGACGACCGGGACGGGCCCGTCGAGGGGTGTCGCGACCGGCTGGTCCTGTCCGATGACGTCAGCCTCGTCGTCGGCGGCGGACAGGTTGGATCGCTGAGGGCCCGGGGGATCCGGACGGTGGCGGAGTTGGCGGAGGCCGGACCGGACCGGCCCACGGACTGGAACGGCGAGCCGTTCTCGGACGCGGTCCTGCGGGCGAGGGCACACCGCGACGGTGAGGTGGTGGTTCCCAAGGTGGCGCGGCCGAGCATTCCGCGTGCGGATATCGAGGTGGACGTCGACCTGGAGAGTCACCTCGACGACGGCGCCTATCTGTGGGGGACCCTGCTCACGCTGAGGGACGGGCGGCCCCTGGAGGCCGAGGGCTACAGGCCGTTCGCCACCTGGGCCCGGTTGCCGGATCCGGACGAGGGGCGGTCGTTCGCGGAGTTCTGGCGTTGGCTCACCGGCATCCGCGACAGGGCGGCAGGTCAGGGCCGGTCGTTCCGGGCCTACTGCTATTCACGGTCCGCGGAGAACGGGTGGATGCTCTCGTCGGCCGGCAGGTTCGGGCCGGAGGGCACCCTCGCCGTCGTCAAGGGGGTTCCCTCCGTCGCCGAGGTCCGGCGCTTCATCTCCTCCCCGCTCTGGGTGGACGTCCACGAGGCGGTCACCACCCAGTTCGTCTCCACCTCGGGCCTCGGGCTGAAGGTGGTCGCCCCGGCCGCCGGGTTCACCTGGCGCGATCCCGAGGCGGGCGGTGAGGCCTCGCTCGGGTGGTACCGCGACGCACAGGCGGCGCGGGGCGTCGAACGGGACGCCGGCCGCGACCGCATCCTCGCCTACAACGAGGACGACGTCCGGGCCACTCGCGCTGTGCGGGAGTGGATCTCCCGCTCGAGCTCGGGCGGCCACCAGCTCTGAACGTATGTCTACTTCGGCGTTGGACCCCTCATGCGCGGGCATTCCGCGGTGGCCGCGCAGTGTGTTCTCGACGGAATGATTAGAATTGTTAAATATCGCCGGAGTGCCGGCGCATCCCTTCCGAAAGGAACACTGACCCATGACGAGTCACATCCGCGCCGCTGCAGCCCTCGCCGTCTCTGCTCTCGCCCTGACCGGCGGAGTGGGTCTGGCACACGCTCAGTCCTCCGCCCTCGGCTCGGCCGAGGAGGGGACGGGGGAGGTCGGCCCCGGATCGATCGACACCTCGGGCTCCGCATTGCTCGGCGAGCCGACCTTCGGCAGCCTCGCCCCGGTAGTGTCGCAGGGCGTGGGCTCGGTCAACGCGGCAGCGGGTTCCGACGCCGTGAGTCCCGCGCCGGGTACCGGCTCCGTGGACACCACCGGTTCCCTCCTCGGCGAGCCCACCTCAGGCTCCCTGGTGCCGGCCGTGGCGTCGGTCGGTGACGCACTGGGCTCCGATGGGGGTCCGGCAATCGTCATCGGCTCCGATGGCGGTACGGATTCGCTTGGTGGATCCGGTTCGCTCGGGCCGGTGCTGCTGGTCGGCGGCTCCGCCGCTGTCATCGGGGCGGGAATCTACTTCGCGCCGCAGATCGAGCAGGCTCTGACGGACGCGGGAATCGTGCTGCCGCCGCTGCCTCAGTTCTGATCCTCCGGGGCCTCCTCCGCCCCGTACTGTTTCCGCTCTCGAGGCCCGCTCCCGACGCCGGGGGTGGGCCTCGAGGCATCGGCGGTGGTGTAATCACGGGAAGAAGCGTGACCGGACCAGCCCGGACGAGGCCAGAATCGCAGGCCGAGAATAGTTCTCGGGCCAGATTATAACTAAGAATTAACTAAGTTTTCTCCGTTGACGTCCTGAGTGCACCGAAGTGCACCGATAGAGTGCGGGTAGGGCGGTCGAAGCGGTTTCTCCATAACACTGTTTTGACGCCGTCAAACCCGGCCCGGGGTGGTTCGGCCACGAGCCTCCGCGCCTGGGAACCTTTTCCACACGAGGAGACGAAGAAATGACGTTCACGACCCGCAAGGTGGCCGCCGTCGCTGCCGCCACCGCTCTGGCCATCTCGGGCGCCACCGGCGTCGCCAACGCGCAGAGCGAGGGCAGCCTGGACGCCGGCAGCCTGACCGGCGGCTCAGGCGAGCTGAGCTCCGGCAGCGAGGGCTCCGGCGACTCGGCCGGCAACGGTTCGGTCCCGGAGGACCTGGGCTCGCTTATCCTGGACGGCGATGCCACCGGCAACGGCTCCCTCGATACCGAGGGTTCCCTGATCGGCGAGCCGACCACCGGCTCGCTCTCGGGCTCCTTGTCCGAGGCGATCGCCTCCTCCGGCGTCAACTCGCTCAGCCCGGCACCCGGCACGGGCTCCATCACCACCACTGATTCGCTTCTGGGGGAGCCTACCACCGGTTCGCTGGCCCCGATCTACGCTCCTATCGCGGGCTCGCTCGGCATCGGCGAGGGAGCCACCACCGTTCTCGGTTCGATGGAGGGATCCCTCGGTGCCGGCTCGCTCCCCGGCGGCACTGGCTCGCTCGTTCCCGCCACCCTGGGGCTGGGTTCCGTCGCCGCCATCGGTGCGGGCATCTACTTCGCGCCGGAGATCCACGCCGCGCTCACCGCCGCCGGCATCGCCCTCCCGCCGCTGCCGCCGCTGCCGTGGGCCCCGGCCCAGGGTGCCGCTCCGGCCCCGGCTCCGGCCCCGGCTCCGGGCCCCGCCATCGACAACGGTCGCGGCTGACACCGGCTCGAACAGCACCGAGGCCCGCCCCGATCAGGGGGGCGGGCCTCGGTCGTTCCCGACGTCGGGCCCGGATACCGAGGTCCGGGCCCGCGTCCGGGCGAGCTGCTAGCGCGGAGCCATCCGGAGGGCACCGTCCATGCGGAAGCTCTCGCCATTCAGGTAGTCCTGCTCGACGATCGCGTTCGCCAGCTGCGCGTAGTCCGACGGGCGGCCGAGGCGCGACGGGAACGGGATCGCGGCCTCGAGGGACTTCTGGAACTCCTCGGTCAGGCCCTTGAGCATCGGGGTCTCGATGGTGCCCGGGGCGATGGTGTTGACCCGGATGCCGAACTGCGCGAGATCGCGGGCGGCGCAGATGCCCATCGAGTAGACGCCACCCTTGGAGGCGGCGTAGGCGATCTGCCCGACCTGGCCCTCGTACGCGGCGACGGATGCGGTGTTGATGATGACGCCGCGCTGGCCGTCCTCGTCGACGGTGTCCTGGGTGGACATGGCCTCGGCGGCCAGCCGCAGCACGTTGAAGGTGCCCACGAGGTTCACGGAGATGCAGGTCTCGAACAGGTCGAGCGCGTGGACGCCCTTCTTGGAGACGATGCGGGCGGCCGGCGCGATGCCGGCGCAGTTGACCACGACGCGCAGCGGCGCGGCCTCGGTGGCGCGGGCGATGGCGGCCTTGACGTCGTCCTCGCTGGTCACGTCGGCGGCGATGAGGGTGATGCCCTCGTCGATACCCTGCTCGACGGCCTTGTCGATGGACTGCTGGAGGTCGAGGCCGAACACGACGGCGCCCTTCTCGGCGAAGGAACGCGCGGTGGCGTTACCCAGGCCGGAGGCGGCACCGGTGACGATGACGGAAGCACCCTTGATGTCCACGGGTGTTGTCCTTTCACTTGGGACTGCAACGAATGTCGGTTCCAGTGTCCCAGACCACGCCTCAGCGGACCGCGAAGCCCCGGCTCTGCCCCCGAACCGGGAACAGGCGGCCGTCGAACCCGCGGCCCGACGCGGTGTACACGACCCGGTACTCCCCGGCCGGGGTGCGCGGCGGGATGTCCCACGTGATGACTGCGTTGGTCACGGTGAGCAGCCCCTCGAACACGATCATCGTGGACCAGTCGCCGTCGTCGTGGACCCGAACCCAGCGCCGGCCGTCGCGGCGTTCGATCGTCAGGTAGGTGTCGCCACGGCGCAGATCCGAGTTGGGGTGGGTGCCGCAGAACCTCACCAGGACGCGCTGCCCGACCCGGTACTCCGGCAGTGGCTGGTCCAGGACGTCGCCGAAGTTCCGCAGGGGGGCCGGGGTGTCGACGAGCGGGTTACCGAGCGGGGAGACGGGGATCTGTCCGGTGAGGTCCCGCTCGGAGGTTCCGGGATCCAGCGGCGTCCCCGCCCGAATCGAGCGGGCCAGGTCGGCGGCGATCTGCTGGATCGCCGGCAGGGTCCACGGGCCGAAGATCGTCGCGCCGCCCTCGTAGTTCTGGGCCGAGTACTCCTCGGGCGTGGTCACGTAGTGGCCGTACGCGTTGGAGTAGCCCTAGACGGTCACGTGGTCCTCCGCCACGCTCAGTTCGACCGCGAGCGTGCGCCGCAGCCGCAGACCCGCCACCACGGTGGGCTCGAACCCGAGGGTGAACAGGTAGTGCGTGCCGAGGCGGACCAGGTGGAACGGGTACACGCGCTGCACGGCGTTCGGCACGAGCCCCACCGGGAGGAGGACGTCCTTGGGCGCGTGGGCCTCGCGCAGCCACCCGGGGATCACCACGTCGGTGAGGGCTTTGACCGCGGGGTTGCCGCCGCGGTCGCCCTCGGCGAACGGCAGCTCGTCCCCGCCGCCGCCGTCCTCCTGGCTCCCCGAGGCGAACGATGCTCCCAGTGCCGCGACGGCGGTGCGGTGGGTGCGCCCGTCGCCGGTGAACTGAGGGCCCACCTCGACGGCGGACATGTCGACCCACACGTGTCGCACGTCGATCCCGCCGCCGAGGGGGCGTACTTCCCTGCCCACCTGGTCGCGGGCGGCCGCGAACTGTCGTTCGCCGTTGATGCGGGTGTTGAGCCACTCGTCGGGCGTCGGCCCGCGGCCGGGTTCGAGGTCCAGGTTGGGGCTGACGTCTCCGGGGTTGGTCTGCGCGAAGGCGGTGACCAGGTGCGGCGTCACGCCGGCGAGGTAGTCCTGGCCCGCGACCTCCCGCTCCCAGTGCCAGGCGGCGTACCCCTTGTTGTCCGACGAGGCGATGCGGTTGTGCGAGGTCATGGACGTGGCGTGTGTGGCGAACCAGTTGAGGACGCCCACCAGCCGGCCGCCGCGGGTGATCTGCAGCGACTGTGACCGCGGGTCGATCCCCTCGGGGAAGTGGGCGCGCTCCTCAGGGGTGTCGCGCTCGAACGAGCAGCGGGAACGCTGGACGCCGGCGTCGCGGAGGGTGCCGGTGGTCACGCCGACCTCCGAGGGTGCGAGGTCGTGATGCGCCATCCGGACGGCGTCGACGATGCCGGCGACGTTGGCCTCGAACGTGACCGGGCGGAAGCCGAGCATCGACAGGTCGACCATCGGGTGGCCGGAGGTACCGCCCGGGGCGACGTGGGTGTGCGTGGCGGTGATGACCACGTTGCCCTCGTGGTAGGTGCCGCCGAACTCCGCCGCCAGGCGCCGGAGGACCTCCTGGTGGATGGACTGGAAGATCAGGCCGATCTCGGCGGTGACGTGGAGGAACCGGGGCGACGACGGCGAGTCGGCGAACACGAAGGCGCGGGCCCTCTGCCGCAGGTGCAGTCCGACGGAGAGCTGCTCGGTGTCCGCGTACCCGTCTATGCCCGCGCCCAGCGGCTCTCCGGTCATGTCCCCGATGCCGCGGCCGACGTACAGGGCCGTGGACTGCGCTGAGGCGACGGCGGGCAGGGCCGACTGCAGGGCCGCGATCCCGCTGAGGGCGGCGGCTCCGCTCAGAACGGTGCGGCGACTCATGGCGGTCGGAGTGCCGGTCTGGGAGTGGTCGACCTGTCGCTCGCCGTTGGACACCGAAGGGACCTCACTTCTCGCGCGGGTGAGCCGCTGCGGCGGGCGCCGGGGCGGTTGCGTGAGTCACAGCAACGTCTCGGACGACCGTCCGGGGGCGGTCCCTGGGCCGGGACGGTTCCACGTCGCGGGGCCCGACCTGCCCCGCGGTCGCGGACCCCGCCCGGACAGCATGCGGCCCGGGCGGGGTGATCCCCACCCGGGCCGCTGTCAGCTCAGGAGAGCCGTGAAGGGTCCGATTCCGTCAGCCCTTGGCGGCGGCGTAGCGCTCGGCCACGTCCTTCCAGTTGACGACGTTCCAGAAGGCCTTGACGTAGTCGGCCTTGACGTTCTTGTACTGGAGGTAGAAGGCGTGCTCCCACATGTCCAGCATGAGCAGCGGGGTGATGTTCACCGAGATGTTGCCCTGCTGGTCGGTGAGCTGCTGGATGACCATGCGCTGGCCGATGTGGTCCCAGCCGAGGACGGACCAGCCGGAGCCCTGCAGGGTGGTCGCGACGGCGTTGAAGTGCGCCTGGAACTTGTCGAACGAGCCGAACTCGGCGTCGATCGCGGCGGCGAGCTCACCCTCGGGGCGGTCGCCACCCTCCGGCGAGAGGTTCTTCCAGAAGATGGAGTGGTTCGTGTGGCCACCGAGGTGGAAGGCCAGGTTCTTGCTCAGCAGCGGGGCCTTGCCGGAGATGCTGCCGTCCTCGCGGGCCGCGGCGAGCTGCTCGAGGGCGTCGTTGGCGCCCTTCACGTAGGTGGCGTGGTGCTTGGAGTGGTGCAGCTCCATGATCTCGCCGGAGATGTGCGGCTCGAGAGCGCCGTAGTCGTAGTCGAGATCGGGAAGAACGTACTCGGCCATAGTGGAGTGTCCTTTCAGTTGGGTGACGGGCAGCGCGCGGGGTCGACCCGTGGCGCCTGTCACGGCGTCCGTCTCCACCATAGTGATCTGCGGGCGAGCGCGTCGTCCGGCGCCGCGGTGGGCTCGCGGGCGGCCGCGGTGTCCTGCCATGATCAGAACCGTGGATCACTCCGATACGGCGGCCGTGCGCACCATCTCGGTCTCGGCCGTCATCCTGAGTCGGCCCGACGGCGCCGTGGTGACGGTGCGCAAGGTCGGCACGGACCGCTTCATGCTGCCGGGAGGCAAGTGGGAGACGGGGGAGTCGCCGCGCGAGTGCGCGGTGCGTGAGATCGACGAGGAGTTGGGCGTAGTCCTGACGCCCGACGCGTTGGAGCCGCTCGGCCGCTTCGACACGGCCACCGCCAACGAGCCCGGGTTCCTGCTGGTCTCGGAGGTCTTCGCCGCCGGTGTGGACGGCGATCCCGAGCCGCGGGCCGAGATCGCCGAGGCACGGTGGGTGACGGTGGACGAACTGAGGGAGATCGCGGCCCTGCCCGAGGACGACTGCGCGCCGTGGGCGCCGCTGCTGGTGCGGGTCGCGCGCGAGCGCCTCGGGGACCCGTGGGCGAGCTGACCTCGCCGCGTGTCGAGGCCCCGACCGCGCGCTGGCCGGTCAGAGAACGAGCAGGGCGATGAGCACGACCAGAAGGATGACGGCGAGCGCGACGGGCACCGCGAGATTGCGGCGGCGGACGTGATCGCTACAGCCGGTCCCCTCGAACGGCTGCGGCTGATCGGCGTCGAAGATGGCGCGAAGTCGTTGGACTGCAGGCTGTGTGGCGGTCACGTCCGGATCCCCTCGGTCGTACTGGCGACCACTGTAACGCGGACTATGGGATCGGTCACATCACGTCCGGATCTCGATCCCGCGACGCGGTTACCCTGGCTACATGGGCTGGCTACAGGACGCGATCAGACAATCCGCGATGCGACGGGCGACCGAGGTCGTCGACGCCGACTCGGCGTTGCCGGGCCGGGCGGAACCGGTGGCCGTGGCGCCGAAGAACATCGTCACGGGCAATCCCATGGTGCCGCCGTTCCCGGAGGGGCACGAGTCGATCGTGCTGGGCATGGGCTGCTTCTGGGGTGCGGAGAAGGTGCTCTGGCAGCTCGACGGTGTCTGGACCACGGCTGCCGTCTACGCCGGCGGGTGGACACCGAACCCGACCTACGAAGAGACGTGCACGGGATTGACCGGCCACACCGAGGCGGTTCTCGTGGTCTTCGATCCCGCGGTGCTCCCGGTGGAGAAGCTGCTCGCGGAGTTCTTCGAGTGGCATGACCCCACTCAGGGGATGCGTCAGGGCAACGACATGGGCACCCAGTATCGCTCGGCGATCTACACGACCACGCCGGAGCAGCTGGAGGCGGCGCGCCGCATCGCCGAGGGCTATCAGAAGGAGCTCGACGCCGCGGGCTACGGGCCGCTGACCACGGAGATCGGGATGCTCGACGAGGTCCGCTCCGGGAAGTACGCGTACGCCGAGGACTATCACCAGCAGTACCTGGTCAAGAATCCCGGTGGCTACGACTGCCACGTGCGCAGCGGGGTCGCCTGCCCCATCTGACCGCGGCCGTCGCGGCTCCGGCCTCCGCGGACGCCGCGACCCACGACCTCCGCAGGCGTCGCGGTCTTCGCAGCCGTAGCCCCGAACGCAGCCGCCCCTCGCGATGGCGTCTCGCCCGCTCTTCGGTGCGCGCGAGACGCCATCGCCGGGAGCGGCTGTGCGCGGGCCGCGGAGGCGAGACGCCAGGCAGAAGAGCGAGACGCCATCGCCGGGAGCGGCTGTGCGCGGGCCCGGACATGCGAGAGGGCCCCGCAGGATTTCTCCTACGGGGCCCTCTCGTGCAGTCTGAGAACGTCAGATCAGTCTGACCTCAGATCACAGCGGGGTGATGTTCTCCGCCTGCAGGCCCTTGGCGCCCTGCGCGACGTCGAAGGAGACCTGCTGGTTCTCCTCGAGCGAGCGGTAGCCCGAGCCGTTGATGGCGGAGAAGTGGGCGAAGACGTCGGCCGAGCCGTCGTCGGGGGCGATGAAGCCGAAGCCCTTGTCAGCGTTGAACCACTTCACGGTACCGGTAGCCATATTGATGCCTTTCGAGAGTCGGTGCTCCGCTTGTCGGAGTACCGGGTGCTGCAGCAGAGAGCGTGCTGTGTGTTTCCCTGCGGTGCCGCACTGCCCTCTCGCAAGGGCGGTGGATCTACAGAAATACAACGAACGATTTCAACTACTGAGAAAGACCATACACACGACGGCACGGTCCGTCACCCCCTCTGTGATGACGGATACATGAACGGCGAGTGGCGCAGATCCGGACCGCTCAGTGAGAAGCGTCGAGGATGACGTCCGCCAGGACCGCTGCGTGATTGTGCTCGGTGTCCCGCGACGCATACGCGAGCACCAGCTCCCCGTCGGCCGCCCGGGCCGCGAGGCGCTCCACCTCCGCGGCCGCGGAGGGACGGGACAGTTCGGCGCGATACCGCTCGGCGAAGCCGTCGAAGTCCAGCTCTCCGCCGTGGAACTCGCGCCGCAACTCGGGCGACGGCGCCACGTCGGTACACCACTCGTCGTGGCGGAACGCGTCCTTTCGCACGCCCCGCGGCCACAGCCGGTCCACGAGCACCACGTACGCGTCCCCGGGATCGGCGCGGCCGGAGACGAGATCGTGGACGCGCACACAGCTCACGGACATGACCCCAGCATGTGCCACACCGCGCGCCCGCGCCATCCGCGGACGCGGGACCGGGCCACCTGCACCGCGCGCCCGCGCCACCCGGGCTGTGCCAGCATGGTCGCCATGACCACACCGCGGCGGCAGGGGCAGTGGCGCTGGGTCGCGCACCCGCCGTGGCGGTCGCCAGTACCGACCCCGCGACCGCCCCTGCCGCGCTACCGCACCGGACCCGCGTGGGGCCCGCGGACACCCGCCTATCCGGCCACCCCGAGGTGGGGCCTGCCCCCGGTCGCGATCCCGCACCGACTCGAGCCGCCCGCCGCGCCCCGGCCGGCCCGCCTCGCCTCGGCCGCCCCCGGCATCATGCGCGCCGCCGGCGCCTGGTTCGCCGCGACCGCCGTCGCCCACGGCCTGCGCTACGCCGCACTCGCCTGGTACGCCGACCGGCTCGCGCCGTGGTGGATCGAGGCCGTCACCACGGCGCTGGTCTGGGTGACCGGGATCGTCGCCATCGCCGTGGGCGTCGCCGCCGCGATCACCGCGACCGCCTGGCTCGTGGAGACCCGCCGCCTGGCCTACGCGCCTGTCCCGGACCCCCGGTCACGGGCGGGCCTGTGGGCGGGGGCGCTCCTCGTCGTCGTCAACTTCTTCCGCCTACCCGTCTACCTGGAGGAACTGCGCCGGGCGTCGGACCGTGCCCCCTCCCGATCCGACCTGAGGCGCTGGTGGGCGGCGTGGGGCGTCAACGCCCTGGCCGCCGCCCTGGCGCTGTGGCGCGGCAGCGGCGAGGGCTCCCAGGCCGCCGCCGACACCGTCCTGCTCACCGCCCTGGCCGCCCTCGCCGCCGTGTGGACCGCCCGCGAGACCCGGTCCGTCATGGGGAGTTTCACCGACCCTTCCCCACGGTTCACCCGCAGGTTCCTCCCGGCGGGGATCGTGGAGGCGTCCGCCACCCGGAAGGAGTGAGACGTGACGGTCCCCGCGACCACCCACCTGCCCTCACCCGTCTCCACCCGAAGCGGCGTCGTCGCCCACCGCGGCGCCTCGGCCGAATACCCCGAACTCACCCGCGTCGCCTACCAGCAGGCCCTCGACCAGGGCGCGGAGGCGCTCGAGGTGGACATCCGCCTCACCGCCGACGGCGTGCCGGTCCTGCTCCACGACCCGCGCACCACGCGCGTCGGTGACAGGGACCTGTGGGTCCACTCCGCCACCCTCGACCAGATCGCGGCCCTCGACGTGGGCTCCTGGCACCCGGTCCACCGCAGGCCCGAGCCGGTCATGACCCTGCGCAGTTTCCTCGTGATGGCCGAGGCGTATCCCCGCGTACGCCTGTTCCTCGAGACCAAGCACCCCGTGCCCACCGGCGGGCGCGTCGAGACCGCGCTGCGCGACGAGCTCCGGTACTTCGGGCTGGACCGGGTAGCGTCCTTCGCCGAGTCGCGCGCCGTGATGATGAGCTTCTCCGTCTCCGCCGTCCGCCGGTTCCGGCAGTTGGCGCCGGACGTGCCGACCGTGCAGCTGCGCGAACGGCGCAACGTCTTCAAGTCCTGGCCCGCCGAGGGGTTCGGCGCCCAGCTGATGGGGCCGAGCATCAGCGCGCTGCGCGCCCGGCCGTGGCTGGTCGAGTACTGGCGGTCGCGCGGGATGGGGACGTACTGCTGGACCGTCGACGACCCCGCCGACCTCCTCCTGTGTCGCGACCTGGGCGTGGACTGGGTGGGCACCAACGTTCCGGCGCGCGCGCTGACCGTCCTCGACGGCGCGACGCCGCCGACCGAGGGACCCGCGGACGGGGCCGCCGCCGGCGTGCCGAGCGAGGCGGCGCGGGGCCTGCCGGGTGATCCGGGGGCATAGGGGCCGGCACCGACCGGCCGACTCGCCGGTCCGGCGGTCACCTGACGAAGTCGCACCGTATCGTGGTGCCCGTGGGTAGACGGAATAGGCACAACGAGCCCAAGGCCGGCGGCAACCGCCGGGCCAAGATCGCCGCACGCGCGGCCGAGCGGGAGGAACTGAGCGTCGAGCCGCGGCCGTTCGCCGGGTTCGCCGGTGAGTGCGACATGGTGGCGATGCGCGAGTTCGTGCCGTCGGCCACGGCGAAGCTCACCACGGTCGCGGGCGACCGCGAGGTGACGTTGGCGACGGTCCTGCCCGGCGCGATCGCGGCGCTCGTCCGCGACGACGAACTCGGCGGCGAGGCGATGGTCGGCCTGCAGGTGCAGGTCCACGGCCCCGACCCGGCGGCCGATCTGGCGTTCGCGATCGACTGGGCGGGCCGCGCCGGTGGCGGGGAGACGCTCACCTCGTCGCACCCGACCGGGTCGACGCCGGCGCTGGCGGACGTCGTGGTGAAGGACGCCCCGCTGGAGATCGTCGTGCACGACGACTTCTCGTGGTGGGTGGCCGAGGGCGTTCAGATCGCGCCCGAGATCGAGCAGGCGGTCCGCAACGCCAACGAGGTCATGATGCCCTCGGCCCGCGTGGAGGCGGACGGCATCGAAGCCGCATGGTGGGTCGACGCCGGCGAGAAGGCACACATCCGCTGGGTCCGGCCCGAGGACGAGGACGCGCTGTTCGAGGCGCTGGCCCGGGTCCACGCGGCCGGTGGGTTGCACCTGGGCGAGGGGTCCCGTTTCGCCGGGTCCTTCCGCACGCACGGGCTGCTTGTGCCGGTGTTCGACCTGGACCGTGAGATGCACCACCAGGAATGGGCGCCGGGTCTGCAGGAGCTCGACGCGCGGCTGCGCGACGCGCTCGCGAACGACGCCCCGCTCACCTCCGAGGAGCGGTCGTCTCGCGACGGGCTGCGCGCCCGGCAGGTGACCCTCCGCTAGGAGGCCCGCGCGGCACGGACCCCCGACGGGGCGCTGTGCGTTCTAGGATCCCCTCGGGTGGCGACCACGGCCGCCCACGACGCGATGCGTCGACCCGGGACGATCCGAGGGGGTGGGGCGCGTGGCCGACCGGCCGACCAGGGGGGACGACGACGAGACGTGCCGTCTCCCCGAGGTGACGGTCCCGCCGTGGCTGCGGACCGGGCCCGGCCCGGACTCCTCGCTCGCGGGCGTGCCCGCGGTCGACCGGTCTGCGGATGTGGCCGGCGGTGCGGGGTCGTCGCGGGCCGACGGCCGCGCTGACGAGCCCGTGCGTGAGGCCCCGCCGAACCGCATCACCCTGGGTGCGGGTGCGGGTGCGGGTGCAGGCGCACCCGCCTCTGCGGGATCAGGGCCCGCCCGGACGGCGGGCGTCGACGTCGACGACCTGTCGAGCCTCCCGCTGGGCTCCATCGCGACGGAGGTGCCCCGGCCGGTCGACGAGCCGCCGCGGTCGCCCGTGGTGCTCGACCGCCGCCCGGTGCGGTTCGCCCTGCTGGCCGCCGCCGGTGTGGCGGTGCTGGGCGGGTCCGCGGTGCTCGGATTCGTCGTCACCCGTGGGGCCGTCAGTCCCTCCGAGGAGGCGGTCACCGGGTGCGCGGAGGTCTCGGAGGCCGGCCGCGTGGTCGGCGCCGGGCCCGGATCGCTCGACACGCCCGCCGGCGCGGTCCTGGCGTTCGACCACGCCTACTACGTGGAGCGGTCGGCGGCGAAGGCGTTCGAGGCGGTCTCGCCGTCCAGTCGGATGACCGAGGAGCAGCTGCGCGTCGAGGGCGTCGAGCGGGTCCCCGAGGGCACCACCCACTGCGTGGAGGCGCGGGAGCTGTCGCCCACGCTGCTCGAGGTCGACCTCACCGAGTACCCGCCGGAGGCCGATCCGGTCCTGATCCGTCAGCGCGTGCGACTCGCCGAGAACCCCGACGGCACGTGGGGGATCGTCTCCATCACCCCGGCCGGCTGAGCGCGCGGCCGATCAGGGCCCGGCGTCGATGTACTCCGGGCCGGGGGTCCGCCCGGCGGCGACCGCCTCGAAGAACCCCGTGGTGGTGGGGCCCCACGTCAGATACGAGCCCACCGATCCCGACGCCATCCCGTCGTGGGGGGCGGTCACGGTCAGCGGGTCGTCGCTGAGACGCCACATGACCCGCGCGAGGGTCCAGATGTGGTCGCCGGTGTCGACGGTGACGGCCTCGGCGCCGGAGTTCAGCAGCGGCACCGCGGTGAACGGGTTGAGCAGGTTCCCGGGGGACAGGGTCTTGCGCATGAGCGCGCCGAGGAACTGCCGCTGGTTACGCACCCGCTGGAGGTCCTGCTCGGCGAACCCGTAGCGGGTGCGGACGAAGCCCAGGGCCTGCGGGCCGGCGAGCGTCTGGCATCCGGCGGCCAGATCGAGGCCGGCGAGCGGGTCGACGATGGGCTCCTCGATGCAGATGTCCACTCCGCCCACGGCGTCGACGATCCCGGCGAAGCCGCCGAACCCGATCTCCGCGTAGTGGTCGATCCGCACGCCCGTCTGCTGCTCGAGCGTCTGGGTGAGCAGCGGCGGCCCACCGAACGTGTAGGCCGCGTTGAGCTTGTTCTCGCCGTAACCGGGGATGTTCACGAGCAGGTCGCGGGGCAGCGAGATGAGCATCGTGCGGTCTCCACCGCGCGGGGTGTAGACGAGCATCATCGTGTCGGTCCGCTTGCCGCCGGCGTCGGACTCGGAGCCGGTCGACAGCTGCGCCTGCTGCTCGGGGGTGAGCCCCTCGCGGGAGTCGGTGCCCACGAGCAGGGTCACGGTGCCGGGCGTGTTGCCGCCCCGACCCGGGTAGTCGGTGAGCGCGTCGATCCGTTGCAGCTTCGAGTCCGCCCACAGGGCCGTGACCACACCCAGCGTGAGCACGAGGACCAGGACGAGGCCGACGATGCGCAGCGGCCCGATCCGCCGCCACAGGGGAGCCCGGCCCGGGCGCCGTCCGCGGCGGGCCGCCGACGCCGCCCGCGCGGACCGACGATCAGGCCGCCCGCCGCGACGGTCGGTCACCTGTCGATAGGGGTCGCGCCCGCCGGCGCGCGCCCGAGAAGACCGTCGCGGATCGCGCGGATCGCGGGGGTCCCTCGGGTCACGCCCGCCGCGCGGGTCCTCCCGCAGGTAGCGGGCCCGTTCCTCGGGCGTCAGCGGTTGGGGCTCCTGCCGCGGCTGGTAGCCGGTGCGACCGAGCGGACGCTCACGGCCGGCGTCGGCGGCCCTCGCGCCCGGGTCCCGCCGCACCGCGGCATTGCGGGACGCCGCCGGATCGCGCCGGGCGGACTGGTCACGACGAGCCGCCGGATCGCGCCGGGCGCCGGGATCGCGACCGGCCGGGCCCGGGCGGGCCCCCGGATCGCGCGGCGCGCCGGGGTCGGCGTAGCCGCGTCGCTCGCGGGCACGTCGCCGGAGCTCGGCGGCCTCCTCGGGGGTGAGGTGCCGGCGCCTGGGGTCGTCGGTCATGGGATCGGACTCTACTTGCCGGGCTCCGCGGTCGGCGGGTCCCACGGCGTCGGCGGGACCAGCGTCACAACGGCAGCGCTCAGAGCCAGGACACGTGCGGCGCCAGCGCGGCGTATCCCAGGAACGCGATCACGTCCAGCAGCGTGTGCGCCAGCACCAGCGGCCATAGCCGGCGGGTCCGCATCCACCACAGCGCGAACACCACGCCCATCGCGAGGTTGCCCAGTCCGCCGCCGAAACCCTGGTAGAGGTGGTACGAGCCGCGCAGCAGGGCGCTGGCGGCCAGCGCCAGCCACGGCGGCACGCCGAGCTGCCGCAGCCGCACGAGCAGGTATCCCACGACGAGGATCTCCTCGGCGGCGCCGTTGCCCGCCGCGGACAGCACCAGCACGACCGGCCGCCACCACGTCTCGCCCAGTCCGGACGCCGCGACCTGCAGGTTGAACCCGGCGGCGACGGCCCCCAGGTACAGCGCCAGGCCGGGCACGCCGATCACCGCGGTCAGGGCGAGCGCCCACGCCACCTGCCGCCCGGGCCTGTCGCGCACGAGACCGAGCGCCCGCGCGCGGATGCCGGAGTGCGCGAGCAGCACCAGCGGCAGGAGCGCCCACGCGAGCAGCCGCATCACGCCGAGCGCCTGGTAGGCCAGGTCGAGCCACGGATGTTCCGAGCGGGAGACGTTGAGCGCGGCGGTCTGGTCGGCGAGGTCGGCCGGCGCGAGCAGTGCGGAGAACAGGTCGAGGACGGCGTAGGCGCCGGACAGGCCGAAGGTGACGGCCAGGACGACGACGAGCTCGGCCACCAGCAGCCGGCGGACGCGCGGGTCGGTGACCGGGTCGAACCGGGAGGCGTACCGGGCGACCGCGGCGCGGGGGGAGAGTGCGCGACGGACCCGTCCGGCGTCGGACGCGGAGTGCGAGGACCCGCTCACTCGGCGAGCCGGACGCTGTCGACGATCCCGTCCATCCACTTGACGCCGGGGGCGGACTGTTGCGCGGTCGTCACGTACGCCACCCACCACCGCCGCCCCTCCGAGCCGAACACGGCGGTGTAGACGAGCCCGCCGGAGTCGAGGTCGGCGAACTCGTCGGGCACCACCACGTAGGAGACGGCGGCGCCCGTGCCGGCCTCGTTGTCCACGCGTGTGACCCGCCGCTCGTCGCGGATGCCGGACACGCCCAGGATGTAGAGCTGGATGGTCTCGGCGAGCGCGGTCGCCGCCCCCTGGTCGTCGGCGATGGCGGCGGCGGCGATCCCGGGTTCGAGGGCGCCCGCGAGGATGCGGGTCTCCAGCGCGTGCCCCGTCCCGACGGGCACGATCTGCAGCGATCCGAGCTCGGCGTCGCTCACCACGCGCCATCCCACGGGCACGGCGAGCTCCAGCCCCGAGTCCACGTCGAGGTGGTGCTCCCCGTGCAGCGTCGAGTCCCTCGGCAGCACCGAGGCGGGATTGGTGGCCACCGCGACGATCAGCAGGAACGCCAGAAGTCCGAGCGCGACATGCACGGTCCGCGGGCCGCGTTTCTCCTCCGGGGTGAGGTGGGAGGCGTCCGGCGCGTCGTCCGGGGCGGGGGAGTAGTCGGCCGCGTATTCGGGCACGGGGGCGTCGTCGGTACCCATCGGTGGTCAGCGTAGCAACGGGCGGGGTGTACACCTGAGTGCATGACGGTGTCGCTCGAACTGCTGAGCCGGGGTCCCTCGCGGCCCGATCTCCTGGAGGACCTCGTGGCCGACGAGGCCACCATCGCGGACACGCTCGCCCGCTGGTCGGCCCCCGCCCCAGTCGTGGTCGCGCCCGCCGCCGACCTCGGCCTCCCGCCGTTGGAGGAGGTGTCCGCGGTGCTCGCCGCGGACACCCCCGCGATCGTCGACGTCGCGCGCGGCCTGACCGGTCCCGGTCCCGCCGCCGACCATCTCGCGGACCTGCTCGCCGTGGCCGCGCACTCCGGGGTCGGCTTCGGCTCGGGCCTCGTGCCCCGGTGCGCCGACGCGGACCAGGTGTGGGCGCTGCTCGCGGGCGCCGTGGCCGCGATGACCGGGGCGGACGTGCGCGCCGCGATCGCCGCGCCGGACCCGGCCCGCATCCTGGGTCTGTCGCGGTCGGCCCGGGAGGCCATCCGTGATGTCGTGACGTGCACCCTCGTGCCCGACGGGCGGGTCGACGCCGTCTCCGCGGACCTCGCGTCCGCGGCTCCCGACCGTCGCTGACTAGGCTCGTCGTCGTGGTCACCGTCGCCTACCTCGGCCCGCCCGGCACCTTCACCGACGCCGCCCTGCACCGGCTCCGCGCGGACGCGCGGACCTCCGGCCTGCTCGCCGACGCCGAGGCGGTCCCGGCCCCCACCCCCGACGAGGCGCTGGCCATGGTCCGCTCGGGCGCCGCCGACTACGCGTGCGTCCCGTTCGAGAACTCCGTCGACGGCACCGTCAACCCCACCGGTGACGCGCTCGCCGTGGGGGAGCGGCTCCAGATCTTCGCCGAGACCGAACTCGACGTGGCGTTCTCCATCCTCGTGCGGCCCGGCACCGCGGCCGCCGACGTGCGCGTGCTGCGGACCCACCCCGTCGCCGCCGCCCAGGTCCGTCGGTGGGTGGGCGTCCACCTGCCGCGGGCGCACATCGAGACCACGTCCTCCACCGCCGCCGGCGCCGAGGAGGTCGCCGCGGGCACCGCCGACGCCACCGCGGCGCCCGCCCGCGCCGGCGAGATCAACGGGCTGGTCCCTCTGGCCGAGCGCGTCGCCGACGTTGGCGGCGCCCGCACCCGCTTCGTCCTGGTCGGTCGGCCGGCCCCGCCGCCGCCGCGGACGGGCAGCGACCGCACCAGCGTCGTCTTCGGCCTGCCGCACCAGCCCAACGCGCTCGTCCAGGCGCTGACCGAATTGTCGATCCGCGACATCGACCTCACCCGCATCGGCTCCCGGCCCACCCGCGTCGAACGGTTCACCTACCTGTTCCACGTGGACCTCGTCGGCCACATCGACGACCCCGCGGTGTCCGAGGCGCTCGTCGCCCTCCGCCACCGCACTTCCGACCTGCGCTTCCTCGGGTCGTGGCCAGTCGCCGACGGCGGCGAGGCCGGCGCGCCACCGCCCGACCGAGCCGAGGCGCTGCGCTGGATCGACGGACTGCGTCGAGGGGAGGGCGCGGGGTGAGCGCCCGACTCCACCTCGTCCGCCACGGGCAGACCCCCTCCAACGTCGCCGGTGCCCTCGACACCGCGCTGCCCGGCGCCCCGCTGACCGACCTCGGCCGAGACCAGGCGCGGCTGGTGGGTGAGGAGCTCGCCGGGTCGGGCATCCGCCCCTCGGTCATCCTGAGCTCGGAGGCCGCCCGCGCCCGCGAGACCGCCGGCCTCATCGCCGGGGAGATGGGCCTGCCCACCCAGGCCGTGCCCGGTGTCCACGAGGTGCAGGCCGGCGAGTACGAGATGCAGACCGGGCCCGACGCGCTGCTGGCCTACAACCGGGTGGTCCGCGACTGGCTCGAGAACGGCGAGCTGGACTCCCGGCTCCCCGGCGGCGAGAGCGCGCTCGACGTGCGGCGGCGCGCCATGCCGCTCATCGCCGAGCTACGCGAGTCCTACCTCGACAACGCCGTCGACGTGGTGCTCGTCGTCCACGGCACGCTCATGCGGATGATCGCCGTGTTCGCCGGGGCGGTGCCCTCGCAGTGGGCGCTGGACAACCGGATCCCCAATTGCGGCGTCATCGAGCTGGCCCCGGACGGCGGCGGCTGGGCGTGCGAGCGATGGGGCGACCACCTGGGGCGGCCCGGGTACTGACGGCTGCGGAGTGGCTCCCGCGGCCGCGCGTCGGCTGCTCCGCTCAGCCCCAGCCGAGCGCGTGCAGGGTCTCCTCGCCGATCCCGAAATGGTGGGCGATCTCGTGGATCACCGTCACCGCCACCTCGTGGACCAACTCCTCCTCGGTCGAACAGAAGTCACACAGCGCGCCCCGGTAGATGGTGATGGTGTCCGGCAGGAACCCGGAATAGGTGGTGTCCCGCTCGGTCAGCGCGACGCCCTCGTAGAGCCCCAGTAGCCCGGGCTCGTCCGGATTCCGGTCGGCGATGAGCACCACCACGTTGTCCATGGCCTCGAACAGCGCGTCCGGTACCGAGTCCAGCGCGTCGTCGACCAGCTCCTCGAACCGCGCCTCGTCGACGCGGATGCTCACGGCGCCCCGCCGGGCACCGGGACGGCGACCGTGCCCTGACCGGTGTCGGTCGTGGCGCCGGTGTCGCCACCGGGCTGCTGGCCGGGCGGCGGGATCTCTGTGGTGGTGGGCGCGACCGGGGTGTTCCCGTCGATGAGCACACCCTGCCGCGCGGAGCCGCGCAGCACCGCGAACGGCCCGGGCTCGGCGGCCCTCATCAGTCCGCAGTTGACGGTGCGGCTGCCCGTGCGCCACGAGATCTCGGAGATGGGATTGACCAGCGTCGAGATGAGCGTCGTGCGGCGCAGCGTCTCGGGGTCGCCGAGATAGGCGATCCCGGCCTCGCGGCAGGCGTCGGCGGTGAGCTCGGACTGCTGCCGCGGATCCGGCGGGACCGGCCCCTCGGGGAAGGTCCCCGTCACGTCGACGTCGGCGACGATCTCGATCGAGTGGTCGTCCGAGCACGGCACCGGTGCGCCGGGCAGGCCCTCGGCGGTGAATCCCAGGCACGTCCCCGGCTCCCAGCGGCGGTGCTGGTCCGCCTCGGCGAACGTGCCCGTGGACAGGGCGGACCGGCCGTCGAGCTCGGCGGCCGCGATCCCGCACAGGACACTGCGGTCGCCCTTGGCCCAGCCCTCCTCGGACGGCGGCACCACCAGTCCGGTGAAGCGGCCCTGCGGATCGACCTCGCGGCCGCCCGCGTACCGGGAGATCAGCGGCAGGCACCGGTCCGTGCCCACCGGGGCCAGGTCGCCGCTGTCCGGGAGCGGGGTCCCCTCGCCGAACCCGGGGACCTCGGACAGGTCGATCCGCCCCGCCACCTCGAACCGGTGGGGCTCGGCGCAGTCGACCGTGTCGAAGGAGGCCACGCGGTCCGCGGCGTCGATGGACCAGGTCAGGCAGGTGCCCGGGGCGGCGTTGGCGTACGCCGGACCCGACAGGGTCCGCGGGTCGACCTGCGGGACGACCGCCGCGATCCGCCCGGCGCTCGACGAGTTCGGGTCGTTGATCGCCGAGGCCATGAGCGCGCCGGTGACCGCCCCGCCGGACAGGATCGCGAGGAGGGAGGCCATGACCGCGCCCCGCGTGCGGAGCAGGGTCCGACCACGGCGTGACGATCGGGTGGTAGTGGTCATCGCCTTCCATGATGCCGCAACCGCGCCGTCCCGATAGGATTCGGAGCATGAGCGGACAGAACCACGACGAGCGACCCGGCGCGGACGGTGACGTGCGCTCGCCACGGGAGGGTGTGGACCCGGAGGTCCTCGAGTTCGCCCAGATGCTGTTCCAGCTGGCCCGGGACGGCGAGACGGAGCGGCTCGCGGCCTATGTCGACGCCGGCGTGAGCCCCGACCTGACCAACGAGCGGGGCGACGCCCTGCTCATGCTCGCCGCCTACAACGGCCACCCGGACACCGTCCGCGCACTGCTCGAGCGGGGTGCCGAGGTCGACCGCGCCAACGACCGGGGTCAGACCCCGCTGGCCGGCGCGGTCTTCAAGGGCTACGGCGAGGTCGTCCGCGTGCTGTTCGAGGCCGGAGCCGACCCGTACGGCGGCACGCCCACGGCCGTCGACACCGCGCGCATGTTCGAGAAGGACGCGTTCCTCGAGCTGTTCGGGGTCTGACCCCCGCGGGCGGTGGCGGATCGGGGAGTTCCGCCCGGGCCGCTAGGCTGAGATGCGTGATCGATCTCAAGCTGCTCCGCGAGAACCCCGACCTCGTCCGCGACTCCCAGCGCACCCGTGGCGAGGATCCGTCGCTGGTCGACCAGCTGCTGGCCGCCGACGAGGCCCGCCGCTCCTCCATCGCGGCCGCGGACTCCGCCCGCGCCGAGCAGAAGGCCCACGGCAAGAAGGTCGGTAAGGCCTCGCCCGAGGAGCGCCCGGCGCTGCTCGAGGCCGCGGGCGCCCTCAAGCAGGCGGTCAAGGACGCCGAGGAGGCCGAGAAGGCCGCGGCGGCCGAGGTCGACCGGCTCCAGCGTCTGCTGTCGAACGTCGTCGAGGAGGGCACGCCCGCCGGCGGCGAGGACGACTTCGTGGAGATCGAGCGGATCGGCGAGATCCCCACCTTCGACTTCGAGCCCAAGGACCACCTCGAGCTGGGCGAGAGCCTCGGGCTGCTCGACATGGAGCGGGGCGCGAAGGTCTCCGGCGCCCGCTTCTACTTCCTCACCGGCTACGGCGCCCTGCTCCAGCTGGGCATGCTGCAGCTCGCCGCGCAGAAGGCCACCGCCAACGGCTTCACCATGATGATCCCGCCCGTGCTCGTGCGGCCCGAGATCATGCAGGGCACCGGGTTCCTCGGCCAGCACGCCGACGAGGTCTACCGGCTCGAGGACGACGACCTCTACCTGGTCGGCACCTCCGAGGTCGCGTTGGCCGGCTACCACCAGGGCGAGATCCTCGACCTCTCCGCCGGTCCCAAGCGCTACTGCGGCTGGTCCTCGTGCTTCCGCCGCGAGGCCGGCAGCCACGGCAAGGACACCCGCGGCATCATCCGCGTCCACCAGTTCGACAAGGTCGAGATGTTCTCCTGGTGCAAGCCCGAGGAGGCGCACGAGGAGCACAAGCGCCTGCTGGGCTTCGAGAAGGAGATGCTCGAGGCCATGGGCCTGCCGTTCCGCGTCATCGACATCGCCGGCGGCGACCTCGGCTCCTCGGCCGCGCGTAAGTACGACTGCGAGGCGTGGGTGCCCACGCAGGGGACCTACCGGGAGCTCACTTCGACGTCCAACTGCACGACGTTCCAGGCCCGCCGGCTCGGGGTGCGCTACCGCGACGACGAGGGCCGGACGCAGACCGCCGCCACCCTCAACGGCACGCTGGCCACCACGCGGTGGCTCGTGGCGATCCTCGAGAACCACCAGCAGGCCGACGGGTCGGTCGTCGTGCCCGAGGCGCTGCGGCCGTTTGTCGGAAAGGACGTGCTCGAGCCGATCCGCTGAGGGATCGCCGACCTCGTCGTCGTCGTCGTTGTCCGGACCGTCACGGGCGGAACAGCATCATCACACCGCTCGCGCTGGCGCACGTGCGGCCGTCGGTGTCAGTGACCCGCACCTGGACCACGCACGTCGACCGGCCGGCGTGCTCGACCTCCGCGCGGATCGTGGCCGGGGTCTTATCCAGGCGCAGCGCCCGGATGTAGCGGACGGTGAGGTCCAGCGTGCTGTACCCGGTGCCAGGCTCGACGACGGTCGCGGTGGCGTAGCCGAGCGCCGAGTCCACCCAGCCGGAGACGATCCCGCCGTGGACCGTGCCGCCGTTGTTCAGCGCCCACTCCGCGGGCTCGGCCGTCATGGTCACCGCGCCCTCCTCGGCGGCGGTCAGCCGGACACCGAGCGAGTACGCGCCGGGGGAGAGGTGGCGCTCCCCGGCGATGATCGCCCGCAGTGCGTCGAGACCGGCGTGCGGCGAGCGATCGGCGGCGTCGGGGAGCGGGGGCCAGGAGTAGTGACGGCTGCGCGTCACCGGATCGACCGAATCGAAGGGGGCGTCGTGGTCCACCCCGCCGAACCTACCGGCGGTCGCGGACACCTTCCGCCGCGGGCCGCTACCCTGGGGCCCGTGGAGCTGCTCTATACAGGGATCATCGGGGTCGCCCGGACGATGTTCAAGGTCCAGGGACTGGACATCACCGTGCGCGGGGAACACCACTTCCCGGCGGTCGGCGGGGCGGTCGTGGTGATCAACCACACCGGGTACTTCGACTTCGTGTACGCTGGCCTCCCCGCCCGCGTGCACAAGCGGTTCATCCGCTACATGGCCAAGCACGAGGTGTTCGAGCACCCCGTGGCCGGGCCGATCATGCGCGAGCTCAAGCACATCCCCGTGGACCGCACTGCCGGCAAGGCGTCGTTCGACGAGGCCGTCGAGCGCCTCAGGGCCGGTGAGCTGGTGGGCGTCTTCCCCGAGGCGACCATCAGCCGCAGCTTCGAGATCAAGGGCTTCAAGTCCGGGGCGGTGCGGATGGCGCTCGCGGCCGGGGTGCCGATCATCACCGTCACCATCTGGGGGTCCCAGCGAGTGTGGACCAAGGGGCTGCCCAAGAAGCTCCTACGGCCCAGGGTGCCGATCATCATGGAGGTCGGCGAGCCGATGACGGCGTACGAGCCGGTGGCCGAGTGCACTGAGAGATTGCGCTCGCGGATGCAGGCGACCCTCGAGCGGCTCCAGGACGAGTACGCCGAGCGCTTCGGGCCGTACCCGGCCGGTGCCACCTGGGTACCGGCCCGCCTCGGAGGGTCGGCTCCCACGCTCGAGCAGGCCACGGCCCTGGACGAGGCCGAGCACGCGGAGCGACTGCGTCGTCGCGCCGAGAAGGCGGCCGCCGAGGGCACGTCGGTGGCCGATGTCGACACCCCGAAGGGACCGGCGGGCCCGGACGCTCCGTGAGTCGGTCGCGGCCGGTCCTCGTCGCCACGGACGTCGACGGGACCCTGATCGGCTCGGACGACCTCGTGCCCGCCGCCAACCTGGCGGTCGTGGAGGACCTCGTCGCCGACGGTGCGACCTTCGTCCTGGCCACCGGTCGGCCTCCGCGCTGGCTCGCGCAGGTGGTCGACCAGTTGCCCGTCGCGCCACTGGCGGTGTGCGCGAACGGCGCCGTCATCATGGACACCGGCAGCGGCGAGTTCCTCGAGACCAGCCTGCTCGACCCGGACACGCTCGCGGCGATCGACGAGGTCCTGCGGGAGCGGCTGCCGGGCAGCGGGATCGCAGCCGAGCGGCTCGGGGCGGATGCCGCCGACGCCGACTTCGTGGCCAGCCCGGACTACGAGCACGCCTGGATCCACCCCGCGCATCTCGAGGTGGGGCACGCCGAGGTCCTCTCCGAGCCCGTGCTGAAACTGCTGGCGCGCGTGCCCGGCATGCCCAGTGGCGACATGCTGGCCGCCCTGCGCGGCGAGGTCGATCACCTGGCCGACGTCACGTACTCCACGACCAACGGGCTGATCGAGTTCGCCGCCCGCGGGGTGACCAAGGCGAGCGGGCTGGCGCGGATCGCGGCGTCCACCGCGGCCGCGACCGCCACCCCGTCCGCGGAGGTGCCCGTGACGGTCGCGTTCGGCGACATGCCCAACGACCTGGAGATGCTGCGCTGGGCCGATCACGGCGTCGCGATGGGCAACGCCATCCCCGCGGTCCACGCCGCCGCCGACGAGGTCACACTGACCAACGACGAGGCCGGTTTCGCGCACGTCCTGCGGCGCTGGTGGAACTGACCCGCGGGGTCGGCCGGCGCTCTGAACCCGCGCGCGCCTGAGCCGCCCCGTTCGAGTCCGGCAGCCGTCGCGTCGCCGTCGCCCGCTGGCCGTCGCGCTGACGCCGAGTGGTCGAAGCTGCCCACGTTTACCGAGGACGGGTCCGCCGGAGAGCGGCATTTGCGACCACTCGGCGAGGGGGAGCGCCGTGCCAGGGCATGCCGGCCTGCGTCGGCCGCCCGGGGCGTACTGGGCCGCACCACACCGGCTCGCGCCGGGTCGGGTTGCGTCCGCACGGCTGGCCGAGGCGCCGCTCGTCCCGCTGACCGCCGCGCGGTCACTTATGCCCACGTTTTCCGAGGACGGGTCCGCCGGAAAAGCGGCGTTTGCGACCACTCGACGCGGGGCGCGCCGTGACGGGCCCGGTCAGGCAGAGCCGCGTCGGGCCGGGGTGCGGGAGCTCGCCGGGCGGGAGCTCACCGCGCCGGGGCGCTACTGCTCCGAAATAGGTCGCGGACCGGTCCCCACCACTTCCCCGGTGTATCCCTCGCCCCGGTGGGGGAGGGGCACACCTGGTGGGAGCCGGTCCGCAAGTCTGAGATGGCCGCCGCGCCGGGAAACCCCGAGGCGCCGTGCCGGAGACCGCGCGGGTCACCCGCCGCGTGCGCGGCGGGTGACCCGGACGTCGGTCAGGGGTTGGGCTCGACGCTGAGCTGCTTGGTCTCCGGGTCGTAGACGAGCGTGCCGCCGACGAACCGCTGGGCGATCGTGCCGTCCTCGCGCTCGGCCTCCGCGGAGACCGGCAGCCCGAGCGGGCCGTGCTCGAAGCCCTGTGCCGCCCACGCGTCGCCGATCACGCCCCACACCGGGTGCGTGCCGGTCTCGGGGGACGAGTACAGCGCGCCGTTCTCGTGCTTGACCAGCGAGACGTTGCCGAATCGCTGCACGCCGGACAGCGCCTTGCCGAGCTGGGCGCCGAGCTGTTTGCCGAGTCCGCGGAAATCGCCGCCGGCCAGGTTCTCCACCGATCCGAGGTCCACGCCGACGGCGTCGCCCACCGAGCCGGCGTCGACCGGCAGGTCCGCGAGGGTCTTGCCGCCGACCAGGGCGCGGGTCAGGGCCGCGGGGTCGAGCCGGCCGCCGGTGAGCACGGTCCGCAGCGCGGAGACGACGGCGTCCTGGATGCCCGACTGGGTGATCGCGGGCAGGCCGGCACTTCCGGTGCCACCACCACCGCCGGTGCCACCACCACCGCCGGTGCCACCACCACCGCCGGCGCCGCCACCGCCGCCGGTGCCCGGGTTGGACGGGGCCGGGGACGAGCCCCCGCCGCCGCTCTTGGCGTAGGAGGCGGCGATGTCGCGGATCTGGCCCATCTTGGCGTAGCCGGCCTCGCCCGGGCAGGTGGTGAGGCCGACGTCGCGGTGGGCGAAGATGTTGGGCAGTCGCACGGCGGTGCCGTACGAGTACTTGGTGTACGAGGTGCCCTCGGAGTAGTGGGTGTCCGAGCCCTTGGGGTCGACGCCCGCGACCGACAGACGCCAGCCGATGATCTCGCCGACCTTGCGGATCGTGGCGTCGGGCGGGGAGACGGTCGAGTAGTCGCCCATCATCGAGATGCCCCAGGTGTTGCCGTTGAAGCCGCCGGCGTGGGCGCCCTGGACGTTGCGGTCGAGTCCGCCGCGGCGGCCCTCGAAGGCCTGCCCGTACTTGTCGACCAGCACGTTGTAGCCCACGTCGCACCAGCCCAGCGTGCGTGCGTGGTACGTGTAGATGCCGCGCATGACGCCGGCCGAGCCCTCGCGGGTGTAGTTGTTGCTGCCGGCCGTGTGGTGGACGACCGCCGCGGCGAGCGTGGGGTCGTAGGAGGTGCCGCCGCAGCGGATCGACTCGTCGGCGCCCCAGCCGGCGCGGGTGATGATGGACGGCTGCCTGGCCGCGATGTCACCGTGCGCGCCCGTGCCGCCGGAGGCGGTGACGTCGGCGAACGCCTCGGGGTCGGGCGTCGGGGTGTCGTCGGGGGAGAGCAGGACGGCCTGCACCGAGTCGGGGTCGAGGTCGGAGCTCTCGGCGACGGGCTTGATGTCCGCGTAGCGGGTCGGCGCGGGCGGGGCGTCGTCGACGGCCGGGCGGGCCGGGGCGGACGTCGGGCCGGCGGGCGCGACCGGGGTCGGCACGGCCGACGGGGCGGGAGCGGACTCGGCCTCGCGCGCGGCGGCGACGTCCTCGTCGGCGGGGGCCCCGGTATCGGCCTCGGCGTCGGCCTTCGCGGGCTCGTCCGGGGTCGCCTCGGGCGCGTCGGCCAGCGAGGTGTCCTCGATGTCGATGCCGGAGAGCGAGATCTGGACCGCCGTGGTGTCGAGTCCCAGGTAGACGGGCTCGGTGCCGCCGGTGCCGGTGACGCTCTCGCCCTTGCCGTCGGTGGACTCGGCCTCGTACCAGGGGCCCCACGAGCCGTCGGGGTTCTTCGCGCGGACCTGCGCGACGGCGGCCGGGTTGTGGCCCTTCCACGTGACGCCGACCATCGAGAACGGCGTGTCGGACGTGACCTCGCGGACGGGGGAGCCGCCGGAGGCGACGTCACTGTCCACGCCCGTGGCGGGCGGAGCCTCGGCCAGCGGGACCGCGGTCTCGCCGGTCGGCAGGCCGCCACCGGCGGTGGCGGTGATGTCGTCGCCGGACTGGACGACCTGGTCCGCCCCGTACACGGCGAGGGGCGTGACGACGGACGCCGCGACCGCCACCGCCAGGGCGAGGGTCCGGCGTCGACCGCTGACGTACACGGGGCGGCGTCGTGTTCTCAAGGGCTTCTCCAGATCAGGGTCTGTGTCACGCGGCTGCGCGGGCCGCGTGACACTACTGCCCGCGAGGCCCCGCCGGAGCGAGACCACAGGGACGTGTGTGACGAACGAGGTCAATGTTAGCCAAGAAACGACTGAAACCAAGTGGTAAAAGTGTGAAAGTTGGGACTACAGGGATGTAGTTTCGAACCGGCGTACGACGACGAGAACGCCCGACCAGCACCGTGGGCCACTGCAGTCGCGCCGGGACGTCGTCCTCCTCGTCGTCGTCGGCGTGCCCTGAACCCACCCCCGACCCGCCGGATACCCTTGGACGCGGACCCGCGCCGACCGGCGCGTGGCCAGGTGGGCGGACGCGGGGCGCGACACGGCACCGCACCGCCGCCACGGACTACGGGAAGGCTCGAAGGTTATGGCAGGCGAACGACAGTGGGGCACCTATGACCTCATCGTGGTGGGGTCGGGTTTCTACGGTCTGACGGTCGCCGAGCGGGCGGCGAGCGAGCTCGGCAAGCGCGTGCTGGTGCTCGAGCGGCGTCACCACATCGGCGGCAACGCCTACTCCGAGCCCGAGCCCGAGACCGGCATCGAGATCCACAAGTACGGCGCGCACCTGTTCCACACCTCCAACGAGCGCGTGTGGGAGTACGTCAACCGCTTCACGTCGTTCACCGGCTACCAGCACCGCGTGTTCGCCATGCACAAGGGCACCGCGTACCAGTTCCCCATGGGCCTGGGCCTGATCTGCCAGTTCTTCGGCCGCTACTACTCGCCCGACGAGGCCCGCGCGCTCATCGCCGAGCAGGCCTCCGAGTTCTCCTCCGAGGAGGCGGCGAACTTCGAGGAGAAGGCCATCTCCCTCATCGGCCGCCCGCTCTACGAGGCGTTCATCAAGGACTACACGGCCAAGCAGTGGCAGACCGACCCCAAGAACCTGCCCGCCGGCAACATCACCCGCCTGCCCGTGCGGTACACGTTCGACAACCGCTACTTCAACGACACCTACGAGGGCCTGCCCGTCGACGGCTACACCGCGTGGCTGGAGAACATGGCGGCGCACGAGAACATCGACGTGGTGCTGGACACCGACTGGTTCGACGTCCGCGACGACGTCCGTGCCGCCAGCCCCGACGCCCCGGTCGTCTACACCGGCCCGCTGGACCGCTACTTCGACTACGCCGACGGCGAGCTGGGCTGGCGCACCCTGGACTTCGAGACCGAGGTCCTGCCGACCGGCGACTTCCAGGGCACCCCGGTGATGAACTACAACGACGCGGAGTACGACTACACCCGCATCCACGAGTTCCGGCACTTCCACCCCGAGCGGAAGAACTACCCCACGGACAAGACCGTGATCATGCGTGAGTACAGCCGCTTCGCCGAGCGCGAGGACGAGCCGTACTACCCGATCAACGAGTCCACGGACCGCGAGAAGCTCGCCGCCTACCGCGACCGCGCCAAGGCCGAGACCGCCGCCAACAAGGTGCTGTTCGGCGGCCGCCTGGGCACGTACCAGTACCTGGACATGCACATGGCCATCGCCTCCGCGCTGACGATGTTCGACAACACGCTGGCGCCGCACCTGCGCGACGGCGCGCCGCTCGCCGACGGCTGATCCCCCCGCCCCACGCGCCACGCGCAACCGCGCGCCCGCGCGAAATCCGCTACTCCCCGGCGGGATCCGCTACTCCTACCGGGGTAGCGGATCCGTCGTCGGGGTAGCGGATTCGGGCGCGGTGCCCGCGGGTGCGGTGCCTGAGGGTGCGGTGTCGGCGGGCGCGTCGGCGACCAGCTCGTGGACGGCGGCGTCCCGCTGCGCCGCGTGCACGATCGTCGGCTTGGCCTCGCCGAGGTGCTCCAGCACGGGCGTGACCGACGTCCAGAAGCGGCTCAGCGAGCTCAGGCCCTCGTTCTCGGCCCGTGCCTGTGCGCGTTCGGCCCGCGTGTCGTCAGCGCGCGTGGGGTGCAGCGCGGCGCGCTTGCCCTCGATCCGGTCGTCCTTGCGCTGCGAGATGACGTACCCCAGCGCGAACGCCACGCTCCGCGGCATCCGCCCGGACAGCAGCACGTGCGCCTCCGGGTAGTCGTCGAGCACCTGCTCCACCGCCCCGGACAGCTCCTCCACGAGCCGCGCGAACGCCCGTCGATCCACCTGGCGGCCGCTCGCGCCCGGGTACCAGCGCCCGGCGGGCAGCGTCCACGGGCGGAGCGTGGCGTCGGCCGCCGCGGCGGTGTCCGCGACCGCGCCGACGCCGTTCGCGGTGGTGGGCCCGGTTCCCTCGGCGCCGCTCGCGCCCTCGGTGGGACCCACGACGACGACGAGGTCCGCCGCCTCCCGAAGCGGATGACCCGCGTCCACCTCGGAGACCGGTCCGCCTCCCTCCAGCTGGAGCGAGAGCCAGACCCGCCGCACGGAGGTCCGGTCCGCCGGCGCCTCGACCGCCGACCCGGCGGGCAGGGTCACCATCGCCAGTTCCGCGCCGGCTTGGCTGCGGCGGGACCGCCACCGGCGCTCGGTCCACTCGTCGTCGCCGTCGTCGAAATACACGGTGCGCACGCCGGTGTCCCCGCCCGGGAGGCGCCGCTTCCGGGCCGCCACGGGTAGCTCGGCCAGGTGGGTGCGCTCGCGCAGGAGGGTGTCGTAGCCGACCGCCAGCGCCGCCGGGAACGCGAGGTTGGGCGCCAGGAGGAACCCGGTCGCGTCGTCGTCGTCGTTCATCGCCCGCTCGAGCTCGTCGGAGATGTGGTCGACCTCGCGGCGCAGATCCACCACGGCGTTGGCGGTGCCGAACCAGCCCGTCGCCGACCGGAAACCCAGACTGCGGGCGTTGGCGACGTCAACGGCGGCACGCATCCGATCCGCGCTCTCGGCCGGCAGCAGGCGCAGGTAGTACAGGGTGCCGTTGTGTGCCATGAGCCACGCGCGCAGAGCCATCGCCACCACCAGCACGAGCAGGGTGCCGAAGAACCAGCCCAGCCGGGACGGCGAGGTACAGGTGTCGGACCACAGGTCGGACACGGTGGAGATCGTGCACGACGCATCGCGGGCGACAAGGTCCTCGGCGACGAGCCCGCCGAACGCGGTGGTCAACGCGACGGTGATGGCGATGAGCGTTTCGAGGAGGAACACGCGCATGAGCGTATCTGTCGCCTCGGACACCGGCCGCGAAGTGGCGGCGCGACCTCCCGGGCGGGCCTAGGCTTCTGGCATGACCCGCACGATCGCCCGGCCCCTGCCCCGCACGGTGTCCGCTCCCGCCGTCGACCCCGCCCCGGGCCGGGCGGCGGTCCTGTGCGGCGTCGCGGCCGCGCTGTTGCTGGCGCTGTTCCTCCTGCCGTTCGCGCCGGCCCGCGCCCAGGCACCCGCGCCCGCCCAGGCACCCGCGCCCGCCGAGGTGGCCGTGGGCGTCACCGACCGTGCCGGCGTCCTGTCGTCCGGCGACCAGGACCTGCTGCGCACCGAGACCGCGCGGATCGCGTTCCCGCCGCAGGTCACGCGTGTCGAGTACCTGGTCTTCGACGACGACGGCGACAACCTCAACGACACCGTCGAGCGCTTCGCCCAGTCCGAGCGGCCCGACCTCGTCGCCGAGGACAGGGAGAAGTGGGCGCCGGGCACGCTCATCGTGGCCAACGACACCGAGGCGCGTGACGTGGGCATCTACTGCGGCGACGACGTCTGCGGCGCCCTCGACATCTTCGAGGGCCCGCACCTCGACGGTGCGCTGGAGGCGATGAAGGACCCGATGCGGCGGGAGAACCACGCGATGGGTCTGCTCGCGGGCGCGCAGGCCGCGAACGACCCGACAGTGACGGGCCCGGAGCCCGAGGAGGCGCCGGCCTGGCTTCCGTGGGCGCTGGGCGGTGCGGGCGTCGTGGGCGCGGGCGCGATCGGTGCGGGCGTGGCGGCGAGCCGGAAGAAGAAGGCGACGACGGCGAGGGAGCGTTACGACCGGGTCTCCCGCGAATACGGGCGGGTCGCGCAGGAGCTCACCGGGTTGGACGTCCGCGCCAACTCGCTCACCTCCCCACTGGCCGACGACGAGCTGCGGTCCCAGTGGGCGGACGTCCGGGACCGGTTCCTCTCGCTGGACACCGTGATGGGGCGGATCGGCGACCTGCGGCCCGACTCGACCGACGCCGAGTTCCGGGCAAAGGCCACCGACATCGAGCTCGCGCACACGACGGTCGACCAGATGGAGACGGCGGAGAAGAACATCGACCAGCTGTTCCGCATGGAGCAGGGTGACGCCGACGTGCGCCGCCGCCAGCTCGGCGAACTGCACGAGGACATGACCGCCGCCGCGCTGGGGACAAAGGACGAGCGGTTGGCCGCGGAGGCCCGGGCGCTGGACGCCCGGGCGGACGAGCTGGCCCGCGACACGCAGGCACCCGACTTCATGGACCGGTACGCGCGGCTGGTGGTGGACTACCGCCTCGTCGTGGAGGCGATCCGCGAGCGGGAGATGTCGGATGTGAAGACGGCCAAGGATGCGGGGGACCGCCACGCGCCCCGGCTGTACGACCGCGACTGGCGCGCCGGCTACGGCTACAACGGCTTCGTCCCGTACTACGTCGTGTCGAGCTGGCACGCCCACGACGTGCAGGCGGCGCAGTCGGCGAGCTCGACCAACACGAGCTACTCCAACGCATCGTTCTCGGGCGGCGGCGGGTCGAGCGGGTACTGACCCGCCGCCGCCCGAGAACGATGCGTTGGAGTAGCT
>NZ_JAHBAV010000050.1 GCF_018390595.1 Dietzia massiliensis
AGGCGCCTCACCCGCAGACCGCGTACACAACCTGCGTGGGCAGTACACCTAGTGCCGCAGCCGGACCAGACCCCCACGGGAGGTGGGCGGACCGGACTGACCGTGGCCGCGGTGATCGCGGCCGTCTGCCTCGTCGCGGCGCTCGTCGCCACCGGACTGTGGGTGAGCGAACGCAACGCCGCAGCCTCCGTCCGGGCCGACCGCGCGTCCGCCGCCGAGCTCGACACGTCGTACCGCGACTTCGCCACGACCGTCATGACCAAGCTCATGACCATCAGGCAGGAGACCCTCACCGAGGACGTGGACGAGATCGTCGGACTGATCGAGGGCGACTTCTCCGAGCAGTTCGCGCCCCGCCGCGACTCCTACGAGGAGGTCGTCAAGACCACCAACGTCGTCGCCGACGGCGTGGTGACGGCGGCCGCGGTCGAGCACTCCTACCCCGACCGGGCCGAGGTGATCATGGCCATCGACCAGACCATCGGCAATCCGAAGTCCGACGAGGACCAGGACCGCCAGTACCGCGTCCGCGTGACCGTCAACCGGCACGACGACGGCACGATGAAGGTGTCGGGGGTGAACTTCATCCCATGAGCAGCCCGAACTCCGACGTGCGCGCCGCCCGCCGTGCCCAGCGCGAAGCCGAACGCGCCGCGCGCGCCCAGCGCAAGGCCGACGCCGCGCGGGAACGCGCACTCGAGGCCGCCCGCGCCGGTGGACTCTTCGAGGGGATGTCGGCCATGCCCCGGACCGAGGCCTCCGAGGCCGTCGACACGTCTGAGGCCACCGAGTCCACCGGGTCCGCCGGGTCGGCCGAGGACTCGCGAGCCACCGGGTCCGCCGGGTCGGCCGAGGACTCGCGAGCCACCGGGGCCGCCCCTGCACCGGCCGCCGCCCGGGTCCCGCTCGACCCGGCCCGCCGGCGCACCCTGATCACGGCCCTGTCGGTGGTGTCGGTCCTCCTCGTCGTCGTCGCCGGTCTCGCGAGCTGGCAGTACGTCGAGGCGCGTGAGGCCACGGCCACCGAACAGCGGATCGCGGACGCGCCCCGCGCGGCCACCGACGCGGCGGGCGAGATCACCACCCAGATGTTCACCTACGACCACCGGACGGTCGACGCCGACCTCGCCGCCGTGCGCGACCGGCTCGCGGACCCGGCCCTGACGGAGTTCGTCGAACAATCCATGCCGACCGTCGCCTCGGCCGCCAAGCAGCAGGAGGCCACCGTCTACGCGACCGTCGCCGCCGCGGCCCCGCAGGAGGTCGTGGACGCCGATCACGTCACCGTGCTGGTCATGCTCAACCGCATGGTCTCCACCAAGGAGAACCCCGAGGCCGCGAGCTCGGCGTCGCGGCTGAGCGTGGCGATGGAGCGTCAGGACGGGACGTGGAAGCTCGCCGAGCTGGAGGCGCTGTAGGAGCCTCGCGGGTGGCTAGTCGCCGGTCGTCGCGTCGAGCGTCTGGAAGAAGCGGCGGGCCCACGCGTGGACGTCGTTGCCCAACACCTGGCGACGCAGGGTGCGCATGCGGCGGCGACGCTCCTCGGCGGAGTCGTTGACCGCGGTCATGATGGCGTCCTTGACGCCGTCGAGGTCGTGCGGATTGCAGAGGTACGCCTGGCGCAGCTCCGCGGCCGCCCCGGCGAACTCGCTCAAGACCAATGCGCCGTCGCCGTCCGTGCACGAGGCCACGTACTCCTTGGCCACCAGGTTCATGCCGTCGCGCACCGGCGTCACCAGCATGACGTCGGCGGCCGCGTAGAACGCCGTCAGTTCCGACTTCGGCACCGGCCGGTGGATGTACGTGACCACCGGGTGTCCGATCTCGCCGAACGACCCGTTGATGCGACCGACGGACTCCTCGATCCGCGACCGCATGATCTGGTATTGCTCGACGCGCTCGCGGCTCGGCGTGGCCAACTGCAGCAGGGTGACATCCGAGGGCTCCAGACGGCCCTCGTCGAACAGCTCCTCCAGCGCCCGCAGGCGGACGTCGATGCCCTTGGTGTAGTCCAGCCGGTCGACGCCCAACATCAGCACCCGCGGCGATCCCAACTCCTCGCGCAGGCGGGAGGCACGGGCGCGGGTCTCGCGGCTGCGGGCGGTGGCGTCGACGGACGCGGAATCGATGGAGATCGGGAAGGCGCCGACCCGCACCATGCGGTCTCCGACGCGGATCTCGGAGGCACGGCCCCGGGCGGAGCGCAGCCGCACGGAGGGATGGCCGCGCAGCCGGCTGGCGAGGATCCGGAAGTTGTCCGCCCCGCCGGACAGGTGGAAACCGACCAGGTCGGCGCCCAGCATGCCCTCGACGAGTTCGGTTCGCCACGGCAACTGCATGAACAGCTCGACGGGCGGGAACGGGATGTGGAGGAAAAACCCGATGGTCAGGTCGGGGCGCAGCTCGCGCAGGAGCGCGGGCACCAGCAGCAGCTGGTAGTCCTGCACCCAGACAGTGGCACCCTCGGCGGCGGCCTCGGCCGTGGCCTCGGCGAAGCGCGTGTTGACCTCGCGGTAGGCGTTCCACCACTCGCGGTGGTACTCGGGCGGCACCACGACGTCGTGGAACAGGGGCCACAGCGTGCCGTTGGAGAAGCCCTCGTAGTAGAGCTCGACGTCACGCGCGGACAGTGTGACCGAGTGGAGACGGATGCCGTCCGCGTCGAACGGCTCGGGGGAGGCGTCCGGGACACCGGGCCACCCGACCCAGGCGCCGTCGTTGGCCTTGAGGATCGACTCGAGCGCCGTGACGAGGCCACCGGGGCTGGCCTTCCAGTGTTCGGTGCCGTCCCGATCGACGACGAGGTCCACGGGGAGTCGGTTGGCGACGACGACGAAGTCGGCTCCCGCTCCGGTCGACGTCTGCCCGGTACCGCTCGTCATCCGCGTGCCCTCGTTTCGAGTCGTCGTGCTCTGCCTACTCCGCGTCCGCCGTCACCTGCGGTTCCGGGCCGATCCCCAGCATGTCGAGGAGCATCCGGCACTCGTCCGCGTCGGCCGAGTACGAGGCCACGACCCGGCGGGCCTGATCGGCGGTCTCGTCGGCGACCGGCTCCAGATCGTCGAGTTCGGGTTCCTTGCTGGCGGCGTCGGATGCCATCGGTGTCCTCCTGAGGTCGGTGGGGGACGAGAGCGCCGGCTGGCGGCGTCGTCCGCGGCCGATTCTACGTCACTGGTCGGCGGCGGCCGACCGGCGCAGATTGCGGGTGACCCACTCACCGAACACGATCCCGGCGGCCAGCGCCACCGCGATCGCCAACGCCTGGAACATCAGCCCCAGACCGATACCCGTCTGATCGCTCGTCAGCGCGGACAGGCCGCGGTACACCGACAGGCCCGGCAGGAACGGGGTGATGCCGGCGATGGTGACGACCAGCGGCGGGACGGTCGCGATACGGGCGAGAATGCCGCCGAACAGACCCATGAAGCAGGCGGCGAGTGCCGACCCCACGACCACACCCAGGCCGGTGGCGATGACGCCCTGGTAGATGAGCATGCCCATCGCCCCGACTGCTGCGGCGAGCCAGGTCGCGCGCACCGTCGCGTAGCTGGCCACGGCGAACCCGGCGGCGCCCACACCGGCGGCCAGCACCGCCACGTGGACAGCGGCGTTGCCGGCGATGGCCGGATCGATCGGGGGAGGGGACATACCCAGGCGGTCGAATGCCGCGAGCGCGATCGTGATCCCGCCGAGGACCCCTCCGGTCATGACCATCGTCTCGACCCCTCGCCCGGCGGAGGTCACGGGGAACCCGGTGATGGCGTCCTCGATCGCGCCGACGAGGGTCAGGCCGGCGAGCAACACGATGATCCCCGCCGCCACCAGCTGGGACGGTTGGACCTCGATGAAGTTGTCGCTCAGGGCCGCGTACCCGGCCAACGCCCACCCCGCGGCGATGAACCCGCCCACGACCTGTTGGAAGAAGGACGGGAGCCGGTGGCCGTCCAGGAACCGGTTGGCGTACATGAGGGCGAACGTCGAGACCATCGAGATGAGCCCCGCCAGTGGGCTGCCCCCGAGTTGGATGACGACCGCGCAGCCGAGCATCGCCCATCCCAGGACCGCGACCCGGAAGGAATGCGGATGCGGGGAGGCCACGATCTTCTCGACCTCGGCCGTGGCCTGGTCGACGGTGAGTTGGCGTCGCACGATGAGGTCGATCAGCCGCGACACGCGGGTCACCCGCGTCATGTCGACGGTCCGGTAGTTGACCACCCGGATCACCGAGATCGGCGGCCGCCCGCGTCGCCGGTTGACGCCGATGGTCAGCGACGTGAAGGTGACCTCGACCGTCGCGCCGGGGAGCCCGAACGCCGCCGCCACGGACTCCGCCTGGGCAACGGTGTCCGCGGCACCCTCGCCCGAGGACAGCAGGATCCCGCCGATCTCGAGGGCGAGGTTGAGCACGTCGGTGACGGCGCCGTCGTCGTCGAGGTCGACCGGGGCCATGGGGGACAGTGGTGGTTCGACCGCCAGGTCCATGGCCGACTTGCGCAGCCCCAACCACGCCAGGGGGCGGGTGAGCGGTGCCGGTGCGTCGCGGGTCTCCACGGTGCACACCGTAGTCAAGAGCCCCGACGGCGGCCGGGTTAGGATGTGTGCCGGGTCTCGCGACGGCGCGGTGACCCGTGCTGGAGTGGCGCAATTGGTAGCGCACCCGACTTGTAATCGGGCGGTTGCGAGTTCAAGTCTCGTCTCCAGCTCTCGAGCCCGTTCCGGCAGCCCGGTCGGATGCTGAGAACACGCCAAGGTTGTGGCCGTGGATTGCCGGCTCCGGGCGAGAATTCGCAGATCAGTGGACATCGTCAGCGTTTTGCCGCCGGTGAGTAGAATGTTCTCCAATGCCGCCGCCGGGAAGACGCCGCCGAGATGACTGAGTCCGCCACAGATACCGCCATCGCGTGGATGGCCGCCCTCGCCGCCGGTGACGCCGAGGGCGCCATCGCATTATCGTCCCCTTCGATCGTCTACACGACGGGCCAGGTCAGACGCTACGTCGGCCATGACGGGATCCGCGACATCGTGTCCGATCTGGCGCGGCTTGGAGGCTTCCTCACGATCGGGGTGGAGGGGGAGGTCCTGGAATCCGAGGGTGTGGTCGCGCTTCGTCGGATCGAGCGGTTCACGCTGCCCAGCGGGGGGATCGAGATCCGTGGGTGCTCCTTCGTGGAGGTGGAGGACGGGGTGGTCACGCGATGGGCGGACTACAAGAGTATGGAGACGATCGATGACGTCATCGGATGACGGGGTGGGGGCCGGCACGGGCGGGCGACGGCCGCGCTACGGGGGCCCCGGGGAGGTGGCGAAGGCGCTGGTCGAGGCGGCGTTCTCCGGCGACTTCGAGGCCGCCAGGGCATGCTGCACTCCTGATCTCGTCCTGACGATGGAGGGGATCCAGACTGTTCACGGACACCAGGGCCTGAGACACGTGATGGAGTTCAACGCCGAGGTCTCCCGGGACGTCGGTGTCGATATCCACCACGTCCTCGGTTCAGGGAACACCGCGGCGATCAACCGGACCACCTACCTCACGATCGGTGGTAAGCGGATCCACCTCGAGGTCGGGTCGTTCTTCGTCGTCCGTGACGGTCTTGTCGCGGAGTGGACCGACTACCAGGACATGCGGGTCGTCACGCGAGCTCTGGGGCATTGAGTCGGGGTCGGTGACCCGGTCCGGAATTACGGGTCAGTCCTCGGGGACGAACTGCCCGTAACCGAGATCCCGCAATGACTGTCGGAGGGTCGCGGCCGCCGCGTCGGCCTCCTCGGCCGGTGTGTCGGGATTCGCGAGCGACAGGTCGAAACCGGACATGTCGTCGGCGGGGAAGATGTGGACATGGGTGTGTGGAACCTCGAACCCTGCGATGAGGTAGCCGGCGCGCGTGGCGCCGAATCCCTCCACGACGGCCTTGCCGACGGCCTGTGCCACCTCGTTGAGCCGGGTCAGCAGCGCGGGTTCGAGATCGGTCCACCGATCGACCTCGGCGCGCGGAACGACCAGGGTGTGGCCGGGCGCCACCGGCGCGATGGTGAGGAACGCGACCACCTCGGGGTCCTCCCACACGAACCGACCCGGCAGTTCACCGGCGATGATCTTGCTGAAAACCGTTGACATGGCCCACAGCTTACGTGTGTGGGCCGTGGTCTCAGGTGGAAGATCGGCAAGAAGTGGTCTAATGGACGTGTCTGCCGCCAGGCGGGTGGCATCGTCCTCTCTACACGCGCGAAGGAGCATCGACATGGTCGAAGCAGTTGTTGCGACAGCAGAGGGCACGGTGAAGAAGAGGGCTTACCACCACGGCGATCTGCGCAACGCGATCATCCAGGAGGCGACCGCGCGTGCGAGGGTCTCGGGCGAGAAGGCGATCGTGCTCCGTGAGATCGCCCCGCACATCGGCGTCTCCGCGACCGCGGCGTATCGACATTTCGCAAACCGTCAGCAACTCGTCGAGGAGGTCGCGGCCCTGGGCTTCGTCGAACTGAAGGATCGACTCGAGACCCTGGTCGCCGGGGACGTCGAGTCCGATCCCGTCCTCGCCGCCTACAGGGAATTGCGCGAGGCCGCTCTCGCGATCGTGGGTTTCGCCATCGACGAGCCGGCGTGGGCGCGGACGATGATGGAGAACCTGGGTTCGTCGGAGACCGTCGCGACGCGCGCCGGTGACATCAACCTGGTCCTGCAGGCGATCATCGAGCGGGGAATCGAGGCGGGGACGTTCCGGCCCGGGACCGTCATGAACGACGAGCTCCCGCTGTGGGCTGCGATGGACGGCCTGAGCGCGCAGGCGCTGTTCGGGATCCGCCCGATGCACACTCCGGAGGCACTCGACTCGGCCGCTCGGACCATCGATCTGTGTCTGACGGACATGCTCACCGATGCGGGCCTGCGGGTCCGCGACGCGGCGTTCCCGGCCGTCTCCGTCTCCGCCGACGTCAGGGTCCAGACCCCTTAGCCTCCGGTCCGGGTCAACCCGATCCGGCGGCCGGACTACTGTGGTCACCGTGCGCATTCTCGTGATCGGTTCCGGTGCCCGTGAGCACGCCCTCCTCGTCGCCCTCGCCGCGGATCCCACGGTGACGGAGCTCCACGCAGCGCCGGGAAACCCCGGCATGGTGCAGGCGCAGTGCCACGAGGTCGCGGTCACCGATCCGGCCGACGTGACGACCCTGGCCCGCCGGGTCGACGCCGGGTTGGTCATCATCGGCCCCGAGGTGCCGCTGGTCGCCGGAGTGGCCGACGCCCTACGCGACGCCGGTGTCCCCGTGTTCGGGCCGTCCGCCGATGCCGCCCGCATCGAGGGCTCCAAGGCGTTCGCGAAGGACGTGATGGCGGCCGCGGGAGTCCGGACGGCGCGGGCCGAGATCGTGGACTCGCCCGCCGACCTCGACGAGGCGCTCGACCGGTTCGGCCCGACGTGGGTCGTCAAGGATGACGGACTGGCCGCAGGCAAGGGGGTCGTGGTGACCCCCGATCGCGCGGCCGCCCACGCCCACGCGCTGGCCTGCCTCGACGACGGTCACCCGGTTCTGCTCGAGTCCTTCCTCGACGGCCCCGAGGTCTCGCTGTTCTGCCTCGTCGACGGGGAGACGGTCGTTCCGTTGCTGCCCGCGCAGGACCACAAACGCGTCGGGGAGGGCGACCGCGGACCCAACACCGGCGGCATGGGAGCGTACACGCCCCTGCCGTGGCTGCCGGCGGGGATGGTGGACAGGATCGTCGCCGAGGTCTGCGAGCCGGTCGCCCGCGAGATGGTGGCCCGGGGCTGCGGCTTCTCGGGCCTGCTGTACGCAGGCCTGGCGATCACCGCCGAGGGCCCCGAGGTGGTGGAGTTCAACTGCCGTTTCGGCGACCCGGAGACGCAGGCCGTGCTGGCGCTCCTCGAGTCGCCGCTGGGCGAGACGCTCCACGCCGTGGCCACCGGCCGGCTCGCCGAGCTGCCGCCCCTGGTGTGGCGGGACGGTGCCGCAGTGACCGTGGTGCTGGCCGCCGAGCACTACCCGTCGACGCCGCGCCGCGGTGACCTCATCGAGGGCGCGGAGCAACCGGGTGTGCTGCACGCGGGCACGGCGCGCGACGCGGACGGGCGCCTGGTCTCCGCCGGTGGTCGCGTCTTGTCGGTCGTCGGCACGGGCCCGGATCTGGCCGCGGCGCGCGCCGAGGCCTACCGGATCCTCGACGGCATCGAGTTGCCCGGCGGACACTTCCGCCGGGACATCGGTCTTGCCGCGGAAGAGGGACGCATCAGCGTCCCGGGCTAGCCGGCCGGGCTCCCCACGAGGGTCGCTCCGTGCGCGGATCAGCGTGCGTAGAGCTCCATGTGCGGGACCTGCGCCACCAGCCAGGGGCTGAACGCGAACGGCGTGGCGTCGACCGCCGTCCGGACGTCCTCGGGACGGGCCCAGTGGTGGGCGCAGACCTCGTCGGCGCGCGGGTTCACGTCGGCGCGGATGCAGGCGGTGAACACCGGACAGATCTCGTTCTCCACGATCCCCGAGTCGTCGACGGCCCGGTACCGGAAATCCGGCACCGCCGGCTCGATGGAGTCGACCCGGGTCCCGAGTTCCTGCTCGGCCCGCCGCACGATCGCCTCCACCGGATCCTCGCCGGGCCCGGGATGACCGCAGAACGAGTTGGTCCAGATTCCGGGCCAGGTCCGCTTGCTCAGCGCCCGCCTCGTGAGGAGGACGCGTCCCTCGTCGTCGACGATATGGCACGAGAACGCCAGGTGCAGCGGGGTGTCGGCGGTGTGGACGATGGCCTTGTCCGCGGTGCCGGTCGGCGTCCCGTCCTCGTCGAGGAGGACGACCAGTTCGACCGGACCGGAGGCTGACCCGGTGACGGGCACGGAGAGGGAGGACATGAGGCCAGCCTAGGCAGTTCCGCCGGTGGCGGTACCGCGGCCGACGGGCGGACGGCCCGCTCGGGGGAGGGCCGCCGACCGCCGACCCCGGGCCGCCGAACCCGGGCCGCAGCCCGCCGCCGGCCCCGCGCCTCAGCCCGCGAGGCTGCGGGCGATCACCAGGCGCTGGATCTGGTTGGTGCCCTCGAAGATCTGGGTGATCTTGGCCTCGCGCATGTACCGCTCCACGGGGAACTCGCGGGTGTAGCCCACGCCGCCCAGGACCTGCACGGCGTCGGTGGTCACCTTCATCGCGGCGTCGGTGGCGGTGAGCTTGGCGATCGAGGCCTCGCGCGAGTACGGCCGGCCGGCGTCCTTGCGGCGCGCCGCGTCGAGGTACGCCGCGCGGGCCGAGGCCACGGCCGCGGCCATGTCGGCGAGCAGGAAGCCGAGTCCCTGGTGGCCGATGATGGTCTTGCCGAACGCCTCGCGCTCGTTGGCGTAGGCCACCGCGTCGTCGAGCGCGCGCTGTGCGATGCCCGTGGCCACGGCGGCGATCCCGAGGCGGCCCGAGTCCAGGGCGGAGAACGCGATGCGCAGGCCCTCGCCCTCGGCGCCGATGAGCCGGCCGGCGTCGATGCGGGCGCCCTCGTAGGAGGCCGTGGTGGTGGGCACGCCGTTGAGGCCCATCTTGTCCTCGGGCTTGCCGAAGTGCAGGTTCTCCGTGTCGCGCGGCACGAGCAGGCAGGAGATGCCGCGCGAGCCCTCGCCGGTGCGGACGAAGGTGTTGTAGACGTCGGCGATCCCGCCGTGGGTGATCCACGACTTGGTGCCGGTCACCACGTACGCGTCACCGTCCCGCTCGGCGCGGCACCGCAGGGCGGCGGCGTCTGATCCGGCCTGCGGCTCGGACAGCGAATACGCACCGATCTGCTCGCCGGCGAGCAGCCCGGGCAGCCACTCGGCCTTCTGCTCGTCGGTGCCGGCGGTGGCCAGCGGGAAGCAGGACAGCCCGTGGACGCTCGTGGCCACCGCGACGGCCGCCCAGCGGGCGCCGAGCTCCTCGAGGACCTGCAGGTACACCTCGTAGGGCTGATCGCCGCCGCCGAACTCCTCCGGGTAGGGCAGGCCGAGCAGGCCGACCTCGCCGAGCTGGGCGAACAGCCCCTCGGGGTAGGTGTGGTTCCGCTCGTGTTCCGCGGCTATCGGCTCGAGGAGCTTGTCCGCGACCGAGCGCGTCATCTCGAGGAGTTCGTACGCCTCGTCGCTGGGGAGCAGTCGGTCCACGGCCATGGGGGTCCTCCGGGTGCGTGCGGGAAAGATACTGGGTCCCATTAGAGTGCACGTCCGGATCGCGGGCCCTGTAGCCCCGAAAGCGGGGGTGCCCGTCGGTGGGTGGTGGTGGTGCTCACCCCGTCGTCTGGACCACAATCGCCGACTATGACCGAGAACACCGCGTCGACCGCGTCCACGCCCCTGTCGCCGGAGGAGTTGCTGGCGATCTACGACGTCCCCGGCGCGAGCGCCGCGGAGTTCCTGTGCGACCGGCACGATCCGGACGCGGTCGCGTTCACCGTCATCGACGCGGACCTGTCCGGCCGCGACATCACGTACGCCGAGCTGCGCACGGAGAGCGAGAAGGTCGCCGCCGCACTGGCCGCGCTGGGGGTGGCCGAGGGCGACCGCGTGGCCACGCTCATGTCCAAGTCCGCCGACCTGGTGTTCACGCTCATGGGGATCTGGCGGCTCGGCGCCGTCCACATGCCGCTGTTCACCGCGTTCGCGTGGCCGGCCATCGAGATGCGCATCACCGGCGGCGACGCGAAGGTGATCGTCTCCGACGCCGACCAGCGCGGCAAGCTCGAGTCCACGTCCGTGCCGGTCGTCGTCGCCGGCCTGGCCGACTGCCCGGAGGCCCGGGAGGGCGACCTCGACCTGGCCACGATCGTCGCGGCGCAGGAGCCCGGTCGCCCCGCCGCGGTCACCGGCCCGGACGCCGGCATGGTCATGCTCTTCACCTCCGGCACCACGGGCACCCCGAAGGGCGTCGTCGTGCCGGTGCGCGCGCTGGCCGCGTTCCACCAGTACATCGAGACCGGCCTGGACGTCCGCGCGGACGACGTGTTCTGGAACGGCGCCGACCCGGGCTGGGCGTACGGCCTGTACTACGGCATCCTCGGCCCGCTGGCCGTCGGGCGCCGCAGTCTGCTGTTGCACGCGCGCTACACGCCGGAGCTGGCCTTCGCCGTGCTGCAGTACTACCGCGTCACCAACTTCGCCGCCGCCCCGACCGTGTACCGGACCATGCGCGCCAAGCGCGACATCGCGCCGGCCGACGTGAAGCTCCGCCGCGCCTCGGCCGCCGGCGAGCCGCTCACCCCCGAGGTGATCGAGTGGTCGCGCGAGCAGTTCGGTGTGGAGGTGCGCGACCAGTACGGGCAGACCGAGCACGGCATGTTCATCATCAACCCGTGGCACGACTCCCTGCGCGAGGAGGTCCGCCCCGGCTCGATGGGCGTGCCCCTGCCGGGCTGGTCGTGCACCGTGCTGGCCGCGGACTCGGACGATCCGGCGCCGGCCGGAGAGCTGGGCCGCGTGGCGATCGACGTGCCCGCCAGCCCGCTCATGTGGTTCACCGGCTACCACGAGGCGCCGGAGAAGACCGCCGAGCGCTTCAGCGCGGACGGCCGCTGGTACTACACCGGCGACGCGGCCAAGCTCGACGCCGACGGCCACTTCTACTTCTCCAGCCGCGACGACGACGTCATCATCATGTCCGGCTACCGCATCGGGCCCTTCGACGTGGAGTCCGTGCTGGCCAAGCACCCGGACGTGCTCGAGTCCGCGGTGATCGGCGTGCCCGACGAGCTCGCGGGCGAGGTGCTCGAGGCGTACGTCGTCCTGCGCGACGGGGTCGACGGCGGCCCGGAGGCCGAGGCCGCGCTGCAGAAGTGGGTCAAGACCGAGTTCGCGGCCCATGCCTTCCCCCGCCGGGTCCACTTCGTGCGCGAGCTGCCCAAGACGCCGTCGGGCAAGATCCAGCGCTTTCTGCTGCGCAAGGAGCGCTCCGGGCAGGCCTGACGGGTCGCGGACCGGGGTGCTGCGGGCCGGCGCGCGGGGAACTATCCTCAGCCCATGACTCCCGCGGCCTCCGTCCGTTCCCCCCGGGTCGGCGGCCCTCGTCGTCGTCGCCCTCGTCACGGCGGTCACGGTGGCCGCCACCGCCGTCGCCACGGCCACCACCGCGACGGCCGCGGCCAACCCCGTGATCTCGTCGGTCGCCCCCGACCCCTCGGTGCAGCGCGGCGCCGACGGCGCGTTCCACGTCCACGCCACCTCGGACGACTGGGGTGACGGTGCCGGGCGGCGCCTCGTGCCGCACTTCCGGTCCTTCGACCTGGTGGAGTGGGAGTACGTGGGCGACGCGTTCGCCGCGCCGCCCGCGTGGGCGCCGGCCGGATCATCGCTGTGGGCGTCCGACGTCCACCTCGCCGACGCCGGGGCGGTCATGTACTACACCACCGGCGGCTCCGCGCCGTGCATCGGCCGCGCCACCGCGCCCGGCCCGGACGGCCCGTGGATCCACGACGCCACCCCGATCGTCTGCTACGGCGCCGACGAGCCCTACCAGGACCTCGACCCCATGGACCCGGAGGTCGTGTTCACCGAGGACGGCCCGGTGATGCTCATGGGCAACTTCGAGGGCATCCACGCCGTACCGATGAACGCCGCAGGCACCGCACTGGACGGCGATCCGGTGCTCGTCGCGGGGCCGGGCGTCGAGGCGCCGGCCGTGGTCGCCCGCGCCGGGCGCACCCACCTGTTCACGAGCGCCGGCCTGTGTTGCGACGGCGAGCGGTCGCAGTACCGGGTGCTCGGCGGACGCGCGGACGACCTCCTCGGCCCGTACGAGGACAGGACCGGACGGCCGTTGCTCGAGCGCGGCGCGGGCGACGTGATCCTCAGGGGCGACGAGAACTGGGTCGGGCCGGGGCACGTCGACGTCGCCATCGATGACGCCGGGCAGGACTGGATGCTCTACCACGCGGCGCCGCGCGGTCAGGCCGTCCTGCCGGGCGGTGTCCAGCGCCGCTACATGCTGATCGACCGCCTGGACTGGGTGGGTGGCTGGCCGGTGGTCGGGGACGGGACGCCGTCCGAATCGCGACGGGTCGACCCGGTGGTGGACCTGCCCGTGCGCCTCACCGCGGTCGGGGACGCCGCGCTGCGACGGGTCGACGACGACGAGGTGCTCGATCTCCCGATACAGATCGCCTCCACCGGGTCGGCGTACACGGGCGAGCTCAGGGCCACGATCACCGGCCCCGACAAGCGACGTACGGCGCTGCTGATCGTCTCCGCGGGCGGGGACCTGCCCGCCGCGCCGGCGGCGGTCGCCGCCGGGGGAGCGCTCGACCGCACCCTGAGCCTGCGCCCGCCCCGCCCGCTGGCCGCCACGAGCTGGTTGTCTCGATCGGACCCGCCGGCGGTGTGGCGCAGGAACTGGCGGTGTTCGGGCTCGAGGTGGCCCCGGACGGCTCGCTGTCGCTCGGGTCCGGTGGGCTCGGATCGCTTTCGCTGGGATCCTGAAGGGCCGGACGCGATATCGGCACGAGGAGGCGACATGGTCACAGGCGGGGACGACGGTCACGCCGCGGCGGGCGGCGGGCGGCGGGACGGGCGACGTGCGCGGTGGCACGGGTGACGCGCCCGGCGGGGTCGCGGACGACCGCAGGCTCGTCATGGCGCCGCACCTGCGCGGCCTGGAGCCCGACCCCCACCGCGGGGTCGAGGTCGACCAGAAGTCTCCGGGCGAGCTCGACGAGGCCGTGCCGCGTGGGGAGTTCATCCGGAGTGTCGTGGGCACGATCGCGGGGCTGGCCGTGGCCGGCCTGGTCTATCTGGTCATGCCGGGCGACCTCGAACACAACGCCCGCCTCACCGCGGCGGTGGCGGTGCTGCTCGGCATCTGGTGGATGACCGAGTGCATCCCCATCCCGGCGACGGCTCTGGTGCCGCTCATCGCGTTCCCGGTGCTCGGCGAGGACATCTCGGTCGACGACGTGGGCGCCCAGTACGGCAACAACATCATCTTCCTGTTCATGGGCGGCTTCCTCATCGCGATCGCCATGCAGCGGTGGAACCTGCACCGGAGGATCGCCCTGCTCACCGTGCGCGCGATGGGCACCCGGTCCACGCGGGTGATCGCGGGGTTCATGATCGCGACCGGGTTCCTGAGCATGTGGGTGTCGAACACCGCGACGGCCGTGATGATGCTGCCGATCGGCGTCTCGGTGCTGATGCTCGCGTCCGAGCTCGGCGGCGGCGGCGACGGTGACGGGAAGACCGCGATGCCGGAGATGGACCCGCAGGCGGACCCGAACTCCGACGCGGTCAAGGAGGCGGTGATCCGGTCAAACTTCGGCACCGCCCTCATGCTCGGCATCGCGTACGCGGCGTCGGTGGGGTCGCTGGCCACGATCATCGGGACCCCGCCCAACACGCTGCTCGCCGGCTACCTCAGCGCCGAACACGGCATCCAGCTGGGCTTCGGCCAGTGGATGCTGGTCGGGTTGCCGCTGGCCGTGGTCATGCTGGTGATCACGTGGCTCCTGCTCACCAAGGTGCTGTTCAAGCCGGAGATCGAGCGGATCCCCGGTGGGCGGAAGCTGTTCGACGACGAGCTGCGCAGACTCGGCCCCACGTCGTCCGGAGAGAAGCGCGTTCTGGCCGTCTTCGTGGCGGCCGCGGTGGCGTGGGTGGCGGTCCCGCTGGTGTTCGAGGACCCGCCGATCTCGGACGCGGGCATCGCGCTCGCGGCCGGCCTGCTGCTGTTCCTGCTGCCCGCCGGGTCCCGGCGGGGCGTGCGGCTGCTGACGTGGGACGCCGCGCTGGCGCTGCCGTGGGGCGTCCTGCTGCTGTTCGGCGGTGGCCTCGCGCTGTCCTCGCAGTTCTCCGGCTCGGGGCTCACCGACTGGATCGGCGAGCAGGCCGGCGCGCTGGGCGCCTTGCCGGTCGTCCTGTTGGTGGTGGTGGCTGCGGCGGGGATCATCTTCCTCACCGAGCTGACGAGCAACACCGCCACCGCCGCGACGTTCCTGCCGGTGGCCGGCGGCGTGGCCCTGGGGCTCGGGGTGGACCCGATGCTGCTCGCGGTGCCGGTGGCGCTGGCCGCCACGTGCGCGTTCATGCTGCCGGTGGCGACCCCGCCCAACGCGATCGCCTACGGCTCCGGGTACGTGACGATCGGTCAGATGATCCGGGGCGGTCTGTGGCTCAACCTCATCGGGATCGTGCTCATCACGGTGGTCACCATGACGCTGTTGGTGTGGGTGTTCGGGTTGACCATCTGACGGACGGTCGCGGGGGACCGCGAGCGCGGTCTCACCCGAGCTCGCGCCGCATGACGATCCGGGGGAAGCCCGCCGTCACCGACGACGTGTCGGCGACCTTGACGAATCCCGCGGCCTCGAACAGTGAGCGGAACCCGACGAAGGCCATGGTGAGGTCGACCTTCTCCCCGCCGTTGTCCACCGGGACGGCCTCGACGGCGGGGGCGCCGTGTGCCCGGGCGAAGGCGACCGCTCCCTCGACGAGGTCGTGGGCGACGCCCCGACCCCGGTACCCGGGTCGGACCCGGATGCAGAAGATCGACCACACGGGGCGCGTGTCCACGGTCGGGATCACCCGCGACCGGGCGACGGGCAGGTCGTGGCGCGGCGCGACGGCCGCCCAGCCCACGGGCTCGGACCCGAGGTAGGCGAGCATCCCCGGGGCGACCTCTGCCGCGCACAGGTCGGGGACCCGGTCGCCCCGGGCGCGGCCGACCAGTGACCTGTTGGTCGCGGAGTCCACCCGGTGACTGAGGCACCAGCACACCGAGGCGTCGGGGTCCTTCCGGGGGCCCAGGAGAACCGCCACGTCGTCGAACCGGGTGGCGGGCGTACGACGACGCCGTCGGTGGAGGAGTTCATGGGGCCGTCCTCGAGTCTCGTCGACCTGCGACGGGTCCGACGCTAGTCCGCCGGCGCGCCCCCGGCATCCGACCGACCGGCCCGTGGTGGACACCGCCGACCCGGGCGCTAGCGTCGGGGCATGTCCGTCCCACGCGAACCCTCCCGCCGCTCGGCCGTCGAGCCGTTCCACGTGATGAGCGTCCTCGCGGCCGCGGCCAGGCGCCAGGAGACCCACGGGGACGTGATCTCCCTGTGCGCCGGGCAGCCCTCGACCCCGGCCCCGGCGCCGGTACTGGCCGCGGCCCGCCGGGCCCTGGACACCGAGATCCTCGGCTACACCGAGGCCGTGGGGATCCGGCCCCTGCGTGAGGCGATCGCCGCGTATCACCGGCGACGGGACGGGCTCGACGTGACCGCCGACGACGTCGTCGTCACCACCGGTTCCTCCGGCGGCTTCACCGCGCTCTTCCTCGCCGCCTTCGACCCCGGCGACACCGTGGTCATGGCGCGCCCCGGCTACCCCGCCTACCGCAACACCCTCCAGGCGCTGGGGTGCCGCGTCCACGAGATCGCCTGCGGGGCGGACACGCGGTATCAGCCCACCGTCGCGCAACTCGAGGCGGTCACGGTGGAGCTCGGCCACGCCCCCGCCGGGCTCATCGTCGCCAGCCCCGCCAACCCCACCGGCACGATCATCGACGCGGACGAGCTCGCCGCGCTGGCCCGGTGGTGCGACGCGCACGGCACGCTGCTCATCAGCGACGAGATCTACCACGGCGTCACCTACGGCCGGGAGTGCGCGAGCGCATGGCGGACCAGCCGCGAGGCGGTGGTGATGGGCTCGGTGTCCAAGTACTTCTCCATGACCGGTTGGCGCATCGGCTGGATGCTGCTGCCCGAGTACCTCCGCGACCCCGTCGACCGGCTCGTGGGCAACCTGACGATCTGCCCGCCGGCGGACGCGCAGTTCGCCGCCGTCGCCGCCTTCACCGACGAGTCGACCGCCGAGCTCGACCTCCACGTCCAGCGCTACGCCCGCAACCGCGACCTCGTGCTGCGCCGGCTGGGCGAGCTCGGGGTGGGGGAGATCGCTCCGCCCGACGGCGCCTTCTACGCCTACTTCGACGTCTCGCGGTGGACCGACGACTCGGTGGCGTGGTGCGCACGGATCCTCGACCGAACCGGGGTCGCGCTCACGCCGGGAGTGGACTTCGACACCGTCGACGGCCGCCACACCGTCCGGCTGAGCTTCGCCGGGGCGACCGATGAGATCGCCGAGGCCATGGACCGGCTCGAGGCGGAACCGGTCCTGTAGGCGCCGGCCCGTGAGCGGCGTGAGCGGCGTGAGCGGCGTGGGTCCCGGGGACGTGGCGTCCCCGCCGGACAGCGGGCCGCAGGTGCCCGACGTGGCGTCCCCGCCGGTGACGCCGGGCGGCTACCGTCGGCGCATGGGTTCCGTCGAGATCATCACCGCCAGCGTCTACATCACCCGGCCGTGGCTGCTGCTGCAGGCGCCGCTGACGGTCGAGCAGGTCTACCTCAACGCCCGCGAGATCCTGGCCGGGTCCACCGGCGGCTCGGTCATCTCCTGAGCGGGCTGCGATACTGGGGGGCGTGACCGCCCAGAACGCCTCGCCCGCCCGGGCCGAAAAGCCCCGGATCTCGAACGTCCTCGCCTCGCGCTACGCGAGCGTCGACCTGGCCACGCTGTGGTCCGCCGAGCACAAGATCGTGCTCGAGCGCCAGCTGTGGATCGCGGTACTACGCGCGCAGCGCGACCTGGGGATCGACGTCCCCGACGGCGTGATCGAGGCATACGAGGCGGTGGTCGACCGCGTCGACCTCGCGTCGATCGCCGAGCGCGAGCGGGTCACCCGGCACGACGTCAAGGCCCGCATCGAGGAGTTCAACGACCTCGCCGGACACGAGCACATCCACAAGGGGATGACGAGCCGGGACCTCACCGAGAACGTCGAGCAGCTACAGGTGGTGCGGTCGCTCGAGCTGCTGCGCGACCGGGGCGTCGCCGCGGCCCGTCGTCTGGCCGAGCACGCCGTGGCCCACCGCGACACGGTCATGGCGGGGCGCAGCCACAACGTCGCCGCGCAGGCCACCACCCTCGGTAAGCGCTTCGCCTCCGCGGCCGACGAGTTGCTGGTCGCCCTTGAGCGGGTCGAATCCCTCCTCGAGCGGTATCCGCTGCGCGGCATCAAGGGCCCCATGGGGACCGGCCAGGACATGCTCGACCTCCTCGGCGGAGACGCCGCCAAGATGGCCGAGCTCGAGGGGCGGATAGCCGAACACCTGGGCTTCGCCCGCACCTTCGACTCGGTCGGGCAGGTCTACCCGCGGTCGCTGGACCACGAGGTCGTCTCCGCGCTCGTCCAGCTCGGGGCGGGCCCGTCCTCGCTGGCGCAGACCATCCGCCTCATGGCCGGTCACGAGCTCGTCACCGAGGGTTTCCAGCCCGGGCAGGTCGGCTCCTCGGCGATGCCGCACAAGATGAACACCCGCTCGTGCGAGCGGGTGAACGGACTGCAGGTGGTCTTGCGCGGATACGGGTCCATGGCCGCCGAGCTCGCGGGCGCGCAGTGGAACGAAGGCGATGTGTTCTGCTCGGTGGTCCGCCGCGTCGCGCTGCCGGACGCGTTCTTCGCCCTGGACGGCATGTTCGAGACCTTCCTGACCGTCCTCGACGAGTTCGGCGCCTACCCCGCGGTGATCGACAAGGAGCTGCAGCGCTACCTGCCGTTCCTCGCCACCACCAAGGTGCTCATGGCCGCGGTGCGCGCCGGGGTCGGTCGCGAGCTCGCCCACGAGGCGATCAAGGAGAACGCCGTCGCCGTGGCCCTGGCCATGCGGGAGGAGGGTCGCGAGCCCGACCTCATCGACCGGCTGGCGGCGGACGAGCGGCTGCCTTTGGGCCGTCCGGCGCTGGAGGAGGCTCTGGCGGACCGCGCGGCGTTCATCGGTGCGGCCGGCGACCAGGTCGATGCCGTGGTCGCCCGCGTCGGGGCGCTCGTCGCCCGGCACCCGGAGGCAGCCGGCTACGCGCCGGGCTCGATTCTGTAGAACCCGAGCGGGTCGCGTCCGCCCCGCGGATCGGGGCTGACGCGCCGCCCCGGGGACCGCGCAGCCGCTCCCGGGGATGGCGTCTCGCTCCCGCCCTTGCTCGCCTCGATCGCAGCCGCTCCTCGGCATGGCGTCCCGCCTGCCCCGGCGCGGGGGCCAGACGCCATCGTCGGGGGCGGGAGTGTTGGCCTCCGGGCAGCCGCTCCTGGAGATGGCGCCTCGCCCCCGCCCTTGCTCGCCTCCCTGGAACACCCGGTGCTCCGGTGCGATCCAGTCAGGACTCGCCACCGCGAGTTCGGCGGTCGGGATCGACTCGGCGGCGTTCATGGAGCAGTTCCAGGTACCTATCGCCTTCTCGCTGATGTCACTGGGCGTGGACAACCTCATCCTGCGGCAGCTCGGCATCTGAGGACCGCCCGGCGATCGGCCCCTGGTCGGCGCGGGCGGGCACTAGTCTCATCACCATGTACGAGACCGTGATCCCCGTCCCCGGCACCTCTGGACTACAGGCGAAGCTGCACCACGCCGACGAGCCGAGGGCTCTGATGGTGCTGGTCCACGGCTTCGGCGAACACTCCGGTCGCTACGCGCGAACCATCCGGTTCCTCACCGATCGCGGGATCACGGTCGCGACCTACGACCTGCGTGGTCACGGCACCGCCCCGGGGCCGCGATTCAAAGTCGCGATGGAAACCCACATCGAGGACAACCTGGCGGTGCGTGACGCGGTGGCTGAGTGGTCCCGGTCGGAGGAGGGGGCCGGAGCCGACGCCCTCCCGAGACTGCTCATGGGGCATTCCATGGGCGGGCAGGTGGCCGGTGAATCCGCGCTCAGGAGACCCTGGGACCTCAAAGGGCTCATCCTGTCCTCGCCGGGGCTCGCCGTGGGTGAGGGCACGCCAGCGGCTCTCAAGGCGGTCGCTCCCGTGGTCGCGCGCCTGCTGCCGTTCCTTCCGGTCGAGAAACTGGATGCGAACGACATCTCGCGGGTGCCCGAGTACGTGGAGGACTACTGCTCGGACCCGCTGGTGCACCAATCCGGGGTGCCGGCGCTGACCGCGGGGACGATGTTGGCTGGCGGCGCCAGGCTGATCGAGCGTTCCCGGTCCCTGCGGTTGCCCACGCTCATCCTCAACGGTTCCGCCGACTCCATCACCTCCCCGACGGGGTCGCGCCGGTTCGCGCAGGTTGCAGGCACGGATCACGATCCGCGCCCGGAGATCACCTACCGGGAGATCGAGGGCGGGCTGCACGAACTGTTCAACGACCTCTGCGCGGACGAGGCGTACGCGGCACTGGGGGAGTGGCTCGACGCCCGGCTGGGCTGAGTCTCCGCGCGGGGCCGGCCGGCTCGACGCACCGCCTCGTCGGTGATCGTCGTCCGGCTACGCTGGCCGTCATGCGACCCGATCTGTCCTCCTACCGCCACCTCGTCTCCGGGAAGGTCCGCGAGCTGTACGAGATCGACGACGAGACGCTGCTCATGGTGGCCACCGACAGGATCTCGGCGTACGACCACGTGCTCGGGACTCCCATCCCCGACAAGGGCCGGGTGCTCACCGCGATGAGCGCGTTCTTCTTCGACGCGCTCGACGTGCCCAACCACCTGGCGGGACCACTCGACGACGAGCGCATCCCGGCCGAGGTGCTGGGGCGCGCGATGGTGGTGCGTCGGCTCGATATGGTCCAGGCGGAGTGTGTCGCCCGCGGTTACCTGACCGGGTCGGGCATCACCGAGTACCGCGAATCGGGCACGGTGTGCGGCATCGAGCTGCCCGACGGCTTGGTGGAGGCCAGCAAGTTGCCGGAGCCGATCTTCACCCCGGCCACCAAGGCGGCGGTGGGGGACCACGACGAGAACATCTCGTTCGACCAGCTCATCCGCATCGTCGGCGACGAGCTCGCCGAGCGGCTGCGGTCGGAGACCCTCGACATCTACTCGCGGGCCGCGGAGATCGCCGCCGACCGTGGCGTGCTGCTGGCGGACACGAAGTTCGAGTTCGGGCTGGCCGACGGGGAGCTGATCCTCGCCGACGAGGTGCTCACGCCGGACTCGTCCCGGTACTGGCCGGCCGACGACTACTCGCCGGGCCGCGTGCAGCCGAGCTTCGACAAGCAGTTCGTGCGCAACTGGCTGACCGGGTCCGAGGCGGGATGGAACCCCGGCGCCGACACCCCGCCGCCGGTGCTGCCCGACGAGGTGGTGGCCGCCACGCGTGATCGGTACATCGAGGCCTACGAGCGGATCTCCGGTCTGTCGTTCGCGGACTGGATCGGCGGTGACGACGCGTGAGCGCCTTCGACGCCACCTCGCGGAGTTCCGCGACCGAATCGACCTCGCCCGCGACTCCGACGACCTCGCCCACGCCGCCGGTGGCCGAGCGCCGCCCGCACCGGCGCGAGCACCACGGTCGCGTCTTCGTCGACGACTACGAGTGGCTGCGCGACAAGGACGCCCCGGCGACGCGCGAGTACCTGGAGGCGGAGAACGCCTACACCGACGCCATGACCGCCGGCCTCAAGCCGCTGGAGGACGCGGTCTACGAGGAGATCCGCTCGCGCGTGAAGGAGACCGACATGTCGGTCCCCGTGCGCTCCGGCGGGTGGTGGTACTTCTCGCGTACGGAGGAGGGCCGGTCGTACGCGAAGCACTGCCGCGTCCCGGTTCCGCAGCAGTACGTCGACGACCCCGCGGATCCCGCCGGGTGGGCGCCTCCGGAGGTCTCCCCGGACGTGGAGCTGCCCGGCGAGCAACTGCTCATGGACGGCAACGCCGAGGCCGAGGGGCACGAGTACTTCGCGCTCGGCGCGTTCTCGGTCAGTCACGACGGGACGATGCTGGCGTGGGCCACCGACACCGAGGGCGACGAGCGCTACACGCTGCGCTTCCGCTCGCTGGACCCGGAGGTCACCGCGCCGGACGAGGAGATCTCCGGCATCGCGGCGGGCGTGACCTGGTCCCGCGACGGCCGGTACGTGTTCTACGTGACCGTCGACGACGCGTGGCGACCGGACACCGTCTGGCGTCACCGCCTCGGGACGACGAGGGACGACGACGACGAGGTGTTCCACGAGCCCGACGAGTCCTACTGGATAGGGGTGGGCGAGACCCGCAGTGAGAAGTACCTGCAGATAGCGGCGGGTTCCAAGATCACCACCGAGGTGTGGTGTCTGGACTCGAGCGATCCCGCGGGTGAGTTCTGGTGCGTCCGGCCGCGCGAGGAGGGCGTGGAGTACGACGTCGAGCACGCGGTGATCGGCGGGGAGGACCGGTTCCTCGTCACGCACAACGACGGCGCGCCGAACTACGTGGTGGCCGAGGCGCCCGCGGGCCCGATCGAGGGCCCGCTGCGGGACCTGCGCACGCTCGTCGCGCACCGCGACGACGTCCGCGTCGAGGGAGTGGACGCCTTCGCCCGGGTGCTGGTGCTGGGCTACCGCGAGGGGGCGCTGCCGCGCTTCGCGCTGATGCCGCTCGATCCCGCGTCGTCGGCCGGGGTTAAGGAGTACTCGCGCTTCGAGCCCGTCGAGTTCGATGAGGAGCTGTTCACCTCCGGTCCCGGATCGAACCCGGAGTGGAACTCGCCGGTCCTGCGGTTCGGTTACGGTTCGTTCGTCACGCCGGGGCGGGTCTACTCGCTCGACCTGGCCACCGGCGAGCGCACGCTGCTGCGTGAGCAGGAGGTGCTCGGCGGCTACGACCCGAGCGGTTATGTGCAGCGTCGGGACTGGGCGACCGCGGCCGACGGCACCCGGGTGCCGATCTCCCTGGTGATGTCGAACGACACCGCCGCCCGCGTCGACGCCGGTGAGCAGGTGCCGACCCTGCTGTACGGCTACGGTTCGTACGAGTCGAGCATCGATCCCGCGTTCTCGGTGGCCAGGCTGTCGTTGCTCGACCGGGGGATGGCCTATGCCGTGGCGCACGTGCGCGGCGGCGGCGAGATGGGCCGGCTCTGGTACGAGAACGGCAAGAAGCTGGCCAAGCGCAACACCTTCACCGACTTCGTCGACTGCGCGCGGCACCTCGTCGACTCGGGACTCACCGCGCCGGACCGGCTGGTCGCCGAGGGCGGCAGCGCGGGCGGCCTGCTCATGGGGGCGGTCGCCAACCTCGCCCCCGACCTGTTCGCGGGGATCCAGGCCGTGGTGCCGTTCGTCGACCCGCTCACCTCGATCCTCATGCCGGAGCTCCCGCTCACGGTGATCGAGTGGGACGAGTGGGGCGACCCGCTGCACTCGGAGGAGGTCTACGACTACATGGCCTCCTACGCCCCGTACGAGAACATCGAGGCCAAGGAGTACCCGGCCATCCTCGCGGTGACCTCGCTCAACGACACCCGCGTGCTGTACGTGGAGCCGGCCAAGTGGGTGGCCAAGCTGCGGGCCGTGGCGCCGTCTGCCAACTCCACCGACCGGCCGGTGCTGCTGCGCTGCGAGATGAGCGCCGGGCACGGCGGCGTGTCGGGCCGCTACGAGCGGTGGCGGCAGACAGCGTTCGAATACGCGTGGACCGTCCGGACCGCCGGCGCCGGTTAGCCGCAACCGCCACAATCCGCTACTCCCGCTCCGGATCCGCTACTCCCACATGAGTAGCGGATGCCGAGCGGGAGTAGCGGATTTCGGGGAGGTGGGGCGCTCGTCGGCGGGGTGG
>NZ_JAHBAV010000051.1 GCF_018390595.1 Dietzia massiliensis
CGGGCGCGGCCCGTGGGGAGCCCGGGGGCGGGGGGCGGGGGGGGGTGGGGCGGATCGGGGCGGCGCGCGGGGGGGGGGGGTGCGGCGGAGGCGCGCGGCGGGGGGGGGGGGGGCGGCGGGTCAGCCGCGGAGGGGGCCCGCCGCGAGCACGAACATCATCACGGCGATCGCCCCGTCGAGCACACGCCACGCCCCCGGCTTGGCGAACAGCCCGCGGAGCGCCTTGCCGCCGAAGCCGATGAGCGAGAACCACACGGTACCGGCGAGGAACGCCCCGGCGGCGAACACCCACCGCAGGTCTCCGCCCTGCTGGTTGGCGAGCGTGCCGAGGAAGACCACGCAGTCGAGATAGGCGTGCGGGTTGAGCCAGGTGAACGCCGCGCACGCCGCCACCGCCCCCATCGTCGACGGAACTCGGCCGCTGCCGTCGGCCCGCAGCCCCTCGCCCGGGCGGATCGCGCGGACCGCCGCGAACGTCCCGTAGGCCACGAGGAACGCCACTCCGATCCACGTCATCACCGTCAGCGCACCCGGCGCCGTCTCGATGAGCGCGCCCACCCCGGCCACCCCGAGCAGGATGAGCGCTGCCTCGGAGAGCACGCAGAACACGACGATCGGCACCATCGACACGTCGCCGCGGATCGAGCGCTGCAGCACATACGCGTTCTGCGCGCCGACGGCGGCGATGAGTCCGAGTCCGATACCTGCGCCCATGAAGAGTGTGGAAGTGGTGGTCACACCCTCAATCTAGGCACGCGTCCATTAGTAGTGCGACTACAGTTTCTGCACTAGCATCAGCTGTACTTATGAACGCTCTCCAGCTGGACCAGCTCCGCACGCTCGTCGCCGTCGTCGATCTCGGCTCGTTCGAGGCCGCCGCCGCGCACCTGCACGTCACCCAGTCCGCGGTGTCCCAGCGGATCCGCGCCCTCGAGGAATCCGCCGGTCGCATCCTCGTGCGCCGCGAACGCCCCATCACCGCCACCGAGTCCGGCGAGACCGTCCTGCGCACGGCCCGGCAGATGCTGCACCTCGAGGAATCGCTGGCCGGGGAGCTCGACGATCTCGGCTCCGGGCAGGACCCGGTCGTCCTGGCCGTGGCGTGCAACTCCGACTCCCTCTCCACCTGGTTCCTCGACGCCATGACCGAGGTCCACGACGGCGGCCGCGTCGTGTTCGACATCCGCCGCGAAGACGAGTCCCTGTCCAGTGAGCTCCTGCGCCGCGGCGAGGTGATGGCCGCGGTGACCAGCCAGTCGCGCCCGGTCCAGGGCTGCCGCGCACTCCCGCTGGGGTCGATGCGGTACCTCGCCTGCGCCAGCCCGGGGTTCGTGGCCCGGCACCTGCGGGAGGGCACGACGACCGCCGCGCTCGGGCGGGCCCCCATCGTGGACTTCGACCGCAGCGACGGCCACCAGAACCACCACTACCGCCGGCTGGCCCGACGCGAGCCGACCGGGCCCCGGCACTTCATCCCCAGCTCGCACGACCACGTCCGCGCGATCGTCGCCGGGCTGGGCTGGGGCCTCATCCCTGAACAACTGGCCACGCCGTGGCTGGTCTCCGGGGAGATCGTCGAGGTCTCCCCGGATCGCCCACTCGACGTACCCCTGTACTGGCAGCACTGGAAACTCCAGTCCCCCGATCTCGACGCCCTCACCGCCGCCGTACTCGGCACCGCCCGCACCGAACTGCGGATATGAGCCCCCACCCGGCGTCTGGGATCATGGGGCGCGTGACTACCGCCGACCAGCCGTCCGGCCCCACACTCGTGGTGGGCCTGGCCAACCCCGGACCCGACTACGAGGGCACCCGCCACAACATCGGCTGGGACGTCCTGCAGGAACTCGCCTCCCGGGCGCTGCCCATGCCGGCGAGCTTCTCCACCCACAAGAAGACCAACTGCGAGATCGCCCAGACGCGCCTCGCCGACACGCCCGTCGTGCTGGCCCGCCCCCGCAGCTACATGAACCTCTCCGGCGGCCCGGTCGCGGCGGTGGCCAAGTACTTCTCCGTGGCCCCCACCGACGTGATCGTCATCCACGACGAGATCGACATCGACTTCGGCCAGGTCCGACTCAAGCGGGGCGGCGGCGAGGGCGGCCACAACGGCCTGCGCTCGGTGTCCAGCTCGCTCGGCACCCGCGACTACATCCGGGTCCGCGCCGGGGTGGGCCGCCCACCGGGCCGGATGGCGGTGGCCGACTTCGTCCTCAAGCGCTTCTCCAAGCTCGAGCAGCCCGACGTGCCGTTCCTCGTCCAGGACGCCGCCGACGCCGTCGAACTGCTCCTCAAACACGGACTGGACACCGCCCAGAACCAGGTCCACTCGGCGTGAGCCGGATCCGGCGGTTCGAGCGCGAGGCCCACCTGGGCTCCGGGGCCGCCCTCTTCGACCGCGCCGGCGACCAACTCATGGACTGGCAGATGCATCGCCGCGCCGGCCTCGTCGTCGTCGCCGACGGACCCGCCACCCCTGGCCGGACGGTGACACTCCGGCCCCGCACGGGCCCCGCGGCGTGGCTCCGACTCACCGCACCGTGCGAGGTCACCGAGGTCACCGACCGGCCCGACGCGCGCGGCTTCACCTACCGCGCCCTGCCCGGTCATCCCGAACGCGGATGGGAGCGCTTCCTCGTGCGGCGCGACCCCGCCACCGACGCCGTGTCGCTGACCATCGCCGCCGAATCCGCGCACGCCACCCTGCTCGTCAGGCTCGGCGCACCCGTGGCCCGGGCAGAGCAGGACCGGCTCACGTGCCGCTACCTGGCGGCGCTGCGTCCGGACGATCACAGGTCGTAGAGCTCGCGCAGCCGATCGAGCAGCGCCACGAGCGTGCCCTCCCTCAGCGCCTCGGCCATCCCACCCCCCTCGAAGCGCTCGGACCGGGCCACCCACGTGATGAGCGCCCGCGTCAGCTCCTCGTCCGCCGTCTCCGCCAGCCCCGCGAGGTCGGTCAGCCCGCCGTGTGACAGGCCCCGCCGCGCGAGCTCCTCGAGGTGCCCGTGCCGCGTGAGAACTCCCCCGTCGAACGCCGCCATCACCGCCCGGGCGTCGTCCTCGACACCCGGATAGCGCAGCAGCGACCGGTGCGCCGCCCACGCGCCACCGGGCCGACCGGCCTCGCGGAGACCGCGCAGACGCTCGACCACGGGAAGCAACCGGCGGAGCGCCCCCCTGCGCTCCTCCCACTGCCCTCGGCCCCCCTGGCCTGTCGGATAGTGACTGTCGTCCTCCCCCATCTCCCCATCCCCCTTCGGCTCGTCCCTGATCTCTGTCCCGCGCACCGTAGCGGCCGGGTCCGACACTCTCCGACTACGGCACCTGCCTAAATAATCGGGCTCTTAGCCGTTCGCCGTTACCGGACCGCGCCCGCGCCTCGAGATGTGAACGGCGACAACAGTACTCATCCGACCCCCGTGCCCCGGGACGCGCCCCCGAAGGGCCGCGCGTGTCGGTGGAGCCGCACCGCCGTCGCGCTGCGCGCCACGTCTGACCTCGCCTTTCACGAGACCGACCGGGCGCGGGGGTGACGTGGGCGGATTCGGTGCGCGAACGAGGGCGGACGTACCCTGGATGACGACGACGAGGGCCGTCGACTGCTGTGAGGAGTACGCGTGACCGAGACCGCCGAGGACACCGGAACGGGCGGGCACGCCTCGGGTGCGGACACCGCCGGGGACGTCGCGTCCGAGGTCGCGCGCCGCAGGACGTTCGCCGTGATCGCCCATCCGGACGCCGGTAAGTCGACGCTGACGGAGGCGCTCGCGCTGCACGCCCGGGTGATCACCGAGGCGGGCGCCGTGCACGGCAAGTCCGGTCGCCGATCCACGGTCTCGGACTGGATGGAGATGGAGAAGGCCCGCGGCATCTCCGTCAGCTCCACCGCATTGCAGTTCACGTACGCCCCCGAGGGGTCGGACGCCGACGAGCCGTACGTCATCAACCTGGTCGACACCCCGGGCCACGCCGACTTCTCCGAGGACACCTACCGCGTCCTCACGGCCGTCGACGCGGCGGTCATGCTCATCGACGCCGCCAAGGGCCTCGAGCCGCAGACGCTCAAGCTGTTCCAGGTGTGCAAGCACAACGGTCTGCCGATCATCACGGTGATCAACAAGTGGGACCGCCCCGGCCGCGCGCCGCTCGAGCTGCTCGACGAGATCACCGAGCAGATCGGCCTCGTCCCCACGCCCCTCTACATGCCGGTCGGCATCGCGGGCGACTACCGCGGCCTGCTGCGGCGCGGTGAGGACGGCGCCCCCGAGGAATACGTGCACTTCACCCGCACCGCCGGCGGTTCGACGATCGCGCCCGAGGAGCACTACGACCCGGACACCGCCGCCGAGCGCGAGGGCGACGTGTGGGAGACCGCGGTCGAGGAGTCCGAGCTACTGTCCGCGATGGGGCAGGACCACGACCAGGAGCTGTACCTCGCCGGCGAGACCAGCCCGGTGATCTTCGCGTCCGCGATGCTCAACTTCGGCGTGCACCAGATCCTCGACGCGCTGGTCGAGCTGGCGCCGCCGCCGCGGGCGTGGCCCACCGTCTCCGGTGAGCCGCGGCAGACCACCGACCCGTTCTCGGCCGTGGTGTTCAAGGTGCAGGCCGGCATGGACGCCGCGCACCGCGACCGCCTGGCCTTCATGCGCGTGGTCTCCGGCGAGTTCGAGCGCGGCATGGTGGTCCAGCACGCGCAGACGGGCAAGCCGTTCACCACCAAGTACGCGCTCACCGTGTTCGGCCGCGACCGGTCCACCGTCGAAACCGCCTACCCCGGCGACGTCGTGGGCCTGGTCAACGCCACCGCCCTGGCGCCCGGCGACACCCTCTACACGGGCAAGAAAGTGCAGTTCCCGCCCATCCCGCAGTTCGCGCCCGAGCACTTCGCGGTGGTGCGTGCGCAGTCGCTGGGCAAGTACAAGCAGTTCCGCAAGGCGATCGACCAGCTCGCCGCCGAGGGCGTCGTGCAGATCCTGCGCAACGACACGCGCGGCGACGCGAACCCGGTGATGGCCGCGGTCGGCCCGATGCAGTTCGAGGTGGTCACCGCCCGCATGAAGGCGGAGTTCAACGTCGAAGTGCTGGTGGACAACCTGCCGTACACGATCGCGCGCCGTACCGACGCCGACTCCGCGGATGAGTTGGGCCGCCAGCGCGGGGTCGAGGTGTTCGAGCGCACCGACGGCGAGCTGCTGGCCCTGTTCGGCGACAAGTGGCGCCTGCAGTACATCACCAAGGAGATGGAGCACCTCACCATCGAGCCGCTCGTCGCCGACACCAACTAGCCCCGGACCAGCGGCCTCCCGCCCCCGCGCGGGCGGGGCGCGGTTGGCGCGCAGCCGCGGACCGCGGGCAAGCTGGACCCATGCCTAGTGACTCCCGCGTCTCCCTCCGCGTCTTCGTCGAACCCCAGCAGGGTGCGACGTACGCCGACCAGCTCGCCGTCGCCCGCGCCGCCGAGGACCTCGGCTACGAGGCGTTCTTCCGCTCCGACCACTACCTCAAGATGGGCGACGTCAGCGGCCTGCCCGGCCCCACCGACGCCTGGCTCACCCTCGCGGGCCTGGCCCGGGAGACGTCCTCCATCCGGCTCGGCACGCTGCTGACCTCGGTGACGTTCCGCCACCTCGGCCCCCTGGCCATCTCCATGGCCCAGGTCGACGAGATGTCCGGCGGCCGGCTCGACGTGGGCCTCGGCGCCGGGTGGTACGAGGACGAACACACCGCATACGGCATCCCCTTCCCGCCGCTCGGCGAGCGGTTCGACCTGCTCGAGGACACCCTCGGCGCCCTCGAGCAGCTGTGGTCCGCGCCCGCCGGCGACACCCTCACGGTCCGGGGCAAGCGCATCGATCTCCTCGACTCCCCCGGCCTGCCCAAGCCCGTGCAGTCGCCGCCGCCCGTGATCGTCGGCGGCCACGGCAAGAAGCGCACCCCCGCGCTGGCCGCACGGTTCGCCGACGAGTTCAACGTGCCCTTCGCCGACGTCGACACCGTCGCGACCCAGTACCGACGCGTCGACGAGGCCTGCGCCGAACGCGGCCGCGCCCCCGAGGAGATCATCCGCTCGGCAGCACTCGTCCTGTGTTGCGGACGCGACGAGGCCGAGATCGCCCGCCGAGCCGACGCCATCGGCCGCGAGGTCGACGAACTGCGCACCAACGGCGCGGCCGGCACCCCGGCAGAGGTCGTCGAGAAGATCGGCCGCTACTCGGAGATCGGCGCCCGCCGCATCTACCTGCAGGTGCTCGACATGTCCGACCTCGACCACCTCGACCTCGTCGCCTCGGAGGTCGCCAGCCAGCTCTGATCGGGTGGCCGGCCGCGGGACGGCCGCGCCGGCGGCCCGCGAACGCAGTCCGCCGGCAGTCGAAAAGCCCTCGTCAGGCAGGGCGGCAGGGCTAGTGTCGGGCCATGACGGCGCAGTCAGATCCCTCGGCACGACCCGCCCATCCCGGCCGGCGAACGACGGGGGCGCCGGCGGCTCTCGTCGTCGTCCTCGTCGTCGCCCTCGCCACCGCCGTCACCACCTCCCTCGGTGCGGGGATCTCCGGCGGCGCACAGGCCCGCGCCGCCACGCCGGACGGCGCACCGCCCATCCGCGGCATGGTCGACGCCCACGCGCACATCACCGCCTCCCAGGCCTTCGGCGGCGGCCTGCGGTGCGGCGAGCCGTTCGCGCCGGGCGGCATCGCCGAGGCCCTGGCCGACTGCCCGACGCACTCCGGCACCGGCCACTTCGCCCTGCTCGAATCCGTGCTCGGCGGCACCGACCTGCCCGGCGGCAACCAGGGGTCCCCGACGTTCGCGCAGTGGCCGTCCCACGACTCCCAACTCCACGAACAGGCCCACTACAGCGGTATAGAACGTGCGTGGCGCGGCGGTCTCCGTGTGCTCAACAACCACCTCGTCGCCAACCGGGTGCTGTGCGAGGCGCTCGTCGGGCTCGGCGTCCCCGCCCGCACCGCGTGCGACGAGATGGCGCAACTGCGCCACCAGGTCGACTACCTGAACCGCATGGAGGCGCACATCGACGCCGAGCACGGCGGGCCCGGGCGGGGCTGGTTCCGGATCGCGCGCTCCCCCGAAGACGTCCGGGCGATCGCCGCCGAGGGCAAGCTCGCCGTGACGCTCGGCGTGGAGGCCTCCGAACCGTTCGGGTGCCGGGTCGTGGACGACGCGCCGATGTGCACTCCCGAGGACATCGACCGCGGCCTCGACGAGTTCGCCTCGTGGGGAGTGTCGACGGTGTTCCCCGTGCACAAGTTCGACAACGCCCTCGGCGGGGCCCGCATGGACGAGGAGCTCGCGGGACTCGCGGTGAACGTCGGCAACAAGCTCGGCACCCAGCGGTTCTGGGAGACCGAGCCGTGCGCCGGCCCCGACGCCGACCACGCCCAGCCGCTGGCCAGCACCCCCGTGGCCGACGGGCTGGCGGCCGCCTCCTCCGGCGCGCCCGCCGGCGCGGCCCTGCCCGTCTACCCCGAACAGCCGCTGTGCAACGTGCGCGGGCTGACGGCGCTGGGCGAGCACGCGATCCGCGGGATGATGGCGCGCGGCATGGTCATCAACATCGACCACATGGGCGTCAAGACCGCCCACCGCGCGCTCGACATGGCCGCCGAGGCTGGATACACCGGCCTCGTCGTGGACCACGCCTGGGCCACGCAGGGCAACACGCGGCGCGTGCACGAGCAGGGCGGGTTCGTCGCCGCGTTCGCCTGGCCCGCCGACGCCACCGAGAACTTCGAGGTGGGTTTCCTCGAGCAGTGGCGCACCAACACGGCGGGCGCGATCCGGCCCTTCGACGGGTACGGGTGGGGCTCGGACGTCAACGGCCTCGCGGCGCTGGCCGAACCCCGCCCGAGCGCCGCGACCGACCCGCTCGTCTACCCGTTCACCGCGCCCAGCGGCGAGGTGATGGACCGCTGGCGGTTCGGCGACCGCGTCTACGACCTCAACGTCGACGGCGTGGCCCAATACGGCCTGTACGCCGACTGGGCCGCGGACGTGCTCCACCGCGCCGGGCCCGACCGCGCCGAACTGGAGCGCCAGCTCATGGGCGGCGCCGAGGCGTGGACGGCCAACTGGGAGCGGGCCCGCCTCAGTAGCAGCCGGTGATCACGGCCATCGCGTAGGGGACGTGGACCGCGGCGGCAAGCATCGCCAGCGAGGTGAGGCAGAACGCCGTGGCCACCGCCGCCGCCACGCCCCTCGACCCGCTGACCGGCTGGACCAGATGCCGGATGCGGTCCGGCCCCAGGGCGTGCAACGCCCCCGTGAGTTCCTCGCCGCTGTGATCACGGTGTCGGCCGTACCGACCGAGCGTCAGCAGTGCGCCGGCCAACGCGGTCGTACCGGCGGTCCGACGCGCGGCGTCGTCCGCCGCGATCTCCAGATAGTGCCCGAGGGCGTCCTCCACGGCGGCGAACAGCGGCACCCACCGCAGCCCGGTGGTGAGCGTGGACACCAGAGCCGACACCGCGTGATGCCGCTGCCGCAGGTGGGCGGCCTCGTGCGCGAGCACCGCCCCCAGCTCTTCGTCCGAGAGCAGCTCGACGGCGGCGGTCGAGACCATGATGCCGCCGTGCCGCCGGGGAAGCGCGAGCGCGAACGGGTGCGCGTCGTCGATCAGTCGGACCGCGTGGCCGTGGAGCCGCGCGGGTTCTCCCTGGTCGCGGTAGAGGGCGGCCGTGCGCAGCGTGGTGCTCCGGCGGCGCCGCGCCTCGAGCGCCACCCTGACGGCGTGGGCCACGGAGACCGCGACCGGGACGACGAGCAGCAGGGCCACCGGCACGGCGGTATCGATGCGATCCAGGCCGAACGGGTCGGCGGCGGCCAGGCACCGGCTGCACACGGCCGCCGCGTCCGCGGGCAGCAGGTCCGGGCCGGTGACCACCCAGGCGAGCAACGGACCCACCGACAACGCGGCGAGAGTCCAGAACACGACGGCGGAGCTGAGCAACGCCACCGCCACGCGCGGCATCCGCATGAGCACCGGCGCGGCACTGCGGAGGACGCGGGGCCCGGCGACGGCGGGCAGCAGCAGACCCGCGAGCACGAGCGTGACCAGGACGTAGACGGCCGTCACGGCGCGTCGCTCCCGTCACGCTGGCGCAGATAGTCACGGAGGAGGTCGAGGTCCGAGTCCGGGATGCTCTGTGCGAAGTGCAGGATCGACGCCGCGCGGTCGCGACTGCTCCCGAGCGCGTGCGACATGAGCGTGGCCACGTGCTCCTCACGAGTGGTGCAGGCCCCGTATACGGTCGCCCGGCCGTCCTTGCTCGTCGTCACAAGGCCCTTGCGCTGGAGGTTGGTCAACACCGTGGCGATGGTCGTGTAGGCGGGTTCGCCCGCGAGCCGATCGATCAGGCCTCGGACGGTGGACGGCCCGTGGTCCCACAGCAGGTCCATCACCCGGGTCTCCAGCGCGCCCAGGCGCGGCGCGTCCTGCCGGGCACTACGCCGCGCGCTCATCCCACCGCCCCGGCCACGCGGACCCGCGGAAGCGGGCAGGCGACCCGGCCCCGCAGCCGCACGACCAGCGCGACGGCGGTGAGGACCAGCGCGATGACGGCCAACACGGGCTGCACCGGCGCGAACCACGTGAGCGCACCGGAGTAGCCCAGCGCCAGGAGCGCGAACTTGTTGCACACCGGGCAGCCCACCGCGAACCAGGCCAGGAAGGCGCCGACCATGCCGACGCGACTCGTCCGGCGGTCCTCGGCGCCGTCCACCCCGCCCGGGGCGGGCGACTCCGAGCCGGACGCACCCCCGGATTCGGGCCTGCCGTCCCGGACATAGGTCGCGAAGAGCAACCCGGAGAACACCGAGGTGAGGATCCAGACCGGGTAGTTCCACCAGACCGGTGGGATCTCGCGGACGAAGAAGGAATTGGGGATGAGGACGGTGGCCAGGCCCAGCAGGCCCCCGAACAGGACGGTCGCCACCGCGGCGGCGCCCCACTGCCGGGGCGAGAGGGTCCGCAGCCCCTGGGCCGCCAGGTCCACGGATTGTCGGACCGACGCGAGGGTCCACGAGATGCGCTGCATGGTCCCCGATCATGCCACAACCGACTATCCGACATAGTCAACTAACCCCGACAGTCGACTATGTGTCATAGTCGATCCGGTTACCGGCCCCCGCGACGAGAAGGACTCCCCTGTGACAACCGACCCAGCGACCTCCCGCCACACCCTTGAGGGGAAGTACCGGCGCTCGAGAATCCTCAACGGCGTCCTCGGGGCGGTGGTCGCGTTCCTCGCGGTCGTTGTCGTGGCCCAGATGCTGCCCGGGCAGTCCCCGACGTCGGGGGCCCCCGCCGCGGCCGAGACGGCCTCCGCCTCCGGCGACACCGCCGGACCCGACGCACAGGCCGGTGGGGACATGGACTTCGTCCGGCGCGACGCCGACGACCCCAAGGCCATCGGCGCGGTCGACGCCCCGGTGGTCCTGACCGAGTGGATCGACCTCCGGTGTCCGTTCTGCGCCTCCTTCAGCCGCGACACGCTCCCGACCCTCATCGACGAGTACGTCGACACCGGCAGGGGCCGCATCGAATTCACCGACGTCGCCTACTTCGGCGAGCAGTCCGAGGACGCCCAGATCGCGGCGCAGGCCGCCGCGAACCAGGACAAGTACGTCGACTACATCACCGCCGTCTTCGACGCGGCCCCCGACAGCGGCCATCCCGACCTCACCCGCGACGTTCTCATCGACTTCGCCGAGCAGGTCGACATGCCGGACATGGACGCGTTCCGCGCCGACCTGGACGACCCGGGCGTGCGTGCGCAGGCGGAGAACGAGACCCGGACCGCACAGCAGCTGGGTGTCACCGCCGTCCCGTTCTTCGTCGCCGGCCAGATCGCCATGTCGGGCGCACAGCCCCTGGACAACTTCCGGGCCTACCTGGACGACGCGCTCGCCGCGGTGGAGTGAGCCGTGGACATCGGACTACTCGGAGCGTTCCTCGGCGGCGTCCTGACCCTGCTCAGCCCGTGCTCGGCGATGCTGCTGCCCGCGTTCTTCTCCTACGCCTTCGCCGCCCCGCGGGAGCTCCTCGCCCGCACCGGCGTCTTCTACCTGGGCCTGGCCACCACGCTCGTCCCCCTCGGCGTCCTCGCCGGGACGCTCGGGGCCTTCGTCAACGAGCACCGGTTCACCTTCGTCACCGTGGCCTCCGTCCTCGTGATCGTGCTCGGCCTCCTCATGCTGCTCAACGTCCCCGTGCCGTTCCTGCGCCGGGGGACCAACACCGAGGGCACCTCGATGACGGCCGTCTACGCCCTCGGCACGGTCTACGGGCTCGCCGGCGTCTGCGCGGGCCCGCTGCTCGGCGCCGTCCTCACCGTGGCCGCCGTCTCCGGCACGCCACTGTCCGGCGGGATCATCGTCCTGGTCTTCGCCGCCGGGATGGCGCTGCCACTGTTCGTCCTCTCGCTCCTGTGGGGACGCTTCCCCGCCGTCCGGAACCTCGTCCGGCCGCGCGAAGTGAAGATCGGACGCTGGAGCAACACCTGGACCGGCCTCATCGGTGGCGCTCTCACCGTCGCGGTGGGCATCCTCCTGCTGGTGACCGCCGGCACCACCGAGCTGACCGGTCTCCTCGGCGCGAGCACCCAGGCCGAACTCGAGGGGAGCGTCCTCGGCTGGGCGAATCGAATCCCCGATCTCGTCGTCGTCCTCATCGTCCTCGCGGTCGCACTGGCCGGATGGCTGGTCGCCCGGACCCGCCGCGCGCGCCCGTCCCCCGGCCCCGACCTGCCCTTCCCCACGGTGACCGTGCCGTCGACGATCAGCCCGACTCGCGGTGAGAAGCGGTGAGCGGCGACGTCACCCTGATCCTCGCCCAGTCGATCGGTGAGACGTTCCAACAGACCGCCGCGTCCGGACCGATCCTGCTCGCGCTCGGCGCGTGCGTCCTCGCCGGCCTCGTGTCCTTCGCGTCCCCGTGCGTCGTGCCGCTCGTACCCGGCTACCTCGCCTACCTGGCCGGGGTCGTGGGCGCGGAGCGACCCGCCACCACCGTCGCCGCCGCGGAGAGACGCCGCGCCGAGGCCGGCACCCTCACCCTCGAGGCCAGGCGCCAGCAGCGGTCCAGCAGGCGACGCGTCGTGGCGGCCTCCCTGCTGTTCGTCGGCGGCTTCACCACCGTCTTCGTCCTGCTCTCGGCCATGGTCCTCGGCACGGTGCAGTACATCGCCCCGCAGCAGGAACTGCTGCAGCGGCTCGGCGGGGTCATCACGATCCTCATGGGGCTCGTGTTCATCGGCGCGGTGCCGGTGCTCCAGCGGGACACGCGCCTGCAGCCGAAGGCCTTGTCCACCTGGCTCGGCGCCCCGCTGCTCGGCGGCGTGTTCGCACTCGGGTGGACGCCGTGCCTGGGTCCGACGCTGGCGGCCGCGCTCTCCGTCGCCGCCGGCACCGGCCTCGACGCCACGCGCGGCGTGCTGCTCATCGTGGCGTACTGCTTCGGGCTCGGGCTGCCGTTCGTGTTGGTGGCGTTCGGATCGACCCGGGCGCTGCGCACCGTGGGGTGGCTGCGCCGGCACACGCGCGCCATCCAGATCTTCGGCGGCGTCATGCTCATCGTCGTCGGCCTCCTGCTGGTCAGCGGCGCGTGGGCGCTGTTCATCGGCTGGCTCCGCGACTTCGCGATCAGCGACACCACCCTCCCCATCTGACGAGGAGGTCCCATGTCAACAACCCCGAGCCCCCCGAGGTCGTCCCGGCTGCCCGTGGGGACCATTCCCGGCGTCCTCGTGCTGGGCGTCCTGGTCCTGCTCGTCGCGGCGATGTGGCGCACGTCGTTCGGCGGCGAGAGCGCGACGGCCGCAGGGCAGGACAGTGAGCAGGTCCAGCAGCAGCCCGACTACTCCCACGCCGAGCGGCGTGACCCCGCGGACCCGTTCGCGCTCGGACCCGTCGACGCGCCGGTCGGACTGGTGGTGTTCTCGGACTACCAGTGCCCGTTCTGCGCGCAGTGGAGCCACGACACGCTGCCCTCGATGGTCGACCGGGCCGAGATCGGGGACCTGCGCATCGAGTGGCGCGACGTCAACGTCTACGGCCCCGACTCGAGGCGGGCGGCGATGGCCTCCTTCGCCGCCGCCGCCCAGGACCGCTTCTGGGACTACCACGACGCCCTGTTCGCCGACGGCCGGATCCGCTCCGGCGGCGAGCTCTCCCGGGAGGGCCTCGTGGCGTTGGCCGGCGGCCTCGGACTAGACACCGACCGGTTCGCCGCCGACATGGCCTCGCCCGCCGCCGAGGAGGAGATCGCGCGCAACGAGCAACTGGGGATCGACCACGGGGCCATGGCGACCCCCGTGTTCCTGCTCGGCGGCAAGCCGCTGGTCGGCGCGCAGCCCCCGGAGGTCTTCCTCGAGGCGTACCAGTCGGCCCTCGACGCGAGCGGCGGGTGACGGCGTGGACGTCGGCCTGCTCAGCGCGTTCGTCGGCGGGATCCTCGCGTTGCTCAGCCCGTGCGGGGCGCTCCTGCTGCCCGCCTTCTTCGCCTCGACCGTCGGCTCGGTGCCACGACTGTGGCTGCACGGGGCGGTCTTCTACGCCGGACTGCTGGTCATCCTGGTCCCCCTGGGCGTCGGGGCGGGTGCGGTGGGCAGCGTGTTCGTCTCGCATCGGGAGACCGTCATCATCGCCGCGTCGGTGCTGCTCATCGCGCTCGGCCTGGCCCAGGCGCTCGGATTCGGATTCGACGCAGCGCGGATACTGCCCGGGGCGGCCGCCCTCCGGAGCCGGGCGGCCGCGCGCGCGGGCCTGGTCAAGACCGCACTTCTCGGCGCGGCCAGTGGCGTGGCCGGATTCTGCGCGGGCCCCATCCTCGGGGCGGTCCTGACCCTGGCCGCCGCGCAGGGTGACGTCGTCACCGCCGGCACCCTCCTCGCGATCTACGGGGCCGGCATGGTCGTCCCGTTGCTGGTCCTCGCCGCCCTGTGGCACCGGATCGGTACTCGCACCCGCACGTTCCTGCGCGGCCGCACGGTCACCGTGTTCGGGCGTGACCTCCACAGCACGAGCGTGATCACCGGGCTGCTCATCGCGGCGATCGGGGTGCTGTTCTGGGCGACCAACGGGTTCATCGCGATGCCCGAGCTCCTCCCCACCGACGCCCAGGCTTGGATCCAGCACCGCAGCGCGGCCCTGGCGAACCCGGTCGTGGACGGCGCGGTGATCCTCGCCGTCGCGGTGCTGGCATTCGTGCTCTGGCGACGCGCCCGCTCGCGGTCCCGCGCGCGGGCCGATCGGAGGCCCGCATCCGCGACCGCGCGCCCGCACGATCCGCCGCCGTCGGAGGGCTAATCTGAGGGGGTGCTCACGGATTCGGTTCCGCCCCGCCCGCGCCGAGGCGCCCCCTCGCGCCGGGCCCCGCGCCCCTCGCGGCGCCCGCTGATGGTCGCGGCCCTCGGCGCCGCCCTCACGCTGTCCGCCTCCGCGTGCGGGACCCCCCTCCCGGACCCCGTGCCCGGCCAGAGCCCGGCGGCGTACTCCGGGCTCGAGGTCTCGGAGGACCGCATCGAGTACGCGATCGGCAAGGTCACCGACATCGTCGAGGAGGAGCTCGAGGCCTCCGGCGTGCCGGGCGCCGCGGTAGCGGTCGTCCACGGCGGTGAGGTCGCGTTGGCCGAGGGCTTCGGCGTGCGCAGCACCGAGACCGGGGAGGAGGTCGACGCGCGGACCGTGTTCCCGCTGGCCTCGATCTCCAAGTCGGTCAGCGCGACGGTCGTGGCCGCCGAGAGCGCCGCGGGCGAGGTCGGCTGGGACACCCCCGTCCGCGAGCACCTGCCGTGGTTCGCGCTCTCCGACCCCCGGGTCACCGAGGACGTCACGGTGGGCGACATGTTCGCGCACCGCTCGGGGCTGCCCGAGCACGCGGGCGACGACCTCGAGGACCTCGGCTATGAGCGGCCCGCGATCCTGCACGGCCTGCGCCACCTGCCGCTCGAGCCGTTCCGGACGTCGTACGCGTACACCAACTTCGGGCTCACCGCGGGGGCCGAGTCCGTCGCCGCGGCGGCGGGCACCCCGTGGGCCGAGCTGGGCCGCGAGCGTCTCTTCGATCCCCTCGGCATGTCGGACACCTCGTTCAGTTACGAGGAGCTGCTCGACCGCGGCAACCGCGCCGTGGGTCATGTGCGCGCGCCGGCCGCCGAGTCGGGCGAGTCGTCCGGCGAGTGGATCCCGGCGGACCCCGCGCGTGACCCCGACGCCCAGGCCCCGGCGGGGGGCCTGAGCTCGTCGGTGACGGACATGGCGCGGTGGATGTCCATGGTCCTTGACGACGGCAAGGGCCCCGGTGGCGCACAGGTGGTCCCCTCCGAGGCACTCAGGGAGGCTCTGACCCCGCAGTCCGTGTCCGCGCCCCCGCAGGCCGCGGCGGACCGCACCGGGAGCTATGGCTACGGCTTCAACATCGGCACGAGTTCTTCGGGCCGCGTCCAGTGGAGCCACTCGGGGGCGTTCGCGCTCGGCGCGGGCACGGCGATGCTCATGATGCCGTCCCTGGACCTGGGCATCATCACCCTGACCAACGCCGCGCCGACGGGGGTGGCGGAGACGATCAACGCCCGGTTCGCCGACTACGCGCAGTACGGTGACCCGGCGCTGGAGTGGCGCGAGTTCTACACCGAGCAGTTCGGCCCGCTGCTGGACCCCGTGGGCGATCTGGTGTCGACGCGCCAGCCGTCCGCGCCGGCACCGCCCCGGCCCGCCGAGGAGCTGCTGGGCTTCTACCGGAATGACTACTTCGGGGAGATCGAGGTCCGACGCGTCGCGCAGGACGCGGACGGCGGGGTCGACGGGGCCGACGGGGCCGCGGATGGTTCGGGCGCCGACATCGGGGCATCCGGCCCCGAGCTCGCGCTCGCCGTGGGACCGGGCCCGCTGGTCTGGCCGCTCGAGCACTGGGACGGGGACACGTTCGCCGTGAGCCCGGTCGGCGAGAACTGGCCGCGCGGATCCCGGGGCAGCGTGACCTTCGAGGGCGACACCGTCACGGTGGAGCTGCTCGACGCCAACGGGCTGGGCACCTTCACGCGCGTCGACGCCGACGGACCCGCCGACTAGCGACCCGACGGCCGCCGAGCTCGACGCGCACCACGGGCTTCCGCCGCGCCCGCGTGCTTCCCGCCGCGCACCCCGGCCCGCGTGCCGCGTTGATCGGCCCCCACGCGCGCACCAGGGCCAGGACCCGAACGCTCACCCGCGCGCCTACGCACAGCCCCACGGCGAGAGGTCACACCCGCCCACGTTTTCCCAGGCGGCGGGCCGCCCAGGCCGGCATCTGCGACCACTCGCCGAAGCAGGCGGCGTCGGGGCGGGCGGGAGGTAGGCAGCGGAGACCGGCGACGAGGCCCGATGAGCGAACGGTAGCGGCGACGCAGCACCCGCTCCGGGCCGGGTCCGCGTGCGCGCCTGCGCGCCAGCCCTCCGCCCGACAGCGAGCGGTCACACCCGCCCACGTCTTCCCAGGTGGTGCGCCACCCAGGGCGGCATATGCGACCACTCGCCGAAGCAGGCGGGCGGGCGGCAGGGCGCGGGCGGCGCTGGACGAGGCCCGGTCAGCGGGCGGCGGCGTCCAGCCTCTCCGCGCGGCGCCTCCCCCGCCGGCCGTCCGCGTCCGGTGTCGTGAGGAACGTCGAGAACCACCCCATCCGCGGGTCCGCGTCCACGAGGAACGCCTTGACCATCAGCGTGAGCGGGACCGCGAGGATCGCACCGAGCGGCCCGGCGACCGCCGACCAGAACACCAACGACAGGAACGTCACGGTGGGTGTGAGCCCGACGGCGTCGCCGGTGAACTTGGGCTGGATGAAGCTCTGCATGACGAGGTTGATGGCGCTGTAGATCACCACCACCCAGATCGCATCGCCCGGCCCGCCGGTGAGCAGCGCGAATAGCGCCGGTGGGACGAGGCCCAGAACGAAGCCGATGTTGGGGATGTAGTTGGTGACAAAGGCGAGCACGCCCCACACCAGGGCGAGCGGTACCCCGAGGATCCACAGGGCGACCGCGTCCATCACCGCGACGATGAGCCCGAAGACGGTCGAGACGATCCAGTACGACTTCACCCCGTCGGTGAACGAGCCCAGGGCGTCGGCCAACCGGGGCCGCTGGCGGGCGATCGCCGGCCGGCGGCGGAAGATGCCGGGGATGTCGAACACGAGAAAGGTCAGCGCGATGATCAGCACGGTGAGCTGACCGCCGGCCGCGGACAGTTGGCCGGCGACGTTCTGGACCGTGCCGATGATGGTCCCCGGGTCGAGGACGCCCTGCAGGCTCGACGCGACCTGGTCCTGGCTCACGCCGAACCCGCCGAGCAGCTCGAGGCTCTGCTCGTACAGGTCGACGAACTTGTCCTGGTACTGCGGGATCTCCTCCGCGGCGACCCACAACGCCCACACGAGCGAGCCGATCAGGGTGAGGAGCACGACGTACAGGACGAGCAGGACGATGATCATCCCACCCCAGCGCGGCACGCCCGTCCGTTCGAGGAGCCGCTGCAGGGGTTGCGCCGCGATCACCAGGTTCAGCGCCAGGAAGGCCGGCATGAGGATGCTCGAGTGTTCTGAGATCCCCCAGAGGACCACGATCGCGGCGGCGACCGACACGACGGTCACGCCTGCGATCCCCCAGCCCTTGGGCTCCTCGTGAGGTGCTGACGTCGCGGGGCCGTCACCGGTCGTGGTCATGGTCCTCCTCGTGGGCGGCGCCCAGCGCGCCGGACGCCGCCCAGAGTAGCCGGGTCAGCTCCCGGCCAGCGCCGCCCGGATCCCGTCGACGTCCACCGCGTCGAGATCCGCGGGATCCCAGGTGGGGTTGCGGTCCTTGTCGATCACCACGGCGCGCACACCCTCGACGAAGTCCGGGCGGGCGGTGATCCACGCGCCCAGCGCCAGCTCGTTGTCGAGGCACTCCCGCAGGTCCGCGGCCTCGGCGCCGGCACGCAGCAGCTCGATGGTCGCCACGATCGACGTGGGGCAGTGCGAGCGCAGCATGCCGAGCGTCTCCGTGGCCCACTCGTCCTGCTCACCGGACTCCAGTGCCGCGATCATCTCCTGCGCGGTCCCGCGGGAGAAGACGTCCTCGATCCGCTCGATCCGCGCCTCGACAGCCGACTCCCCCGCTGCGGAGCGCTCGAGACCGAACCTCCGGAGCGCCTCCGGCAGACCGTTCGCACCGATGGCGTCGACGAAGGCGTTGCGCTCGTCGTCGTCGATCAGGTCCGTCGCCAGACCGGTGTAGAGGGCGTCGGCGGAGTTCATCCGCACGCCCGTCGTGCCCAGGTAGATCGCCACCGCCAGGCCGCGCGCGCCGCCGCCGCACAGGCGCGGCAGGAAGTGGCTCGCGCCGACGTCGGGGATGAAGCCGATCGCCGTCTCCGGCATGGCCATCATGACCTTCTTGGTGACCACGCGGTGCGAGCCGTTGATCGAGATGCCCAGGCCGCCGCCCATCGCCACGCCGTGGATGACGGCCACCGTCGGCACGCGGTGCGTGTGGTACGCCAGATCCATCTCGTACTCCTCCGAGAAGAACTCCCGGTTGGCGGCGTGATCCCCCGACGCCGCCGCGTCCCGCAGCGCACGGATGTCACCGCCCGCGCAGAACGCCTTCTCGGACGTGCTGGTGGTGACCACGGCCTCCACACCCGAGTCCTGCGCTGCCTCGTCGAGTGCCGTATGCAGCGCCCTACACATGGGCAGATCCAGCGAGTTCAGGGCCTTGGGGCGGTCCAGGACGATGTGCTGCATCCGGCCTTCGCGCCGGGAGATGACGTATTCACTCATGGCCCCAGTGTGTCAGGCCGCGCGCCGGCCGACCCGCAGATACTAGGAACTCCTACCTCGATGCCCCCCCCCACGCCCCGGCGACCTCACCGCTTCAGCAGCCGCGCGGCCACGTCGGGGACGTACTTGAACTCCTCGCGCGGCGGGCGCTCGTAGCCTGAGCCCTCCGGCCTCTCGGGGATCTCCAGCTCCGGCGGCTCGAGTTGCTCCCACGGCACCGTGGACAGCAGGTGCGAGATGACGTTGATCCGCGACCGCTTCTTGTCCTCAGACTCGACGGTGAACCACGGGGCCTCGGGGATGTCGGTGTGGATGAACATCTCGTCCTTCGCCCGACTGTAATCTTCCCACCGCGTGATGGACTCGAGGTCCATCGGCGAGAGCTTCCAGCGGCGCATCGGGTCGGAGTGCCGCGAGCGGAAGCGGCGCTCCTGTTCCTCGTCGGACACCGAGAACCAGTATTTGCGGAGCATGATCCCGTCCTCGACCAGCAGCCGCTCGAAGATCGGGGCCTGGTGGAGGAACCGGCGGTACTCGTCGGTCGTGCAGAAGCCCATCACCCGCTCGACGCCGGCCCGGTTGTACCAGGACCGGTCGAAGATCACGATCTCCCCGGCCGCCGGCATGTGCTCGATGTAGCGCTGGAAGTACCACTGGGTCCGCTGCACCTCCGTCGGTGCGGGCAACGCCACCACCCGGGCGTGCCGGGGGTTGAGGTACTGGGTGATGCGCTTGATCGCCGAGCCCTTGCCCGCGGCGTCGCGGCCCTCGAACACGACCACCAGCCGGTTGCCGGTCTCGCGCAGCCACGCCTGCATCTCGACCAGCTCGGCCTGCAGCCGCTTCAGCTCGGACTCGTAGGCCTTCTTCGGTAGCTTCTCCAGCCCGCTCGGCAGCCGGTCCTTCTTCTTGGCGCCGCCTTTGCCCGACGACTTCTTGTCACTCATGGGCGCGATCCTACGGAACCGTGGCCACCCGGCCGCCCGATTCACCGAGTCGGTCGACGCCGAGAGGTCCCTCGACCGAATCGTGCGACGCGACGTCGACTTTGTCTTCTAAGGTAAGAAGATGCGGTCCCGTGACTCGATCCTCGAGGCCGCCCGAGAAGTGATCGGGCGGGCCGGCTTCGGCGGCGTCACGATCGCGGCGGTCGCCAAGCAGGCGAACGTCAGCCGCCAGACCATCTACTCCATCTTCGGCTCCCGCGAGGAACTCGTCTCCCAGGCCGTCACCGAGCGGCTCACGATGCTGACCGGCGCCTTCGCGGACCTGCTGGAGAACTCCGACTCGCCCCTCGAGCTGATAGTGGGCATCGCGGTGGAGGGCCGCAACCGCATCCTCGGTGACCCCCTGCTGCGGGTGCTCGCGCTGGGCGGCGGCGCCAACCCGATGTTCGACCCGGGCGCGGCCGCCCGCACGCACGAGTACTGCATGGCGCTCCTCGCCCCCGCCGCCGAGCGCTTCCCCGAGCTGGCCGGGAGGCTGGGTTTCGTCACCGATGTCGGCATCCACGTCGGATGGTCGGTCCTGTGTCTCGACTCGCCCGCCGCCCGTTCCGACGACGACCTGCGCGCCTTCCTCACCACCTGGCTCGCGCCGCTGATGCAGACGTTCACGAAGGCGAGGTCGGACGGTGCGGGCTGGGACGGTGCCAGCCGGGACGGTGCGGCGTGGGGCGCCGGGCCGGGCGGAGCGGGGTCGGGCGAGGCGTGACCGCCGTGCTGGTCCTGTGGGACCTCGACCTCACCCTGCTCGATCCGGCCGGCTTCGGTTCCCGCATGATCACGCCGACCCTCGCCGACTTCCTGGGTCGCGAGCCCGTACTCGGCGCGTCGTTCGCCGGGCGGACCGACCGCGCGATCCTCACCGACCTGCTCGAGTTGAACGGGATGAGCGGGCACGACGACGAGGTGGTCACCGCCCTGATGGACGCCGTGGCCCGGCGGTGCGAGACCTTCTCCGGCGATCTCCTGGCCGGTGGGGGCGGTCCCCTGCCCGGAGCCCATGAGGCGGTCGCCGCACTGGCCGCGGACCCGCGGCTGCACCAGGGGATCGTCACGGGCAACATGCGCCGGACCGCACTGCTCAAGCTGCGGCTCTGCGGGTTCAACGGGCTGCCCGACCCCGACCTCGGCGCGTTCGGTGATCACCACGCCGACCGCGCCCACCTCGTGCGCGAGGCGATCGCCGCGGCCGCCGATCGCGGGCTCGACGTGTCGCCGGCACGCGCGGTGGTCGTGGGCGATCACGTCCACGACGTCCGGGGCGCACTAGACGCGGGAGCCGGCTGCGTGGCGGTCGCGACCGGTCGGGTGACCGCGGACGACCTCGCCGCCGCCGGGGCCCACACCGTCCTGCCGGATCTCACCGACACCGACGCCCTCCTGGAGGCGATCCACTCCGCCGCCGGCTGACCCCTGCTCGAATCCGCCGCCGTTCACCGGCCCCTCGCCGCGCGTCGAGCGTTATGTAGCCCGCCGACCATTGCGCCGCCCGCCCCAAGCTTTGTCGGCACCATTGCGAGAATCGACCGGCTACTTCGCAGTGGTGCCACCAAACCTCGGGGGCAGGGCACCGTTCAGCTCGCTCCAGGGGGCTTACCGGAATCGCTGCCTCGCGGCTCACTCACCCCTCGCGCGGCGGCAGATGTCAGACCACCCCTCTGTGCTCTTCACGTCTGCCGCGATTGCCGCATGAGAGCCGCCCGGACCTGCCTGAGAAGCATCGGAGGGTGGCGCATCATCTGGGCGGTGACCCGAAGCGGCACCCATCCGAGTTCGAGAAGTTCTGCGTTCGCCCACGCGTCGAACTCCCAGGCGGATTTCTCGCGGTGGAGTTCACTGTCGTAGAAGATCGCGACCTTCTGCCCCTCGTACGCCAGGTCGGCTGTCGCGATCTTCTCCCCGTACTCGTTGTAGATCACCACTTGCGGGGTCGGCGCCGGCAGGCCGCCGCGTACGAGCATCAAACGGAGTCTGGTCTCCGGCGGCGAGTCCGCCCGCCTGTCACAGAACGGGAGGAGATCGCGCACGCGCTGGACCCCGTGCAGCCCTTTCATGTGCTCTGCCGCTGCTGCCACGGCGTCCACGTCGATCCCAGCCCTGTTGCAGATCGCGTCGATCTTGGCGATCGCGATGTCGTCGTCGCACTCCCAGCGCGCCACGTCCACCGCGGTCCGTGCGGCAGAGGTGACCCGGATTCCGCCGACGGTGACCACGTGCTCCGTCGGCAGTTCCCGGGTCAGTCTGCGGATGCGCACGCCGGTCGTCGCGCGCGGTGTCCCCGCCGAGTACACGTCGATCGACCGACTCACCGCTTCCCGCGCATACCAGCGCTCGCGATGGAACAACGCCGCACCGAGCCCGCCGATCACCGATTCCGCGGGCGCCCATAGGAACGCCCCGGCCACCAGTGTTCGAGCCCGCAGAGGAACCGCGGCATCGATATACACGTCGGGAAAGAGTCGACGCTGGGTCGTCCGCAGTTGATAGGGAGTCAGCCGACCCGACGAGACGGCGTCGCTGCCGAGGAACGGATCTCCGGTTCGAGGTGCTGGCACGTGCTCATAGTCGACCCGCTCGGCCCGTCCTGACCCGGCTGCGAGCGCTGCTGTGGACAGAGACGACGACCATCCACATGCCCGAGGCGCGGAATGTTCGCCCGCGCACCCGCATGCTCACCTCCCCGGCCGTCGTCCCCGGCCCGCGTCCCACCACTAACCCGATTTTGGTGTAGCTACTGCGAAATCCCGGCCCTGATTTCGCAGTAGCTACACCAAAGTTGGCGGACGGCGGGCGGGCTCAGCCCTCCAGCTGCTCACCCAGCTCCATCCACCGCTCCTCGAGCGCATCCTTCTCCGCAGAGACGTCCTTCAGCTCACGATCGAGCGCCGCCAGCTTCTCGGTGTCCATGGCGCCCTCGGACACCGCCGCCATCTCGCGGTGGAGCTCGGCCTCGCGGAAGTCGAGCTTGCCCATCTGGCGCTCGATCTTGGACATCTCCTTGGTCAGCGCGCGCTCCTCGGCGGAGCTCAACCCCGAGCCCGCGCCGACCGCACCGCCCGCGCTAGCCGAGCCGCCCGAGCCGGCCGCCGAACCGGAGCCGGAACCCGCCGCGCCACCGGAATCGCCCGAGCCCGCGCCGCCCGCGCTTGCCGCCGAGCCCGCGCCGCCGGCACCGGTCGCCGAGCCGGAGCCACCGCCGGAGCCCGACGCCGAACCTGCCGCCGAGCCCACGAGACATCTC
>NZ_JAHBAV010000052.1 GCF_018390595.1 Dietzia massiliensis
GGTGGCGGTGCGTCGGCGTCAGCGGCGGGCTGCTCGGCCCGGCACTCGATCCGCTCCCGCGGGGCGTAGGTGGACGACACGGTGTCGGTGCTGACGGTGGCGCCGCCACGCTGGACGGTCCGGGTGACCCGTGCCGTGTAGCCGTCCCGCCCCGCGCTCGGGGTACAGCCGGCGGTGGTGACCACCCGGGTCGGCGCCCGCCGGACGTCCGTGCGGGGCGCCGTGGAGATACGGACGATGTATTCGCGAGTGCCCCACAGTCGGACCGTCACCGAGTTCCCGCTGCCGGAGGCGTCGATCACGAGCCCGGTGTCCTGCGCGTTGCGGAACCCCACGTCGGCCGAGGCCGTGGCATCCCGTCCGGCGGGGAACGCGTCGCCGTCGACACCACGCGACGTGCGCACCGGATCCTGGACGCCGGCCTCGAACGCGGCGTTGAACAGTGCGGTGGCCACGGCGTCGGCGGAGGTGTCCCCGGAGACCGTGCCGGCGAGCTCCTCCATCGAGAAGCTCTCCCCCGCGGGGATGAAGTGCCCGGCGAGCGAGGCGATCATCGACTGGGCCCGCCCGTTCGCGCCGACGGCCACCGTGAACTGACCGACCGGCTCGCGGATCCCGGCTCGCTCGGCCTCCTCGGTGGTGAGTTCGGGATCGCGACCCACGTAGCCGACCGGGAGCACGCGCGGGCCCGCGGTGTCCGTGAGCTGGCCGGGGAGAGCACCGAGCAGCGGACCCCACTCGACCGTCCGTCCCTGGACCGCGGGCACGACCGTGGCGGTGGTCCCGCTGAACTCGAAGCCGGCGTCCCTGCCCTCCTGTTCGGTCGGCTCCAGGAGCGGCTCGAGGATCCCCTTGGCGGCGTCGGCGTCGAAGCGCGGCTCGAGCACGTCGCCCTCGCGGACGAAGGTCAGGTACTCGCCGATCCGATCGCGGGGGAAGACCACGGGCACGGCGTCGGGGTCGTCCGGGTCGATCATCTCGATCTCCCGCTCGGCGGACTCGGGACGCTCCCGGCCGGCGGGTGGCGGTGGGGCCGGCAGCCGGGTGGTGATGGTCGTGACCGGCGGTTCGGTCCCGTCCTCACGGATCCGGGAGGCCAGCAGCGTCACGTCGCGGGTGGCGGCGGGTTCGGCCACGTCCCGGATCAGTGCGCGGACCTGCTCGGCGTCGGTCTCAGTGGGCGTGTAGTCCACGGGCAGGTCCACGCCGTCGTCGTCGAGCCAGTGCTCGAGCACCGCGTCGCGGGAGTTCTCGATCTGCAGGCGCTGGCCGTCGAGCGGGATGGCCGACCGGACCTGGTCGCGGTCGAACCAGATGGCCCCCTCGCGGGGCTCGAAGTCGGCCTGCAGCGCGAGCCGTTCGAGGAAGTCGGTGAGCCGGGCGTCCGGGATGACGCTGGCGATGCCGACGTCGGTGGACCACACCAGGCTGATCAGCCGGGTGATCGGGTTGAGGGGCTGCTCACCGGCCCGGTCGAGCGTGCCCTGCCAGTCCACCGACAGTCCGACCGCCTGCGGGTCCAGCGTCGTGGACACGGCCCCGGCGCGGAGATCCACCTCGTCGTCGACCCGTGGCCCCAACTCCTCGACCAGGCGCCGCTCGGCGTCGGCCGTGGTCATCCCCCCGACCTCGATCCCGGCGACCTCGGTGCCGCGCGGTACGCGCCCGATGCTGTTGACCAGGTCGAATCCGTACAGCACTGAGAGCGCCATGAACACGCCCACGCCCGTGTGCAGCCAGCGCGAGTGCACGCGGTAGCTGCGCCGCTCGGACGCGGTCGGCCGGGGCCCCGCCCCCTCGATGGCGACGGGCCGGGCCGGGCCGCCGCCGGTACTGGTGGACTCCTCCACTCGTCACGTCTCCTCACGAAGCGGGGCGGCGTCCCCGGCGGGGCGCCGGCCTCAAGACTCCCGCACGAAGCGCTGTGCACACCACTATGACGGACCGGTGCGATGCGCGCAGCCCCCGCGCCGAGCGCGGGGGCTGCAGGTCAGGCGTTACGAGGGTGGGTCAGCGCTCGACGATCGCGGTGACGCCCTGGCCGCCCGCGGCGCAGACGGAGATGAGCGCCCGGCCGGAGCCCTTCTGCTCGAGCAGCTTGGCCGCGGCGGCCAGGATGCGGCCGCCGGTGGCGGCGAACGGGTGACCGGCCGCCAGCGACGAGCCGTTGACGTTGAGCTTGGAGCGGTCGATCGACCCCAGGGCCTTGTCCAGGCCCAGGCGCTCGGTGCAGTACTCCTCGGACTCCCACGCGGCCAGGGTGGCCAGCACCTGCGAGGCGAACGCCTCGTGGATCTCGTAGTAGTCGAAGTCCTGCAGGGTCAGGCCGTTGCGGGCCAGCAGCCGCGGCACCGCGTAGGTGGGGGCCATGAGCAGCCCGTCGGGCGTGCGACCGTCGTGGCCGTGGACGAAGTCCACCGAGGCGGTCTCCGAGTCCACCAGGTAGGCGCGGACCGGCAGCTTGTTCTCCTTCGCCCACTCCTCGCTGGCCAGCAGCACGGTGGACGCGCCGTCGGTCAGCGGGGTGGAGTTGCCGGCCGTCATGGTGGCCTCGGTGCCGTGGGCCTCGGCGTCGCGCTTGCCGAAGACCGGCTTGAGCTTGCCCAGCTTCTCCTCGGAGGAGTCGGGCCGCATGTTGTCGTCGCGGGCCACGCCCAGGTACGGGGTGACCAGGTCGTCCTGGAAACCCGACTCGTAGGAGGCGGCGAGGTTGCGGTGGCTGGCCGCGGCCAGGGCGTCCTGGTCGGCGCGCGAGACGCCGAACTCGCGGGCGGTGATGGCGGCGTGCTCACCCATCGACAGCCCGGTACGCGGCTCGGCGTTCTGCGGCTGCTCGGGCACGAGGCCCTGCGGGCGGATCTCACCGAGGAGCTTCAGGCGGTCGACGGTGGACTTGGCGGAGCCGACCTTGATGAGGGTCTTGCGCAGGTCGTCGTTCACCGAGAGCGGCGCATCCGAGGTGGTGTCGGTGCCTCCGGCGATGCCGGACTCGATACGCCCGAGGGCGATCGCGTCGGCCACCTGGATCGCGGCGGCCAGGCCGGTGCCGCAGGCCTGCTGGACGTCGTAGGCCGGGCTGGCCGAGTCGAGCACCGAGCCGATCACCGACTCGCGGGTGAGATTGAAGTCGCGGGAGTGCTTGAGCACGGCGCCGGCGACGACCGACCCGACGCGCTTGCCCTGGAGGTTGTAGCGGCTGGCCAGCCCGTCGATCGCCGCGGTGAGCATGTCCTGGTTGGAGGCGTCCGCGTACTTGCCGTTCGAGCGGGCGAAGGGGATTCGGTTGCCGCCGACGATGGCGACCTTGCGGGGGCTTGTGGTCACGTGTGTCACTCCCGTTTGTTCTCGGTGTCCGGTGGCCCGAAACGCGGCCCTGGCAGTATTGTTACTCAACGGTAAGTTACTTGTCGACCCGTAGGACCGCACACCTCTCCAGGAGATGATCGCCATGGCACAGAGCAACCTCGACCTCTACTCGCAGTTCGTGACCTCGGCCCCCGGGTCGTTCATCGCCGGCAAGGTCGGCCTCCCGCAGCCGGAGCAGCTGCGCCGCCACGAGGCCGGTCAGCCCGCCCTCCACGGCCCGGTCCTCATCGGCGGCGAGGGTCGCCTCGTCGAGCCCGTCCGCGAGATGCTCTCGGGCGACTACGAGCTGGCCGGCGCGGGCACCGAGGGCAAGTTCGCCGGCCTCGTCTTTGACGCCACCTCCTTCAAGCGCCCCGAGGACCTCGTCGCCCTGTACGAGTTCTTCAACCCGGTCGTGCGCAACGTCATGGCCAGCGGCCGCATCGTCGTCCTGGGCATGACGCCCGAGGAGACCGGCTCGGTCGAGGAGCGCATCGCCCAGCGCGCGCTCGAGGGCTTCACGCGCTCGCTCGGCAAGGAGATGAAGCGCGGCTCCACCGTCCAGCTCGTGTACGTCTCCCCCGACGCCGACGCGGGCGCCTCCGGGCTCGAGTCGACCCTGCGGTTCGTCCTGTCGGCCAAGTCGGCGTACGTCGACGCCCAGGTGTTCCGCGTGGGTGCCGGTCCCGCCACCGCCCCGTCGTCGTGGGACCGCCCGCTCGAGGGCAAGCTCGCCGTCGTCACCGGGGCCGCGCGCGGCATCGGCGCCGAGATCGCGGCGGTCCTCGCCCGCGACGGCGCGCACGTGATCTGCTGCGACATCCCCGCCGCCGGCGAGTCGCTCTCGGCCACCGCCAACAAGGTCGGCGGTACCTCCCTGCCGCTCGACGTCACCGCCGCCGACGCCGCCGAGGTCCTGGCCAAGCACGTCACCGAGCGCCACGACGGCCGCATCGACATCCTCGTCCACAACGCCGGCATCACCCGCGACAAGACCCTCGCCGGCATGGACGCCGCGCGCTGGGAGTCCGTCATGGCCGTCAACCTCATCGCGCCCGAGCGGATCACCGCCGAGCTCGCCGAGAAGGGCGTCCTCGGCGAGGGCTCGCGTGTGGTGGGCGTGTCCTCGATGGCGGGCATCGCCGGCAACCGCGGCCAGACCAACTACGCCGCCTCGAAGGCCGGCGTGATCGGCTTCGTCAACGGCGCCTCCGCGGAGCTGGCCTCCAAGAACATCACGGTCAACGCCGTGGCGCCGGGCTTCATCGAGACCCAGATGACCGCCGCCATCCCGTTCGCGACCCGCGAGGCCGGTCGCCGCATGAACTCCCTGCAGCAGGGCGGCCTGCCGGTCGACGTGGCCGAGACGATCGCCTACTTCGCCAACCCCGCCTCCTCCTCGGTCACCAACAACGTGATCCGCGTGTGCGGCCAGTCGCTGCTGGGGGCGTGATCGATCGTGGAATACACCCGGCTCCCCGGAATCCCCAACCTGCTCGGCCAGTACGGCAAGGCCGCGGTCGGCGCCCTCCCTGTCGTCGGCGGCTCCCGTGACGGAAAGTCGATGCCGTCGAAGGGCGTCGAGGTCACCGGCGTGCGCGTGGACGTGGCGAACCTCGCCGCCTACGCTCGCGTGTGCGGCCTGCGCCTGACCGACGAGCTGCCGCTGACGTACCCGTTCACGCTGGCGTTCCCCTTGAGCATGCAGCTCATGCTGGACCCGGACTACCCGGTGCCGGCCATGGGCTCGGTGCACCTGACCAACGAGATCGAATCGCGCCGCGCGCTGCGCGTCGGCGACGAGCTCAACATCCGCGCGCACGCCGAGAACCTGCGGGAGCATCCGGCGGGGTTGCTGTTGGACGTGGTCACCGAGATCAGGACAGGCGACGACGACGAGCCCGCCTGGGTGCAGCGGTCGGGCCTGCTCTCCAAGCGCAGGACCTCCCTGACCCCGCCGAAGGACGCGCCGCGCCCGCCTAAGCCCGCGCCGCCCACCGCGGCCGAGATCGGCGACCCCACGGTGGTGAAGTCGGTGTCCGAGGCGCAGATCGCCGAGTACGCGGCCGTGTCCGGCGACCGCAACCCGATCCACGTCTCCCGCGTGGGCGCCAAGGCGTTCGGGTTCCCGAACGTCATCGCCCACGGAATGTGGACCGCCGCGACGCTGCTCGGCGTGGTCGAGGGCGAGATCCCCCGGCGCGCCCGCTACTCGGTGGAGTTCGGCAAGCCGGTGATCCTGCCCGCCAAGCTGGGCATCTACGCCCGTCGCGGCGGCGCGGGTGATCCCGCCTGGTCGTTGACCGTGCGCAATCCCAAGAAGCTGGGCACCGTGCACGCGACGGCGACGATCGAGGAACTCTAGGCCCCGCGGCGCACCATTTCCGCGGCGCACACGTCGAGAAGGACGTTCCGCACACATCGCCCGAGAGGCGGGTGTGCGGAACGTCCTTTTCGTTGACGGGCCGAGCCATACAGGCTCCGCGGGGCCTGTCGTAGGCATCGGATAGGTTCATCCCCGTCCCTCGGGTGACCGCGGTCACCGGGGTGCTCGCATGTCCCCTGCCGCGCCCTCTGCCCCGCGGCGCCTGCCCCCGAACCCTGGAGTCCTCGTGCCCGATCGCCCTGAGCGCCGCCCCGTCCGATCCATCCTGCGCGCCCGGCTGCTCGCCGGGGTGGCGACCGCCGCCGCCGTCAGCGTGGCCGCGCCCGTGACCGCCCTCGCGCAGGGCAGCGTCCCCGCCCCGCCCGTCGGCTCGGTGGACGCCGGGTCCCTCGGCTCGACTGGGTCGTCGGGCTCCGCGGGGTCGCTCGGCTCGGCGGGCCCGGGCGGTGAGACGCTCCCGCCGCCGCTGAAGCAGGGCCCCGCGGTCGAGGTGGAGGTGGTGCTGGACGGCTTGACGATCCCGTGGGACGTCGTGCGCGACCCGGACGGCGTCGTCGTCACCGGCGAGCGCGGCACCGGCAAGATCGTGGCGGCCCGGCCCGACGGAACGCGGTCGGACGTCGAGGCGGACCTCGGCCGGCTGTTCACCGGCGGCGAGAGCGGCCTCATGGGAATCGCACTGGCCCACGACTTCGCCACCAGCCGCGAGGTCTACACCTGCCACTCCGACGACGACGCCGACGACAGTCGCGTTACCGCCTGGCGCGCAGCGGACGACTGGTCCCGGCTCGACGAGATGGACGTCATCGTGTCCGGCATCGCCCGACAGGACATCGGTCACCACTCCGGGTGCCGGATCCTCGCGCACCCCGACGGCACCCTCTATATCGGCACCGGCGACACGTTCCACGGCTCGGTCCCGCAGGACTTGCGCTCTCTCGGCGGCAAGGTGCTCCACGTGAAACGCGACGGCGCCCCCGCCGACGACACGATCCGCGAGGAGGGGGCCAATCCGCGCATCCTCACCTACGGACATCGCAACGTGCAGGGCCTGGCGCTGCAGCCGGGCACCGGCCGGATCTACTCGGCCGAGCACGGCACGCTCGTCGACGACGAGATCAACCTCATCCTGCCCGGGAAGAACTACGGGTGGGATCCCTACCGCCCCGGTATCCCGCGTGATCACGACGACGCCTCGCCGATGACCGATCTGGAGAAGTTCCCCGACGCGATGGAGGCCGTGTGGTCCTCGGGGGACCCCACCTGGGCCACCAGCGGGATCACCTTCCTCGATCACCCGTCGTGGCGTGAGTGGAACGGCGCGCTGGCCGTCGCGATGCTCAAGTCCAAGCGGATCGCCCTCATGCGACTCTCCGACGACGGGCTCGAGGTCACCGACACCGTCGAGATCCTCGCGGACGAGCACGGCCGCATCCGCTCCCTCACCTCGGAGCCGGACGGCACCATCCTCGCCACCACGTCGAACGGCAACGGACGGGACGAGGTGCTACGGATCCGGCCCGCAGTCGCCGAGTGACCGGACGCTGACCGGGCCGGTGTCCGGTGTCGCGCGGGCCGCGGGTCGAATAGGTTCGGCGGCATGAGGGACCGGGAGTAGCTGTGTCCAGCATCGCCGTTCCGCCCCCGCTCGCCCGGCTGGCCGTCGTCATCGCGGTGGCCGTGGCCGTCCCGCTCACCGCCTGCTCGGCGACCGGCGACCCGGACGGCGGTGGCTCCGGTGGCGGCTCCGCGAGCACCGGTTCGCCCGGGGCGCCGGCCTCCGGTCGCCCGCTCCCGCCCGGCCCCGCCGTCGAGGTGAAGACGATCGCCGACGGCCTGACGATCCCGTGGGACGTCGTCCGCGACCCCGAGGGCGTCATCGTCACCGGCGAGCGGGGCTCGGGCACCCTGCACGCGATTCGCGCCAGCGGTGCGCGGACCCTCATCGAGGCGGACCTCGGCGAGGTGTACGACCGGGGCGAGAGCGGCCTGATGGGCATCGCCCTGGCGGCCGACTTCACCGCCAGCCGCGAGGTGTACACCTGCCACTCCGACCCCGCGGCGGGCGACAACCGCGTCACCGCGTGGACCGCCGCCGAGGACTGGTCCGCCCTCGAGTCACCGCGGGTCCTCCTGGACGGGATCCTCCTCGCCGAGCGGGGGCTGCACTCGGGCTGCCGCATTCTCGCCCACCCCGACGGCACCCTGTACATCGGCACCGGCGACGCGTTCACCGGCCCGGCGCCGCAGGACCTCGGCTCGCTCTCGGGCAAGATCCTGCACGTCACCCGCACCGGCGCGCCCGCCCACGACACCATCGACGACTCGCGAGTCCTGACCTACGGGCACCGCAACGTGCAGGGGCTGGCGCTGCGGCCGGACTCCGATCAGATCGTCTCCGCCGAGCACGGGCCGGACGTCGACGACGAGGTGAACCTCGTGCTCCCCGGATCCGGCTACGGGTGGGCGCCGGACTCGGGCGGGCGGTACGACCAGAGCGTGCCCATGACCGACAGCGCTCGGTTCCCCGACGCGGTGGAGGCGTCGTGGCGCTCGGGGGCGCCGACGCTTGCTCCGGGTGGGATCGCGTTCCTCGACGACCCCGCGTGGGGCGAGTGGGACGGAGCCCTGGCGGTGGCGATGCTCAAGACCAGCCAGATCGTCCTCATGACCCTGTCCGAGGACGGCACCACTGTCACCCGGACCGCGGCGATTCTGCGCGGAGAGCGTGGTCGCCTGCGGTCGATCACCCCGGAGCCCGGCGGGTCGCTCCTCGTGACCACCTCCAACGGCGCCGGCGAGGACGAGATCCTGCGGGTGCGCCCCGCCGCGGGCTGACCCGCACGCGTCGCGGCCGGGTCCGGTCGGGTCCGGTACCGCCGGTGCCGCATCCCGCATATGTTGTGGGCCGCAACACTATTCGCGCCCTTACCCTCAGGGAGATCCCGTGCCGTACAGCTCTGCTCGCCGTGCGTCCCGCGCCGCCGCCCGTTCCCGCGCACGCTCCGTCGTCGGTCTCGCCGCCGCGGCCACCGCGGTGACCCTCGCCCTCCCCGCCGTGGCGTCCGCCCAGTTCGGATCCCTCGGGCCCGGCTCGTCCGGCTCGGTGGACACGGGCTCCGTCCCGCCGGGTCTGCTGTTCCCGCCCACGCCGGGCATCGGTGCCGGGGAGGGCGTCCGGGTCGTCGACGGACCGGCGGTCGAGACGGAGGCCGTCATGGAGGGGCTGAACGTCCCGTGGGACGTGGTGCGCACCCCGGACGGCACCATCCTCACCGGCGAGCGCGGCGGCCGCATGGTCGTTCAGCGCCCCGGCGAGGAGCAGCGCGAGATCTCGATCGACCTGCCGGGTCTGTTCCGGCAGTCCGAGAGCGGCCTGATGGGCATGGCCGTCGACGCGGATTTCGAGGAGAACCGCGAGATCCACGTGTGCTGGTCGCGGGCGGTCGGCGGCGAGCGCGACAACCGCGTCACCACGTTCGAGGTCGACGAGAACTGGACCACCCTGACGAAGGTCCGGGACACGCTCACCGGGATCCCGCTCGGCGCGACCGGCATCCACAGCGGGTGCCGCCTGCTCACCGTCCCCGACGGGTCGATCTACGTCGGCACCGGCGACACGCAGAGCCGCACCGGCCCGCAGGACCCCGAGTCGCTGGCCGGCAAGACCCTGCACATCACCCCCGAGGGCGATCCGGCGACGGGAGACTCGGTGATCCACACGATCGGCCACCGCAACGTCCAGGGCCTGGCGATCGACCCGGACTCCGGGCGCGTCTACTCCGCCGAGCACGGCCCGGACGTCGACGACGAGGTCAACCTGCTCGAGCCCGGCGGGAACTACGGCTGGAACCCGAACATCGGCGGCCAGTACAACCAGAACGTGCCGATGACCGACACCGCCAGATTCCCCGACGCGATCGACGCCGTGTGGTCGTCCGGGGCCCCGACCCTCGCGCCCGCCGACATCGAGTTCCTGGGACCCGAGTGGGGCGAGTGGGCCGGCGCCCTGGCCATGGCCAACCTCAAGACCCAGAAGCTGGTGCTGCTCCGGCTCGGCGAGGACGGCCGCTCGGTCGTCGACGCGTCGGTGCTCCTCGAGGGCGAGTTCGGCCGCCTGCGGTCGATCGCCCCCGAGCCGGACGGCTCGCTGCTGGTGACGACCTCCGACGCCGACAACCGCGACCAGGTCTTCCGGGTCAGCCCGGCCGCGGCACGGTAGACCCCGGGCCTCGGGCGGGCTCTAGGTGATGAGCGCCGTCGCCATGACCATGGGCAGCGAGACCACCGAGGCGATCGAGGTGACGACCGTGAGGGTCTTGAAGGTGCCCTGGGTCGACAGCCCCAGCAGCGATTTGAACATCCAGAAGAAGTTGCTGTTGACCTGGAGCGCGAACATCGCGCCGGACGCGATGGCGAGGCCGATGACGATCGGCGACATCTCGACCGACCCGAGCACCGGCCCGATGATCCCGGCTGCCGTGATGGCCGCTACCGAGACCGACCCGATCGCCAGGTGCAGCACCGCGGCGACGAACCAGGCGAGCAGGATGCTGAGGATGACCGGTGCCCCGGCGTCGGCCGTGAAGAGATCGGCCAGGACCGTGTCGAGTCCGGTCTCCCCGATGACCGCACCGAGGGATCCGCCGATGCCGGTGATGAGCAGGATCTGGCCGGTGGTGTGGAAGCCCTCGTTCATCGCCCGGCCGGTTCCGTCTGCGCCGAGGGTGCGCCGGCAAAGCAGGTAGGCACCGAGCAGGCCGACGAAGAGCGCGAGGTTGGGGTCACCGAGGAAGGCGATGAAGTCAGTCGAGAATCCGAGCAGCTCGGCGAAGGCACCGAACGCGATCATCACCAACGGCACGAGGATGGGCAGTAGGCACACGAACAGCGGGGGCGTGGCGGTGTCCTCCGTGACCAACTCCGTGCTCTCCAGCTCGGCCATCGCCTCGCCGACCCGCTCGTCCGAGGCCGGCTTCCAGTACTTCCCGCGCAGGAGCAGCCGGAAGAGGAGGGTCGTGACGAGCGCTGTCAGTGGCCCGAGCACGAGCCCGTAGACCAGCCACGACCCGAGGGGAATGTCCAGTAGACCCGCGATGGAGACCGCGGCCAACCCGGGGATCACGAAGACGAACCCGGCGAAGATGCCGGTCCCGAGCGCACCGGCCATGAGCGGCAGCCCGGTCCGACCGATGTAGGGCCCGCTGGAGCGCGCCACCGGCGCGGCCAACACCACCTGCACGTCCACGTAGATCGAGGGGAACACGGTCGCCACCGCCGCCGTCAGGGCGTACGGGAGCCGACCAGGGCCGACGCCGGTGACCAGCAGCGCCACCATCTTCCGAAAGGCCCCCATGGCGTGGAGCAGGGCCCCGATGAGCACGCCGAAACCGATCAGCAGACCGACCTCGGCCATGATCTCGCCGAAACCGGTGGCGATCGCGGCGATGGTCGCAACGAAGCCGACGCCCGTGGCGAGGCCGAGATAGAGAGAGCCGAGGATCAGCGAGATCACCGGGTCGACTTTCGCCTTGATGATGAGGCCGACGACGAGGACGATCGCGATGACGGTGTGCAGGACGATCACGTGAATCTCCTGTCGGTACGGGCGACGGGGACGATCAATACGACCACACCGCGGTGCGCCGAGGAAGAGGGGGACCGCCCCGGGTGTCGACGACGCGACCACGGGCCGCCCGGCGCCCGTTCTGCTACAGGCGCAATACCTTTCGGGCGGCGTCGGCCAGCGCGACCGCGTAGCCGGCGCCGTGCCCGGCCGAGTGGGTGGCGAGCGGGTGCAGCTGGTGCAGCGGCACCCGCTCCCGCCAGCCCTCCCGCAGCGGCCGGACCTCGCCGTAGCCACGCAGGATGTGATCGAGGTGCGGCGCGCCGAACAGGGCGAGCATCGCCAGGTCGGTCTCGCGGTGGCCCCCGTGCGCGGCGGGGTCGATGAGCACGGCCTCAACGCCGCCGTCGCCCGCCGCGCCGGCCCCGCCCCCGGCCGTCCACAGGACGTTTCCCGTCCACAGGTCGCCGTGAATACGGGCGGGAGTGTCGCCGGGGTGGTCGAGCTCGCCGGCGGCCACGCGGTCGCAGGCCCGCTCGACCGCGGCCAGGTCGGCACCGTCGAGGACACCCAGGTCCACCGCGATGCGCACGAACGGCCGGACCCGCTGCTCGGCGTAGAACTCGCCCCACGAGTCGGTTGGCCTGCACTCCTGGGGACGGTTGCCGATGAAGCACCGGCCCGCCCAGCCGTCGGCGGGTGCGCCCCAGGCGGCCGCACCCGCGTCGTGCATCGCCGCGAGCGACCGCCCGAACCGCAGAGCCGCGTCCGCCGTGGCGCGACCCGCGGGGATCTTCTCCAGGGTGATCTCGTCGTCGTCGACCCCTTTCACCTCCACGACGCGGGGCCCGCCGGGGGCCGCGGCGAGCCACGCCAGTCCGGCGGCCTCGTGGCGGAAGAAGTCGGGCCCGTGGTCCGAGCCGCGTTTGACGAACACATCGGCGCTCACGTCATGGTCTCCTTCTCGTGCGCGGGGGCTCGGTCTGCGGGATCGGGGTCGGCGGGATCGGGGCCGGCGGACGCGGGGCCCGCGGGCGTGCGGTCGGCGCGGCCGAGCAGCGGCCCGGCCAGGGCGGCGATGAGGACGCCGCCGACGATCATCGGTGTCACGGTCCAGCGCAGGCCCGCGACCTCGGCGATGAGCCCGACGAGCGGCGGCGAGGCGAGAAAGCCGAGGCGCATCACCCAGTTGAGCACCGCGAGCCCGGCGCCGGGGGCCAGGCGGGGCACGGAGTCGGCGCCGACCATCGCGCCCGGGATGACGGTCGCGATACCCCATCCCGCCAGTACGAACCCGGCGAGCAGGACCACCAGAAGGGTCGACCCGTCGAGCGTGAACGACGCGACGAACGCGGCGCTCGCGCCCACCATCACGAACAATCCGCCCGCGCGGGCGAGTCGGGCGGCGCCGAACCGTTCGACCAGCGCGTCGCCGCTGACGCGGCCGGCCAGCTGCGCGCCCTGCACGGCGATGAAGCCGAGCCCGGCGAGTCCCGCCCCGGCGATGGTGGTCTCGCGCAGGTAGAGGGCCGACCAGGTCTGGGCGAAGTCCTCGACGAGCTCGGCGCAGCACGCGAACAGGCCGAGCGCGACCAACTGCAGGAGCGCGCGGCCGCCGGGGAGGCGGCGGGCGGCCGGTGCGCGGGCGGCGCCGCGGGGTCCGGGGTCGGCCGGCACGGTGCCATCGAGCGCTGTGTCGAGGTCGCGGCCCCGCTCGTCCTCGGCGGCGGCGGGGCCCAGCCGCATCGGGTACGCGGCCACGGCGGCCAGCGCGCACACCACGGCGGCACCGATCATCTGGGCCCGGACCGACGCCCCCGCCCCGGCGGCCACCGACCCGCCCGCCGCGCCGAGCACCGCCCCGAGCGACCACAGCGCGTGGAACCGGTTGATCAGCGACCGGCCGTGGCGCAGCTGCACGCGGATGCCGTGGGCATTCATGGACACGTCGGTGATGGCGTCGCACACGCCGAACGCCAACAGCAGCGCCGCGAACACGGCCACGACGGGCGAGAACCCCACGAGCGCGGCGGTCACGGACGCGCCGACCATCATGGCCACGGCGACGGCCCCGTCTGAGCGATGCCTCATGAGGGCGGGCGTGAGCAGCCCGCCGACCAGCGCCCCGGCCGGGTAGCAGGCCATCGCCAGCCCGAACTCCCCCGCGCCCAGGTCGAGGGCGCTCTTGAGGTCGGGCAGGCGGGGCACGATCGCGCCGAAGATCGCGCCGTTGGCGGCGAAGAGCAGGGCGGTCGCGGCGATGGGCCCCCGGACGTCGGCGGTGCGGGCCGCGTCGTCGGGAACGCTCGTCGAGGTCACGCCCGCCAGGGTACGGCCCGGGATGCGGCGGTAGCGTTGTGCGCGTGGAGCGGTCGACCGACGGGCGGGAGCGGGACATGTACGACGTGGCGGCGGAGGTCCGGACGGACGACGGCAGCATCCGCGTGGTGTGTAGCGTGCCGCTGCCGGTCGCGCCGGAGGTCGTGTGGGACGCGGTCGCCACCGCCCAGGGCATCGCGTCGTGGTTCGTCTCGTGCGCGATGGAACCGCGGGTCGGCGGGCGGATCGTGCAGTTCGCCGACCCGGGCGCGCCCGACCCCTCGACCGGCCCGGAGGCCGCGGCCGAGGCCATGCTCACCGCGACCGTCGGGGAGATCACCGAGTACTCGCCGCCCACCGCCGACGCGCCGGGCGTCTTCGCCTACGTGGAACGTGACTGGATGGGCGAGGGCGTGCCGGTGCCGCCGTGGGAGACGTCGTGTGAGGTGGTCGACGACGACGAGGGCGGCAGCGTGCTCACCCTGCGGTCCGGGTTCGGCTCCGGCGGGGAACTGGCGGGACAGTCCGTGTCGGGCAGTGTCGACGGGTGGGCGCAGGCGCTGACCGTGCTTGCCCACCGGCTGACCCATCGCCCGGCCGGCGGGGTGGTGACCGTGGACGCGGCCACCGATCCCGTGCAGCAGACGGTGCCCGAACTGTGGGCCCGCGTGACGTCGCGGCTGATCGCCCCTGCGGCGGGGGTCGGCCACGATCCGGCCGGTGGTTCGGGCAACAGCGGCGTCGTGGCGCGCTCGGGCGAGGTCGGCGGCATCGTGGTGACCGAGTCGGAGGCGTCGCGCACCCTCATCCTGTCGGCGCCGGTGGACGGGATGCTGGAGCTGTTCGCCTTCCCGGCGGGCGAGACGCATGAGGACGCGGCCGGTCGCGCGGCGCTGGCGTTGCGGGTCTACGAGTACGTCGACGTGCCCGGCGGCGACGGCCGCCCGCTGGGTGCCGCGGCGGTCGACGTCACGCCCTCCTGGGACGCACCGCGCTGGCGTGCATGGCTCGAAGGGCTGCTGGCGGACTGATCCGCGAGCGGCGGACCTGCGGTTACGCGCGTCGGCGGGTCGGCTCGGGTCGGCCGGGGGTGACGGTGGAAACACGGCGGTACGGTGAGGCGATCTACCCTGTGCCCGCAGTAGGGTGACGGGGAGTACGACACGAGCGCCGGGAGGCGCCGTCCACCGACGAGGAGCGAGATCGCCAATGGCGGATTCCAACGAGACCGTGACCATCGCGACCGGCGAGGGCGCCACAGGCACGACCCTCCTCGGCATCGGGGCGTACCGCCCCGAGCGGGTGGTGAGCAACGAGGAGATCTGCGAGAAGATCGACTCCACCTCCGAGTGGATCTACGAGCGCTCCGGCATCCTCAACCGCCACGTCGCCGGTCCGGACGAGGGCATCGTCTCCATGTCGATCGAGGCGGCCCGCGCGGCCGTGGCCTCGGCGGGCATCGACGCCGACCTGATCGATGCCCTGATCGTGTGCACGTCCACCAACTGGACCCAGGTGCCGCACGCGGCCCCACAGGTCGCCACCGCCCTCGGGCGCAACGGCATCGCGGCGTTCGACCTCACCGCCGGCTGCGCGGGCTTCGGCTACGGCCTGGCGGTGGCCACCAACATGATCCGCGGCGGCGGCGCCCGCTACGTGGTGGTCGTGGGCGTGGAGAAGATGACTGACGGCATCGACTTCTCCGACCGCAACACGGCCTTCATCTTCGGTGACGGTGCCGGCGCCGTGGTGGTGGGCCCGTCGGAGACCAACGACATCAGCCCGGTCGTGTGGGGGTCCGACGGAGAGCAGGGCAGCGCCATCCGTCAGACCAAGGATTTCAAGCAGTACGTCGACGAGGTCGACGCCTCCGCCGCCGCAGCGCGCGAGGAGGCCGTGCTCCAGCCCTTCCTGGTCATGGACGGTTCCAAGGTTTTCCGCTGGGCCGCCGTGCAGGTGTCCAAGGTGTGTGCACAGACGTTGGAGGCGGCGGGCGTGACGGCCGAGCAGATCCAGGCGTTCATCCCCCACCAGGCCAACGGCCGCATCAACTCGGCCATGGCCAAGCACCTCGGGCTGCCGGACTCGGTGGCGATCGCCAACGACATCGAGCAGACCGGCAACACCTCCGCCGCCTCGATCCCGCTGGCGATGGAGACCATGCTGCGCGAGGGAGAGGCCGAGCCGGGTCAGATCGCGCTGTGCATCGGCTTCGGGGCGGGACTGTCCTACGCGGGGCAGGTCCTGCGGCTGCCCGCCAAGCCGCCCGCGAACTGACGCACTCCGCCCGCTCGACCCGCGCCCTCCCGGGCCCGCCACGACACGCCTCGTGGCGGGCCCGGGAGGGCGCACAACTAGACACGTGTTCATGAGACGCTGAGGGCATGCACACGTCCCTTCCCCGCCGCTCCGCGCGCCGTCTGATGACCGGTGCCCCAGCGGCCGCCGCCGTCCTGTTGTCCCCGCTGCTCGCGGCTCCCGCCGGGGCCGCGCCCGCTCCCACGATCCCGGCGCCGGTCACCCCGGAGACGGCGCCGCTCGAGGTGGCCGGCGGTTCGGTGCAGACCCTCGGCGCTAACATCGCCGGGCAGGTTGCCGGGACCGGGATGGGCCCGTCGGTCCACACCGGTCCCGGCACCGGCCCGTCGAAGTACGTGGCACTCGGTGACTCCTACGCCGCCGTGGGCCGGATCGCGCCGGGCGCGTGGGGTGCCGGCCCGGTCGCGTGCGTGCGCACCTCCGACGCGTACCCGACCGTGGTGGCCCGTGAGCTCGGCGTGGGCACGTTCGTCAACGCCACCTGCGGGGGCGCCGTGGTCGACGACTTCCGGGCGACGGGCCGGACCGGCGCCCCGCCACAGTTCGACGCGCTCGACGCCGACACCGACCTGGTGTCGATGACGATCGGTGGCAACGACGTGGGCTTCGGCGCGGTGATCGTCGCCTGCGCTCTGCGTCCCAACACCGCGCCCGAGCTACTACCGCTCGTCGACGGCGCGACCGGGAACCTGTCGAAGGGCTTCGACCCCACCACCGGCTGCTCGGATGTGATCGACCGGCAGGCCGCCGAGGCGCTCGAGCGCCTCGACCAGCGACTGGACGATGTCTACGCCGAGATCGCCCAGCGCGCACCCCGGGCCCGCGTCGTGACGATCGGGTACCTCGCGGCCGTCCCGGAGGACGACTCGGTCATTCAGCAGTCCCCGTCGTGCGCGCCGTTCATGGCGATCAGCGCCGAGGAGCGGGCCAAGGTCCGCGGGTTCCAGGACAGCATCAACCGCGTGGTCCGCGACGCCGCCGAGCGCAACGGCGTCACCGTCGTGATCCCGGACGAGCCCGGTCACTCGATGTGCACCTCGCCCGACACCCGTTGGGTCGACTTCACCGGGCTCGAGACCGGCGCGGTCCCGGTCCATCCGACCTCGGCCGGTCACGCCCACGTCGCCGACCGCGTGCTGGCGGCGCTCGCTGACGACTAGCGGCCAGCGGCCGGCTGGTCACGCTCGCGGACAACTGTCCAGTTGCGGCGATCGCCGCTCGGAGCGGCGGCGATGGGGAGACACTGAGATAATGTCGACTCCTCATCGCCGCCGACGCGGCCCTTTCACCACGTCCCTCGCCCTCGCCGCTGCCGCCGCCCTCGTCGCGACGCCCGCCGCTGCTGCCCAGTCCACAGCCCAGCCCGACGGCGCGATCGCCGCCAGCTCGCTGGGCGCGACCGACGAGATCCCGGGCAGCGTCGCCGGGTCTTTGGGCTCTCTCGCCGAGCCCGCCTACCCGGAGTACGTCGCGCTCGGTGACTCGTATGCAGCGTTGGGCGACAGCACCGAGCCCGCTGGTGGTCCCGTCGGCTGCGCCCAGAGCCTGGCGAATTACCCCAACCAACTCGACGCCAACCCTGCTGTCGGCGAGCTGACCGACGCCAGCTGCGGTGGCGCCGTGACCCGGGACCTGTTCGAACCGCAGCGCGAGGGCGTCGCGCCCCAGTTGGACGCCCTCGACGAGGACACCGATCTCGTGACGCTGTCTATCGGCGGTAACGACGTCGGGTTCGGGACGATCGTCGGGTGCATCACCGCACATCTCAACCCCGAAAAGCCCTCCCCGCTGCTCGACTGCCGTGACCTTCTCGGCGACACCGTCAGCTCGGACATCGACGACATCTACGGCCCCGGCGGAGCGGTCGACGACATCTACGCCGAGATCGCCGAGCGCTCGCCCGATGCGACGGTGATCGCGACCCAGTACCTGCCCCTGATGCCCGCCGATGACGCGGACGGTTGCGGGTTCACTCAGGCCATCGGAGCCGAGAACCTGGCCTGGGCCCGCGAGATCACCCAGGAGATCAACGACGCGGTCGACGAGGCGGCTCGCCGCAACGGCCACGTCTCGGTGCTGCCCGTCGATGACACGGACCGCAGTGGCTGCGCTCCGGCGGACGAGCGGTGGGTCGTGTTCGCCGATGGCTCCGAGAACAATGCGGCGCCGTTCCACCCCACCGCCCTCGGCCAGCAGGCGATGGCGGCCGCGATCGCCGCGGCGCTCTGACACAGGCCGACGACCCGGCCCGTCGCGGCCAGCACCGCAGCCGCCCCTCGGGATGGCGTCTCGCACACACCGCGGGGCGGGCGAGAAGCCATCGGCAGGGGCGGCTGCGGGAGAAGGCGGGCATCAGCCCTCGAACAGCGTCTGCCCCACGTAACCGCCCTCGGGCGCACCCGGCGGGAGCGCGAACACCGCGGAGCCGATCGGGATGGTCCACGTGTTGAGCGCGTCCTGCTCGGCGAGCCGCCGCTGGACCGGGATGTACGTGCGCACCGGGTCGGCCTGGTAGGCGGTGAACAGCAGACCGGAGTTGCTGATCTCGCCGCCCTCCGGCGGGTCGTCGTAGTTGTACGGCCGCCGCAGCATGGCCTCGCCCCTGTTCCGCTGGCGGGCCCGCGCCATGTGCGATTCCGGCGGGATCACCGGAAGGCCGGTCTCGTCGACGGCCTGGAAGTCCGGCGGATCGTGTTCCTCGGCGCCCGTCAGCGGTGCGCCAGTGTCGAGCCGCCGGCCCACGCTGAGCTCGCGCGAGGTGCGGTCAATCTCCTCCCAGGTGTCCATGGTCATGCGGATGCGCCGCAGCACCAGCGACGATCCACCCCGCATCCAGCGCTGTTCGCTGCCGTCGGAGAACAGGATCTGGTCGAAGTCCACGTCGTCCGGCCGCGGGTTCTCGGTGCCGTCGATCTGCCCGAACAGGTTGCGTTGCGTCCGCCCGCTGGGGTCGGTGCCGACGGCCTTGCGAAAGCCCCGCTGCGCCCACCGCTGCCGTGCGACACCCCGCACGCCGGATGCGAGGATCCGCGCGGCGTGCGAGACGATCAGCGGGTCGTCAGCGCAGATCTGCAGGAGCAGGTCGCCCTCGGACCACCGGTCCTCGAGCTGGTCGATCTGCGGGAACGCGGGCAACTGCGCGAGCCACGACGGCCGTTTCTCCGGCATCCCGGCGGCGTCGAAGAAGCCGGGCCCGAGGCCGATCGTCACGGTGAGACGCGCCGGGTCCTCGGCGAGCTCGGGCTCGAGATCTGCCAGGCCGCCCCGCCCCTGGGTGAGGCGGGCGGCATCCTGGGACCAGGCGCGCAGAACGCCCTGGATCTCGGTGCGTGTCGCTCCCGGGACGATGTCGAACGCCACGAACGCCGCGTGAGATTGCGGTGCCGTGGTGATGCCGGACTGGTGCGGGCCGTGGAACGGTTCCGTGGTGGTCCCCACGACCCGCGAGTCGGCGACCGTCTTCCAGTCGGCGATCGCCTCGTCGTCGTCGACGACACCCCGCCCCGCGTAGCCCGCGGCGCCCCCGACGACGCCGCCGCCCACCACGGCCGCGACGCCGCCGGTGAGCACGGACCGTCGGGACAGGCCGCGCCGGAATAGACCGCGTCGGGCCTGGTCAGCCATCGTGGTTCATGCCTCCGTGCTCGCCGCCGACGTACTCCTCCTCGCCGCCCTGGAAGTCGCGGGCGAAGACGGTGACGTCCTGTTCGGCGCCGTCGAATTCGAGGGTCAGTGTGATCTCCTGGCCGGTGGTGATGGGCTCGTCGAGGTCCATGAGCATGATGTGGTTGCCGCCGGGTTCGAGGACGAGCTCGCCGCCGGCGGGGATGACGAAGCCGTCCTCGCGTTCCTGCATCATCATCCCGCTGCCGCCTGCGACGGTCTCGTGCAGTTCGGTGCTGCCGCCGAGTTCACCGTCCACACCGGTGAGGTGCAGGTCGGTGTCGCCGGGGTTGCGGATGGTGCCGAAGACGCCGGACATCTCGGTGTCGGTGGCCTTGGCCCAGCCGTCGTCGAAGGTCACGGTGGCTGTGGTGTCGTTCTCGGCCGCGGTGTCGCCGGCCGTGTCCGCGTCGTCGGTGCCGCAGGCGGTGGTGAGGGCGAGCGCGAGCGCGGTGGCCGCCGCGAAGGCGGCACGGGTGTGGGTACGCATGGGTGTGGGTCCTTGGTGGCGTGTGTGATCGCCCGGCAGCGTGTCGCGCGCCGGTGCGTGAACGGGTGAGATCACACGGCCACGGGCGGCGCCCGGGTTCCCCCGCGGGCCAGGAGGTACCGTCCGCGCGGGGCGTCGGCGTCGTAGGAGGCCAGGAGTCGGGCGACGACGACGAGGTGAGCCGTCACGGGAGTGGGCATCACCCGGGCCGCCAGCCAGGACAGTGTCCCGGTGAGGATCGCCACCAGCGCGAGCGTGAGGACGATCGCGGCCAGGTGGGCGCCCAGCATCGACGGGGTGAACAGCGCCGATGCCGAGGCCGCCGGGTCGAGGCTGACGCCGTCCATCGCGGCACGAACGGCCGCCGGGTTCGTCGCATGGTGGCCGAGCGGGCCGGCCGCGCCGTGCGAGTGCCCGGAGGCCAGCACCAGGTGGACGACCCCCTGACCGGCGACGAGTCCGGCCGCCGAGGTAAGGATCGGTGACCGCTGCCGGGCGAGGGCCGCGGTGACCACGCCGACACCGGCGCTGGCGGCGGCGACCATGAGGATCTGCCCCGACGTGGGCGGACCCGCCGCTGCACCGGCGGCCAGACCGTGGGCGCTGATGCCGAACACGCCGCTGACCAGTGCGACCACGATTCCCACGACCGCGGTCACCACGGGTGGGACCTCGGCGCGCAGGCGGTCGGCGGACATGACCCGATTCTAGGCTGGACGTAGGACAGCGCCCCTATCCGGCGGCTGCGCCTTCTGCGGTGACGCCCTCTGCGCTCGTGCCCTCGGTGGCGGTCGCGAGGCGGGTGCGCTCCTCGTCGGCCAGGCCCGCCTCGATGCGCGCCAGCATGTGTGGACTCATCTCGGGCAGGTCGTCGATCGCGAACCAGCGGACGTCGGTGTTCTCACCGTCCGCGGGGTGCGGCTCGCCGCCGAGGTAGGTGCAGGCGAAGGTGTGGTCGATGTACTGCGCCCGGTCGCCGTTGGCATACGTGACCATTCGGGAGACGCCGAGGGAGGCGAGTCGGTCGACGCGGATGTCCACGGCAGCTTCTTCGCGTGCTTCGCGCACTGCGGTGTGGGCCGGGTGTTCACCGGGGTCGATGATGCCGGTGACGGGGGTCCACCATCCGTTGTCGCTGCGTCGGACGAGCAGGATCCGCTCATGGTCGGGGTGGCGGATGACGGCGGTGGCCCCGGCGAGCCACAGCGGGGCGTTGCCGACGTGTTTGCGGAGTTCGAGCACGAAGTCGGGGGTCGCCATACCGGTGAGCGTAGCGGCCGGTGAGCCTGCCGACCGAAATGACGGATCCCCCGCCGACCGCATGGTCGACGGGGGATTCGCGCAGTGCTATCCGGTCGCTGACTCAGTCAGCGTGGAGGGGCAGAACCTCAGTTCTGCTGGTCCTCGGGCTCGCACTCGTCGCGCTCCATGGAGCCGTTGTTCTTGAGGAAGTCGATGGCCTCCTGCGGCAGCTGGCAGACGGCACCGACGTTGATCTCCGGAAGCGGCGGGAGGGCGATGCCGCCCTGGACGGCCAGGCCGACCGCAATACCGCCCGCGACGAGCGAGCCGAGTGCCATCAGATCCTCAGAGTCGGAGCCGGTGCCGCTGCCGGGGGCAACGACGATGTCGCCCGAGCCAAGGTTAGAGGAACCTGCCTCGAGCGCATCGACCGAACCCGTAACGAGGGTGTTGAGCGAGCCGGTGTCCGGATCCAGCGACCCACCCGGCTCCGTCAGCTCAGCCAACGAACCGG
>NZ_JAHBAV010000053.1 GCF_018390595.1 Dietzia massiliensis
CATGCAGCCGGGTGGCCCCGGCCAGGTTCTGCGCCAGCGTCACCGACCGCGCCACCTCGCTCAGCCCCGAGGCGTCCAACGACTCCAACGGCTCGTCCACCGCGCGCAGCGCCCCGAGGCCGAACGCCCTCGCCGTCGTCGTATCCACCCCGGTCACCCCCACCCGCGTCGTACCATCACTCGAACGTGCGAACGATCCTACCGGCCAAACGGGCCTCGCACAAGAGTTCGATACAGCCGCCACCCACCATGCCCACAGACGACAGCGGCGCCCCTCCCACACGGGAGGAGCGCCGCTGTCCGGGCCTACCGGGTCGACCGGGCCTACCGGGCCGAAAGTACCGGGCGAGCCAACCGACTCAGGGCGTCAGGCGCCCTTGGACTTGCCCGCCGACTTCAGGTCGTTGCACGCCTCGACCACGCGCTCGGACATGGCCTGCTCGGCCTTCTTGAGGTACGAGCGGGGGTCGTAGGTCTTCTTGTTGCCGACGTCGCCGTCGACCTTGAGCACGCCGTCGTAGTTGGTGAACATGTGCGCGGCCACGGGCCGGGTGAAGGCGTACTGCGTATCGGTGTCGACGTTCATCTTGATGACGCCGTAGCTCAGTGCCTCCTCGATCTCGCTCTTGGCCGAGCCCGAGCCGCCGTGGAAGACGAAGTCGAACGGCAGGTCGCCCTCGTTCAGGCCCAGCTTCTCGACCGCGACCTCCTGGCCCATCTTGAGGACCTCGGGCTTGAGCTTGACGTTGCCCGGTTTGTAGACGCCGTGGACGTTGCCGAAGGTGGCGGCCAGCAGGTAGCGCTGACCGGTGTTGCCGGCGCCGAGCGCGTCGATGGTGGCCTCGAAGTCCTCACGCGTGGTGTAGAGCTTCTCGTTGATCTCGTTCTCGACGCCGTCCTCCTCGCCGCCGACGACGCCGATCTCGATCTCGAGGATCTGCTTGGCCTTGGCCGTCTTCTCGAGGAGCTCCTTGGCGATCTCGAGGTTGCGGTCGAGCGGGGTGGCCGAGCCGTCCCACATGTGCGACTGGAACAGCGGGTTCTCGCCTCGGTCGACGCGCTCCTGCGAGATCTCGATGAGCGGGCGGACGAACGTGTCCAGCTTATCCTCGGGGCAGTGGTCGGTGTGCAGGGCCACGAGGATGTCGTACTTGGCCGCCACCACGTGGGCGAACTCGGCGAGGGCCACCGCGCCGGTGACCATGTCCTTGACGTTCAGGCCGGAGCCGAACTCCGAGCCACCGGTGGAGAACTGGATGATGCCGTCGGAGCCCGCGTCGGCGAAGCCCTTGATGGCCGCGTTGATGGTCTCCGAGGAGGTGCAGTTGATCGCGGGGTACGCGAAACCCTCCCGGCGGGCTCGGTCGAGCATGTCCTTGTACTGTTCGGGAGTTGCGATGGGCATGGGGTCTCCTCCGGTGGTTCAGTTCTGGTGCGGATGGCCTCGGCCGGGGCGCCGGCGCCGTTGTGACGGCGGGCGCACCCCTCCAGCCTAGGCCAGCCCCACCCCGCGCACCCGGGAGCCGCGCGGCACCGCCCTCGTCAGGGCTGGCTACGCCCTCGACAAGGCGGGCCCGGCCTCGGCTGGGCGGGGCCGGGCCGCCCCGCGGGTTCCCCCGGGGGCTGCCGTCGGCACCGCCCCGCACGTCAGCCGGCGAGCAGCGCGGCGAACGCCTCGTCGGCCCGCGCGAGCGCGTCCCGGTCGTACGTGGACGTCGACGCCATGATCTCGTCGGCGCCCGTGCGCTCGACGAGCGCGGCGATCTCCCCGGCCACCTTCTCCGCGTCGCCGTGCACGGCGGTGCCCATCCACTCCTCCATCCGCCGGAGCTGCTGGGGCCGGAACCTCCGGTCCAGGACCTCCTCGACCGGCCGCAGCGGTCCGAACGCGCCGGTCTCGCGCGACTCGGCCATCGCCCACGCCTCCGGCAGCAGCAACTCCCGCGCGGCCTCGGTCGAGTCGGCGATCATCACCTCGAGGCTCACCACGACGTAGGGCTCGGAGTCGGCTCCGCTCGGCCGGAACGCCTCGCGGTAGCGCTCCAGCGGCGTCGGGTCGGCCAGCAGGCGCGGGCCGCCGACGACGACCGGCAGGCCGGCGCGCGCGGCGACCTCCAGGCCGCGGCCGGTGGCCAGGACGAACATCGGCGGCGGGTCGTCCACCACCGGCAGCGCGGTGACGGGCCCGCGGCCGTGGAGGAAGTCCCGCACGGCGGTGATGTCGCGGTCGAACGCGTCGGTGTCGTACTCGCTCACGCCGAGCGCCTCGCGGACCGGGGCGGTGAAGCCGAGCGACCGTCCGACGCCGAGGTCGATGCGGCCCGGGTGCATGGCCTCGAGCATGGCGAACTGCTCGGCCACGACCAGCGGGCGGTGATTGGGCAGCATCACCCCGCCCGAGCCGAGCCGGATGCGCGCGGTCCTGGCGGCGGCGGCCGCGATGAGCAACGGCGGACTGCCGCTCGCGATGCCGGGAACGGCGTGGTGTTCGGCGGTCCAGTACCGGTGCAGGCCCAGCTCGTCGGCGTGCTCGGCGCGGCGCAGTGTCGCCTCGATCGCCTCGGCGTGGGACTCGCCGTCGCGGGTCCGGGACCTGTCCAGCAGGGACAGTCGGAGCTGGTCCGGCAGTGCGATGGGGGCCACGACCCCACCGTAGCGGCGCCTGCCAGAGCGGGCGGTCACGCGTGACACCGGATCCGGGGGCCCGGGATTATGCTTCCCCGGTGACCGTGCATCTGTTGGCCGAGCAGGCCCCCCAGGTCCTGGCGATCGGCCCGGGATTCATGGATCCCGAGTTCTGGTTGTCCGGCACCGGGCCGTTCGGGAACGCGATCCTCCCGGCCCTGCTCGCCGTGGTCTTCATCGAGTCCGGCCTGCTGTTCCCGTTCCTGCCCGGCGACTCACTGCTGTTCACCGCCGGGCTGCTCACCCAGCAGGCCGACCCGTTCGCGCCCCTGTGGGTGGTGCTGGTGACCGCGCCGATCGCGGCGTTCCTCGGCGATCAGGCGGGTTACTTCATCGGCAACCGCTGGGGCCATCACCTGCGCGAGCGGCCCGACGGGCGGATCTTCAGGCAGGCCTACATCCACGAGGCCCACGAGTTCTTCGAGAAGTGGGGCCCGGCAACGATCATCCTGTGCCGGTTCGTGCCCATCGTGCGCACGTACGCGCCGCTCGTCGCGGGCATGGCCGGGATGCGCTACCGGGTGTTCGTCTCGTTCAACGTCGTGGGCGCCCTGCTGTGGGCGGCCGGCGTGACGGCGCTGGGCGCGTGGCTGGGCCGGTTCACGTTCATCAAGGAGCACATCGACCTGATCCTCATCGGGATCGTGCTGGTGTCGGTGCTACCGATGCTCGTCACCGCGGGGCCGAAGCTCGTCGCCCGCATCCGCAACGGCCCGGCCGCGCCGGCCGCCTGAGGTCCGCCAGCGCAGGGCCCACACGACCGCGGCGATCACCATCAGCACTCCGATCCCCTGCAACCCCGGGGAGTCGTCGGCCTCGCCGTACACGACGGCCATCCCGCCCAGCGCCACCACGATCAACACCGCGGCGAGGGCCGCCCCGAACTCCACCGCAGCCCTCACGCCCGCGCCGTCTGTCATGCCCGCGACGTTCCTCATTCCTCGTCCTCCACCCATTCCAACAGGTCGCCGGGCTGACACTCGAGCACCCGGCACATGGCCTCGAGCGTGCTGAACCGCACCGCCTTGGCGCGCCCGTTCTTCAGCACCGACACGTTGGCGGGCGTCAGGCCCACCTTCTCGGCGAACTCGCCGACGCTCATCTTGCGCTTGGCGAGTTCCACGTCGATCCGCACGACGATCGGCATCAGACCACCGTGTCCATCTCGGAGCGCAGGCCGGTGGCCTGCCGGAGGAGGGCGCGCATGACGACCATGAGCAGCGCCGCGACGGTGATGATGACGACGACGACGAAGAGCAGCAGCGGCAGGCCGGGATCATCCGCCGTGAATCCGACCAGGGCGAGCACCACCACGAGCATCGCCCAGGCGGCGACGATCGCCCCGAGGATGACATCGACCCACTTCAGGGAGGCGTCGGTGAAGATGCGGTCGGATTCGACGAGCGAGAGCAGCTTCCAGGTGGCCACCACCACGACCTGGATGCACACCACCCAGTAGATCGACACGGCCGTGAGCGGCCACCGCAGGTGCGCGGACTCGGGGTTCGTCTCGGCCATGTGGGCGAACTGCCCCGGCAGCGACATCACCTCCAGCAGGAGGAGCACGGCGAACAGCACCACGAGGCAGATCCGCAGGGGCAAGACCGCCCGTCTTTCGATGTTCATGCACCGACTATGGACCGAAACCTATCGGAAATCAATAGGCGGCGTGCTCCCGTATCCAGGCGTGCATGGCGATGCCGGCGGCCACGCCCGCGTTGATCGACCGGGTCGAGCCGAACTGCGCGATCGACACCGTTCGCTCGGCCCGCAGGCGGGCGTCGTCGCTGACGCCGGGCCCCTCCTGCCCGAACAGCAGGACGCACTCGCGAGGCAGGCTCACCGCCTCGAGCGGCTCGGCGCCGGGGAGATTGTCGACGGCGACGACCGGCAGCCCCTCGGTCGCGGCCCACTCCATGAGCGCGCTGACGTCGTCGTGGTGCCGCAGGTGCTGGTAGCGGTCGGTGACCATGGCCCCGCGGCGGTTCCAACGCCGGCGGCCCACGATGTGCACCTCCGCCGCCAGGAAGGCGTTGGCGGTGCGGACGACCGTGCCGATGTTCGCGTCGTGGCCGAAGTTCTCGATCGCCACGTGGAACGGGTGCCGGCGCGTGTCGAGGTCGGCGACGATCGCCTCGCGCCGCCAGTAGCGGTAGCGGTCGACGACGTTGCGGCGGTCGCCGGCGTCGAGCAGCTCGGGGTCCCAGTGGTCGCCGGCGGGGCGGGGCTCTCCGGAGTGCTCGACCTCCCACGGGCCCACGCCGACCGCGCCGTCGCCCCACTCGGTCGGCCCGGGCGCGGGCTCGCCGGGCTCCGCCGACCCGGCAGCGGGCTCCGTCACGAGGTGAGGCGCTTGTTGGTCAGCCGGGTGAGGCGCCCCGGCGCGACCTGCGACGCGAGATACATCGCGGTGGCCTGGGGGCCGACCGGGCGGTGGACCTCACGGCCGAACGCCCCGCGGATCCGACCGAGCAGTCCGCGCGGCGTTCGGCGGGTCTGCTCGGCGAGGTCGAGGATCTCCCCCGCGACGTCGCCCTCGGTCAGGCGCACGCCCATGTTGCGCATGCCGGCGGTGTTGACGCCCGAGAGCATCTCGGTGCCCACGTAGAGCGGCCACACCGAGCACACGCGGATCCCGTGCGCGGCCCACTCCAGGTCGAGCGCCTCGGTGATGCCGCGGACGGCGAACTTGGTGGCCGAGTAGGTGGCCATCTCCGCCTGGCCGTAGATCGCCGACGCCGAGCACAGGTTGACCACTGTCGGCGCGGACGCGGCCCGGAGGTACGGGAACGCCGCGCGACAGCCGTAGAGCACGCCTTTGACGTTGACGTCGACCAGCGCCGAGTCCTTCTCGTAGCTCGCGTCCATGAACGGGGTCCCGTACAGCAGCCCGGCGTTGTTCACCAGCACGTCCAGCGCGCCGCCGCTGCGGGCGGCGAGCTCGGCGAGCGCGGCCTCCCACGCGGCGGGGTCGGTGACGTCGAGCGCGCCGGTGACGAACCTGTCGTCGCCCTCGGCCCACGCGCAGGGCTGCAGGTCGTACGCGCCGACGAGGTACCCGGCGCCGGCGAACCGGCGGGCCGTGGCCTCGCCGATCCCCCGCCCCGCGCCCGTGACGAGGACGGTGCGCGCCGCGCTCACGCCCGGCTCCCGGTGTGGCGGGCCGCGGCGGCGGCGCCGGTGAGCAGCAGCAGCGCGGCGGTGGCGTAGGTGTCGATCACGCCGACGTCCAGGGCGCGGGCCGGCACCGTGCCGCCCTTGACCTTGCGGCGCGCGAGGATGAGGGAGTCGCTGAGCAGGAACACCGGGCCGGCCACCGACAGCACCGACGCGGCCGGTCCGTGCGAGCGGTCGACCGAGGTCGCGAGCGCCGACAGCGTCGCGAGCAGCCCGCCGTACGCGGCGAGCGGGGCGTTCTCGCGCCCCTCGGACAGCAGCACCGCGGCGGCCGCCCCGGCGACCACGCCGTGCACGGCCGACTGCACCGGCTTGAACCGCAGGCCCGAGCGCAGCATGAGCGCGCCCAGCGCGAGGTGGCCGGTCGCGAACGCCGCCGCCCCCGCGGCGAGCCGGCCCACGTCCCGGCTGGCGTGCCCGTCGCCGAGCATGAGAATGACGTCACCCGTCGTGTAGGCCGCCCCGGTGGCCGACAGCAGCGCGGTGTCGACCGCCGAGAGGGGCCGGCCGTCCCGCAGCGCGATCGCCAGCGCCGCCGGCACGATGAGCGGCTTGCACAGCTTCTCCAGCGCGCCGATGCCGGTGGCCTTGGCGATCTCCGTCCCCGCGGCCGCCGCGAGGAACGCCGGTCCCTCCGTGCGGGCCGTGTCGGCGAGCATGCCCACGCGCTCCATCAGCGCCTGCCGCACGCGGTCGAGGGCGGACCTCGTCGTCGTCGTGGTCGTCGTGTTCGTCACCTCAGGTCACTCCAATCCCAGGTCGGTCAGGCCCAGCAACGCCCGGTACTCCACGCCCTCCGCGCGGATCACGTCGTCGGCGCCGGTCGCCCGGTCCACGACGGTGGCCACGCCCACGACCTCCGCGCCCGCCTCGCGCAGGGCGGCGACGGCGGTCAGCGGCGAGTTGCCGGTGGTCGTGGTGTCCTCCACCACCAGCACGCGGCGGCCCACGATGTCAGGGCCTTCGATGCGGCGCTGCATGCCGTGCTTCTTGGCCTCCTTGCGCACCACGAACGCGTCGACCGGGCGGCCGGGCGCGTGCATGATCGCCGTGGCCACCGGGTCCGCGCCGAGGGTGAGCCCGCCGACGGCGTCGAAGTCCCAGTCCGCGGTGAGCTCGCGCAGCAGGCGGCCGATCAGCGGCGACGCCTCGTGGTGCAGGGTCGCGCGGCGCAGGTCCACGTAGTAGTCGGCCTCGCGGCCCGAGGACAGGGTGACGCGGCCGTGGACGACGGCCAGTTCCGCGACCAGCTCGGACAGGCGCGCGCGGGACTGGGCGTCGACGGGGGCGGGCTCGGTCATGGGACTCCTCGCGGGGCAGGGGATGTGGACACGGTGGGCCGGCGGTCGGGCCAGCCGCCGCCGGTGGTCGTCCCGACTCTAGTCGGCCGCGGATCGCACCACGTCACGACCGGTTTGTCCACGACGCCCGGTCGTCCGCTCGCCCGCCGCGCCGGAATCCGTGGCCGGCGTCAGTCCCTGATGTCCGGCGGGAGGTGGAGGCGGGCGGTCTGCTCGACGTCGGGGTCGACGCCCGGGCGCTCGCGGCCGCCGGCCTCGTCACCGTCGTCGTGCGCGGGCTGCTCGTCGTCCTCCGCGCGGCGCCGGCGGCGTCTCCCGGCCGACGGCGTGGCGCCCACCTTCGCCGCGAGCTCCGCGACAGACAGGCGGCCGGTCTCCTCCTCCGCGCTCTCCGCCGAGTCCGACCCGTGGCGGCCCGACGGCCCCCGCTCGAGGTCCGACCCGCCGTCGATGCGGGCGGCGTCAAAGCGCTCGACCTCGTCGCGGATCTCGTCCTCGTCGTCCTCCGAGCCGAGCGGCTTGATGGCCGCCTCGCCGCTGTACGCGCCCGCGGCGAGCGGCGGCACCGAGGCATCCTCCGGGTACGCCTGCCCGATGCCCCGGCTCGGCCGCGACAGCGGGGGCCGCGGCGCGAGGTGGTCGGCCGCGACGTCGCCGCGCGCGGGGACCGGGCCGGTGATGTCCATGATCTCGGCGAAGGGGTCCGGCTCCGGGGCGGGCGCCTCGTCGGCGGGCTCGGCGGCGGGCGCCTCGTCGGCGGGCTCGGTGGCATCGGAGTCGGACATCGCGTCGCCGGAGTCGGGCACCGCGTCGCCCCGGTCGGCCACGACGGGCACCTCGGTCAGGTCGCGCGCGCCCGACCGGTCCGGGACCAGGCGGAGGTGGCCGGTGCGGCGCGGTTCGGGGACCGGTGCGACCGGCTCGTCGTCCGCCGGGTCGTCGCCGTCGGTGGCGCGGTCACCGCCGCGGTCGTTGTCGACGACGACGAGGTTCTCCGACCCCGGCAGCCCCGCGGCGGCGGGGAGTCCGTGAGTGCCCGTGCCGACCTCGCCGTCCATGCCGACAGTGGGGTCGGCCTCGGGGCCGACGGCGGCAGCGGGAGAACCCGGATCGATCTCCGCGGGCAGCGCGCGGGCCCGGCCACCGATCGGCGGGAACGGCGCCAGCACGTCGGCCACCCCGTGCAGGGCCATCACCACGTCATCCCAGCTCGAGGGGTCGTCTACGCCGTCGATCGTCGCGGCCGCCCACTCGCCCTCCGCCCAGACGCGGCGCACGTCGGCGGGCACATCGCGGACCGCCTCCGTCAGGCGGTCGCGGTCGATGAGGTCCAGCCGGCCGTAATCCGACGTCCGCGCCTCCAGCGCACCGACCTCGCCGGCGTCGTGGAAGCCCGGCTCGGCGTCGACGTCCGGGCGACTGAGGTCCAGCACCACGTCGGACGCCGTGTCGCGGCGCAGCGCCAGCACCGTGCGCCCGCCGGTGACGCCCATGATCGCCCGACGCCCGCGGAACACGCCGTGCGAGACCGTGCCGAGCGGGGCCAGCCCGCCCGCGAAGTCGCCATGCCGGAACTCCGGGGCCGGCGTCGGGGTGGGTTCGAACTCGCGATCCTCGAGCCAGCGCACCACCGGCGAGTCCGCCAGCGGGTCGGCCTGCACCTGCTCCGCCGGCGTCGGGGCGGTCCCCCGCTGCCGCCGGACGGGCAGGAGCGCGCGCACCTTGTCGAGCAGCCGCGGCGACGAGTCGACCGTCGGCTCGGTCGGGTCGAGGGGCGCGGGCTCGTCGGCCGGCGTATTGGTCGGCTCAGCGGCCGGCTCAGTGGTCGGCTCGGGGGTCGGCTCGGCGGCCGGCTCCTCGGCGGCCGCACTCTGCGAGCGCTGGAACGGCGCAAGAACCGGCTCACCCGACCGACCCGCCGACCCGGGCTCGCGATCGACCCCGTCCGCCGGCACGGCGGGGCGCGGGTCCTCGTCGTCGTCGACCCCGGCCGATCCCCCCGGGACCGCGTCGCCGTCCGCAGAGGCCAACGGGGCACGCGCCCGGGAACGCCCGTCGTCGCGCGCCGGACCGTTCCCGCCGCCACGCTGCTTGGCGTCCAGGCGCAGCAGGGCGATCGCCGCGACGAGCAGCACGAGGGCCACGAGGAACCAGATCCAGACCATGCCCTGAAGGGTAGTCAGCGCGACCGACACGCCCGTCCAGGTGGCGCGGCGCGTGGGCCCCTCCCGGTCCCGTGCGCGGGCACTGAACCGCGCCCGGGCCGGCCGGAGGGGGGTGACTAGCGGGGGTCCGGGCCGATCGCGACCGGGCGCTTGCGGTCCGCCGACCACGCCGACCACGACCCCGGGAACAGACGCCCCGCGTCGAGACCCGCGACCTCCATGGCCGCCAACGTGTGGCACGCGTGGATCCCGGAGCCGCAGTACACGACCGCGTCGTCGCCCTCGGACACGCCCACCTCGGCGAACATCTCCCGGAGCTTCTCCGACGGCAGGAAACGACCACGGTCGTCGATGAAGCGCATGGTGGGCAGGTTCACCGCGCCCGGGATGTGTCCGGCGCGCGAGTCCATCGGCTCGGTGCGGCCCTCGTAACGCTCCGGCGTGCGCGCGTCGATGAGCACGCCCCGCTCCGGCCAGGCGGCGGCCTCCTCGATGCCGACCGTCTGCATGTGATCCAGGTCGAACGTGAAGTTCCCGCGCGAGACCGGGTTGCCGGGCCCCACGGCGAGGTCCTCGCCCTCCGCGATCCACGCCTTGAGACCGCCGTCGAGCAGGTGCACATCCTTCTTGCCGGCCCACCGCATGAGCCACCAGGCGCGGGCGGCGGAGGTGTTGCCGAGATCGTCGTAGATCACCACGCGACTGTCGTTGTCGATACCGACACGGCGCATCGCGTCCTCGAAGTCCTCCGGCGAGGGCAGCGGGTGCCGCCCTTCGCGGACGTTGCGCTGGCCCGCGAGGTCGCCCGGCAGGTCCAGGTACTGCGCGCCGGGGATGTGGCCGGACCAGTAGTGCTCGCGCCCGCGCGGGTCGCCGAGCTGCCAGCGCACGTCGAGGATGACGGGCGGGACCGGCAGGTTGGAGACGTCGTTGATCAGCTCGCGCGCCGTGACGAGTAGGGGGCTGTCGGGACGAGTGGTCGAGGGGACGGTTTCGCTGGTCACGTGGCCCAGGATAGTCCGTACGACAGCGGCGTGGGCGGCTCGATCCGGCCTCGGTGACGCGCTTCACGCCACCCGGCGCGCCCCGTCGAGAAGTACGTTCCGCACACATCGCCCGTGACCGGCGTGTGCGGAACGCTCTTCTCGACGAGACGGGCCCGACCCTCATCCCCGGAGGGTCGGGCCCGTCGCCTCGTGCGGGCGGCGCCGTGTCAGGCGAGGGTGAGCGTCTCACCGTCCTCGGCCAGTGAGACGCGCACGGTGTCGCCGTCGCGGACGTCGCCGCCGAGCAGTGCCCGCGCCAGCCGGTCCCCGATCGCCTTCTGCACCAGGCGGCGTAGCGGCCGGGCACCATAGGCCGGGTCGTACCCGCGCCGGGCCAGCCAGCCCTTGGCGGCGTCGTCGACCTCCAGCACCAGACGCCGGGCCTTCAGCCGCTCGGCGAGCTGGTCGATCTGGATGTCGACGATCGACTCCAGCTGCTCCTCGCTGAGCGCGTCGAACACGACCACGTCGTCCAGTCGGTTGATGAACTCCGGCTTGAAGGCCCGCTTGACCGCGTCCATCATCTGCTCCCGCGTCCCACCCGCGCCCAGGTTGGAGGTGAGCACGAGGATGGTGTTGCGGAAGTCGACCGTGCGGCCCTGGCCGTCGGTCAGGCGACCGTCGTCGAGGACCTGCAGGAGGATGTCGAAGACGTCCGGGTGGGCCTTCTCCACCTCGTCCAGCAGGACGATCGTGTACGGCCTGCGCCGCACCGCCTCGGTGAGCTGTCCGCCGGCCTCGTAGCCGACGTAGCCCGGAGGGGCACCGACGAGCCGCGCGACCGAGTGCTTCTCCGAGTACTCGCTCATGTCGATCCGGACCATGGCGCGCTCGTCGTCGAACAGGAACTGGGCCAGAGACTTGGCCAGCTCCGTCTTACCGACGCCCGTCGGCCCGAGGAACAGGAACGAGCCGGTGGGCCGGTTGGGGTCGGCGACCCCGGCACGCGCCCGCCGGACGGCGTCGGACACGGCCCGCACGGCCTCGTGCTGGCCGACGACCCGGCGGCCGAGCTCGTCCTCCATACGCAGCAGCTTCTCGGTCTCACCCTCGAGCATCTTGCCCACGGGAATGCCCGTCCACGCGGAGACGACCTCGGCGACGTCCTCGGGGCCGACCTCCTCCTTGAGCATCGCCCCCGCCGCGGCCTCGCTCTCCGCGGCCTCGGCGAGCTGCTTCTCCAGCTCCGGCAGCCGCCCGTACCGGATCTCGGCCACGCGGGCGTAGTCGCCGTCACGCTCGGCCCTCTCGGACTCGGTGCGCAGGGCGTCGAGCTCCTCCTTGATCCGCTGCACGCCCTCGATGGCGGTCTTCTCGTTCTGCCACCGGGCCGTCAGCTCGGACAGCTTCTCCTTGGCGTCGGCGAGCTCGGCCTGCAGGGCGACCAGCCGGTCCTTGGACGCGGCATCGGTCTCCTTCTGCAGAGCGACCTCCTCGATCTCGAGGCGGCGGACGATCCGCTCGGCGGCGTCGATCTCCTCGGGGCGCGAGTCGATCTCCATCTTGAGCCGGCTGGCGGCCTCGTCGACCAGGTCGATCGCCTTGTCGGGCAGGAACCGCTGCGTGATGTAGCGGTCCGAGAGCGTGGCGGCCGAGACCAGGGCGGAGTCGGTGATGCGCACGCCGTGGTGGACCTCGTAGCGCTCCTTCAGGCCACGGAGGATGCCGACCGTATCCTCGACGCTGGGCTCGCCCACGTACACCTGCTGGAAGCGGCGCTCCAGGGCCGCGTCCTTCTCGATGTGCTTGCGGTACTCGTCGAGGGTGGTGGCGCCGACCAGTCGCAGCTCGCCGCGGGCGAGCATCGGCTTGATCATGTTGCCGGCGTCCATCGAGCCCTCGCCGGTCGCGCCGGCGCCGACGATGGTGTGGATCTCGTCGATGAAGGTGATGATCTGGCCCTCGGCCGCGGTGATCTCGTCGAGCACGGCCTTGAGCCGCTCCTCGAACTCGCCGCGGTACTTCGCGCCCGCGACCATCGAGCCCAGGTCCAGCGAGAGCAGGGTCTTGCCCTTGAGTGACTCGGGGACGTCGCCGGCGACGATGCGGCGGGCCAGGCCCTCCACGATGGCGGTCTTGCCGACGCCGGGCTCACCGATGAGCACGGGGTTGTTCTTGGTGCGGCGCGACAGGACCTGCACGACGCGACGGATCTCCGAGTCACGCCCGATGACCGGATCGATCTTGCCCTCCCGCGCGCGGGCGGTGAGGTCCGTGGCGTACTTCTCGAGCGCCTGGTACTGGTCCTCGGGGTTCTCCGTGGTCACACGGGTGTTGCCGCGGACTGCGGTGAACGCCTGCTTGAGCGCCTCCTCGGTGGCGCCGAGCTCGTTGAGCAGCTTGGCGGCGTCCCCACCGGTGTGACCTGCGGCGATGCCGACCAGGACGTGCTCGGTGGAGACGTAGGCGTCGCCCATCTCCGCCGCGAGGGTCTGGGAGTAGTTGACGACGGCGAGGGCGTCGCGATTGAAGTTGGGGGCGGCCATCCCCGAGCCGGACGCCTTGGGGTATCCGCTGACGAGGGCCTTGGCCTGGGTCAGGGCGAGCTGCGGGTCCACCCCGCAGGCCTGGAGGAGGGGGGTGGCGATCCCGTCCTGCTGCTCGAGCAGGGCGACGAGCAGGTGCCCGGGTCGCACATCCGGGTTGCCCGCCGCGGACGCGGATTGGACGGCGGCCGAGAGAGCCGCCTGAGTCTTGGTCGTGGGGTTGAACTGGCTCATCGACCGGTCCTTTCTAGGCGTAGTGTTGAGCGTACTGGAATCAATACCGGCGCTGTTCACCGCCGGACACTCCCTACAACGACTGTCAGCTTGAGTCTATTCCACTCAACTTACGGGCGCCGTCACGAGAACCGTGGACTGATGTGAACAAATGTCCACAACGGAGTAGCCTCCACCCGACAGAAGCGGTTCCCCTCGCCCGCTCCCCCTCGACCCCAGGCGGCCCTCGTGACCGATCTCCCCTCATTCCGCCCTGCCCTTCCACTCGCGGTGGAGCTGTAGCGCGGTGTACCACTACAGTCCGGTGGCCCGCGCCACCCGGTTCGTCATCTACGTCCTCGCGGTGGTGGTGCCGATCGCGATCGCGCTGGCCGTGGTCGGCACGACCCCCTCGCTGCTCGAGAAGGTCCCCGACGAGCACCGGGACACCGTCGCGGCGATCGGCGAGGGCGCGGTCCGGCTCTCCGGCGGTAACGGCGGCATCTTCCGCTCGCAGGAGGCCAACGCCGCGGACGCCACGATCCCCGGCGCGCCCCGGCCGCTTCACGGGGAATGGTCGCCGCGACGGGCCGAGGACTACCCGCCGCCGGCCGGGCTGGCCGCGGGACACGACTACACCGTGAGAGTGGACGAGGACGGCTACATCGCCCACTGGCCGTGCGAGCACGAGATCCCCGTGCACTCCTTCGGCGCGCCGCCGGGCAGCGAGGCCGACCTGGCCTGGGCGGTCGGGACGCTCGCGTTCTCCAGCGGGCTACCGCTGCGCTACCTCGGCCCCGGAGGCGAGACCGACCGGGACGGGGAGGGCGCGATCTCGGTGACCTATGGCGACCACCCGGACTTCCGGAATCCGGAGGTCGCCGGCGTCGGAGGCCCCGGCATCCTGCCCCGCGGGCTCATCATCCAGGGCGCGGTCACCCTGCGCCCGGAGAGCGTCAACCCGATCCCGGGAGATCCCTGGACCCGCAGCCTCACGCTGCACGAACTCATGCACGCGGTGGGGATCACCCACGCGGCGCCCTACGCTCCCGAGATCATGGCCGAGCGCTCGGCGTATCCGCCGCAGACCCTCCTCGGCTACGGCGACCGGTTCGCCCTCCACGTCGTGGGCTGCCCGGCGTCGGCCATCGGCTGACGGCGGCAGGAGGCCGAGACGCCGAAACGCCGGCGGGCCGGGCGCCGCGGCGCCCGGCCCGCGGGGAGGTGGTGGAGAGGTCGGTCAGAGGGTCTCGACGACCTCGTCGTACCCGAGCCGCGGGAGCCGGTCGAACCAGGCACCCTCCTCGGCCGGCTTGCCGATGTTGACGGCCACGAGCACGCGGTGGCGGCCGTCGGGGAAGAACTCGCGGGAGATCGCCTCGGCGTCGAAGCCGGTCATCGGGCCCGCCGCGAGACCGGCGGCGCGGATGCCGATGATCGCATAGCCGATCTGCAACCCGGCGTTGAGTTCGGCGGTGCGCACGCGGGCGTCCTCGTCATCGGCGAACAGGTCTCGCGCACCGGGGAAGTGCGGGAACTGCGTGGGCAGCTCGTCGTGGAAGTCGACGTCTGCCGCGAGCAGCGCGACGGCCGGGGCCGCGGCGGTCTTGGCGCGGTTGCCCTCGGCGAGCAGCGGCAGCAGCCGGGCCTTGGCCTCCTCCGAGCGGATGACGATCGCGCGCAGCGGCTGGATGTTCATGGACGTGGGCGCCCACTTCACCAGGTCGAAGATCGCGCGGATCTGCTCGTCGGTGACGGGCTCGTCGGTGAAGGCGTTGGCCGTGCGCGCCTCGCGGAACAGCAGGTCCTGCGCCTGCTGGTCGAGGGCGAGCGCGTTCTGGGTGTCGAAAGTAGTGGTCATGTCTACTACTAACGACGTGCGGCGACTTTCGATCCCCGGGCCGCACATGATCTTCGCCACACAGGCCGCGGGCCGGCCCGGCCCGCGGCCCGTGTGCCGGCACGGCCCGCGGCCACCGGCAGCAAACCCCCCGCGCGCCCGCTACGAATAAGTGGGGGGAATGTAGGCACGAAAAAGGGAGGTGCGGCGATGCGCAACGGCGTGGTCGTGGACATCGGCGGCAGCGGGACGCGGATCGGTGCCGTGGTGAACGGCAACGTGGTGGGCGTCCACGGTGCCGAGGTCGCGACCGCCGAGGATCTCGCCACCGCGGTCCTCGCCGTCGACCGCTCCCCCGCCGGCGTCGGCGTGTCGCTGAACGGCCACGTCGACGCGGACCGCGGACGGGTCGTCCTGTCGCGCGCCGCCGCGTGGGCGGAGGGCGACCTGCGCACCGAGCTGGTGTCGCTGATCGACGCGCCGGTCTCGGTCATCGGCGACGGTGACGCCCACGCCCTGGCGCTGACGCGGCTCCCCGGCGTCGAGTTCGGCGGGATCGCCATCTCTCTCGGCTCGTCCCTGGCGTTCGGCGCGCTCAACCACCACGGCGCGCTCATCCACCCGTGCGGCCACACCGGCTGGGACCTCGGGCACTGGCGGATCGTCGGCGACGGCACCAACACCGAGGCGTGGTGGGGACTGGGCGGGCACGGCCTGTACGACCTCGAGCGGGAGCACGGCGACGGGGCCGCCGAGATCTACGCCTACCGGCTCGGGTCGTTCCTCGTGGACGCCGTCCAGCTCTTCCGCCCCCGGACGGTCCTGCTCACCGGCGGCATCGTCGTGGGGCTCGGCGAGGCGCTGCACGGGCCGGTCGCCGAGCAGCTGCAGTCCCTGCCGATCTCGGTGCCCACCCCGCGCGTGGTCTACTCGCCGTCGCGGGACACCGCGCTGTTCGGGGCGGCCGTCGCCGCGGGACTGGCGCTGCCGGAGATGCGCTGATCCGGCCCTGACCGCCCCGGGCGCCCCGGACGCGCCTACTCGAGCAGACCGCGCAGGTCGTCGGCGGTGAGCGCGGCGGAGAAGTGCTCACCGCTGTCCAGGACGGAGGCGAACAGCTCAGCCTTGCGCTGCTGCAGCTCGACCACGCGCTCCTCGATCGTGTCGCGGGCGACCATCCGGTACACCAGCACCGGGCGGGTCTGGCCGATGCGGTGCGCGCGGTCCACGGCCTGGGCCTCGGTCGCCGGGTTCCACCACGGGTCCAACAGGAACACGTAGTCGGCGCCGACCAGGTTGAGCCCCACGCCGCCGGCCTTGAGGCTGAGGCAGAACACCTGCGCGCCGCCCTCGGTGAACTCGCCGACCGCCCCGGCGCGGTCCGTCGTGCTGCCGTCGAGGTGGGCCACGGTGATCCCCTCGTCGCGCAGCCGCTCCACGACGGTGTCGAGGTAGGTGGTGAACTGGCTGAACACGAGCGCGCGGTGACCCTCGGCCACCACCTCCCGCAGCGCGGCGATGAGCTCGTCGGTCTTCGCCGACGCGACGCCGAGGTGGTCCGGGTCGACGAGGGAGGCGTCCAGGCACAGCCGACGGAGCACGGTGAGCCCGGCGAGGATGCTGATGCGGTTGGACTCGAAGTCGTCGAGCAGCTCCAGCAGGGAGGCCCGCTGCCGCGCGAGCTCCCGTTCGTAGATCCGGCGGTGCGTGGCCGACAGCTCGATCTCCATCACCGCGTCCGTGCGCGGGGGCAGGTCGGCGGCCACGAGCTCCTTGCGCCGCCGCAGCAGGAAGGGACGCAGCCGCCTGCGCAGCCGCTCGAGCGTGGCCTGGTCCCCGTCCTTCTCGATCGGCGTGCGGAAGCGGGCGCGGAACTCCTTGGCGTCGGGCAGCACGCCCCGGCACGACAGCGCCGCGACCGCCCACAGCTCGGTGAGGTTGTTCTCCATCGGCGTGCCCGTCACGGCGAGCAGGAAGTCCGCCCGCAGCCCGGCCAGCGCGGCGAAGAGCTTGGAGCCCGGGTTCTTGGCCTGCTGGGCCTCGTCGAGGATCACGCCCGCCCACTCGACGCCCGCGTACGACTCGGCGTCCAGCCGCAGTACGGCCGCGGAGGTCACCACGATGCCGTGCGCGGCCGCGTCCTCGGCGACCGTCGTCGTGGACCGGGCCTCGGTCGCCGATCGCCGCGCCACCCGGAGCGAAGGGACGAACCGGCGCGCCTCGGCCTCCCAGTTGGGCACGACCGAGGAGGGCGCCACGACGAGGAACGGTCCCGGCGGGTGGTCGCCGGCGGTCTCGTGCGCGTGGGCGATGAGCGCGAGCGACTGGATGGTCTTGCCCAGTCCCATGTCGTCGGCGAGGATCCCGCCGATCCGGTGCCGCCACAGCATGGCCAGCCAGTCCAGGCCCTGCTGCTGGTACGGCCGCAGGTCCGCCTCGAGCGCGGCGGGGACCGGGACGGGCGCGGGGGTGTCGGCGGCCAGTTCGAGCAGCGCGCGGGCCCGCCCGGACGGCGGCTCGAGGTCGTCGGCCAGCTCGGCGAGGTCCGCGAGCACCCCGGCCTGACCGAGGCCGATCTTGACGCCCGACCCGTCCGGATCCCTGCCGACCCGCTCGGCGGAGGCCGCCATCGCCTCGTCGAGCAGCTCGCGCAGCTCGCCGAACCGCTCGAGGTCCACCGGGACGAGCAGACCGTCCTCGGTGAGGAACTCGTCCTGCCCGGTGACCACCGCCCGGAAGATGGCGGCGAACGGGACGGGGCGGCCCTCGACGGTAACGGTGACCGTCAGTCCCAGCCAGTCGATCCCCGAGCGGTCGTCCTCGGTGGCCACGTGGATGCGCGGCCCCTCGGTGGCCCGGCGGATGCTCGGCACCTCGTCGGCCAGCACCACGTGGACGCCGTCGAGTGCGCGGAGCTGCTCGAGCCCGTCGGTCAGCACCAGCCCCGCCTCCCGGCCGGTCACCCGCAGGGTGCCCTCGCCGAGGATCCAGCCCCACCCCGCGTCGGAGACCGCGATGGTCAGCGCGACGAGTGCGGGGTCCCCGGGCAGCGGGGTGCCGATCCCCATCTCGGCCACGCTGAGGGGTCTCCGGCGCGTCACCTCGGTGTCGTCGGACATGCGCATCACGTCGACGCGGTGCCACTGCAGCATCAGTCCCAACTCGTGCGTCGCACCGCCCGGGCCCGCCCCGGCGGGCGGCCGGATCGTCAGTTCGAGCTCCACGCGATCGAACCGGGGGAGCTCGAGCCGCCCGACGCGGTCGGTCACCGGGAACCTGTCGACGAGGTCGGGCAGGAAGTCCGCACAGAACTCGGGCACCGCCTCGTCGGGAACGGTCAGGGCGCGCCACTGCCGCAGCTGCCCTGCCACGCCGGGCCCCAGCCGCCCGACCGGGGACAGCTCCAGCACCCGGTCACGGACCAGCGCGACCATGTCCCCGTGCTCCCCCACGAGGGCGCCGGGCAGGGGGCGGTCGCGGCCCTCGTCGTCGCCCTCGCCGTCCCCGGCGCCGTAGCCGCCGCCCGCGGTGCCGTCCGGTCCCGGTTCCACCTCCGCCGCGGCGACCACCACCAGCGCCGACCCGTCCGGACTCCAGGCGGTGAGACCGACGCGGCGCGGCGGCCCGGGCACGACCTCGCGCAGGCCGTCGCCGGGTACGATCTCCATCTCCGCCTCCGCGGCCGTGGAGACGAGCGGCCACAGGGCGGGGACCTCGGCGTCGGACAGGTCGAGCCACACGCGCGCCTGGCGGTGACTGCGGGCGAGCGCGTCGACCGCCCGCAGCCACGCGGCCTGGGCGAGCGACAGCCCGCCGTCCCAGCCGTAGCGCAGCCGGTCCCACTCGACGCCCGCCGACTTCCAGCGCCCGCCGCTGCCGGGCACCACGATCCGCGCCTTGAGCCGGTTGCCGAGCCCCGGCTGCAGGCCGCCCGCGCCGCCGTCCGGGGCGAGCTCGTCGGGCACCACCGACAGCTGCAGCCCGACGATCGGCGCCTCCTGATACGCCCGCCCCGCGTCGACCGTGCGCAGGGCCTCCTCGGCCTGGCGCCGCCAGTCGGGCACCCCGGCGTCCCGGTCGGCGAGCGTCGCCGCGTACAGCATGACCGCGGCGGCGTGCTTGCAGTTCAGCGCGACGGGGCACGTGCACAGGCTGCGGCGTGGGCGGGAGCACCCGACCGCGTCGGGCGCCGTGAGGTGGACGGTCGTCGAGTACCACGCGCGGCCGCCCCGGCCACCGCTGCCCGCGACGTCCGCGTCGAGGCGGTGGGTGGCGACGTCGTACCGCAGCTCCCGGATGCGCGTGGCGTCGGCGTAGCCCCGCGCGCGGCCGAGCGCCGCCGCGCCCACGAAGGAGGCGACGTCGGTCTCGGGAACCCTCGGGAGCGATGCCTGCACGCCGTCAGGCTAGAGGACGACGACGACGACGAGACGGCCGCTCACCGGGCGGCACCCGCCCGTCCCTGTGGAGACGGAAGCGGGCTGTGGAATTCCGGCGCCCGGAGGGTCGGCTCGCCGCGGGGTGTTGACCCCGGGCGCGGGCGGGCCTAACGTGATACCACATGGTTTCATGTCGAACGGATGAGGTGGCCCTCGATGACGACGAAGTGGACCGACTGTTCCGCGCGTTGGCCGACGCCACGCGGCGGGACATCCTCCGGCGGACCCTCGCCGGCGAGTCCACCGTCTCCGAACTGGCGGACCACTACGACATGTCGTTCGCGGCCGTCCGCAAGCACGTCAACGTCCTGGAAGAGGCGGGACTGATCAGTGACCACCGGATCGGCCGAGAGCGCCGGATCCGGGGCGATGTCGACGCGATCCGACGAGCGCAGAGCCTGCTCGACGGGTTCGAGGACATCTGGCGGGGACGCATCGACCGACTCGACGCCCTCCTCGCCGAGGAGCAGCACCACGAGTAGCACCACGCCCGAGCACCACCCGCGAGGAAGAAGGCCCGTCATGCCGGTGACATCGGTGGACAAAGATCTCGACCAACTGACCCTGACCATCGTCGCCGAGTTCCCGGTGCCGGTGCGTCGCCTGTGGGACGCCTACGTCGACCCGCGGCAGATCGAACGCTTCTGGGGCCCGCCGACGTGGCCCGCCACCTTCACCCGGCACGACGTGTTCCCCGGCGGCCGGACGGACTACTACATGACCGGGCCCGACGGCAGCCGCGCCCGCGGCTACTGGGAGTTCCTCGCGGTCGACGAGGGCCGCTCGTTCGAGGTGCTCGACGGGTTCACCCGCGACGACGGCGCGCCCGACACGGACCTGCCCACCACCCGCATGGTGTTCACCTTCGAGGCGACGGACACCGGCTCCCGCCTGACCACCACCTCCCACTTCGCCAGCCTCTCCGAGCTCGAGCAGCTGGTCGAGATGGGCATGGAGGAGGGCACCCGCGAGGCGATGGGGCAGATCGACGCCGTCGTCGGCGACGACGACACCTTCGCGGCCGACGCCGGCACGCGGACCCAGCACCTCGACGACCGGACGGTCCGGTTCACCCGCGTCCTGCGCGGGACCCCGCGGCAGGTCTGGGACGCCCACCACGACCCCGCGGTCCTGGACCGGTGGTTCCACGGGCCGGACGGCTGGGCCCTCGTCGGGTGCCGGGTCGCGTCGGAACCCGGCGAGACCACGCGCTTCGAGTGGGCACCCGAGGACGGCGTCGAGGGCGAGCCGTTCGCGCTGACGGGCGAGCTGCTAGAGACCGACCCGCCACACCGCGAGGTGTTCACCGAGACGATGGAGAGCGCCGACGCGCCGCCCACCCGCAACGAGCAGACCCTCACCGCCGTGGAGGGCGGGACGCTACTCACGCTCGTCATCACCTACGCGAGCGCCGAGCTGCGCGAGATGATCCTCGACACCGGGATGGTCGACGGGATGGAGGTCGGCTACCGGCGGTTGGAGTCGGAGGTGCTGTCGGCGGCCTGATCGATCGTGGCGGCCGGTCCGGTGGTGGCGGTCTTCCCCGCGAAGGCCCTCTCCACGGCCAGCACGATCAGCACCACCGCCACGCCGGCCACCACCGCGGCCAGCACGGCGGGCCAGTCCGACCCGGGCGCGAGCACGTCGGCCTCCTCCGTCTGCCACGGCCACAGCGCACGCAACGAGCCCAGCATGAGCCCGGCCATGGCGACGAGGGTGGGCTTGCGGAAGTCCTCGAGGAGCCGGTCGAGGACCTTAACGAACAGCGAGATGCCGACCAACGCGCCGAGCGCGAAGACGCCCAGGTAGGCGAAGTTGCGCTCGTCGACCGCGCCGAGCGTGGGGGCGTACAGACCCATCGCCAGTAGGAGGTATGACCCGGAAACCCCCGGCAGGACCAGGGCGCAGATCGCCACGGCCGCCGCGACGAACACCAACAGATAGGACGGATCGCTGATCGACCCGCTCGGCAGCCCCGAGAGCACGAACGCGAACACCGCGCCCAGGACGAACACCAGACCCAGCACCCAGTTCCGTCCGCCCGGGGTCGCGCGCGCCATCCCCAGCGGGACCGCGATGCTCGCGGCCACCATGCCGAGGAACAGGCCGCGGGCGATCTCCGGGCTGCCCTCGACGAACCCCTTCATCACCCCGGCCACGGTGAACACCACCGCGAGCATGCCCACCGCCATCGGCAGCAGCAGCCACCAGTCGACGTGCCGGAACGCCGCGCGGGTGCGGGCCCGACGGTCCGGGCCCAGCGCCGCCGAGCGCAGGCCGTCCACCACGTGCGCGCCGGAGTCCAGCAACCGCGGGTAGACACCGGTCACCAGGGCCACCGTGCCGCCCGAGACGCCGG
>NZ_JAHBAV010000054.1 GCF_018390595.1 Dietzia massiliensis
CGTCGACTCGCTCGACATCGACATCGCCGACGGCGAGTTCCTCGTCCTGGCCGGCGAGGACCTTGTCGAGTCCGCCGCCGATCCGGGCGCCACCGTTGGGCACGAATACACGCGCGTTGTCCTGCGGGCGCGTGAACTCGAGCTGGTCGATCGCGGTTCCGGCCTGCGGGGTCTCGGCCAGATAGTCCCGGATCTCCTCGGCTTCGCGGGCGTTCTTGCGGACCGGCATGTAGCCGGTGGCCTGCGCGAAGATCGCGGTGCTCTGCGTGGAGGTGATGGAGTCGATGAACTTGAGCGCGTTGATCTTGCGCTCGTCGGAGATCTTGGCGGGGATGGCGAGGCCGGCGCCGCCGGTGGGGCAGGAGGAGTTGGCGCGGGCGCCGGGCAGGAAGGCGGTTCCGAAGTCGAACTGGGCGTTCTCGATGGCGGTCCGCAGGGAGCCGGTCGAGGCCATGGCGCACGCGGCCAACCCGGACCCGAACTCGGTGATGGAGTCGGCGGAGACCACGAGGAAGCCCTCGTCGTTGATCCGCTTGAGCTTCTCGACTCCGGCGATGGTGGCGGGGTCGGTGAAGGTGGCCTCCCAGTCGCGGGAGAACGCGCCGCCCTCGTCCCACACCATGTTCTGCATGGTCCAGTCGAGGTAGTTGGAGCCGTCGTACATGGCGATCGCGTGCTTGCCCTCGTCGATCGCCTCCTGGATCCGTGGGGCCCAGTCGAGGAATTCGTCCCAGCTCTCGGGGCCGCGGTCGGGCAGGCCGGCCCGGTCCCAGACCTGCTTGTTGTAGTAGAACAGCGGGGTCGAGCGGGCGAAGGGCAGGCCGTAGGTCCTGCCCTCGAGCTCGTAGTCACCGATGAGCGCGTCGACGTAGCTGCTGGTGTCCACGCCGGCCTCGGCGAACAGGTCGTCCAGAGGGGTCAGCTGGTCGTTGAGCGCGAAGTTGAACCAGGTGACGTCGGAGACCACGACGACGTCCGGGACGTCGTTGCCGGTGAGGGCCGCGTTGAGCTTCTGGGCGACCTCTTCGTAGTTCTTGCCGCCGTCGACGAGGTTGACGGTGAGGTCGGGGTTCTCCTGGCTGAAGTTGGCGATGAGCTCTTCTTCGACGGCTTTGGAGTCGCCGGGGTGGTTCGACCAGAAGGTGATGGTGCCCGCGTCACCTCCGCCACCGCCGCCGCCGCTCGCGTCGCCGGAGGTGTCGTCGCCGCCTGTCCCGGCGCAGCCGGCGACGGTGACGGTGGCGGCGGTGGCGCCGAGGAGACCCAGGAATAGCCTGCGGTTCAGGGGATTCATGGCGATGATGCCTTTCTCGAGGTCGAACCTGACAGAGGGTGGACTGGACGGGCGGCGCGGTCAGCCCTTGACCGCGCCGGAGGTGAGGCCCTTGATCATGTGCCGTTGCAGGAGCAGGAACACGATGAGGATCGGGGTGATGGTGAGGATCGTGGCGGCCATGACCATCGGCCAGTCGATGTAGGCGTCGGTGGAGATGAGGCGTGCGAGCCCGACCTGCAGCGGTGCGACGGTCTCGTCCGAGGCCACGAGGAACGGCCAGAGGTACTCGTTCCACTCGTTGACGATCGTGATGAGGGCGAACGCCACCACGGTGGGCCAGCTCATGGGCAGTAGAACCCGCAGCAGCAGTTTCATGTGGCCGCAGCCGTCCATGCGCGCGGCCTCGATGATCTCGAAGGGCAGCGTGAGGAAATGGTTGCGCATGAGGAAGGTACCGAAAGCGACGCCGGCGAGCGGGAAGATGATGCCCTGGAACGTGTTGATCCAGCCCAGCTGGGAGATGAGCGCGTAGTTGGAGATCACGGTGATCTGGTTGGGCACCATGAGCGCGGCCAGGACGAGCATGAACACGAGGCCGCGGCCGGGGAAGCGCAGATAGACGAACGCGTAGGCGCTGAGGATGCCCAGGACGAGCTTGGCGGTGACCAGTGCGCCCGTGATGACGAGCGAGTTGGTGAAGTAGCGCAGGAACGGCACCTGTTCCACGACCCGCGAGTAGGGGTCCGCGGTGACGGGGTCCGGCCACCAGGCGGGCGGCTGGATGTAGACCATGTCGGGCGTCTTGAACGAGGTGACGAGCACCCAGTACAGGGGCAGCGCGATGGTGGCGAGCACCAGGATCATGGCCAGGTACCCGGCGATCCTGAAGGCCCGCGACCGGCCGGCGATCGGGTTCATGTCGTCCTCCTGTCCATCACGCGGACCTGGATGGCGGTGATGACGAGCAGGACCAGGAACATGATGGTCGCGACCGTGGCGCCGTAGCCGGCGCGGAAGTTCTGGAACGTCTCCTGATACACCTGGAACACCATCGTGGTGGTGCCGTTGCCCTGCGGCCCACCGCGGGTCATCACGTAGATGATGTCGAACACCTGCAGCGAGTTGAGCATGACGGTGATCGACAGGAAGAACGTGGTGGGGCGCAGCAGCGGCAGGGTGACCGAGCGGAACGTCGCCCAGCGTCCGGCGCCGTCCATCTCGGCGGCCTCGTAGAGTTCGGCGGGCTTGGCCTGGAGGGCGGCGAGGTAGATGACGAAGCTGTAGCCGAGGTTCTTCCAGATGTAGGTCACGGTGACCATGAACAGGGCCCAGTCCGGGTCCTGATAGAAGTTCGGCACCGGCAGCCCGACCATCGTCAGCAGCGCCGAGATCATCCCGAACCGGGGGTCGAAGATGAACTGGAAGGCCACGCCGATGGCGGCGCCGGCGATGACGAACGGGGCGAACACCGCCGAGCGGACGATCCCACGGCCCACCAGCTGCTGGTCCAGGAGCAGTGCCAACGCGAGGCCCAGGATCATCGACCCCACGACCGCCGCGACGGTGAAGATGACGGTGTTCTGCACGACCTCCCAGCTGTCGGCACGGTTCCACCACTCGATGTAGTTGGACCATCCGATGAAGGTGGACGTGGGGGAGGAGATGTTCCAGTCGAAGAAGCTGAGCCGGATGTTGTCGATCAGCGGTCGGTAGACGAACACCCCGAGCAGGGCGAGGTTGGGCAGTACCAGTGCGAGGAACAGGACCTTCTCGCCGAGGGGCCCGGCCAGGCGCGCGCGTCGGGGCCGCGCCCTGCGCTCGGGCCGGGTGTCGGCCACCGGGTCTCCGGCGGCCGGGGAGGACGGTATCTGCACGGTGGGAAGCCTCGTCGTCGAGGGTGAACGGACTTTGTCCGGACGATAGACGACTGGTGGCCTGGCGAGGTCGAAACAGTACAGATGTTGAAAAACGCGGGGGGCGCGCTGCTTCTCGCAGCGCGCCCCCCTTGGGCGGTGGTGTCAGTAGTTCCAGTCGCCCTGACCGTCGAAGGCGCCGAAGGGCCGGCCGGGGCCGTTCTTGACGATGAACGGGTCGCCGTTGCGGGTGGTGTCGTAGTACCAGCGGGCGTCCTCGGGGCTGACGTTGATGCAGCCGTGGGAGACGTTGCGAACGCCCTGGTCGGCCACGGACCACGGGGCTGAGTGGATGTAGATGCCGTCGTAGCTGAGCCGGACGGCGTCGTTGACGATCGAGTTGTAGCCGCCCTCCTCGATCCGTAGCCCGAACGTCTCGGAGTTCATGCGGACCTGCCGCCCGCGCTGGCCGGTGTAGTAGATGCCGTTGTAGGTGTCCCAGCCCGGGCGGCCGGCGGAGGCGCGCATGGTGCGGACGTGCTGGCCGTTGCGGGTGACGGTGACGAGCTTGGTGCGGTCGTCGAACTCGGCGATCACGGCGTCGCCGGTGCGGAAGGACTGCTGACGCTTGCCGCCGGCCCACACGGTGACGGAGGTGTTGACGGGCCAGAACTGGTGGGGGCGCCAGCGCACCTCCCGGTCGCTCACCCAGTAGAACTTGCCCGCTACCGGCGGCTCGGTGCGGATGCCGATGGTCGCCTCGGCGCGGGCGCGGTCGGTGATGGGTCGGTCGAAGAAGAACATGACCGGCTGCGCGACGCCCACGACCTCGTTGGGGGTCGGGAAAACGTTGACGTCGCCGTACTCGGGGGCGGGCCGCGCCGGCCCGACGACCGGGTAGGTCAGTACCGGCATCGCGGGCACACCCGGGATGACGGGGGTCGGCAGCGGGGCGTTCTCGAGCTGGGGGACGCCGGGCGGGCTCAGCGGCATGACGGACTGGGCCTGCGCGGCGGGGGCGGCCCCGGTGGCAGCCGGGACGCCCAGGACGAGGGCGACCGCGGCGAGGATCGCGGCGGCTGCCGAGGAGCGGGGGTGTCGGGTCATGAGGGGCTCCTGGGGACGGACGGGGTTCTTCTTCGGTCTCGCTCAGACTTCTACAAGGAGATGTCGTGTGCCACAACCGAAGTGTTTCCCGGGGGTCCGTCCCGCGCCCCCGGGAGCCCCGAGGTCAGTAGTTCCAGTCGCCCTGTCCGTCGAAGGCACCGAACTGCCGGCCGGGGCCGTTCACCACGATGAACGGGTCGCCGTTGCCGGTGTTGTCGTAGTACCAGGCCGCGTCCTCGGGGCTGACGTTGATGCACCCGTGGGAGACGTTCCGGACGCCCTGGTCGGCGACCGACCACGGTGCGGAGTGGATGAAGATGCCGTCGTAGCTGAGTCGCACGCCGTTCTCGACGGTCGTGTCGTAACCGCCGGCGTCCATCGCCAGTCCCCAGGTGGAGGAGTCCATGCGTACCTGGCGGTCGCGCCAGCCGTTGTAGTAGATCCCGTTGTGGGTGGGGAAGGCGTCGCGGCCGGCGGAGGCGCGCATGGTGCGGATGACCTCGCCGTTCCGGGTGACGGTGACGAGGTGGGTGTTGTCGTCGTAGGTGGAGACGATCGCGTCGCCGGTGCGGAAGGCGTGCTCGCGTCCGCCCGCCCACACGGTGACGGAGGTGTGGGCCGGCCAGAACTCGTGCGGGCGCCAGCGCAGTTCGGTGTCGCTCACCCAGTAGAACTTGCCGCCGACCGCGGGGGCGGTCCGGATCGCCACGGAGGCCTCGGCGCGGGCGCGGTCGGTGACGGGGCCGTCGAAGTGGATCATCACCGGCTGTGCGACGCCGACCGTCTCGCCCGGGGTGGGGTAGACGGAGGCGACGCCGACCTCGGCGGCGGCGCGCGCCTGTGCGGGGACGGGGATCGTGAGGACCCCGGACACGCCGGGCAGCGGGGGCGTGGGGACTGGGGCGGATTCGGAGCCGAACGCGCCGACCGATCCGGTGGATCCGGTGTAGCCGGCGAGTGACTGCGCGGAGGCGGCGGGGGAGAGGCCGACGACGACGAGGCCTGCCGTGGCCAGAAGCGGGGCGATGATCCGGGGTCGGCGCGACATCGGTCTCCTCGGTGCGGCGCCGCGATGAGGCGGCGGGGCGGGGCGACGCGGGCGCACGGGCGGGCCGGAGCGGTTAGTCCCATGCGCCACATCAGTAACAGGAGCAACAATACCCTCGCCTCGTCCCGCCTGTACATCCCGTGGGGCGCAGGGCGTCCCGGGCCGCCGCGGACCCGCGGGCGCGACTCGCGGACCCATGACGCGCAACCGTCCCAACGTTCGTTGGTAACGGGGATCGAAGAAGCGCTGGTAGGCACGCCGCGAGCCGTTATTGACCGTAAGTCAGCGACAGAACACCTGTTCATGGGGTTGATGTGTTCTCGGATGCAACATATGGTCGACGCAGTCACCGCCTGAGGGGTCGGTGGCGAGGGTGAAGTGGTTGCTGAGGGGCTGCGACTTCACACTTCAGAGGGGCCGGTCGTGAGACCGGGGCACCTGGGGGGTGCCACCCGCAGCCGTGTAAGGCAGCGAGGAAGGCCGGATCGTGCTCGATCCGCCGGATAGAGGAACGGCGTCGGATGCTGAGGGGCTCCGGCGCCGTTCCCGTCTGTGCCGATAGGGATCCGCAGGCGGTGTCGCCGGCTGTCAGGCGAGTATGCGCTGCGCCACCCGGTGGAGTCCGCTCAGCGCTGACGCCTCGGCGTCGGGCGACCGCGGGGTCTCCGGCTTGAGCAGGGTGATGTGCCACAGCTCGTCGCCGGACACCAGGATCGTGTGCACCTCGACTCCGCCGCCGGTCGGCGCCGCCACGCAGTCGATGTAGGCCGTGGCCAGGTCCGGTCGGACGGGCGCGGGCGCCCCGGGGGCCGCCGGCGCCGCGTCCTGGATCGCCGCGGCGTCGCTCCCGCGCACCTCGGAGCAGGCGTAGCGCACCCCGAGGAGCGTGGCCTGCCCGGCGAGGGCCGCCTCCGCCCCGGCGCGCGGCGTGACGACGCCGGCGGCGAACGTGTCGGGGACGATCCCGGGGTCGAACGCCGGCGCGGTCGGCGAGGTGGTCACCGCCGCGGACGTTGTCTGCTCGGCCCCGGCCCCGGCCCCGGCCCCGGTCTCATCCTCGGCCTCGGTCGTCTCCGTGTCCTCCGTGGCGGTGACGGTGGTCTCGACCCCGTCCGCCCCGGTGACGGTGGTCTCGGCGCCGGCGGTCCCGGTGACGGTCGCTGCGGCGGCCGAGCGCTCGGCCTCGAGCCGCTCGGGCGAGCCCGGACCGCCGTAGGTGCACAGTAGGCCGAGGTCGCCGGAGCCGGTGGGGTCGACCTCCGGCATGTCCGCGCGGGTGAGCTGGATGACCTCCTCGGTGGTCAGGTCCAGCAGTTCGCAGGCGTTGAGCCGCTCGTCGGGTGCGGGCCGGCCCTCGACCATCGCGGCCGCGATGTCGTGTCGTGGGTTCGGCGTCAACCGCGGAGGGCCGGAATCGCCCGCGTCGGGGCCGGCCGTGCACCCAGCGGCAGCGGCGACGACGGCGATCGCCGCGAGGACGGTGGATCCGCGGGCGAGACGACGACCGTGCGCCGGTCGGAGTCGCTGGGATCGCATGATCCGATCCTACGGTGCGGCCCACAGGACGGTCCCCCGACGTCCGCCGTTCATCGCGCGTGCGCCGTCCGCTCACCTGACCCGGCGACACTGCGGGAGTGGAGTCGATATCCGGTGCCGTCCCCGAGGGCGATCGTCGCCAAGGCCCTCCCCTGGACCCGCCCCCGGCGTCGCTTCCGGGGCCCGCGCTCGGGTACCAGCGCTCGGCCCTGCCCGCGCACGGCTGCGCGCCCGAAGGCTGGCGGGAGGCCGTCGCCACCGCGGGGCTCGGTCAGGGCGTCGCCGTGTTCGACGCGCTCGCCGACGATCTGATGTCGCTGTCCGCCCACCGACGGTCGGGACTACGCATCACCCCGACCGATCGGGACTCGTCGGTGGACGTGGTCATCCTGGACGGGCCCATGCGGGGACCCTGCAGACTCGTCGACCGGATCGACGAATCGCTGCGGCAGGGCCTCGTCGTCGGCACCCTCGAGGGCAACACCGCGGTGGCCGAGCACCGCTGCCACCTCGACCTCGACCCCGACACGTCCGCGGTCACGGCCACCGTCCGCACGGTGTGGCGACCCCGGACGTCCTACGTGCTGCCCGGCGCCACCGCGCGCGAGGCGCGCGCCTACGACCGCATGGCCGACCGGCTGCTCCGCACGCTCGGTTCGCCCCGCCCGGACGGGGCGTAACCTCGCGCGGCCGGCGCGGCGAAACCCGCACCGCCCTGGCGCGGCGCCCGCCTCAGCCCGGGGCGTCCGGGGCCGCCACGGAGTCGGCGACCGCCTCGAACGCCTCGCGGATGCGGTGCTCGAGCAACGACCCGGACTCGTCCGTCCGCCACCGCTCAACGGCGACCCGCAGGATCGCGATCGACGCCGCGGCCACGGTCGCCGCCTCGACGGAGTCCGGCGCCCGACCCTCGCGGCGCGCCACCAGCTGTGCGAGCTCCTTCTCCGTGATCGCGAGGATCTCGTGGACCTGCGTCCGGACCCCCGGTTCGCGTCGCCACATGTCGTGGAACCGGTCGAACGCCCCACTGCGTCGCCGCGCGTTGGACACCTGGTGCCACATGAGGCGGGCCAGCGCCGTCATGGTGGGCACACTGCGGTCGGAGAGGAACTCCTGCACGGCCTCGCGTCCGGCCGGGGGAGTGTCCGGGATGCACGCGGCGGCCTTGGAGGGGAAGTAGTTGAAGAACGTCCGCCTCGACACGTTGGCGGCTCTGGCGATCTCGTCGACCGTCACCGCGTCGAGTCCGCGCTCGATCACCAGGTCGACCGTCGCGGCGGAGATCACCGACCGGAGCTCGCGCCGTCGGTCCTCGGTGCGGTCGGCGCCGGAGGCTGCGCCCGCCGAGCCACCCATGGCACACCTCCCGTTCCTGCGACCGGCCTGCTGCCGCCGACTCTACTGAGTGGTCCGGCCTCTATCCTGGCCGTATGCGCAAATCCGCTGGTATGGTCCTCGACACAGTCACCCTGGGCGCGGCCTCCGTGCTCCTGCTCGGTGTCCTCGCCGGGTGCAGCGATTCCTCGGAGCCGGCCGCGGAGATGGGCACCATTCGGACCGCCCCGCCCGAGACGGTCGAGCCGGAACTGCCTCCGGTCGAACCGGTCTCGGAGGCCGACTGCCCGTACCTGTCCGCCGACGAGGTCTCGACGGCGACCGGTGCGCCCGCCGCGGACGTCCGGATCGACGACGGCGTGGACCCCGCGGCCTGCTTCTTCTACGACGCCGACGGTGCCGTGCATCTGACGACCACCGTGTACGAGGTGGCGTCGCCCGAGCGCGCGGTGGAACTCGTCGCGGAGTCGGCGCCGCCGGGCGAGTCCGAGCCGGTGGAGGTCGGGGGCGGATGGAGCGGCGGCCTCACGGTCGGGCCGGCCGGGGCCCTGGCCGTCGTGTCCGGGGACGACCGCGTCCTCGCCGTGCAGTCGACCGGCGAGGACCCCGAGGCGGTGCGGGGCGTCGTCGAGCTCATCGGGCCGCGGCTCGAGGACTGAGGCTCGGCGGGGCGCGAGGCGCGGGGCGCGCGGTAGGAGGCGCGGGGCGCGGGGCGCCGGGCTCAGGCGGTCTCGGTGATCATCCCCAGGATGAGTTCGGCCATGCTGCGGGCGGTCATGGCCGTGGTCCGGACCTCGCCGAGCATCGCGGCGGTGACCGAGCCGTCGTGAAGCAACGCCAGCCGGTCGGCGAGGTCGGCGATGTTGTCCGGGTCCTCCAGCCCCATCGCGGCGAGCTCGTCGCGCAGGGTCTGGGCCACCCACGTCCGCTGATCGGCCACGGCCGCGCGGATCGCCCGCTCGCCGTCGGTCGCGGGGCTCGGGAACTCGATCGCGGCCGCGAGGTGGCAGGACCCGGGCATCGCCGGTTCCACCTGCTCGCGCACGATGTCGAACAGTGCGAGGATGCGTCCCCGGGCGTCCGGGGCGAGGTCGGCGCGGCGGCGCCACAGCTCGCGGTCTCGCTCGGCGACCGACCGCAGATACGCCACGACGAGCTCGTCCTTGGACCCGTAGGTGTTGTAGAGACTGGCCTTGGCGACCCCGGCCTCGCGCAGGATCCGGTCGATACCCACCGCCCGGATCCCGTCGGTCGAGAACAGACGGGTCGCCGTCGCCAGGAGCCGCTCCCGCGGTCCGGGCTTGGTCGACCGTGTTCTCGTCACGGGTAACAGACTATCGGCAGTGATAGCCGATACCACCTCGGCCGGGCGGGCGTCGGTCAGTCTCCCGGCCCGCGGCTGTGCTGCGACGTGTCCGGGTCGGGGGTCGGCGTGCCGTCCGGCGCGTCGGGCACGTCGGGGGCGTCGGCCGTCCGCCCGGTGAGGAACTCACCGGCCTTCTGCTGGACGCTGTCGGTGCGCGCGGCGTGCTTGCCGCCGGTGCGCTGGTCGAACGCGTCTCCGGCCTTGTCGAGGGCGGCCTCCACCTTGTCGGGATTCTTCCGCGCGAAGTCCCTGGCCTTGTCGAACAGTCCCATCTCGTGCTCCTTCCGGTGCTGGTGCGAAGAGGGTGTGGTGCGAAGAGGGTGGTGATTGTGCGCGGACGGCCCGGCCCCACGGGGGAGCCGGGCCGTCCGGATAGTCCTCGTGCGAGGGGTGTCAGACCCGGGAACGCCCGCGACCACGGATCGCGGAGACGATCCAGATCAGGAGGCAGGCGCCGATGATCGCGGCGACGAAGCCCCAGATCGAGAAGGCCTCGGGCATTCCACCGCCCTCGGAGACGAGCGAGACGATGAGGCCCACGACGAAGGCGCCGATGACGCCGGTGAGAACGTTGGCGACGAATCCCATCTGAGCGTTCCTGCCCATGATCATGGACGCGATCCAACCTGCGAGGCCACCGACGATGATCCAGGAGATGATGCTCCACAGCATTGTGGTTGTCCTTTCCCGAGAGTGGTTCTCGGCCCGGGACGGGCCGCTCACTCAGGAGAACACGGCAGAGACACGAACGCTTCCGGTCGGAGGCTCCCGGTGATCAAACGTCGCTCACTCGTTACCGGCCCGTGTCCCTCAGGCAACCTCCGCCGAGTCGGGGTTTTTCTCGATGTACCGCGCGACGAACGAGCAGGACGGGCGCACGCGCAGGCCCTCCTCGCGGGTCACCCGCAGGGCCTCGGCGACCAGGCGTCCGGCCAGGCCACGGCCGCCGAACTCGGACGCGACGACCGTGTGCGGGAACTCGCGGACGCCGTCCGGGCCGTCGCTGTACTCGGCCTGGCCCGCCACGACGCCGTCCACGAGGATCTCGAACCGCCCCGCGGCGTGGTCGCGCCGAACCTGAACATCCTCCGAGCCGCTCATGAGTGCGACTCCGGACGCACGACCATGACCGGGCAGGGCGCCGCCTGCAGCAGCGCCCGGGAGGTGGAGCCGAGGACCATGCCCGCGAAGCCGCCGCGCCCGTGGGATCCGACGACGACGAGCTGGGCGTTCTCCGACTGCTCGACCAGTGCCCGGACCGCGCGATCGCGGGTCACGTACCGCTGCACCTCGACATCGGGGTAGCGGTCCGAGAATCCCGCCAGCCGCTCGGACAGTGTCTGTAGTTGCTGGTCCTCGAGCTGCTTCCAGTCGTCCTCGGTGAGCGAGATGCCGGCGGCCGCGGCCTGGACCTGCGGGTCCATCCAGGTATGCACCGCGACGAGCGGGGTGTTGCGCGCGGAGGCCTCCGCGAACGCCCACTCGGTGGCCTTGGCGCTGACCTCGGAGCCGTCGATGCCCACGACCACCGGGCCGGTGCGGTCGAGGTCGTCCGTGTCCTCACGGGTGACGACGACCGGGCAGAACGCGTGGCTGGCGACGGCCGCCGAGACGGACCCGAGGACCATGCCCTTGATGCCGCCCAGCCCGCGGGAGCCCAGGACGATCATCTTGGACTTGCGCGAGTAGTCGATGAGCACCTGCGCCGGGTTGCCCTCGACGATCGCGTGCGACACCTCGACGCCGGGCGCGACCTTCTCCGCGGTGGCCCGCGCCTGCTCGATGATCGGGTGGCACTCGCGCTCCAGCTCGTCGTAGACGGGCTGCGGCGGGATCATCCCCTCGGCGAACATCGCCGCCGGCATCGTGTACGTGGTCACGAGCCTGAGCGGGACGCGCCGGGCGGCGGCGGTGTTGGCGGCGTAGGCGACCGCGCCGGTGGAGGCGGCGGAGCCGTCGACGCCGACGACGACGGTGTTCTCGAGGGAGCTCATGTCCTGAGACTACCGCCGTTCTCGACAGTTGATAACAGATCTGCGCGTGGTTCAGAACTCGTCAGGGAACGGAGCGTTCGGGGGGTAGGCCAGGTTGAAGCTGCCCTGGAACGCCGGGAGGACGGCGCGACCGGGGCCGAAGAGGAAGAAGTCGACGACGGCGTCGATCATGAGCGCTCCCGAGGGACTAGTGGTGCATGTGATGCAAGAGACAGATGTTGCGCGAGTGAGTGTAGCCCACCGACTAAGCTGAGGGACATGTCCGGTTCCAGGCGACGCGCTCGTCCGCTCCCGCTGCGCGACGGCGTCGACCCGGTGCGGATCCGCCTCGCCGACCCCGGACAGGGACCCCGCAGCATCGTCGAGGAACTGCGCCGCCGCTTCCCCGACCGGCTCGCCGAGCTCGACGCGGCCTTCGAGTCCGGGCAGGTCGTCACCGCCGACGGGGCGGCCGTCACCCCGGCCACCCGGCGGCACCGGGGGATGGACGTGTGGATGTACCGGACGCCGGACCCGGAGATCCCCGTGCCGCATCAGATCGAGGTCCTCCACCGGGACGACCACCTCGTCGTCGTCGACAAACCCCACTTCCTCGCCACCACCCCCCGCGCCGGACACGTCACCGAGACCGCGTTGGTGCGCCTCAGGCGCGACCTCGGGCTCGACGACCTCGCGCCCGCCCACCGCCTCGACAGGCTCACCGCCGGCGTCCTCGTGTTCACCGCCGACCCCGCCCACCGCGGCGCCTACCAGGACCTCTTCGCCGCCCGCCGCGTCACCAAGACCTACCTGGCGGTGGCCCCCGCCCCCGACGGTGTCGCGACCGTGCGCGAGCGCTCCAGCCGCATCCTCAAGACCCGCGGCGTCCTCCAGGCCGCCGAGGTCGCCGGCGAACCCGACGCCCACACTCGCATCACCCTGCTCGACACCCGCGGATCCGGACCCGACAGGCTGGGCCTCTACCGCCTCGAACCGACCACCGGCCGGACCCACCAGCTGCGCGTCCACATGAACGCGCTCGACACCCCGATCCTCGGCGACGACCTCTACCCGCACGTCCTCGACGTGGCCCCCGGCGACTTCACCCGCCCCCTGCAGCTCCTCGCCTCCGAGATCGCCTTCACCGACCCCGTCACCGGGCAGCCGCGCCACTTCGCCAGCAGACGCACCCTCGACGCCTGGCCCGGCGGGCAGGATCAGGGTAGAAACCCGGGCAATCCCCGATCGGCCCCGGCTCCGAACTCCTGCAAGCTGTAGGTCGACCACCATGATCCGAGGGAGCACATGACCACCCAGGCCGAGACCCACCACCGGGAGGGCGCGGCGGACGCCGCCGCCGTCGCCACCGACCTCGTCATGACGTACGGGGAGGGGGAGACCGAGGTCCGCGCCCTCGACCACGTCAGCGCGACCTTCGAACGCGGCCGGTTCACCGCCATCATGGGTCCCTCGGGCTCCGGGAAGTCCACCCTCATGCACTGCATGGCCGGCCTCGACCGGCCGACCTCCGGCTCCGTGCGCATCGGCGACACCGAGATCGTCGGGCTCGGCGACAAGGACCTCACCGCGCTGCGCCGCGACCGGATCGGCTTCGTCTTCCAGTGCTTCAACCTCGTGCCCACGCTCACGGCCGAGGAGAACATCACCCTGCCGCAGGACATCGCCGGCCACACCATCGACCGCGCCTGGTTCGACGAGGTGATCGGGCGGCTGGGGATCGCCGACCGGCTCTCGCACCGCCCGTCCGAGCTCTCAGGCGGGCAGCAGCAGCGCGTCGCGTGCGCCCGCGCCCTCGTCGGCCGCCCCGACATCCTGTTCGGCGACGAGCCGACCGGCAACCTCGACTCGACCTCCTCCGCCGAGGTGCTGTCGATCCTGCGCAGCGCCGCCGACGACTTCGGCCAGACCGTCGTGATCGTCACCCACGACCCCCGCGCCGCCACCTACGCCGACCGCGTCCTGCTGCTCGCCGACGGCCGCGTGGTCCGCGAGCTCGAGCGCCCCACCGCCGACGAGATCCTCTCGGCCATGGGCGCCCTCGAGGAGCGGTGATGGCCGGCGGAAAGCACGAGGCGCGACACGCGCCCCGCCACTCGCGGCCCATGCTGCGCGTCTCCCTGCGCAACATCGCCGCGCACAAACTCCGACTGGTCCTGTCGGTGCTGGCCGTGGTGCTGGGCACCGCGTTCGTCACCGGCTCGCTGGTGTTCACCTCGACCCTCAAGAGCACCTTCGACGGCCTGCTCGAACAGGGCACCGCGGACCTATCCGCCATGATCGAGCCCGAGGACCCGCGCGGCGCCGGCGTCCCGTTCGAGGTGGCCGAACGGGTCCTGGAACTGCCCGGCGTCGAGGCGGCCACGCCCGGCGTCTCCGGCACCGTGGTGCTGTTCAACGCCGACGGCACGCCGTATCAGTCCGGCGGCGCGCCCTCGGAGGGCCTGGCCTGGGTCGACCCCGCCCATTCGGTCGGCGACAACAGCTGGATCGTCGACGGCCGCGCCCCCGCAGCCGACGACGAGGTCGTCCTGCCCACCACCGTCCTCGAGAGCGCCGGGCTGGCCATCGGTGACACCGCGCAGGTGTACACCACCGGCCAGGGCATGCTCGACGTGCGGATCGTCGGCTCCTACGCCAGCGACACCGACATCGGCGGGTACGTGGGCGTCGGGTTCTCCGAGGAGCGCGCCCGCGCGCTGTTCACCGACGGTGAGAACGCCTCCGACGTCTCCGTCCGCGCCGAGCCGGGCGTGAGCCAGGAGCAGGTCCGCGATACCATCGCCGCCGAGTTCCCCGACTACACCGTCAGCACCGGCGACGAGGTCCGTGAGCGGCTCTCTGAGCAGTTGTCGACCATCCTCGACTTCGTCAACTACTTCTTCGTCGCGTTCGGGCTGATCGCCCTGCTCGTGGGCACGTTCATCATCTACAACACCTTCTCCATGCTCGTCGCGCAGCGGCTGCGCGAACTGGCCCTGCTGCGCGCGATCGGTGCGTCCCGCGGCCAGCTCACCCGCTCCGTCATGGCCGAGGCCGCCGTCACCGGGCTCGTCGGCTCCGCGATCGGCGTGGTGGCGGGCTTCGGGCTCGCGCAGCTCATCTTCCTGGTGCTCGAGGCCCTCGATCTGGGCATCCCGTCCGGCGCCCTCTCGCTCGCGCCGATGTCGGTCATCACCCCGCTGGTGCTGGGCTTCGTCGTCACCGTGTTCTCCGCCTGGGCCCCCGCCCGGCGCGCCGGACGCGTCGCCCCCGTGCAGGGCATGCGCGTCGGCTCGGTCTCCACCGAGGCCGGCGGCGCGTGGCGCACCTACGTCGGCGTCCTCGCCGTGGTCAGCGGACTGGCGTTGGCGCTGATCGGTACGTGGCACGACACGACCCGCGACGGGGCGATCACCGTCGGCGTCGGCGCCGCCGCCCTGATCGTGGGCAGCTTCCTCGTCATGCCCGCGCTGGCCAAGCCCATCGCCGGCGGCATCGGCCGCGTCATCGGCGCGCCCTTCGGCGCTGTCGGCAAGCTCGCCGCCACCAACGCGGGACGCAACACCCGCCGCACTGCCGCGACCGCCTTCGCCCTCACCCTGGGGCTCACGCTCGTCGCCGCGTTCGGCACGCTCGGCGCGACCACCAAGGAGAGCGTCTCCGGCGTCATCGACCAGGACATCAACGCCGAACTCGTGATCCAGGGCGTCGCCTCCCAGGGGCCGCCGACCCCGCTACCCGGGGGCATCCAGGACCGGGTCTCCTCTGTCGACGAGGTCGGCGACGTGGCGTGGCTGGCGTTCTCCTTCGCGAAGCTGGCCGGCGAGCCACAGGCGCTGGCCGCCGCCGGCGGGCCGCTCGAGGAGATGATCGACGCGACCATGGTCGACGGCTCGCTCGTGCCCGGGCCCGACTCGCTCGTCGTGTCCCGCACCGTCGCCCGCGACCGCGGCTGGACCGTCGGCGCGAGCGTCCCCCTGGTCGGGCCCGACGGCACCGAGTCGACCCTGCGGGTGACCGGCGTGTACGAGGACTCCCAGATCCTCGGGCCGTTCTACACCGGTATGGACGTCTACGAGCGTCTGGTGCCGGAGAACCTGCGCTCGACGTTCATCATGTTGGCCTCGGCGGCAGACGGCGTCGGCAGCGACGAGGTGCTCACGGCCGTCACCGACGAACTCACCGACATCCCCATCGCGATGGTGCAGAGCAAGCAGCAGTACATCGACGCCCAGACCGGCGGCATCGACCAGCTGCTCTCGATCGTCTACGCCCTGCTGGGGCTGGCACTGGTGATCGCTGTCCTGGGCATCGTCAACACCCTCGCGCTGTCGGTGATCGAACGCCGCACCGAGATCGGGATGCTGCGCGCCGTGGGCATGCAGCGCTCGCAGATCCGCCGCACCATCAACCTCGAGTCGACGCAGATCGCCGTGTTCGGCGCGCTGATCGGCGCGGCGGTGGGCGTGTACCTGGGCTGGGCGTTCGTCACCGTGCTCGCCGACAGCGGCCTGACCGAGACGACCATCCCGTGGGGCAGCATCGTCGTGGTGCTGGCGTCCTCGGCCGTGGTCGGCGTGCTCGCGTCGCTGTGGCCCGCACACCGGGCGGCCAAGACGGGGCCGCTGGAGGCGATCGCCGACTGACGGGCGCTGGCGGGGCTGCCGGTGGCGGGGCTGCCTGTCGCGGGGCTGCCGGTGGCGCGGCCTGCTAGCGCCGCAGGCCGAACAGGTTGCGCGGGCCGCGGTGCTCGTGGCGGGCGAGCACCGCGCCCAGCAGTTCGGCGTCGTGCTTCGCGTCGACCTCGGCGCCCGCCAGGCGTCCGACCGTGCGCTCCCACAGCAGGCCCTCGTACACCGTGAGCAGGTCGAGGGCGGCGGTGGCGGGATCGCGTAGCCCGGCGGCGTCGAGCGCGCCCACCAGGTCGCTGGGGTCGAGGAGGGAGGCCACGAGGTCGGTGGTGTCGGCCTTGCCGGCCAGTTCGACGATGAGCGCCGACCGGGCCGCGAGTTCACCGCGGTAGTCCTCCAATAAGCCGTCCACCATGCGCGTGAGTGTCGACAGCACCTCGTCGGCGTTCGACGACGCGAGTTCCTGGATGCCCGAGACCTCGACGAACCCCCGCAGCAGTGAGGTGAGCCGGTCGACGGTCAGTGTGAGCAGTTGGGCGCGGGTACGGCAGTAGTAGGAGGTGGAGCCGGAGGGGAGTCCCGCCTCCGAGTCCACGGCGCGGTGGGTGAGGGCACGGACACCGTCCCTCGCCACGACCTCGATCGCGGAATCGGCGATGAGCATCCGCCGGTCCTCCATGGGGGCTCCCGTCGTCGTTGTGTCTCCGGTGACCGGCTCGACCGCTGTAGCGCCGGTACGCATAACCGTCCCGCTGACTCCTGGGCAAGCCTATAGCCGACCCACACCGCAGGGCGCCGAAATCAGCGACGCCCCGGCACCGGATCGCGGTGCCGGGGCGTTGCCGGTCGTGACTGGGTCGCGGGCCTCGTCAGGCCACGGCGACGACCTTGCGCGCCCGCCGGCGCGCGCGGTGGTGCTTCAGCGCGGTCTTCAGGCCCGCCCGCTTGCCCTCCGGGGCGGGCAGCGGCGTGGGCAGGTCCTCGAACATCCGCTCGGAATGGGTCTCCGGCGCATCGTCAGCCGTGGCGCGCAGCATGTGGTTGGGGAGCGACAGCTTGGCGATGGTGCGCCAGGTCTTGGCGTACTGCACCGGCAGTGGGCCGGCCACGTACGGCAAGTCGTACTTGTCGCACACGGCGCGCACGCGCAGCGACGCCTCGGACAGGCGGTTGGACGGCATGTCCGGGTAGATGTGGTGCTCGATCTGGTACGAGAGGTTGCCGGACATGAAGTCCATGATCGGACCGCCGGTGATGTTGGCCGAGCCGAGCATCTGCCGCAGGTACCACTCGGCCTGCGTCTCCTCCTGCACGTTCTTCTTGGTGAACTTCTCCGCCCCGTCGGGGAAGTGACCGCAGAAGATCACCGCGTTGGTCCACACGTTGCGGATGCCGTTGGCCAGCAGGTTGGCGGTGGCGGTGGACTTCCAACCCTTACCGGACAGTGCCGGGTAGAGCACGTAGTCCTTGAGGAGCTGACCGGACGCCTTCTTGGCGAAGAGCTTGAGCTTGCGCTTGGTCTCCCCGCGGTCGTCGCGTCCCATGGCGACCTTGCCGAGCTCGAGGTGCTGGATGCCCACACCCCACTGGAACAGCAGCGCCAGGGCCGCGTTGTAGGCGAGGTTGCCGTAGAAGAACGGGCTCCAGCGCTGGTCGCGGGTCACGCGCAGCAGGCCGAACCCCACGTCGTCGTCCATGCCCACGATGTTCGTGAACTTGTGGTGCAGGTAGTTGTGGGTCTGCTTCCAGTGCTCCGACGTGCCGACGATGTCCCACTCCCAGGTGGTGGAGTGGATCTCCGGGTCGTTCATCCAGTCCCACTGCCCGTGCATGATGTTGTGCCCGAGCTCCATGTTCTCGACGATCTTGGCGACGCCGAGCGCTCCCGCGCCGACCGCCCAGGCGGTACGGTTGCGCGAGCCCACGAGGAGCAACGCGCGCGCCGCGACCTCGAGGCCGCGCTGGAAGCGGATCGTGTTGTGGATGTAGGCGGCGTCCCGCTCGCCCAGGGAACCGATGATGTCCTGACGGATCTGCTCGAGCTCGGCGCCGAGTGCCTCGACGTCGTCCTCGGTGAGATGCGCGAACTCAGGGATGTCGGTGATTGCCATGGAAGCTACGGTACCGTAACTTACGGTCGCGTAGGTACGTTTGGTTGCGTCGGTCACAGAAGTGAGGTCGGTTGCACTGGTCTCGGTGACCCGTTATCTGCGGCGTCTCCGATCGCTTAGTGAGCCTCGGTAACGCCCTGGCCCGCGAGGGGAGACGACGATATCCCAGTTGATGTCACGGTTGTGTAACGTCGGTTGGGTTCGCGACGACATAGAAGTCGTCGCGTAGGGGTCACGGATACGACAGCGCCTACCGCGGTACGACCCAGTACGCACCAGCACGAGAACCGAGGAGACACACCATGAGCAACGCCAACGACATCTTCCTGCGGGCCATCCAGCCGGTCATCGACATTTTCTGGTCCCTGGTGTGGACCGCCACCGGCTCGACCGTCAGCGTGCCGCGTCCGACGGCTCCGGCGCCCGAAGCGGCCTGATTCGCCGGGCCGGGTGCCGTGCCCGGCCGCACACGAAGGCCCGCCCCTCCGGTCGAGGGGCGGGCCTTTGTCGTGTTCCGGGATCGATCGGGCTCAGAGGTCGAACTTCTCGCTGCCGCCCAGGTCGACGGGGATCGAGGCGTCCGTGATGCCGGCGCCCATGTCGCTGCACAGGTAGAGGGCCATGGACGCGATCGCGGACGGCTCGACCCACGGCCGGGGCATCTGGGTCATGCTGCTGAAGGTCTCCGCGGTGTCCTCGAGCGTCGTGCCCTTGCCTCCCGACATAATCTCGATCATCGACGGGTTCTCGATCATCGGAGTACGGACGTTGCCCGGGTGGATGGAGTTGCAGCGGACGTTGGAGAAGCCCAGTTCCCCGGCGAGCGCCTTGGCGAGGCCGCGGACGGCCCACTTCGATGTGGCGTAGCTCCCGGTGAACGAGCCGCCGCGCAGGCCCACCATCGAGCTGATGAGCACCACCGAGCCGCCGCGGCCGGTGGCGAGGATGTGGGGGATCGCCACCTTGGTGGTGATCCAGGTGCCCTTGAGGTTGATGTCCATGGTGCTGTCCCACTCCTCCTCGGGCCGCTCCCAGGTGGCGGTGGGCTGCGGCGAGACGCCGGCGTTGGCCACCACGAAGTCGAGCCCGCCCAGCTCGGCGACCCCGGCGTCGACGGCCTCCTGCATCCCCGGTAGGTCGCGGACGTCGACGATGCCCGTGACGCAGCGCCTCCCCAGCGCCCGTACCGCCTCGGCGGTGGCCTCGAGGTCCGCCGGCTCGGCCATGGGGTAGGGGACCGTATCGATGTCTCGGCACAGGTCCAGCGCGATGACGTCACAGCCCGCGGCGGCGAAGGCCTCGCAGTGGGCTCGTCCCTGGCCTCGGGCTGCGCCGGTCACCAGCACGACCCTTCCGGTCAGATCGGTTGAAGTGGTGGCGGGGTGCGACATGGTGAAGCTTCTGACGGTGAACGGCGGCGGACCCTGCGGGGCCAGCCGACCTGCGGCATGCTTGAAGTCAACGTAAACAGACAGAACAGGTAGTGGTCATCATGCTTGAACGGACACTCGTCCTAGTGGATACGTCCTATCTACTGGCAAGTTTCTACAACTCCTGGGAGGAGGGTGCGCGAGGTCAGCTGGAGATATCACTCGCCACGGTCGTGCACCGTTTAGACCAGGTCGCCCATAGCCTCGTGGACCAGCCCGTACAGCGGCAGAACTGGTACGACGGCATCCCGGACTCCGGTCCGCACCGGTATCAACGCACCCTGCGCGTTATCGAAGGTGTCCAATTGCGCGCCGGTCAGCTGATCGAGTGGGGTGAACGCCGAACCCAGAAGGCCGTCGACACCCTGCTCGTCGCGGACATGATCCAGGCCGCGTACAAGGGGCATTGCTCGGACATGGTGCTGGTCACCGGCGACGCCGACATGATCCCGGGAGTCCGGGTGGCCGTGGACGCCGGCGTACGAATGCATCTGGTGGGGTTCGGCTGGGACTCCATCTCGTCGGCGCTGCGTCACGCCTGCGACACGACGACGGTCCTCGACCCCCGCACCGACTTCCATGACGCCATGCAGATCCGTGTCCTCGAGGGGCCGATACCGCCCAAGGTGCGCACGCCGGCGGCCACGCCCGCCCATCCGGGCGAAGACGGGCATGACCCGGACACCCACGAGTCGGTGGACCTGATGGAGGTGGACCTGCGGGCCGACCGCGCCGCCGCGACCTCCGTCGCCGACGAGACCCGGCTGACGATCGCTGACGAGGAGTTCGCCGCCGACGCCGAGGAACTGGCCGCCGACGAGCAGGAATGCGCCGCCCGGATCGAGAGTGAAGACGACGGTCCGGAGGCGCAGGCCGGGCCGCCCGGGGAGGGGGCCGCGACGCCTGCCCCGCAGCCGGAGGAGTCGACCGTGGTCACGCCTGCGGACCTGGCCCCCAAGCCGGGCCCGACGCCGCAGACTCCGCCTTCGCCCGCCGATCACGCCGGGTCGGTCCAGAAGTCCTCGGCCGCGGGTGGGCCGGCGAACGGGTCCTCGAGGCCTAACCCGTCAATGATGGCTCCTCACCGTCGCCCGCTGCGGTCCAAGTTCGTGCCGCTGCCCGAGGAGGTGTGGACCTCCTCCGGTGAGCAGACCCCCTTCGACGTGGGTCAGCAGTACGCCACCTGGTGGTACGAGCAGGCCGCGACCGAGCAGCAGCGCGACGAGGCCCACCTGCTGTCCGGTGGGGTGCTTCCCCCGGCGATCGACCGTCCGCTGCTGCAGTTCGCCTGCCAGATGCTCAATGAGTTCACTCTGACCGAGGCGCAGCGCGTCCGCTTGCGCGACGGATTCCACGAGGGGATCCGCGCCGTTCTTCTCAAGCACCGCTGACGGCCGGCGCCGTCTAGAAGGGCGGTGGGTCGGTGTCGGTGGTGGGGTGGCCGGTTGTGGGT
>NZ_JAHBAV010000055.1:0-3772 GCF_018390595.1 Dietzia massiliensis
CGCCAACACTCCTGCAGCAGCGCGTAACAGGCCACCAGACGCTGCGCCGCCGCGCGATTCTCCGCCGCCCCCCCCTCCCGCGCCGCCGCCGTCAACCCCGTCAACACCGCCGGGCCGGACGAGCCGGCAGAGCCGGACGAATCGGCAGGGCCGGCAGGGGACGCGGGGCTGCCGGCCGTGCGCTCGGAATCACCGTCCATGCCCCACCCCCTGTGGTCGACTGTGCGGCCGCGTCGCCACTTGTCTCGAATGCGTGTTCTATTCTACGCATACGTGTTCGACACCACAAGGCCTACGTGGGTGGAACTGAGAAGAATCACGCATTGGCAACGACGCTTCAGGGGCTTGAGATTTATGAGACCCTCATTAACTGATCGGGGGAGACCGCCCGACGCACCGGAGTTCGGAGGCTCACCATGACCAAGTCAATCGCGTACGTCGGCGCACTGGCCGCGGCCCTGCTCGTCGCCTCGGCGGGCACTGCAGCAGCTCAGAGCTCTGATCCTGCGGACACCGGCTCGATCCCGGGCTCCGCGGCCGCCGATGGCGAGAACAATACGGGTGCCGAGAGCGGCAGCGGTGCAGGCGCCGAGGACGGCGAGACCGGCCAGCTGGGCGAACTCGGTGAGCTGCTTCCCGGCTCGGTCACGGGGTCGCTGCCCGGCTACGCCTCGGGGCCGCTCGGTTCCGCGGCCACCTTCGCCTGCAACGTCGGCAGCGCCGCCGGCCTGGCCGCGAATGCGATCGGGGCCCCGCTGCAGGTGCCGGTCGGCGTGATCTGCGCGGTCCTCAACCCCGCTGCACGGTCCGCCGACGCCCTGCTGGCAGGAGACGTCGACGGATCGGTCAGCGCTGTCCTCAGCGGAGTGCCGCTCGTGGGCGGCTCGCTGGCGGATCAGCTCGACACCTCGTCGGCCACTGAGTCGGTCGAGGGATCGGTGGGCGAGCAGCTCGGCTCGCTGACCGAGACGTCGTTGTCGCCTGCGAACTGAGCCGAGACGGCGAGAGCCCGCGCCGGACAGCGGCCGCCGCGCCGACCGGCCCAGCCGCGGTCAGGCCCGCTGCCCGCGGCCGAAGGTCTCCGGCTCGACGGGCTGCTGGCCCTTCGGCAGCCCGGCCACGACGAGACGGTAGGACTCGGTGACGAGCTCGTCGACCATCTCGGCGGTCAGGGTTCCGCCCGGATGCAGCGAGATCCAGTGCTGCTTGTTCATGTGGTAGCCGGGAGTGATGTCGGCGTGCGCGGCGCGGAGGGACATCGAGTCCGAGGGCAGCGCTTTGAGGATCACCTGGGGCTCGCCCTCGACCTCGGCGTGGAACATGAACATCTTGCCGCGGACCTTGAACACGTCGAAGTCCGGGCCGAACGGGAACTCCAGGGTGGACGCCGGAAGCTCACGCGCCCGCGCGGCCGCGCACTTCTGGAGTTCCCGTCCGTTCACACGGTCGACGCTACCGTCACCCCACGGGTGTCGGGTCCTGCTGCAGGCTCGGTGCCGCATCGCCGCGAGCGCCGGGGGCCGCGCCCTGTCGCCCCGTCGCCTCGTCGTACGCCTCCCCGGACCGCGCCGCGAGCGGGTTCGCCAGCGTGCCCGCGAACTGTAGGGATCCGGCCTGATCGGTCAGGTCCACCATTTGCCTGGTGTTGCGCAACTGCAGCCGGTTGAGGCACGAATGCTTGAACCGCGGGGCGAACAGCGCCTCCCAGGTGGGACGGTGCACCTCGCCGTCGTCGCCCGCGTCACCAGGGGCGAGCACCTCCAGGCACCGGCGCGTCTCGTCCCAGAACGCGTCGGCGTCGAGCACGCCGGCAGCGTCGAGGATCCCGGCGAGGTGGCGGAGCACCCCGTCCATCACGTCGGTCTGGATACTCAGGGCGGCGGTCTCGGCGTCCACGACGTGGCGGACGCGCTCGATGCCGTCGGGCAACGGTAGGTCGCGCACCATCGCGACCTCCTCGCCGATGTCCTTGAACAGCGCGCGCCGCGGCGTGTGATCGGGGCCCAGCACGAGGATGACGTTCTCGCCGTGCGGCATGAACACGAGCCCGTGCGCGAGGAGACACCGCGCGACCGGCAGGACGTAGGCGTCGAGCAGCGCGCGGAGCCACGTGCGGGCGTCGTGGCCGGAGCGTTCGAGGTGCTCGACGACGAGGGCCCGCCCGTGCAGGTCCACGTGCAGCATCGAGGCCAGCGTGACGGCCCGCTCGCCGTCGGCCAGCCGGGGGATCGGGCTCTCCCGCCACAGCGCGGCGATCATCTTGGCGTGCGGGCCCTCGTCGGACACGCCCGCGGCGGCGGCTCGGTGATAGGCGTCGCCGGTGTAACCGACCGCGGCGACCTCGCGCAGGATCCCGAAGTCGAGCGCGCTCAGGACGGGATCGGAGTCGACGATCCCGGCCACCCAGTCGTTGACCGCCGGGGTGTCGCGCATGTACTTCGGCGACAGCCCGCGGGTGAAGCCCATGTTCTGCACGGCCAGGGCGGTCTTGACGTAGCCGCGCTCGGGGCGGGTGACGTCGAAGAACGTGCGCACGGACTGCTGCGGCCGGTACTCGCTGTCGGACTCGCCGAGGTACACCAGGTCGCGGCGGGCGAGGTCGGGGGCGAACGCCACCGCGATCTTGTGCTCCCACTGCCACGGGTGGACTGGCAGGACGCGGTACCCGGCGGGGTCGAGCCCGAGCGCGCGCATGCGGTCGTCGCACCGCTCGAGGGCCTCGGCACCGAACTCGCGGGCGTAGAGCTCCCGCTCGTCGAGGCCGGCGACGGTGGCCAGGTGGCTGAGGTCGCGGCGCGCGGCGAGCCACACGAGCCGGACCGTCGAGCGCGACTCCGGGGTGTAGTGGTGCCGGTCGGTCAGACCGAGGCCCACGCGGCCGTTGTTGGCGACGAAACCAGGGTGCCCCTCGGTCATCGCGCCCTCGACCTCCTGGAGGCCGGACTCGGCGAGCTGCTGCGCGGGCCGGTCGCGGTGGTGCAGGCAGAACGCGGCCGAGCCGAGCGTCGCGGCGATCTCCTCGAGGTAGATGCCGAGCAGATTCTCCGGGATGTCCAGTCCCGGCGCGAGCGCGATGATGAGCTCCTGCGCGTCCGGTTCCGCCGGCGCGCCGTCGACCTCGCGCCGCAGCGACGCCTCGTCGATCACCCAGTGCTCCAGCGGCAGCACGCGGGCGCGGAACGTCCACCGCTCGTCGCCGGCGCGGACCGTGTAGGTGTCCGTCGTGACGTCGTGGACGGGCGCGAGGAGCCGTTCGTGGGAGAACTCGGCGAGGGCCTTGACGCACAGGTGGCGGTGGGCGCGGCGCATGGCGTGACCGGTGAGATGAGCGTGGCCGGTGAGATGAGCGTGACCGGCGTGGGTATCCGACGACGACGAGATCACCCGTGCCCCGGCGCCGATCTCCGACCCGCGGAACACCTCGGCGGTACAGAAGGAGAGCAGTGCCGTCTTGTCGGGCAGGTCGACCGGCCCCGCCTCGCGGAAGCCGGCGCGGGCATTGAGCCGGTGCACGGCCGTGTTCCGGATGTCGGGCTCCACGACCACCCGGCGGGCCGGCGCGTCGCCGATCATCGGGGCCGCGAACGCTGTCTCGCAGATCGCGCCCATGACCGCGGCCGTCGTGCCGGGAACCGGGGTGCGGGTCGGCGCGACGAGCAGGTGCATGCCGAGGTCGCCGGGTTCGTGCGGGTACCGGCCGTCGAGCTCGACCTCGGCGGGGTCGTAGAACACGGCCAGGCCGGCGCGGAGGCCGTCGATGCGGACGATGAGC
>NZ_JAHBAV010000055.1:3870-21109 GCF_018390595.1 Dietzia massiliensis
CGCCCGCCGGTGCGGGTCCGACGACCAGTCGACGAGGAACTCCTCGACCTGCGCCGGTGTCGACCCCTGCATGCCCCAGTAGGACGAGCCGGGGTGGTCGAGCCAGGCGTGCAGCGTGCGGAGGGTGTCTGTGCTGTCTGTGCCGCTTCCGAGGACGAGCGGCTCGAGCGTGACGATCCCGGCCGGGGTGTGGACTGTGCTGACCGGGGTATGGACTGTGCTGACGGGGTGGCTCATCGTGCCTCCTGGTGCCGGGTGGTCGGCGAATCGTGGGCGGGGGCGGGCGGGGCCCCGAACTGCTGGAACGCGATCGACGTCTCGACCGGGTAGACCTCGCGCCCGCAGATCGAGCGCAGGATGATGCTGTTGCGCATCGCGCCCATGCCCAGGTCCGGAGCGGTGAGCCCGTGCGTGTGCTCTTCCGCGTTCTGGACGTGGATGGTCGAATGCGCACGGTCGACGGTGTGGTCGCGGGCCACGCGGTACCGGCCCCGCTCGTCGCGGTCGATCTCGTCGGCGATCCCGTCCAGGAACCGCGGCGGGGTGGGGGAGTAGCCGGTCGCCAAGACCAGCCCGTCGGTGTGGTGCGTCCAGGGCCGCCCGGTGTCGGCGCAGCTCAGGTCCAGACGCAGCGCGCCGCCGGCGCTGGCGGTGCCGTCCCGGGTGGCCACGCGAGTGGCGCCGTCCAGGGTGGTGGCCGCCGCGATCAGGCCGCTGGGGAGGCCGTGAACCGAGCGGCGGTACAGCAGGTCGTGGATCTCGTTGATGAGCTCGGCGTTGATGCCCTTGTACAGCGAGCGCTGCTCCCGCAGCATCCGCTCGCGCTGATCCGCCGGCAGGGCGTGGAAGTGGTCGATGTACTCCGGGGAGGTCATCTCCAGCGTGAGCTTGGTGTACTCCATCGGGAAGAACCGCGGGGACCGCGTCACCCAGTCGATGCGCGGGCCGTCGGCGCCGGCGGACGAGAGCAGGTCGTGGTAGATCTCGGCGGCCGACTGGCCGCTGCCCACCACGGTCACCGATCCCAGCGACAGCAGCTCGTCCCGCCGGTGCAGGTACTCGCTCGCGTGGAGCGCCACCGCCCCGTCACCATCCAGTGGCTCCCGCTCGATCGGCGCCCACGGGGTCGTCCCGATCCCCAGCACCAGGTGCCGGGTGCGGTAGGTCTCGGTGCCCTCCGGGGTGATGGCCGTGACCCGGTAGACGGGCGCCTCGTCGTCGTCGCCCCGTTCTTCTCGTCGGACGTCGACCACCTCCCGGCCCCAGCGCAGGCCGCCGACCCGTTCGGACGCCCAGTGGCAGTAGGCGTCGTACTCGGCGCGCAGCGGCTGGAAGTCTTCACGGATGTAGAAGGGGTACAGGCGCCCGATCTCCTTGAGGTAGTTCAGGAACGAGTACGGCGACGTCGGGTCCGCCAGCGTCACCAGGTCGGCCAGGAACGGCACCTGGATGGTGGCGTCGTCGAACATCAGCCCGTGGTGCCACGCGAAGCCGTCGCGGGCGTCGAGGAAGACCGCGTCCAGCCGCAGCGGCTCGGCCAGGCACGCCAGGCCCAGGTTGAACGGGCCGATCCCCACGCCCAGCAGGTCGTGGATCTCTCCCGTCACGTCAGCACCCCCGCGGTCGTGGCCTCGCGCATCCCGGCGGCCAGGTACCGGGCCGCGGAGCGGACGTCGGCCAGGACGGCGGCGACGTCCTCGTCGGCGAGAGTGGGATCGAGGACGGTGAGCTTGAGGCACGGCCGCCCGTCCACGACGGTCGCCGCGACGAGCGAGCGGCCCTCCGCGAACAGGGCGTCCCGGATCGGGCGGACCAGGGCGTCCGACTCGTCGTCGGAGACGGGCCGCCCGTCCGTGGCGGCCGGGTGGGGGCGGAACAGCACCGTCGACAGGGTCGGCACGCGGACCAGCTCGAGCTCGGCGTCCGCCTCGACGGTGCGGCCGATGCGCGCCGCGACGTCGATCGCGCCGTCCAGCAGTCGGCCGATCCCGTCCGCGCCCATCACCCGCAGCGTCATCCACAGCTTGAGCGCGTCGAAGCGCCGGGTCGTCTGCAGGGACTTGTCCACCGCGTGGTCGTCGCCGTCCGCGGGGTTGAGGTAGTCGGCGCTCACCGTGGAGTGTCGGAAACCGGACCCGTCGCGGAGCAGCAGCGCCGACGCGGCGACCGGCAGGAAGAAGGTCTTGTGGAAGTCCACGGTCACCGAGTCCGCCAGCTCGATCCCGTCGAGGAGATCGCGGCGGGTGGGGGAGACCAGCAGCCCGCCGCCGTACGCGGCGTCCACGTGCATCCACACGTCGTGTCGGCCGCATACCTCGCCGACAGCGCGCAGCGGGTCGATCGCGCCGTGGTCAGTGGTGCCGGCGAGGGCCACGACGGCCGCGACCTCGTGGCCTGCGTCCGCCAACGTGGACAGCATGCGGTCGAGGGTGGCCGGATCCATCCGGTCGCCGTCGCCGGGCAGGGTCACCACGGCGTCCGGGGCGAGGCCCAGCAGGCGCGCGGCCTTGACGACGCTGAGATGGGCGTGCTCGCCGGTGACGATCCGCAGACCCGGCAGTCGCGCGCAGCGGTCGCCGGCGTCGTCGCTCCCCGGTGCCGGCCGACTGAGCCGGTCCTCGCGGGCGGTGAACAGGCCCTGGAGGTTGGACGCGGTGCCGCCGGTCGTGAATACCCCGTCCGGGCGCTCGGACTCGTCGAACCCGATGAGATCGGTGACCCAGTCGATGAGCCTCTGCTCGATGAGGCACGCGGACGTGCCCTGGTCCCACGTCTCCACGGCGGTGTTCACCGACGTCGCCAGGGCCTCGGCGGCGACGGCGGGGATCGTGATGGGACAGTTCAGGTGCGCGAGGTAGCGCGGATGGTGGTAGCCCACCGCGTGGTCGAGGTAGAGCTCGCGGACCTCCTCGAGCGCCTTGTCGAGAGTGCCGAGCGGGGCGGACAGGTCGACGGCCGCGGTCTGCGCGGCCAGCGCCGACGGCGACGCCGGGGATCGCGGCGTGGTCCGACCGCCGAGGTACCGGCTGACCTCGGCGGTCGCCGCCGCCAGGGCCGCGGCGAGGGCCTCCCGGTTCTCGCTGCTCAACAATGGATCGTTCACTGGTACTCCGACCTACTCGGGGACTTCGGTACCGGCGAACGCTAGGCAGGTTAGGCTTACCTAAACAACCGCTGGGTGAGATGAATCACTTTCTCGCCCAGCAAATGTGGAAATCTCTCTCGTGACCCTTGCGTTACGGTGCGCCTCACCCCTACTGTGGCGCCTGGCTAGGTTAGCCAAGCCTAACTAGCTAGACGTATCGTTTCAGTGGACGGAGATCCCATGACCGCACCTGCCCGGCGTTCCCGACTCGAGGCGGCGGTGTCCGACGCGGCCCGCCCCCGAACCCGGGCGGTGCTGTTCGTCCTCACCGCGATCGCGGCGATGCTGGCCCTGCTCGCGGGCTGTTCGACGGGTTCCGTCGACGGGGGCGGTGAGTCGGCCGACACGACCGGCGTCGAGCGGCAGGGCGAGTTCCCGCGCACCATCACCCACGCCTACGGCGAGACGGAGATCCCGGAGGCCCCGCAGCGCGTCGCCACGATCTCCTGGGTCAACGCGGACGTCTCCCTGGCGCTCGGCGTCGTCCCGGTCGGCATGCCCCGCAACTCGTTCGGGGCCAACGCCAACGGCTCCACCGACTGGTTCGACGCCGAGCTCGAGGCGGTGGGTGGCGAGATGCCCGAGCTGTACTCGGAGACCGACGGCATCAACACCGAGGCGATCGCGGCGCTCGAGCCCGACCTCATCCTGGGCGCGTACTCCGGCATGACCGCCGAGGAGTACGAGACCCTGTCCAAGATCGCGCCGACCATCGCGATGCCCGAGGGCGACGTGCCGTTCGGCACCGCCTGGCAGGACTCGACCCGGCTGATCGGTGAGGCGCTCGGCCGCAGCGAGGCCGCCGAGGAGCTCATCACCGAGGTGGAGGGCCAGATCCAGCAGGTCGCCGAGGACAATCCGGCCATCGAGGGCACGACCTTCGTCTGGGCGACCGTCGACCCCGAGGCCGCGGAGAAGATCTACGCGTTCACCGACGTCGACAACCGCCCGCGCTTCCTCACCCAGCTCGGGATGGAGCAGGCCCCGGTCGTCGCGGAGGCCTCCAGCGGCTCGCCCGATCAGTTCGCCGTCACGTGGTCGCCCGAGCGCGCCGACGAACTCGCCTCCGACATCCTCATCACCTACGCGACCTCGCCCGAGGTCCGGCAGGCCATCGAGTCCGACCCGCTGCTCGGCCGCATCCCCGCGGTCGAGGCCGGCCGGATGGTCGTCCAGACCGACGAGCAGCAGGTGCTGTCGATCTCCGCGTCGTCCCCGCTGAGCCTGCCGTGGGCGCTGGAGAACGTCGTCCCCGACATCCTCGCCGCAGCCCAGCAAGAGCAGGGCTGACGCCGGTGACCAGCCCCGCGACGCTCACGACCGCGCCCGCCCCCGCCGCGGGCGGGCCGGTCGTGTCGGCCGCACCCGGACGCCGCCGTGTCGTGATCGGCACGGTGGCGTCCCTGGTGCTGCTCGTCGTGGGGATCGCGGCGTCGCTGTTCGTCGGCGCCCGTTCGGTCGACCCCGCCGTCGTGTGGTCGGTGCTGGGCGCGCTGCCCGGCCAGCTGCTCTCCGGCGACCTCGCCGCCGCCGTCGCGCCCGGTTCGGGTGCGGGCATGGACGAGGTCGTCGTGGCCGCCCGCGTGCCCCGGACCATCACCGCGGTCCTCGTGGGCGCCGCCCTGGCCGTGGCGGGCGCGGGACTGCAGGGCGCCACCCGCAATCCCCTCGGCGATCCCGGGCTGCTCGGCCTCACCGCCGGCGCCGCGCTCGGCGTGGTGCTGGGCCTGGCCTTCGCCCCGGCCGCCGGCCCGTCCGTCGTCGCCCTGTTCTCCGTCATCGGCGCGCTGGTGGCCGGGATGGTCGTCGTGGGCGCGGGCCGACTCGGCGCCGACTCCGGGACCGGACTCGTTCTCGCCGGTGCCGCCGTCACCGCCGGCTGCACCGCGGTCACGTCCTCACTGGTCATCGCGCTGCCCGGCGTCCTCGACCGCTTCCGCTTCTGGGGCCTGGGCTCCGTGGCCCGCTCGGGCGCCCCGGAGATCGGCGCGGCCGTCCCCTTCCTGCTCCTCGGGCTCGTCCTCGTCCTCGCCGGTGCCGCCACCCTCGACGCGCTCGCGCTGGGGGACGACCTGGCCCGCGGGCTCGGCGTCGGCCCGGTCGCCGGTCGCGCCGTCGTCCTGGGCGGGGTCGTCATCCTGTCCGGGGTCGCCACCGCGCTCGCCGGCCCCATCGCGTTCCTCGGTCTGCTCGTGCCGCACCTCCTGCGCCGGCTGGTCGGGGTGGGCAACCGCGTGGTCCTGGGCCTGTCCGTACTCGTGGGGCCGGCCGTGCTGCTGTTCGCCGACACGATCGGCCGCGTCATCGCCCCGCCCGGGGAGATCGCCGTGGGCGTGATGACCGTGGCGATCGGCGTGCCCTTCCTCATCGCCCTCCTGCGCGCCAACCGAGGGGTGAGCGCCTCGTGAGCGCCACCGTCCTCGACCGTCCCGCCGAGCACGCCGAGACCGAACGGGTGGTCCGTCGGCTTTCGGCCCACCGCCGTAGGCACGCGCTCGGAGTCGTCGTCGGACTCGTCGCGCTTCTCGTGGCGGTCATGGCGGTGCGCGTCCTGCTGGGCCGCTACACGGTGACCATCCCCGACTTCGTCGCCATCCTCGGCGGCGCGACGATCCCCGGCGCGACGTTCGTCGTGATGGAGGACAAGCTGCCGCGAGCGGTGCTCGGCGCGCTCGCCGGCCTGGCGTTCGGCGCGTCCGGCGCGCTGTTCCGGCGCGTCCTGGGCAATCCGCTGGCCAGCCCCGACATCCTCGGTATCTCCCAGGGCGCCTCCGCCGGGGCGGTGGCCGGGATGGCCCTGTGGGGACTGCGCGGGGTCGGTGTCGTGCCCGCCGCCCTGCTGGGGTCCGCGGTCGCGCTCGCGATCGTCCTCGGGGCCTCCGCCGGCCGACACACCGGCATCGTCGGGCAGCGCTTCCTCATCGGCGGCGTCGCGGTCGCGGCCCTGAGCGTCGCCGTCGTCACCCAGCTCATCGCCCGCCTCCCGCTGACCGGCGCGCAGGAGGCAGCGGTGTGGACCGTGGGCTCGCTGTCCGGGGCGTCGGTCCAGCGCATCGCGTGGCTCGCCGTCACCCTGGTCGTGTTGCTGCCGCTCGGCGTGTGGCTGCACTCGGCGCTGCGGCCCGCCGAGCTGGGACCCGAGCTCGCCGTCGGTCTGGGGTCCCGTCCCGTGCCCACCCGTGCCGCGGCCCTGGGTGTGGGCACGCTCCTGGCCGCCGCGGCCACCGCGGTGGCCGGCCCGCTCTCGTTCGTCGCCCTGCTCTCCACCCCCGTCGCCGCTGCGCTCGGCCGCGGCCGGCCGTCCATTGTCGCCGCCGCTCTGACCGGGGCCGTCATCGTGGTGGCTGCCGACATCGTGGCCTCCGAGGCCCTGAGCACCGTCGATCTCCCCACCGGCGTGGTGACCGGCGCACTGGGTGCGCCCGCCATGCTGTGGATCCTCCTGCGTTCGAGAAAGGTGGCCTGATGAGCATTCCCTCACCCATCGCGCCCGTACTACGCGCCCTGCCGATGGACCCGGAGCCCGAGCCCGATCCGGCCTTCCGGCTGCGTGGCCTCACGCTGGGCTACGGCGCCGAGTCGGTGATCCGCGACCTCGACCTCGACATCCCCGCGGGCCGGACGACCGTGTTCATCGGCGCCAACGGCTGCGGCAAGTCCACCATCCTGCGTGCCCTGGGCCGTCAGCTGCGGCCGCTGTCGGGGACGATCGAGACCGGCGGGCGCGACGTCGCGGCGGTGAAGGCGCGCGAGCACGCGCGCTCGGTCGCGTTCCTGCCGCAGTCGCCCCTCGTGCCCGAGGGGCTCACCGTCGCCGAGCTGGTCGCCCGGGGCCGGCACCCGCACCGCCGCTGGTGGGGTGGGGGCGACGACGACGACACGGCGGTCGCCGAGGCGCTGACCCTGACCGACACCGCCGGTTTCGCCCACCGGCGGGTCGACGAACTGTCCGGCGGTCAACGGCAACGCGTGTGGGTCGCGCTCGTACTGGCGCAGGCCACGCCCACGCTGCTGCTCGACGAGCCGTGCTCGTTCCTCGACCTCGCGCACCAACTCGACATCCTGGACCTGGTCCGCGACCTGCCGTTACCCGCCGGCCACGCCGGGAGCGGGGGAGAGGGCACCGGCCGGCGCACGGTCGTGGCGGTGCTGCACGAGCTCAGCCTGGCCGCGCGAGTGGCCGATCACCTGGTCGCCGTGGCCGAGGGCGGCGTCGTCGCCGCGGGCCCGCCGGACCGGGTGATCACCAAGGAGACACTGCGTCGCGTGTTCGACCTGGACGCCGACATCATCACCGACCCGGCCACCGGCCACCCCGTGGTGCTGCCGCGGGGACGACGGAAGGGGACCACATGACCGCCATCGCCGTAGAGACACCGATCGTCGTCTCGCAGACCCGGGTCCTCGAGGCCCGCGATCTCGGGGACTCGTTCGTCCGCCTCGTGGTGGCGGGTCCCGACCTGCACCGGTGGTCGGCCGAGGTCGTCGACCCCGGCACGGTGCGCGACTGCTACATCAAGCTCATCGTGCCGCCGCCCGGCGGGGGCGGCGTCATCCCGGACGCCGACGGCATCCGGGACTGGCTCGCGCTGCCCGAGGGCGAGCGGGGCTGGATGCGCACCTATACCGTGCGCCGCGCCGACACCGTCGACCTCGACGGCGAGATCGTGCCCGCGCTCACGGTGGACATGGTGGTCCACCCGGGCGACGACGAGGGGCCGGGCTCGGCCTGGGCGAGGACCGTCCAGCCGGGCGAGATCGTCCACATCGCCGGGCCCGGACGCGGACACGCGCCGTGGGCGGCCTGGGCTCCCGGGCGGGCCGCGCGTGTCGTGTGCGCGGGTGACGAGACCGCCGCGCCGGCCCTGCTCGCGATCGCCGACGAGCTCGCCGAGGAGCGGGCGGCGGCAGGGCCCGCCCCCGAGCGTCACGTGCAGATCGTGATCGAGGTGCCCACCACCGGCGATGCCGTGGCGCTCGCCGACGGCGCCCCCGCCTTCGTCACCGTGCTACCCCGCGCCGGCGAGCCCGGCGCCGCGGTGGCGCGGCACCTGGCCGGCGTGCTGGACCTGGGCGACGAGTGCGTGCAGACCGTCCTGGGCGGTCGACGTCCCGCCGAGCGCGAGTGGCAGCCGGCCACCGCCGTGTCGGCCGGCGACCCGTACGTGTTCCTCGCCGGGGAGGCGAGCCTGGTCCGGGCCATGCGCCGACTCGCAGTGGACGCCGCCGGGGTGCCCAAGGAGGCCGTGGCGTTCATGGGCTACTGGAGGCGCGGCGCCGCGGAGTGCTGAGCGCGTCGGCCCGCCGGCCCGGTCACGCCCGGTCGGGGGGCGGGTACGACGGATCCCGCAGCGCCCTGAGGACGTGCGGATAGCGCGACCCGGGGAGGCGGTTACCGATGGGATCGAAGTGCAGGTCCTCGTCGTCGTCCTCCCACGTGTCCACGGTGAGTCGGCCCAGGGTCCGCCACCTGCCGAGCGGCGTGGCGTGCTGCAGCGTCCACGTGCCGCCGTCGCCGCCCGGGATCGCGGCCAACAGGAGCGGTCGGCCGGCGATGAGCACGGGGAACATGGAGGTCATCGTGCGGCCGGTCGTGCGCCAGCCCGCGGTGAGGACGTAGCGGCTCAGCGGGCCCGTGCCCGTGCTGGCCAGCAGGATGTCCACGGGTCGTTCGGCGTGAATCCGGACGGCCATGCCGCCGATGTCGGGGACCGCGTCCGGCAGGCCCACCGCCCGCGAGAAGCGGACGGTCGCCGGCCACCGGCCCGTGACGTCCAGCAGCGGTGAGCCCGTGCGTCCGACCCCCGTCACGCTCAGCGTGGCCCTCGCGATGACGCCCTTGGGGTGCAGCGCCTTGGGGCGGGCCAGTCGCGCCACCGCCGCCACCGCGCCGAACGCCGTGCCCACCAGGCTGGACACCGGCGCCGACCGCAGCGCCACCTCCTTCGACTCGGAGGTTTTCGGTACGAGCGCGGACGTGGCAGCGGTGTCGTCCGTGTCGGCCGGGGTGGAGCGGCCGCGGCCGGGTTTCCGGGTCTCTCGGGACATGAGGCCACGATACCCAGCGGCGGGCGGTCGGGAGCGGCGCTGATCACGGGCGGGGCGGGTCGCCAACGAGACGCGTGCTTCCGGGGCCGGGCCGACGCGGGTTCAGTCGAGCGCCGATCGAAGGCGAGGCAGCGCCCAGTCCCACGGGATACGTTCCTGCTCCAGCCGAAGGTCGCCTCGGCCGGTCAGCGCCTCGAGTGCAGCGACCTCGCCCGCGGTGAGTCGCGTGGGCGCGGTGCGAGCGGGCGTGGGCTCGGGGACCGTGAACTCGCCCCAGGCGTCGAGCGTCTCGACGTTCATGAGGACGCTGACCGCGTGCGGCGCGTGGTGTCGGAGTCTGTCGAGGATCGCGAAGCCGTGGGAGTCGAGGTCGCCCCAATAGACGATGTGGGCGGTCATCGCCCAGGGCAGTGCGGCGACGGCATCGACCGCGAAGCCCCGGCCGAACAGGCCGACCGCGCCGGGCAGGTCGGGGAGCGCGAGGAACGTGGTGAGATTCTCGACGACGACGAGGGTGCGCGGCCCTTCCGAACCGGGCCACAGCGCGGCGAGCTGATCGACCGGGCTCTCCACATCGCGCAGTGGGAAGTCGATCGAGGGGTCGAGGATCCGCATCCTCACGCGGAGGTCGGAGCGCTTCAACCCGAGACCGGCGACAGTGACCGCACCGTCGGGGGTCGCGCTGTCGCGACCGCTTCGTGCGGCGTCGACCAGTTGCTCGACCACGCGGAGCCGGGATTCGATCCACTTGGTGTCGACTCCGGGGACCGCGATCTCGCGCGCCCGCAATCCGTCCGTGGGATGCGCGAGCGCCCACCGGCAGACGGCGAGCAGGCGCTCCATGTCCGCGTCGCTCAGCTTCTCCCAGGTCGGTGCGGTGGCCGCGGCGGCGAGTCGCAGGACCGACTCGTCGGGGCCCAACCGGAGCAGGTCGGTGGCCCTGGCGAGCATCGCCTCCCAGTGCGCGGCTCGTCCCGCGATCCGCGCGATCGCCCGGTCGCCCCGGACCTCCACGCGCTGAGGGAGAGCGACCGCGCCGAACCCGGGCAATCGGCGTTCCACCCAGGTGATCTGTACGTCGAGGGCGTCCTGGGCGGAGTCGAACTCCCGCCACCGCCGGATCCAGTCCGCCGTGCCGGCCGGGTCGTCGGAGGCGCGCGTCGCCGTCGGGGATGCGGTGGAGAATCGCAGGACGTACGCGGCAGCGGAGTCCGGGTCGGCGATCCACTCGCGGTACCGGCGGGCGAACCGGGTGGCGCACGCTTCGTCCAGATCATCGGGAGCGCGCGGCGTCGTCGGCCCGGCCATGTCAGCTGGCGGCTTCCCAGGTGACCCGCTCGATGCGGGAGCGGCTCCCGTCCTCGATGCCCACCACCACCAGACCACCGATGTACGGCTCGAGGGTCTGCAACAACTTGAGCGGGGTCGCCAGAACCATGTGGAACCCGAAATCGGTGAAGACGTCCATCGCGCGTCGCGTGTAGTCGGGGTCGGCCCGGTCGAACGCCTCGTCGAGGACCACGGTTCCGTAGCGCGGCACATCGGCGTCGATGTCCGCGAGCTGGAACCGCAGAGCCGCGGCGAGACAGAAGAACACCAGCTTCTGCGCCTGACCGCCCGACAGGCCGGAGGACGAATCGTGGTAGTTGGTCGGCGTCCCGTCCTCGTCGATCTCGACGCCGATGAAGCCGACGTGTCGCCGGGTGTCCAGCACGGTCTGCCGCCAGCGTCGGTCGGCGGAATCCGCGGATCCCAGCCGGTCCAAGAGTCGTGACATCACCGCGAAACCGGCCTCCGCGGTGTCGACGGTGCGCTTGTCGAGCGCTCCGGACACCGCCTTCTCCAGGTCGCTCAGGAAGTCTGTGACGGTCTCGGTACGTCGGTCACGCACCTCGATCTGCAGCCACCGGCCGGACTGGAACTCCGACCGGCGCAGCGAGTCGTTGACCGGTCTGATCCCGGCCTCGATCTCGGAGCGGGCGCGGCGGATGTGACGGGCGAGTTCGCCCAGATTCCGGGTCTGCATGTCCCCGATGAGCCCGAGGAATCGGTCCTCGAACTCCGCGAGGCGGTCCCGGCGAAGTTGGACCAGCCATTCGACGGCCTCACCGACGAATTCCGGGTCGGATTTGAGATCGGCCTTCTTGGCCGGCCACAGCTCCAGGTACGACGTGAGAACCGCGGTGATGCGCCGATGGATCCGGTCGCGCTCGGTCGCGGTGGACACCTGCTCGGCGGCGATGGACCGCTCGGCACGCTGGCAGACTTCCTGCACGTTCTCGGCGGTCAGGCGGCGCGTCGCAGCCGCCAGGCGTTCGCGGATGCGGGCCGCGGCGCCCTCGTCGACGTCGCGCCTCTCATGACCGGTCAGGTCGGCGAGCCGCCTCTCGAGACCCTCCACGACGCTAGCGGCAACCGCTCCGGCCCGGTTCGCGGAGTCGTACTCCGCCTGGGCCCGCGACTGCGCCTCCTCGGCGGCGCGCAGGTCCCGCTCCATCTCCGCGACCTCGGGATGCTGCTCCCGCCATTGGTCCAGGCGATCTCGGGCAGCCCGGGCGCGATCCTCGGCGGTGTCGGCGTCCAGCTCCTCCCACCGCAGGCCCAGGAGAGTGGCGGCCGCGCGCTGGCGGGCGCGACGCTGCGCGTCGAGGTCGTCCAGTCCGGCCCACCGCCGCTCGTGGGTGTCGATACGTGCCCGAATCTCGTTCCGGAGAGTGGTCAGTGCCTCCACCTTGGAGTCGTCCATACTGCCCAGCTGGAACGCCGCCGGGTCGTCGATCCGTCGGCGGTCGTCCTTCTCGAACCGCGCCCCGCGTCTGATCAATCCGTGCAGAGTGACGGCCTTGTCGTGCTGGGCCAGTTCGGCGGCGGTCTCCACGCAGGTCACGTCGAATTCGGCCGCGAGTCTGCGGTTGAGCCACTGGAGGAACGGCCCGGCCGCGGGGCGGACCTTCCGGACGAGGCTGTGCGGGCCGGTCCTGCGGGCGGCGGAGTCGTCGCCGTGGTCGACCACCTCGTAGACCAGGCGGACGCCCAGGTGGGTCGAGTCGACGGCGGCGGCCACCCGGTCCCGGAGGTGGTCGGGGAGGAGCATCGTGCGGGCGAAGCCGGACAGGACCCGCTCGATCGCGGGACGCCAGCGGGCGTGCTCGGCGGGGACGTCGAGGAGTTCTCCGGCGAACGGTAGTTCGCGCGCGCTCAGCCCCGCCGCCTCGCACACGAGGTCCCGGGCGGCCAGCAGCCGGGAATCGATGTTCGAGCGGTGTCGCAACAGCGCCTGCAACTGCGCGGTCACCTCCTCGAGCGAGCGTTGTTCCTCGTTGAGGGACCCGGCCACCTCCCGCAGCGTCTCGCGGTCTCGCGCCCGCTCGGCCTCCTGTTCCGCGTCCTCGCGCTCGAGCGTGGCGAGCAGGGCGGCGAAGTCCTCGGCCGAAGTCGGAAGGGCGCCGCCCAGGCGCTCGACCTCCGTCTCCGCACGCGCACGCCGTGCGGAGACCGAGGCGGCGTGTTCGAGGGCCCGGTCGAGGTCTCTCGCGAGCTCATCCCGCCCGGCGCCGGCGCTACCCCGGAGTCGGGCGCGGATGTCGTCGGTCGCCGTGCGTCGTACATCGAGTCGATCTCGAGCGGATGCGATGGTGGACTCCGCGGCCACCAGCGCCCCGCGGGCCGTCCGCAGCTCCTCCTCGACGAGTTCGATGGTCACGGCGGCCTGCACCGCGGGAAAAGCCTCACTCTCAGCGTCCAGCTCGTCGGCCAGCGCCAGCACGCGGTCCCGGGAGGCCCGCAGGTCGGCGAGCGGGGCCAGATGGGCGATCTGCTTGCGCACGTCGACCACCGACCGGTGGGCCTCACGAAGCTCCGAGAACTGCGCCACTGCGCGGTCGGCCACCGCGAAGGTGCCCGGCTCCTCCAACATGAAGTCGCGGAAGAGTTGGTCGAGACTGGACAGCGACTTGGCGGACAGGGTCCGGTGCAGCAGGAGCTGAGCGGACTCGGAGGCGATGCCCAGCCGACGCCGGAACGCGGCGGCGAACGCCGAGTAGCTGTCGTGGAACCTCACGTCCGGGATCTCCCGCTTGAGCGCCCGCTTGTCGATGCCACTGCGAAGGTAGCCGAACAGGCCCGGCAGGTCCGTGGGCTCGTCGGACGAGTGCTCGCGGACCCCGTGGAGACGCTTGACCCCGGCCGCGGAATTGTCGCCCGAACGCAGGTAGAGCAACAGGAGAAGTGTCACGCTGGTGCCGCGGCCGTTCGAGTAGGTCAGGGCGATCGCGGAGAACGTGGCCTTGGGACGCAGGTAGACGGAGGCCAGGTCGCCGGATTCGGCGTCGGCTCCCCGCCGCCAGGCACCTCGGATGTAGGACACGAGGGTGCGCCCCGATCCCCGTCCCGCCTCCTCCTGCGCGGCGGCGTTGAATCGCAGGTGCGCCGGGGGCACGAGCACCGCTGAGACCGCATCGATGAGGGTCGATTTGCCGGACCCGGATCCGCCGGTGATGAGGAACCCCTTCCGCGGCACCTCCACGTCGTGATACCCGTCAAGCGTTCCCCAGTTGCACACCTGGATTCGCGACAGTCGCAGCTGATCAGGGTGTTCCGGAGCTCCGGGAAGCTGTAGGGCCTCAGTCATCGTCGACCACCTCGTCGTCGTCGAACAGAGCGTCGTCCCGCCCGCCGGCCGGTTCGCCGTCGTGCTCACCGTCGGCCCCACCGCGCGCCTCGATCAGGGCGCGGTACTCGTCGCGGATCCCCGCGACGACGTCCGCGTCGAACAGGTGGCGGAGGACGGGGGAGACCTCGGCGCGCCCCGCTGTCTCCGTGTCGGAGAGCAGCGAGTAGCTCTTGAGCCGGTTCCACGAGGCGTCGAACTTGCGCGCATACCGGCTCCGGTCGGAGTCGACGACGGAACGGTAGACGTCGACCCGCTCGGCCACGTCCTCGCGATCCACGATCACCCGCTCGCCGGGCTGGGCCACGGACAACTCGGACCGCAGGTGCAGGAGCAGGACGGTGTCCATGTGCGACAGCGTCTCGGTCCGCAGTACCGCCGGGACCTCGACCCGTCCACCCGTGTCGACCTGCCTGGTGAAGGCGATACCGGCGTCGTGGTCCAGCACCAGATCGAGGAAAACGTCCGCCAGTCGCGATCGCATGGCGGGCTCGTCGGAGACCACAGCCGCCCAGATCTCCGGCTGGCGATGCGCCTGCACCAGCGGGCCCGTGAGCAGCCGGGCCAACGCGCGTCTGGAGGCGAAGGACAGCGTCCCGGTGTCACCAGGCCACAGGCCGTCATCACCCGCGCCGTCGGGTCCGTCGGGATCGGCCGTCGCAGGGGTAGTCACAGATCCTCCTCCAGAACTCGATCGGCCGTGAACACCAGGGTCGGGATCCGGGCGCTCAAGGTCGGGCCGGATCCACTCGTCCACGTGACGGTCTCGACCGAACACGGGTCATCCGGTGGTGCCTCGGCCTGCGTGGTGATGGCCAGATTCAACAGCCCGACGATACTGGCGACGCCCTGGGTGGCCGGGTGTTCGCGGAGGATCGCCCCGATGGATGACGGGCCGAGCCTGGACACCACGTCGCGGACATGGGCGCGGAGTTCGGCCTCGTCGATCTCCGAGGCCCGGACAAGCGCCGTGAGGGCCTCGAGGTCCGCGTGGCCCTCCTCGTGGTGCGCGACCTCCGCCGCCACCCGTTCCTCTCCCGGATTCCGCAGGCGCAGCGCGCTCACAGACCGGACCGACATTCCGACCCGACGGAGCGGCACCGACATCTGACTGGTCGGCTTCACGGCGCGCGCGCCGCTCGCCTCGGCTGCCGCGGCGCGGGCGGACCGGATCAGTGCCAGCATCTGCCGGTGCTCGACGTAGGCGTCGGAGGTGACGAAGTGCCGCAGGCTGCGAGACAGAGAGGTGAGGACACCGTTGACCTCAGCCCCGGCGGTCTCCATCTCGTCGAACAGCTCCCGCAGGCCCCGCCTGGCTGACGGGGGTAGGTCGGCGACCTGCGGTCGGCTCAGGATGTCGTCGATCCACGTGTCGACCGACGCCGAGCGTTCGGGATCGAGGAGCACCGAGTAGAAGGACGAGAAGCTGCGGCCGGCCTCGGAGTCACCGATGAGGTCGACGCCGCCGAAGACGGCGTCGAGGACGTCACCGCGCGCGCCGTCCTGGTCGAGGAGACGACGACGGAGGTCTTGGTTGAGCGACTCGAATTCGGCGCGGACGCGGGCGAAATCGGCGGGTATGTCATCCGCCCCGCGGAGGATCTCCGACACCTTCTCCCCGACCTGCTCCGGGCCCGCGAGCTCCAGGTCGCCCGCCTCGACACGTGCGATGGCGGCGTCGATACGGTCGCGCTCCCGGTGGAGGGCGGCCAGCCGGCCCTGAACGGACGGGTCGGTGTCCCGTGCGAGGTCCTCCAGTTGCCGGGTGAGCGTCTCGACGCGGGACACGGTCAGTCCGCGTCGCGGTGTCTGCAGGCCGTCGAGGAAGTCCATCACCACGAGTGCGGACTGGGTGGGTTCGAGCGTCTCACCCGTCGCCGCGGTGCCAGGTCTGCGCAGCATCCAGCCGGCGTCGACCCATTGACGTACGTAGGCCTGGGCTGTTCCCGGAACGTCCGCGCCGGAGTCGCGGACGGCCGTCAGGGTCCTGTCGAGGAACTCGTAGAACTCCGAGGACGGGACACGCCGTGACGACCCCTCGAAGACCTCCGCCAGCACCGCCACGATGAGCGGCCACAACTGGGCACGCAGCAGCGAGAGGGCGGATGATTCGCCGTTCAGCCTGGAGAGCTGGAGGAAACGGGCGAGCGCGGACACGAGTCTCATGGTGGCACGCGGTGCCGCTTCATCCTCAAGAGTGTTCGGAACACGTGGTGCGAGAAGGGGGTGCGCGGAACGCTCTTGTCGATGGGCCGGGGCGGCGGATGCCGACGGTTGGCCGGCTCAGTCGTCGACGCCGCGGGCGGCCAGGGCGTCCCCGAGCTGGTCGGCCGTCGTGAGGGCGCCGAGGACGGTGGGCACCACGAGCGCACGGATCGACATGCCCAGGCCGCGCGCCTTGCGGGCCTCGGTGACCTGCCGAAGCCGGCGGGCGATGAGCGGGATCGCACGGATCGTCAGCACGAGCACCAGTGCGATGCGATCCGGCGAGACACCGACGTGGCGCAGGGGGCCGGCGGCGCGCGTCACCGCGTCGAGCATGTCGGAGATGCGGGTCGTCAGCGCGACGAGGCCCGCCACCGCGATGGCCACCAGCAGCGCACCGCACACCCGTAGGGCGGTGTCGAGGTCGGCGACGATCCACTGCAGCACGAGGATGGCGATCAGCATCGGCAGGACCGGCCGGACCTGATCCCACGCCGCGCGCGGGCGGATACGGCCGATCGCGTACAGCGCCGCGGTCAGGGCCAGGGCGGGAAGGACGTGCCAGGGCTCGCGGATCAGCAGGGTCGCAGCCAGGATGAGGACGCACACCAGCAGGATCTTCAGCCCGGCGGGAAGGCGGTGCAGCAGCGAGTCCCCGGGGATGTACGTCGCGAACACGTCACCGCTCCAGCGCGATGCGCCGGTAGCCGGCCAGCGCGGGCCCGGGGGAGTCGTCGATCACCACGCGGCCGCCGTCGACCACCAGCACGCGATCGAAATCGGCGATCAGGTCCAGGTCGTGGGTGACCACGACCAGCTGCTGCTCAAGAGCGGCGAACGTCTCCGCCACCAACTGGCGATTGCGCAGGTCGAGAAGGGTCGTGGGCTCATCGGCCACGATGACCGAGGGCCCGATCACCAGCACGGCCGCCAGCGCGAGCAACTGCTTCTGCCCCCCGGACAGGAGGTGGCACGGATGACCGGCATGCCCGGCGAGGCCGAACGTCTCGAGCACCTGGGCGACTCGTCGTCGTCGTTCCTCCTTGCCCATCCCGGAGCGCCGCAGGGAGAAGTCCACGTCCTCCGCCACGGTGGGCATGACGATCTGGGTGTCCGGGTCGGTGAAGCAGAAGCCCACCCGGCGCCGGACCTGCGCGCCCTTGCGGCGGGTG
>NZ_JAHBAV010000056.1 GCF_018390595.1 Dietzia massiliensis
CCCCTTCTCACCGCCCCACCCCTTTTCACCGCGATACCCCTTCTCACCACGACACGGAGCACGGCCATGAACCAGCCCATCATCGAGACCGCCACCGTGCGGCTCGACGCCGATCTCGGCGGCACCAAGCAGGAGGTGATCCGCGCGCTGGCCCGGACCCTCGTCGACGCCGGGCGCGCCGATGACCACGACGCCCTCGTGCGCGACCTGCTCGCCCGTGAGGACAAGGCGGCCACCGGCATGAAGGGCGGGATCGCGATCCCGCACTGCAAGTCCGAGGCCGTGTCCTCGCCGAGCCTCGCGTTCGCCCGACTCGACCCGCCCGTCGACTTCGGCGCCAAGGACGGACCCGCCGACCTCGTGCTGATGATCGGCGCCCCCGCCGGCGGCGGCAAGGAGCACCTCAAGCTGCTCGCCACGCTCGCGCGGAACCTCGTGCGGGCCGAGTTCGTGGACTCCCTCCGGGCCGCCGCCACGGCCGAGGACGCGGTCGCGGCCATCGAGAAGGTGCTCGCCGCGCAGGAGCAGAAGGCCTCGTCGTCGTCCTCGTCGTCGCCCGCTCCCGCGGCGCCCGGCGCCGGTGCGGCGACCACCACCGACGGCGGCGGTGCGGCGACGCCCACCAGCGGTGACGGTGACGCGCCGCTGCGCCTGGTCGCGGTGACCGCGTGCCCCACCGGCATCGCCCACACCTACATGGCCGCAGACTCCCTCGCCCAGGCCGCGCAGGCCCGCGGCGTCGACCTGCAGGTCGAGACCCAGGGCTCGGCCGGCGCCACGGCCCTCGACCCGGGCGTGATCGAGGCGGCCGACGCGGTCGTGTTCGCCACCGACGTCGGCGTCCGCGACCGCGGCCGCTTCGCCGGCAAGCCCGTCGTCGAGTACGGCGTGAAGAAGGCCATCGACGCCCCCGACCGGGTCCTCGACGAGGCGCTGGCCGCCGCGCGCGACCCCCGCGCCCGGCGCGTGTCGGCCGACTCCGGCGACGGCTCGGGGACCGCCGCCTCGGGCGCGTCCGGCGCCGACGAGCACTGGGCCCGCGGACTGCAGCGCGCGGTGATGACCGGCGTGTCCTACATGATCCCGTTCGTCGCGGCCGGCGGCCTGCTCCTCGCGCTCGGCTTCCTCTTCGCCGGCTACGACGTCGCGTTCGTGTGGCAGGAGCTGTCCACCTCGTTCACGCTCACCGACCTGCCCGGCGAGGTCTGGTACCTCGACGGTGAGATCGTCTCCGCCGGTACCGCGGGCGCCGAGGTGCTCACGCACACCGGGCTGCGCCTCTACATCGGTGCGGTGCTGTTCGCGATCGGGCAGGCCGCGATGGGCTTCATGATCGCCGTGCTGTCCGGTTACATCGCCTACGGCCTGGCCGACCGCCCGGGCATCGCGCCCGGCTTCGTCGGCGGCGCCCTGTCCGCGACCCTCGGCGCCGGCTTCATCGGCGCCCTGGTCACCGGCATCCTCGCCGGCTACCTCGTGCGCTGGATGACCACGTGGAAGACCCCGCGCTGGCTCTCCGGCCTCATGCCCGTCGTGCTCATCCCGCTCATCGGCTCGCTGGCCATCGGCCTGCTCATGTTCCTGCTGCTCGGGCGGCCGCTCGCCTCGCTGACCTCGGCCATGGAGTCGTGGCTCGGCGGCATGACCGGCTCGTCCGTGATCCTGCTCGGCGTGATCCTGGGCCTCATGATGTGCTTCGACCTCGGCGGGCCCGTCAACAAGGCCGCGTACACCTTCGCCACCGCGGGCCTCGTCGCCGACAACCCGGCGACTCTGCGGATCATGGCCGCCGTGATGGCCGCCGGTATGGTGCCGCCGCTGGCGATGGGCCTGGCCACGGTCGTGCGCAAGCGGCTGTTCAGCCCGGCCGAGCAGGAGAACGGCCGCGCCGCGTTCCTGCTGGGCGCGAGCTTCATCTCCGAGGGCGCCATCCCGTTCGCCGCCGCCGACCCGCTGCGCGTGATCCCGTCGATGATGGCCGGCGGCGCCGTGACCGGCGCGCTGATCATGGCGTTCTCGGTGGAGTCGTACGCACCGCACGGCGGACTGTTCGTGGTGTTCGCGATCAGCCCGGTGTGGGGCTACCTGGTGGCGATCCTCGCCGGCACGCTCGTCGCCTGCGCGGCCGTGGTCACCGCCAAGTCGGCGCGCCGGACGCCGGCAGTGGCGCCGGCCGCCGCGGCCGAGCCGGTCGCGGCCTGACCGGTCGCACTGCACGATGGCAGGGGAGACGGACCCCCGCGCCCCCGCCACCCACCCCACAGGAGGAGACACCATGGCCAGCACCACCGTCATCGTCGGATCGGCCGAGGGCCTGCACGCCCGCCCGGCCGGCATCATCGCCGAGGCCGCCGAGAAGTACGACACCGACATCGAGATCACCTTCGACGGCGAGGAGGCCGACGCCGCCTCCGCCATGCTCATCATGGCGCTCGGCGCGGAGAAGGGCGCCGAGGTCACGGTGAGCGGTGACGACGCCGACGCCGTCGCCGAGATCGCCGCCCTCATCGAGCAGGACCTCGACGCGGACTGATCTTCTCGCAGAAACCCCTCGTCTAGAAGACGGTTTGGCCCGTATCGCCCGAGAGGCGACGTGCCAAACCGTCTTCTCGATGAGCCCGGGGCTCGGGGCTCGCCGAGAGGGCGGGGGCCCGGGGCTTGCCGAGAGGCCGAGGGCCCGGGCCCGCGTCGGGGGCCGGGCCTGATGGCCGGCGCAGGGTGGAGGCTAGACGTCCACGGTCTCCGACGCGCCCGACCGGGCCAGGGCCGCGAGCTGGCGGGTCGTCGCCCCCGGCAGGTACGCCCGGCCGATCGCCACACCGATCCGCGGCAGATCCGCCTCGTCCCGGAAACAGAGATACACGGGCTCGATCCTCGGATTGAACTTGCTCTTGAAGTGGTGCAGCGACCGGAACCCGTAGTAGGGCTCCAGCGCCTGACCCAGCAGATCGAGTCCGCGGTCGAGGACGGCCACCTCGTCGTCGTCGTCCCCACTGCGAGCCAACGGGGCACCGGACAACGAGACGTAGTCGGCGCCCTCCTCCTTGAACTGCAGGGCCGATCGGGCGATGAGGAACTCGACCATGTTGTTCGCGCCGGCGCCGTTCCGCTTACGCATGAGGTCCAGCGTCCAGCCGCGCACGCCGCCGTCGGGGCCGCCGCGGTAGACCGGCAACCACGACAAGGCGGCCTGGACGACCCCGTCCGAGTCGACGGCCAGGGCGATGCGCACATCGTCGTCGAGCGCCTCCTCCACCGTCCCCAGGGTGAAGCCCATCTCCGGCAACTCCTTGTCCCCGACCCACTGCTCGGAGATCTCCCGCACCTGCGCCAGCACGGACGCCGGCTGCTCGCGCAGCGACCCCGAGACGAACGTCGTGCCGCTCTTGGTGGCCTTGTTCATGGCGGTGCGGATCTTCTGCCACTTCTTCCCGCTGAACTCCAGGTCGGGCAGGTCCATGATGGTGTCCTCGGCGATCTGCAGCGCCCGCCAGCCGTGCGCGCGCATCCGCTCGGCCGTCTCACCCGACACCGAGAACAGGCACGGTACCGCGGCCTGGGCCTCGGCGAAGTCGACGAACGAGGTGAGGAGCGTGTCGCGGTCGGCGGGGTCCGCCACGGGATCGGCGAGGGCGATGATCGTGCCGACGTGCATGCGGTAGCCCACGACGCCGTCGGGCTCGCCGATCGCGTCGTCCCGGCTGCCACCGAAGAAGTAATTCATCGGCTGCCACGTGATCATCCACGACATCGTGCTGCCCCCGTGGCGCCGGATGAGCTCGCGGACGCGATCGACCACCTCGTCCGAGTGGACGCCGGAGCCGGTGACGCGCTGCCGGATCCGCACGCCGAACGCGCCGCGGCCCACCACCAGCAGGACGGCCTCACCGATCCACAGCAGGCCGGTGCCGAGGGTGACCGCGCCGAGCGACTCGAAGTCGGCGGCGACGACCAGGGCGGTGACGACGAGGGTGGCGGTCGCGGTGACCACGGCGTACGCCAGGGCCACGCCCCACGCGTGCCGGTACCCGCGGCGGAGCAGCTCGGCGGTCGCCGCGGCGACGAGGACGGACAGGAGCATGCCGACCAGGCTCACGTCGTCGGCCTCCGTCGGACCGAGGGGACCGTCGGACGGCAGGACGTACACCACCACGTGGACCGCCGCGATGAACCACATGCCCGCGGAGACCACCAGCCGGGTCTCCCGGCGGGTCCGGGGCGCCAGACCCCGTTCGGTGCGGGAGAAGAACCGCTCCCCGACGAACAGGAACACCACGAAGGCGATGAAGTGCGTCAGATCGGCCAGACTCCCGACGAACAGGAACGACACGATCACGTAGCCGTACAGCACCGCGCGAGCCCGGAGCCGCCACGGCGAGACCAGGGTGGCGGTGGCGGCGGCGAGGACCGCGATCACCGCGGTCGTACAGCCGACGTCCAGCAGCACGGACAACTCGGTGGCCCACTCCCACCCGACGGCGTCCCCGGGCACGATCACCGCGACCGCGCCGAGCACGCCGATGAGCTGGCCGGTTGCGGCCACCAGTGCCGTCCGCGCGGGGCCGAGCCGCCATTCGCCCACACCGATCCCCGCCGCGACCAGCACGAGGAGCGACACGTGCTGCAGCGGCGTGAGCCCGAACCACGGCCCGGTCGCCAGCGTCCACCAGCGACCGCCCTCCAACGCGGGCACGCCGTAGGCGACGTCGGGGAACCAGGAGGCGTCGCGGGCGCTGCGCCACAGGGTCTCGAAGACCAGGCCCGTGACCAGCAGTGCCGCGACGATCACGGCGGTGACGGGCAGGCGTCTCGCAGCGGTGGCGACCGCGTGGCCGGCGGTGGTGAAGGGGGACCGGGCGGCGGGGTCGTCGGTCTTCTCGGTGATCTGTTCGGTGCTCACAAGGGGACCTCCGGCGAGGGGACGGCTCAAGTATGAGCCCGCCGGGGTGAACCTGTTGTTATTTCGTCAGCGACAGTGCTGTGAGGACGGTCTCCACCTCGGCCCGGTCACCGCCGCGCAGACCCAGGAGCGGCCGGGGCAGGCAGTCGTCCGGAGCGAGGCCGAGCAGTTCGGCGACGGCCGCCACCACCCGCAGGCTCCCGTGCCGGGCGAAGAGGTCCCACAACGGGGCGAGCCGGTCCGACGCGGCGAGCGCCTCCCCGCTGTTGCCCGCCAGCGCCGCGCGGGCGATCTCGAGGGTAGGGTCGGGCAGCGTGCCGGCGAGGACGGAGTACCAGCAGGCGCAGCCACCGAGGAGCGCCGCGGCGGCCGAGGGATCGCCGGACACCCCCAACCCGACGCGCGCGGGCACGGCCGTCCGGAGCCGCGCGATGTGCTCGCGCGCGGCCTCCGCGTCGGGCGGGGGCGGTGGGATCTTGACCGACGCGACCGCCGGCAGCTCCGCCAGGCGGGCGTAGAGCTCGGGGGCGAAGTCGAACCGGGTGGTACCGGGGTTGTCGTAGACCACCATCGGGACGGACAGCTCGGTCGCGACGTCGGTGTAGAGGCCGACCACGTCGTCGGCGGTGAGCGGCTGGTAGCTCATGGGGGCGAGCATCACCGCCGAGGCCCCGGCCGCCTGCGCGTCGTGGGCGAGAGCCCGCACGTGAGAGGTCCGCAGCGCGCTGATGCCGACGATCACCGGGACGTCGCCCGCGCTCTGCACGGTCAGCTCGGCCACGCGGCGCCGCTCGGCCCGGTCGAGGTACGCGTACGAGCCGGTCGAGCCGAGGGCGCCGACCGTGTCGACCCCGGAGCGCACCAACCGCTCGACGAGCCCTGCGTAAGCGCGCTCGTCGACACGGTCGTCGCGCAGCGGGGTGAGGGGGAACGCGCTCAGGCCGGTGGTCACGGCCGCGCTCGCCGCCCCGGCCCGGTCGGCCGTCACAGCGTCAGCACCCGCCCGCACACCACCAGGTGCACCTCGTCGCAGCACTCGGCGACGGTCTGGTTGAGCGCGCCGAGCAGGTCGCGGAACACCGCGCCGGAGCGGTACTGCGGTACGACCCCCGAGCCGACCTCGTTGGTCACCAGCACCACGTCCGTCCGATCCTCAAGGACGGCGCACAGCACGTCGAGACGCTCGTCGACCGCCGCGCGGGCCTCGTCGACCGGGGCGTCCCACAGACCGAGGTCGTCGACCGTCGTGGTGAGCCAGGTGCCCAGGCAGTCCACGAGGACCGGGCCCGGTGCCTCGCGAACGGCGGTGGCCACGTCGGGAGACTCGACCGTGCGCCACGACGCGGGCCGGTGGGCGCGGTGGTGGGCGACGCGCTTGGCCCAGTCGGGATCGTCGAGCTCGTCGGCGGGGAGGCCCGGTGCCACGAACGTCACCGCGTCGATCCCGGAGGTGGACTCGGACTCGGCGAGCAGTCGCACCGCGTGCCGGGACTTCCCGGACCGCACGCCGCCGGTGACCAGGACACGCATCAGGTTCGCCGCCCCCGGCCGGCCACGGGCACTATCGCCGCCCGCGGGTGAAGTAGAGGATCGGCCCGATGAAGTTGACCACGATGATCGCGGCCCACTTGCCCTTGGAGCCGTTGATCTTCGCGGCCGGCCGCGCGGCCAGGTCCGCCCATGCGGACACGGCGAGCGAGATCTGCAGGGCGACCAGCGCCCACAGGCCCGCTCGCTGGGCGTCGTTCAGTTCGCTGATGCGCTTCCTCCGGGCCATGCCGGGCCTCCTCCGTCGATGTGGTGACCTGACTCTAGAGGGTCGCGCGCCGTGTCGATCCCCGGACGGCGGCGCCCGACGGCGGGGTTTCCGGGCAGCAGTCGACAGGTGACGTCGTGACGGGCGGCGTCGGCGAGCGGGCCGGCGTGCCCAGGGAGCCCGGCGTGTGTGGGGTCCGTCGCCGCCGAGCCCGGTCCCGCTCAGCCATCGACGGCGGCTCCCAGTCCTTCTGGCCTGACGCGGAACCGCACACGGACGTACCGTCGGTGTATGACCCCGCAGGCAGCATCGCCCGTCTTCCTCGGTTCCCGGTACGCCACCGAGTTCCCCGAGCTCGGCGTGCCGTGGAAGGCGGCCGAGGCGTCGGATCCGCGCCTCCTCGCCCTCAACGAGCCGCTGGCCGCCGAGCTGGGCCTGGATCCGGAGTACCTGCGCGGTGAGGAGGGGGTGCGGCTGTTCACCGGCAACCACGTGCCGGACGGCGCCACGCCGGTCGCCCAGGCCTACGCCGGACACCAGTTCGGCGGGTACTCGCCGCGGCTGGGCGACGGGCGCGCGCTGCTGCTCGGCGAGCTGCCCGACGGTCGCGACCTGCACCTCAAGGGCTCGGGCAGGACCCCCTTCGCGCGCGGTGGCGACGGTCTGGCCGCGGTCGGTCCCATGCTGCGCGAGTACCTCATCAGCGAGGCGATGCACGCCCTCGGCGTGCCCACCACCCGCGCACTCGCCGTGGTGGCCACGGGCAACACCGTGTACCGCGAGACCCCGCTGCCGGGGGCGGTGCTGGCGCGCGTCGCCGCGAGCCACCTGAGGGTGGGGACGTTCCAGTTCGCGCGGTCGACCGACGACGGCGAGCTGCTGCGTCGGCTGGCCGACCACGCCATCGCCCGGCACCACCCGCACGCCGCGGACGCGGAGAACCCGTACCTGGAGCTGTTCGCCTCCGTCGTCGGCAGCCAGGCCGACCTCGTGGCGCGCTGGATGCTCCTCGGGTTCATCCACGGCGTCATGAACACCGACAACACGACCATCTCCGGCGAGACCATCGACTACGGGCCGTGCGCGTTCATGGACACCTTCGACCCGGCGACCGTGTTCAGCTCGATCGACACCGGCGGGCGCTACGCCTACGCCAACCAGCCGCCGGTGCTGCAGTGGAACCTCGCCCGCTTCGCCGAGACCCTCGTGCCGCTCGTCGACCCGGAACCGGAGGAGGCGGTCCGCCTGCTCACCGAGGTCCTCAACACCTTCCCGGAGAAGTACCAACGGGCGTGGACGGCCGGGATGCGGGACAAGCTGGGACTGTCGCCCGAGGTCCCGGACGCCGAGGCGAACGACCTGATCGAGGAGCTGTCCCGGCTCCTCAACGCGACCCGGCCCGACCACACCGGCTTCTTCCGCGCCCTCGGCGCGGCCGCGGCGGGCGACAACGCTCCGGTCCGCGAGCACGTCGGCACCCTGGCGGAGGGCTGGCTCTCGACGTGGCGGGCCCTCGGACCCGACCAGGGATCGATGGCCCGTGCCAATCCGCTCTACATCCCCCGCAACCACCTCGTCGAAGAGGCCCTCGACGCGGCCACGGCAGGGGACATGGGCCCGTTCACTGAACTCCTCGTCGTCGTCACCGATCCCTACACCGAGCGCCCGGGGCGCGAGCGCTACGCACAACCGGCCCCTCCGGACGCCGCGAAGCACGTCACCTTCTGCGGAACCTGAGGCGAAACTCATTACAGTACAGGCGTATTGACAGGAAACATTTGCTTAGTAACTCTGCTGTTTGTCAGCCGTTCGTATGACACTGAGGTTGTTACATCAATCTCGCGGAGCGCCGGTGGGCGCCCCTGGGGGTCATGAAGTGCGAATATCCATCGCGGACAGCGGCGGCGGCTACCGGCAGCCCTCGAGGATACTTGGACGGTTCGTCGACAACCTCGCTGAATGGACAGGTGCCCGGGAGGCTGTCAGGGTGCAGTGGCCCACCCCGGGGCAGGTGAACCCGCGGCGATCCCACACCTGGGAATCCGCGGCCGCCGCCGGCGTGGCCGACCTCAGTCGGCTCGTGCGCCTGCATCCGTCGGACCCCCTCGTGCTCATCGGCGTCTGCAGCGGCACGCGCGTCATCTACGACTGGATGGACGCCCACCCGGAAGACCTCGACCGTGTGGTGGCCGTCGGGATGATCGGCGACCCGTACCGACCGCGCGACCGCTGGCTCGACGGCACCCCGGATCCCGGCGGGCAGGGCGTGGCCGGCCTGCGACGCGGCCCGATCCCCGAGCGCACCCACTGGGTGTCCGTGCCGGGGGACCCGCTGAGCGGCGTGCTCCCGGACTGCCTCCTGCGGGGCGTCGTCCGCGCCTCCACCCTGGCCCCCGACCAGGTCTACGACGAGCTGCTCGAGGACCTGCCGGACACCCGGCCGCGGCTGGCCGCCCGACTCAAGCTGGCGCAGCAGCCCGCGCAGTGGTCGCCGCAACTCCTCCGCCGTCTCGACGACGCCGCCGCCGTCCTGACGACCTACGGGCAGCGCGAGTACGCGGCCCGGTACGAGTCCGGTGAGGGCGGGGCGTCCCCGCTGACGCGGCTCGGCGCGGCCATCGTCGACCGCGTCGAGGCGCACGTCCGCGAGGGCGGCGGCGACCCGGGCCACGGCGGCGTCGCCGGACACGGGCTCGGTTCGGGCGCCGGCTGGTCGTACGGGGCGCGGCCGCAGCTCAGCGAGTACGCGTCCGGGCTGGCGTAGCGAACGGCCGACCCCAGCCCGCGGCGCCGACCGGTCCGCGGCCGCGGTCGCGGAGCAGTTCCTCGAACGCCGCCGCGGACCGGGGCGTCGGGAGCAGCCCCGCGTTGGCGTCGGCGAGCAGTGAGTTCACGGTCTCCCGCGCGCACGTCTTGTTGGAGCCGAGGAACCCGCGCGGGCCGCGCTTGATCCAGCCCACGACATACAGGCCGGGGACGACGCTGCCGTCGACGGCGTCGAGGACGCGGCCCTCGCGGCTGGGGATCGTCGCGGTGTCCGGGTCGAACGGCACGCCCGGCACCTCGACACCGCGGTAGCCGACCGAACCCAGCACGAGACCCGCCGGGATGGTCTCCTCCGAACCGGGCCGGGGCACGGCGCGGACCCGGCCCGTCTCGCCGCCGACGAGGTCGGTGCGCACCACGCGCAGGCCCTCGGCCCGATCCGTGCCCACGACCTCGACCGGGGCGGTCTGGAATCGCAGGACGATCCGGCGGCGCTCGGTGTCGCCGGGGCCGCTGGTGTCGTCGGGACCGTCGGGACTGTCGAGGCCGTCCGCGGGCGCCTCCCCTCCGGCGGGGCGGGCCGCGATGCGGGCCAGGTACTCCGCCTTCAGCCGGCCCTGGCGGGGGGTCGCGGCGTCGGGGTCGATGCCGTCCGGGGCGTCGACGCGCAGGTCGATGTCGTCCCGGGCGGCGAGTCCGACCAGCTCGGGCAGCGTGAACGCGGCGTGCTCCGGGCCGCGGCGGCCGAGCACCACGACTTCGCGGACCCGGCTGTCTCGCAGCGCCTCCAGGGCGTGGCGGGCGATGGAGGTGTCGGCGAGCCGCTCCGGGTCGGTGGCGAGGATGCGCGCCACGTCGAGGGCCACGTTGCCGTTGCCGACGATCACCGCGCGCTCGTGATCCAGCGGGACGTGGGCGTCCGCGTGGTCCGGGTGGTCGTTGTACCAGGCCACGACCTCGGTGGCCGACGTGCTCCCGGGCAGATCGGTGCCGGGGATGTCCAGCGGGCGGTCCGTGCCGGCGCCGGTCGCGTACACCACCGCGTGATGATGGGCCGCCAGTTCCGCGGCCGTGACGTCCTCGCCGACGTGCACCCCGAGGCGGTACCCGAACCCGGGCTGGTCCTCGATCGCCCGGAACAGGTCGGCCACCGCGCGCGTGCTGGTGTGGTCGGGCGCCACCCCGTGCCGGGCCAGGCCGTGCGGCACGGGCAGTCGCTCGAACACCGTCACCTCCACCCCGGGCTGGCGGAGCAGTTCGTCGGCGGCGTACAGCGCGGCCGGACCGGCGCCCACCACGGCCACCCGCACGGTCGTGCGCGTGGGGCCGAGGCGCACGAGCGTGGGGACGCGCGCCTGCGGCCGGGAAGGGCGGTCGTCGCCGGTCAGTTCGGCGTTGATCTGCAGGAAGTCGTGCTGCTCCGGGGCCAGCTCGGTGTGCGGCACGATCGCCCCGACCGGGCACGCACCCACGCACGCCCCGCAGTCCACGCAGGACACCGGGTCGATGTAGAGCATCTCCGCCGTGGCGAAATCCGGCTCGTCGGGCGTCGGGTGGATGCAGTTGACCGGGCACGCGTGGACGCATGAGGCGTCCGCGCAGCAGGCCTGGGTGATGACGTGGGGCATGGGTGGGTGCCTGTCCGGGAGGGTGCGGTCAGTCGCGGAACGCCACGGGCGGCTCGCCGCGGTACCGCGAGGGTCGTCCGTCGATCTTCAGTGCCCTCCACAGCCGGCGGGACGTCCGGTTCATCAGTCCCGACTCCTCGGCGAGCATCCGGACGTCACCGAAGAGGTCGGACAGGAACCGCTGCGACTCAGGGCTGTCCCAGTACAGTTCGCGGACGACCTCGTCGGGGATGTCGAAGGTCTCCCGGAACTCGCGGGTCGGCTTGAGGATCGCGTCGCACAGCACCCGCATGATCACCGGGAACAGCAGGGAGACGAGGTACGCGTCCCGTCGGGACAGCTTGGGGGCGTTCCGCGCGACGTAGGTGTGCGCGAACGAGATGTGGCGCGCCTCCTCGGCGACGTGGATCTCCATGATCCGCGACAGCACCGGCGGCAGGGAGTCCGAATTGCGCAGGACCTGCTTCTGCGTGTGGTCGATCGGCTCCTCGCCGGCCAGTACGCCGATGAAGAACGCGACCGGGAAGCGACCGGCGGCCAGCGGGAGGATCGGGGAGAGTCGACGCATCCAGCGCGGCATGCCCGGGACGTCTGCCCCGATCTGGTTGACGCCCTGCTGGAACATCTGCGTGTGGTGGCACTCCTCGGTGGCCTCGTGGGTGAGGTACCGGAACTCCGCGGAGCCGTTCTCGGCCTTGAAGACGTACTGCATGATCCCGCGGATGAGGATGTTCTCGAACTGCAGGCCCACCTTCATGATGTTGGCCTGACGCCACAGCCCGATCTCGATCCGCTTCTCGAGCGGCTGGGACTTGTACCAGGGGTGACCACCGAGCGGATCGATCCCGGCGGGCAGGACCCAGCGCTCGTCCGTGGGGTCCACGGAGAAGTCAGGGTGGTCCCAGGCGATGTCCTTGAACGGGTCGAAGCTGCGGTGCACGGAGGCGTGCGACAGGCGGCGGAGCGTGTCCTCGTACTCGTCTGTGCTCGCCGTGGGGGCGGGTGCGGCTGCGGACATGATCTTCCTTCCGGTCACCGACCCGGCGGGTCGGGAGGCGTGGAATCCAGCGGATGGGACAGAGAGACATCCGCGATCTATTTGTCCCTGACGCTAGACACAGACCGCCGATTCGTCAAGTAGTCATGAGGGGATTGTCAGCTCTGCCGGCGCGCACCGCGCGGGTCAGCTGTGGGTCCGCACCGCGCGGAATCAGCGCTGCGGGTGCGCGCCGAGGAGGGGACCGAGGTGGTTCCGGGCGAAGGCCCGCGCGACGGCGGGGTCGTCGAGGTCGATGGTCGTCGACGGCGTGAGGACGAAGGAGACGACCAGCCGGGCGGTCAGTTCGGCCACGACCAGCACCTCCTCGTCGCTGCGCGGCTCGGGGGCGGCGCGGCTGATCTCCGCGGCGAGGAAGTGAGCGGCGGCGGTGATGAGCGGCGCGCCCTGGACGGTGAAGTGGGGGACCGTCGCCTCGGGCTCGGTCTCGAGGAGGCGGTTGAGCAGGTCGTGGTCGCGGAGCGTCTGCACCGTGAACGCGAAGCCCTCGGTGAGTTTGTCTTCGATGGACTCGTGCGCGTCGAGCTCCCGCTGCAGGTCCGCGAGGAACCACGACGCCTCGCGCAGCAGCGTCGCCTCCACAAGCTCCTGCTTGTTGGCGAACCTGCGGTACAGGGTCATCCGCGCCAGGCCCGCCCGCCGGGTGATGTCGTTCATCGTCGACCGGGCGATCCCGACACTCTCGAATTGAGCGGCGGCCGCGTCGAGGAGCTGTTCGCGGATCGGGTCGTCGGCCTCGGCGGCGTCCGGCAGGCCGCGTCCGGAACGGAGCATCGCCAGGGGGTCGGACGACGGGTTCTCGCTCATGGGGTCGATTGTCCCACCCCGCCGCGGCCGTGCCGGACCTCGCGCGCGGTCATGCCCCACCACCGGCGCGCGTACTGGCTGAAAGTGGTCGCGTCGCCGAGGTCGAGGGCCGAGGCGATCTGGTACAGCGGGATCTCCGTGGTGGTGAGCAGCCGCGCGGCGACCTCACGGCGGACCTCGTCGCGGACCGCGGAGAAGCTCGTGCCCTCGCCCGCCAGGCCGCGCTGCAGCGAGCGGGGTGACATGGACAGCAGCCCGGCGATCCGCGCGAGGGACGAGGCGCCGGCGTCGAGGGACTGGTGGAGCGCCGCGCGGGTCCGGTCGGTCAGGCTCCGGCGGTCGGTGGGCACGTGCTGCTCGAGGTACCGCAGCGCCAACTGTTGCACGGCGTCGTCGCCGCCCGAGATCTCCCGGCCCAGAAGATCGGACGGCACGCGCAGGACGGCGGACGGTGTCGACGGCGTGACCGGCGCGCCGAAGAGCGACTCGTACTGCGTGGCGTCGGTGTTGAGCGGGCCCGGGAGCTCGACGGAGAGCAGCCCGTAGTCGCCGCCGAGCACGGTGCGCATGGCCCGGTGCAGGAAGAGCAGCACGAGGTCGACGGCCTGGGGCGGGATGAGTTGGGCGGGGTCCCGGTAGCCGAACCGCACGCCCAACACGTCCGGCTCGCCGCGCGGATCGGGGACGACGGTGATCTCGATCGACCTCGAGTGGAAGAACAGGTACTTGGAGGTCATCTCGAGCGCCTCGGTGGTGGTCCGCGCGTTCTTCACGACCACCGCGACGGGGCCGAGCATGTCGAGGTCCTGGTGTTCGGCCACGCGGAGCCCGAGGTCGGGACGTCCGAGTTCGGCGGCCGCGGTCTCCAGCAGGAGCGCGATCGACAGGTCCTCGACCAGCATCTCGTCGCTGTCCAGGGCGCCGTGGGGCAGGCCGGATCGCCGCGCGAGGTCGTCGGCGTCGCCGCCGAGCCCGGCCACGACGGCGCGGACGCCCCGCAGCCCCGCGGATCGGATGAACGCCATGGGAGCACTCTGGGCGACGTGGCGCGAAAGAGCAACTTGTTGGCGCATTACGGAAACCATCGCTCGCCGCGGGCGGTTACGGTACGTGGCATGACTGGTAGCACCCACCTCTCGGACGGGCTGGGCACCGAGTCCGCCGACCCGCTGGACCTGCTCATCGTCGGAGCGGGGATGTCGGGGATCGACCTGGCCCACCACGTCCACCGCGCCTTCCCGGACTGGCGCTGGGAGATCCACGACGTCCACGACGACCTGGGCGGGACCTGGCACACATTCCGCTACCCGGGCATCCGCTCGGACTCGGACATGGCGACCTTCGGCTTCCCCTTCCGTCCCTGGCCCCACGACTCGACGCTCGGCAACGGCGAGGACATCAAGGAGTACATCCGCGACACCGCCCGCGAGGCCGGCGCGCTCGACCGTCTCCACCTGGGCTCGTGGGTGGCGGACGCCGACTGGCGTAGCGACGTGCAGCTGTACCGCGTGACCTGCCGGACCGCGGACGGCGAGCGCATCGTGTGGGCCCGCCGCGTGCACTTCGGCTCGGGCTACTACTCGCACTCCGAGGGATTCCGCCCGGAGTTCCCCGGCGAGGAGGACTTCCGCGGGCGGATCATCCACCCGCAGCAGTGGCCGGAGGACCTCGACTACGCCGGCCGACGGTTCGTGGTGATCGGCTCGGGCGCGACCGCGGTGACGCTGGTCCCGGCGCTGGTGGACCTCGGCGCGGACGTGACGATGCTGCAGCGCACCCCGAGCTACATCGGCCCACTGCCGGAGAAGGACGTCATCAGCGCGGTGTGGAGGCGGCTGCTACCGGCGCCGTGGGACCACCGGGTGGCCCGGCTCAACCACGGCGCGCGCGACACCGCGCAGTTCGTGATCGCGCAGCGCCTGCCGTGGCTGTTCAAGGCGGCGCTGCGGGCGATGCAGCGCCGCTACCTGCCGGCGGAGGAGATCGACCGGCACTTCACGCCGCCGTACCGGCCGTGGGACCAGCGCGTGTGCAAGGCCCCCGACGGCGACATCTTCCGCGCCATGCGCCGCGGCGCCGCACGGGTGGTGACCGGACACATCGACCGGTTCACCGAGACCGGCATCCGCCTCACCACGGGCGAGCACGTCGACGCGGACGTCATCATCACCGCGACCGGCCTGCGGCTGCAGGTCTTCGGGGGCGGCACGCTGAGCATCGACGGCGAGCCGCTCGACATCCCGTCGCTGGCCACCTACCGCGGCATGATGCTGGCGGGCGTGCCCAACGTCAGCTTCACCGTGGGCTACATCAACTCGTCGTGGACCCTGCGCGCGGACATGGTCTCCCGCTACATGGTCCGCCTGTGGGGGACCGGCGAGGAGGTCTACGCGCCGCGGCTGCCCGACGGCCCGGCCGATCAGCTCCTGCTGGACTTCGACGCCGGCTACATCCGGCGCGACGGTCACCTGTTCCCCAAGCAGGGCGCCTCGCGACCGTGGCGCTACGTCCAGAACTTCCTGGTGGAGATCCCCGAGCTCGCGTTCGGTGACCAGCGCCGCGAGATGGCGTTCGGGGAGGACGTGGTCCTGACCGGCGCCCGCCGCGCACCGGGTGGCGCCGGTGGTGCCGCCGTGCGTGAGGTGACCGAGATGAGCGACGACGACGAGGTGGCCCGATCATGACCCGTTCCCTTCCACGCCGGAACGCCGGACTGTCCGCGCGGGCCGCCTCCGACGGGCCGGGCAGACGCGTGCTCATCACCGGGGCGGCCTCGGGGCTGGGCCTGGCGCTGGCCCGGGAGTATCTGGCGCTCGGCGACGAGGTGATCCTCACCGACGTCCACGCCGATCCGCCCGCCGCGGTGCAGGGGCTGCCCGGGCGGTGGTCGTACCGCCGCCTGGACGTCACATCCGATGCCGACTGGGCGGCCGCCGCCGAGGACATCGACTCACTGGACATCCTCGTCAACAACGCGGGCATCGCGGTCGGCGGATCCCTGCAGACCACGTCCATGGAGTCGTGGCAGCGGATCGTGGACATCAACCTGCTCGGCGTCGTGCGGGGCTGTCGCGCGCTCGCGCCGAAGCTCGGGCGGGGCGGACGTCTGGTCATCACCGCCTCGGCGGCGGGACTCGTCCACGCGCCCAAGATGGGGGCCTACAACGCGACCAAGGCCGCCGCGGTCGCGCTGGGGGAGACCCTCGACGCCGAGCTGCGGCCGCGCGGGGTGTCGACGTCGGTGATCTGCCCGCAGTTCTTCCGGTCGGGTCTGGCGGAGTCGCTCTCCGGTGACGACCCGAAGGCGGACGAGATGGCGCGGAAGCTGCTCACACGGACGCACCTGACGTCGGAGATCATCGCCCGGCGGTCGGTGCGCGGCATCGAGGCCCGCCGGGTGGTCATCACCCCCGACGCCCTGGCCACGGTCTTCTGGTACTCCAAGCGCTTCTCCCGCGTGCCGTTCCTCGCCTCGACGCGCCTCATCGGCCGGGCGGTGGCGCGCCAGGGCTGACACCGCGGCGGGCCGCGCGCCGAGACTGGTGCGGTAGCGGCTTCGCCCGCGCCGGGGTCAGTTCCTCGGGTAGACGAAGCCACGCCGGACGTCGACGCCCACGGGCTCGCCGACCCGGCCTGGCACCGCGGCCCCGGCCGGGGCGAGGACCCTCAGCTCGGTATCGCCGTGGCGGCAGATGACCGTCCTCCCGCTACGACCGTAGAGGGAGGTGACGAACTCCGCGCCGATGCGTCCCGGCGCCCTTTCGGGCGCGGCCAGGTCGAGTCCGCCGGGGAGCAGGGCGAGGGTGGCGGGGCCGGTCACCGTGCCGGCCGGCCCGGTGAGGACGTCGGCACCGAGCGTGATGCCCCCGTCGTCGGAGCGGAACCCGCCGCCGTCGACCGTCCCGTCGACGAGCGTGGCGTCGTGCAGGAACCCGGCGACGAAGGCGCTGTTCGGCGCGGCGTCCAACCGGTCGGGCACATCGCACTGCACGAGTCGTCCCCGGTGCAGCACGGCCACCTCGTCGCCGAGCGCGAGAGCCTCGTCCCGGTCGTGGGTCACGTGGATCATCGTGAGGTCGTGCTCGGCGGCCAGTCGGCGCAGGACCAGCCGGAGCGAGGCGCGCAGCGGCTCGTCGAGCGCGGACAGGGCCTCGTCAAGGAGCAGGACGCCCGGTCGCGCGACGATGGCCCGGGCGAGTGAGACACGCTGACGCTGCCCACCGGACAGGGTGTCCGGCCGGCGCCGGGCGAACTCGCCCAGTTCGACGGTCTCGAGCGCCTCGGCGACGAACGCGCGTCGGCGTGCGGTCGGCACCTTCGCGCGGCGCAGCGGGTAGGCGACGTTGTCCGCCACGCTGAGGTGGGGCCACACGGCGTGGTGCTGGAAGACCATGCCGAGGCCGCGCTCCTCGGGCGGGAGGTGGATCCCGTCGCCGACGAGGGTGCGGTCGCCGACCCGGATCGTGCCCGCCGAGGGGCGCTCGAACCCGGCGACGGCGCGGAGGAAGGTGGACTTGCCGGAGCCGGACGGGCCCACGAGGGCGAGGATCCGGCCGGAGTCCACGCGGACGTCGAGGTCCTCCAGGGCGACGGTCTCGCCGAAGCGGACGCTGACGCCGCGGGCGTCGAGTTCAGGCACGGATCCTCCCGGATGCGGCGTCGGACCCGGTGTCGGGCCGGGTGTAGCGGGCGCCGAAGGCGGCCAGGACGAGCAGGCCCACCGCCATGAGCACCACGGACAGGGCGGAGGAGGCGTTGTAGTCCCCGGCCCGCTGGTATTGGAAGATCACCACGCCGAGCGTCTGGGTGCCCGGCGCCACGAGCAGGACGGAGAGCGTGAGCTCCCGCACCGCGGTCACGGCGACCATGACCGAGCCGATCCCGGCGGCGGGCAGGGCCATGCGCACGCTCGTGTCGATCCGCGAGCGCAGCGCCTTCGCGCCGCCGATCCGGGCGGCCTCCTCCATCGACGAGTGGATCCCCGCCAGTGGGCCGCGGACGGTCTGGACCACGATCGCGGTGAACGCGGTGACGTACGCGCCGAGGATGACCCAGCGGGTGTTGAACAGCCCGGTGTAGCGGCCGAGGATGAGCCACCCCGTGGCGATGACGAGGCCGGGGACGGCCTGCGGCAGCAGCACCGACATGAGCAGCGGCTCGCGGTCGCGTCCGGCCAAGCGGGTGGTGAACAGTCCGACGAGCAGTCCGAGGACGCCGCAGATGAGCGCCGCTCCGAACGCGAGGACGACGGAGTTCGTTACGCCGTCGATCGTGGTGGAGGCGGTCAGCGCCCGACGGAAGTTGTCCAGGGTCGCGGTCTCCAGCGTGAGGGGCACGCCCGGTGCGGGGAGGAGGGCCCGGACCGCCAGGCCGACGAGCGGGGCGAGGGTGACGAGGACGCTGACGGTCCACGCGATCACGGTCAGGGGCAGTCGCGACCGGCCGAGGACCTGCGGCGCGGCGGGCCGCCCGGTGCCACCGAACTCGACCGACCCCTTGGTGACCTGCCGGTCGAGCAGCGTCCCCAGGACGCCGATGAGCAGCAGCACCACCCCGATCTGGGAGACGGTCTGCAGCGGCGAGACCACGGACCCCGATTCGAGGAACCGGTAGACCATCGTCGATAGCGTCTCGTACCCGGCGGGCAGACCCACGATCACGGGGATGCCGAAGTCACCGACCCCGCTGACGAAGGTCAGGGTGAACGCCGCCGCCATGGCGGGCCGGATGAGGGGCAGGGTGACGTCGAGGTGGGTGCGCGTCGGGCGGGCACCGGAGAGGCGGGAGGCCTCCTCGAGCTCCGCGGGGATCCGTCGGAGCGCGGCCGCGACGACGAAGTACGCCATGGGGTAGGCGTGCAGGGTGAGCAGGAAGATGACGCCCGTCCCGCCGTAGAAGTTCCACGGCGCGAACCCGAACAGCCGGTCGAGGAGCCCGCCGTCGGTGAGCAGCCCGCTCCACGCGATGGCCCCGATGAAGGGCGGGATGAACAGCGGCGTGAGCAGCAGCAGGCGCAGCGCCCCGCGTCCCGGCAGGTCGGTGCGGTCGAGCAGGAACGCCATCAGCGTCCCGATGATGACGGCCCCGACAGCCGAGAGCAGGGAGCTGACGAGGCTGTTGGCGGTGGCCGTGAGCAGGCCCTGGTCGATGAGTTCGGGGAGGAGGTTGGCCCCCAGTCCCAGCGAGACGACCAGGGCCAGGGGGAGCACCATGACGCCCGCGAGGGACGCCCACAGGGCCAGCCTGAGTGGGAGCGCCACCTACCGGACGGCCTCGTTGAAAGCGGCCACGGCGTCGTCGCGGGAGGCGGCGATCGCCTCGAGGTCCTGGTCGAAGAGGACGATGTCGGCGAGTGCGGGGGCGCCCTCGGGGCTTCCGGCGTCCTCGCGCACGGGGAGGTAGCTCTGGTCGACGGCGATCTCCTGGCCCTTCTTGGAGACGAGGAAGTCGAGGAAGAGCTTCGCGGCCTCGGGGTTGGGCGCGTCGGCGAACACGGCACCGGGCTGGGTGATGTAGGGGACGCCCTCATCGGGATAGCTCACGGCGATGGGCGAACCCTGGGCGGCGAGATCGCGCACGAGGTAGTCCACGACGATCCCGACGGGTCGGGAGCCCTCGGCGACGGCCTGCGAGACGGGCCCGTTGGACTCGGCGACCTGCGGGTTGTTGGCGCCGAGCTGCTCGATCCACTCTTCGCCCAGGTCCGGCTGCAGGCTCCACGCCGCGGCGTTGAAGGCGGCGGCGCCGGAGACGTCCGGGTTGGGCAGGATGATCCGGTCGGCGTACTCGGGCTCCGTGAGCTCGACCCACGAGGTCGGCGGCTCGGTGATCTCGGTGGTGTTGTAGGCGATCACGGTGGGGATGATGCGGGTGCCGACGTAGAACCCGTCGGGGTCGATCGCCACGTCGGACAGGGCGTCGGCCTCGCTGGGCTCGAACTCCTGGAAGAGGTCCTGGTCCTTGTAGTCCTCGAAGGTGGGCACGTCGGCGGCGAGCAGGATGTCCGCGGCGACCCCGCCGGTGGTTTTCTCGGCCTCGATGCGCGCCTTGAGGTCGCCGGTGCCGGCGCGGAAGACCTTCACCTCGATGTCCGGCTGCTCCTCGTTGAACGCGGCGATGATCTCGTCGATCTTGGCCTGCGGCTCCGAGGTGTAGAGGGTCACCTCGCCGGAGGCCTCCGAGGACGCAGTGCCCTCACCGGATCCGGGGGCCGCGGGCTCGGAACATCCCGCGAGCCCGAGAGCTCCGGCGGCGAAGACCGCCACCGATGCCAGTACCGCCCGACGACCAACAGACCGCGACACGCGACCACTTCCTATCTGCACCATGAAACGGACACTCCATCCTGGCACCCTCGTCGGTCCGGCTCGGGAGTACGGGGTGAACCCACGGTGAATTCGGCGCCGAAGTCCGACCGGATGAGAACCGGTGTCGAGCGTTGGCCGGATGCGGACCGGCGCCGAGCGCTGAACCGGCGCCGAGCACTGACCGGATGCGAGCCGGCGCCGCGGCGGGCACGGTGGAGTCATGACTGATTCCAACGCCATCACCGTCGAGCGCGTGATCGACCACTCGGCGGCTGAGATCTTCGATTTCCTCTCCAACCCGGAGAACCACGCCCGCCTGGACGGCTCCGGCTTCGTGCGCGGCGACTACAAGACCGACCGCATCCAGCAGGTCGGTGACGTG
>NZ_JAHBAV010000057.1 GCF_018390595.1 Dietzia massiliensis
CCAGACGCTGCGCCGCCGCGCGATTCTCCGCCGCCCACCCCTCCCGCGCCGCCGCAGTCAGGCCCGTCATCGCCGCGGCAGCGCCGCCACCGGCAGAGCCAGCACGGCCAGACGAGCCAGTGGGACCGCCAGCAGTGCGCTCGGAATCGCCGTCCATGCCCCACCCCCCGTGGTCGACTGCGCGGCCGGGCCGCGACTTGTCTCGAATACGTGTTCTATTCTACGCCCACGTGTTCGACACCACAAGGGCTTCCCACAAGCCGACTGGCGAGTTTCGAAACCCCGCACGACACCAGACGGTCCGCGCTTGCAACGCGGCTTGAGCCGCCGTCGCGTCCCGAGCCAGGCGCCCCTAGCGACGCCTGGCCGGACGGCAGCACCCGCCCAGCAAGCGCCCAGTCAACGCGGAATCGCGCGCACCCTGAGGCGCGCGCGATCGGTCAAGCGGAACGGAGAGCGCCGGAAAAAGACGGCGGCCGCGGCACAGCGCCAACCCGGTACCCGACACCGCGCAAACCCGGGCGCCTCGCCAACCTCGCGCAGCGCAGCCCCGAGCAGCGCAGCCAGCCCGCGCAGCGCAGCCCCGAGCAGCGCAGCCAGCCCGCGCAGCGCAGCGCCGCCCAGTGGACCCGGTCGTGCCCCGCAGGCCGACTACAGCGCCCGGCCGATGACCTCCTTCATGATCTCGTTGGTGCCGCCGTAGATCCGCATAACGCGGGCGGCCGCGAACTTCTGGGTGATGGGGTACTCCATCATGTAGCCGTAGCCGCCGAAGAGCTGGAGGCAGCGGTCCACGACGTCGTCGAGCATGTCGGTGGCCTGCATCTTGGCCATGGAGGCGGTCACGGCGTCGAGCTCACCGGCGATCTCGCGCTGGACGCAGTAGTCGACGAACGTGCGGGTGGCCATGACCTGGGTCTTGCAGTGTGCCAGCTCGAAGCGGGTGTTCTGGAAGTCCAGCACCGGCTGGCCGAACGCCTGCCGCTCCTTGGTGTACGCGATGGTCTCCACGACGGCGGCCTCGGCCATGGCGAGCGCGTCCACGGCGATGGCCAGGCGCTCGCGCGGGAGCTGGTTCATGAGCTGGTAGAAGCCCTGCCCCTCCTCGCCACCGAGCAGGTTGGCGGCGGGCACGCGCATGTCGTTGAAGAACAGCTCGGCGGTGTCGGCGCCGTGGCGGCCCATCTTCTCCAGCACGCGACCGCGCTCGAACCCGGGCGTGGAGGCCTCGACCGCGAACAGGGCCATGCCCTTGTGGCCTGCGTCGGGGTCCGTCTTGGCTGCGACCACCACGAAGTCGGCGGAGCCGCCGTTGGAGATGAAGGTCTTGGAGCCGTTGATGACGTAGGAGTCGCCGTCACGCTTGGCGGTGGTGCGCACGCCCTTGAGGTCGGAGCCGGCGCCGGGCTCGGTCATGGCGATCGCGGAGATCCACTCGCCCGAGCACATCTTGGGCAGCCACGCCTTCTTCTGTTCCTCGGTGGCGTAGTTGGCCACGTAGTGCGGGGTGATGGTGGAGCCCACGCCCATGCCGAAGGCGGTGTCGCCGGAGTAGACGAGCTCCTCGGTGACGAGGTACTCCATGCCGGGGTCGCCGCCCTGGCCGCCGTACTCCTCGGGCACGTCGAGGCAGATCAGGCCGGCCTCGCCGGTGCGCAGCCAGGTCTCGCGGTCGACGTGCTTCTGCGCGGCCCACTTCTCCTGGTTGGGGGTCATCTCCTTGGCGAAGAACGCGCGGGCGTGCTCGCGCAGCAGCCGGTGGTCGTCGGTTTCCCAGGCGGGGCGGTAGTCGGGGAAGAGTGCGGACACAGGGGCCTCCGTTTAGGTGACGACGACGACGAAGTGCGCCACCAGATTACGGGGCGCGTTCTCGCGACGGCGGGCGTGCGCGCACCCGGCGGGTCATACTCGTGCCATGAGCGAATCCCCCGACCAGCCGGAGAAGACGGACTCGACCGAGGCGACGGGCACGGGCGGGCCGTCGACGCTCCCGGAGCCCTTCCCCACCGACTGGACCCGCTGCCTGGTCCTCGTCGCCCACCCCGACGATCCCGAATACGGCATGTCCGCCGCCGTGGCGCGGTGGACGGCCGAGGGGCGCAGCGTGGTCTACGTCCTGGCCTCGAGCGGTGAGGCCGGCATCGAGGGCATGTCGCCGGCGCTCGCGGGCCCGGTCCGCGAAGAGGAGCAGCGGCGGTCCTCGGCGATCGTCGGCGTGGACGAGGTGGAGTTCCTGGGCTTCCCGGACAGTCGCATCGTCAACAACGCGGCGCTGCGTGACGCGGTGGCCGACGCGATCCGGCGTCACCGCCCGGACGTCGTGGTCTCGCTGTACTCCGGTCCCGAGTGGGCCCCCGGCGCACCCAACCAGAGCGACCACATGGAGTTCGGCGCGGCCGTCGGCGCGGCGTACGACGACCTCGTGGCGGCCGTCGGCGTGGACGCCGCGGAGGGGCGGCCGCAGATGTGGTTCGAGTCGGCCGTCGAGCCCACGCACTACGTGGAGGTCACGGGCTTCGTCGAGCCGGCCGTGGACGCGCTGGCCCAGCACTCCGAGTACCTGTCGGTCCTCGACCCGGCCACGCCCGTGCGGGAGCAGGCCCGTCAACAGGTCGAGGCGGTGTGCGCGCCGATCGACGGCGTCGCCGGCGGGAACCCGGTGGTGGGCTTCCGCCGAATGCGGCCCTGACGGGCGGGGGTCAGGCCGGCGCGCCGACCGGCTCCTCCCCCGGCTCCCCGCCGGGGCCGAGTGGTGCGTAGTAGCCCTCATCGACGGGCCGCAGGCGCTCGACGATCTCGTCCGCCCATTCCGCGGTCGGCGAGGTCATGGCGCCGTCGCCCGGGCGGGCGATGTAGGTGAGCCAGTAGCGCTGCGCGCCCTCCCCGACGACCGCCGAGTACACGAGGGCGCCCTCCGGGCCGATGATGTCCTGCCGGACCGCCGGGAGAACGCGGAACGACACGGACCAGCCGTCGCCGACTCGGGTGGAGAGGTGTTCGATCCTCTCCTCGACCGGCCGGCCCGGGACGGGGAGCAGAACCGGCCCCATCCCGTTTGCCAGCGCGAACGCCGCCAGCCGGTTGTCCGGGTCGCGCGGGTCGAACAGGTCCTCGGTGAGCGCGCCCGCCAGCACGACGCCGTCCCCGCCCTGCTCCGTGCCCTGCTCCGGGCTCATCGCGGTGGTACCGAAGATCAGCTCGCCCGACTCTGCCCGCCATCCCTCGGGGACGCGGATGACCAGTCCGGCGAAGGGGTCGACGTGATCGGATCCGGCCGCCACCTGGATCTTCGGCGACAGCGTGCGCTCGCCCGGGGCGTACGTCGCGGACGAGACGAGCACTGTGGCGACCGCGGCGACCGCCGCCAGGACGGCGACGAGCGCCACCACGAGGACGGTCCGGGCACGGCCGGTCGACGGGTTCTGCGAGGCGCCGCGGTCTGAGGTCATCCGCCCAGCCTAGGGTGTCGGCGCATGCAGCCGGCCGGGTCGTGCCGGCGGCCGGGTCATGCAGCCGGTCGGGTCATCCGCAGCGTGATGTTGACCCGCCCCGGCTCGGCGCCCAGCACCTCGCGGCACCACGACGGCGCCGTGGAGTCGAAGACCTTGGGCACGCCGTGGAACGCCATCCGCGACGGGCCGCCGAACACCACCAGATCGCCCGACTCCAGGCGGACGTCCGTGTACGGTCGGCCGCGGTGCTCGGGCGTGCCGAAGCGGAACGTACACGCGTCGCCCAGGCTGAACGACACGACGGGCGCCAGGCTCGCCTCGTCGCGATCCTGATGCAGGCCCATCGTCGCGCCACGCCCGTAGAGGTTCACCAGGGCGGCATCGGGGGTGTAGGCGGGCGCCCCGCTGCGCTCGTGATCGCCGGGCTTGTGATCGCCGCCGTTGAGGACCGCGGCGCGCGGATCGACCGCCGCGGCCGAGGTCAGCGCGGTTCGCGCGGCCCGCACGAGCCAATCCGGGATGGGCGGGGTGTCCTCGTCGTCGTCGTCGTATCTATACGGGGTCCAGTGACGTCCGAGGCTGAACGTCCGCACCGACATGCGCCCGCCGCCGGGCAGGACGATCGAGCGGGGCGTCGCCACGGCCGCCCAGTCCGCGCACGCCCGGAGCAGGTACTCCTGCTGCTCCCGGCTCATCCAGTCCGGCACGTGCACCGCGCCCGGGCCGAGCAGCGACGGCGCGCGGTGGACGCCGAACAGTGGCTCAGTCATTACAGCGGCTCAGGCATTGAAAAAGGACTCGGTCACGTGGTCGCGTTCTCCTCCCCCGGTTTCTGCGCGGTGATCGGCGCGGCGATGTCCTCGAGGGACTTCCCCTCCGCGTCGACGCCGAGGACGATCTCGGCGATGCCGCCGATCGCCATGATCGCCGCCGCGATGAGGAAGCCCACGCCGACCAGTCCGCGGTCGCCGCTCTCGATGAAGTTACCGAAGAGCAGCGGGCCGATCATGCCGCCGACGCCCGTGCCGATCGCGTAGAAGAAGGCGATCGCCAGCGCGCGGGTCTCCATGGGGAAGATCTCGCTGACGGTGAGGTAGGCGGCCGACGCACCCGCCGTGGCGATGAAGAACGTCAGCGACAGCAGCGCCACGAAGCCCCACAGGCCGCCCGTCTCATTGAGGAAGACGAAGTACAGCGGAACCGTCACGAGCGCCGACCCGAGGTAGGTGCCGGCGATCATCTTCTTGCGGCCGACCTTGTCGAACAGCGGGCCCAGGATGAGCGCGCCGAGGAAGTTGACGATCGCGAACAGGGCCAGCAGCAGCGGCGCCGAGCCCGCGTCGATGCCGTAGTAGTTCTGGTAGAGCGTGCCGAGGTTGAAGGTGATGCCGTTGTAGAGGAACGCCTGCCCGATGAACAGCGCCAGGCACAGGATCGCCCGCCTGGGGTACTTACCGAAGGCGGTCTTCGCGATCTCGCTGAAGGGGATCGAGGCCCGCTGGTGGATGGTGATCCGCTCGTCACGGCCGACCTTCTCGAGCGGCTCGTCGGTCTCCTTCCGGATCTGCTTCTCGATCCTCTCGACGATCTCCTCGGCCTCGTCCTCGCGGCCGTGGATGAACAGCCACCTCGGACTCTCCGGGACGTGCCGGCGGACGAAGATGATCACGACGCCCAGCAGCGCGCCCACGCCGAGCGCGAACCGCCAGCCCAGGTTCTCGGCGAACATCGCCGTGTTGAGGAAGAACAGCGAGTAGAACGACCCGAACGTCGCGCCCAGCCAGTAGGTGCCGTTGATGAGGACGTCCACGCGACCGCGGTAGTGGGCGGGGATCAGCTCGTCGACCGCGGAGTTGATCGCCGCGTACTCACCGCCGATGCCGGCGCCCGTGAAGAATCTGCAGATGAAGAACATCCACGGCTCGACCGCGAACGCCGTGGCGAACGTGGCGACGCAGTACACCACCAGGGTGAGCATGAACAGCTTCTTGCGGCCCCACTTGTCGGTGAGCCGGCCGAAGAACAGCGCACCCAGGCAGGCACCGAAGATGTAGATCGACGCTGCGAGACCGATCTGGCCCTCCGTGATCGGCAGCCACTGCCGGGCTCCACTAGGCGCGCGGCCAGTGAGCCGATGAGGGTGACCTCGAGGCCGTCGAGGATCCACACGGTTCCGAGGCCCACGATGATCTTCCAGTGGATCCCCGCCCAGGGAAGGCGGTCCATCCGGGCGGGTACGGCCTTCTTGATGGTGCCGAGCCGGCGCTTACGCCTGCGTGTGCCTGCCCCTGACCCGGTGTCGGGGGACGCATCACCCCGGGGATGTCGCTCCATCACTCGGTTGTATCGCCCTGTGACGGGCGCCGCATCCGATCCGGGTACCGTCGCCCGAGTGAGTTCTCCCCACTCGTCGCCCCGTCTCGCCGACGTCGCGGACGTGGGCCCGGCGGCCGACACTCTCGCCGCCGCGTTCGCCGACTACCCGTGGACGCGATATGTCATCCCGGCAGAGGGTTACCAGGACAGGCTGCGCGCGCTCCAGGAGCTGTACCTGCATCACGCGGTTCGGCACGGCCTCGTCGCGGTGAGCGACGACCCCGCGCAGGGGGGAGCCGTCGACGGCGTGATCGCGGTCCTGCCGCCTCGGACCCCCGACCCCGCGCCTGAAACCGTGGCGCGGATCGTCGCCCTGCACGGCGACCGCATCGATCGACTCACGAGCGGCGGCGATCCCGAGGCGGACTGGAGGCTCGAGACGCTCGGCGTGCTCCCGAGCGCCCGGGGACGCGGGCTCGGCAGCGCCCTGACGCGGTTCGCGATCGTCGAGGCCGTCCGCCGGGGCGCGCGTTCGATGGCACTGGAGACCTCCGACCCACTCAACGTGCGGCTGTACGAGCGGCTCGGCTTCACCGTCACCGCCCGGTCGGAGGCACCGGAAGCGCCGCCGATGTGGAGGATGCGGGCCGACCTCGCCTGAATCGGGTCAGGCCCGGCGTCAGGCGCGCTACGGCCGCAGTACCGCCCAGGCCTGCTCGGCCAGCTCGGGCGTCGCCGCCGCCACCACGGTCCCGCCCTCGAGCGGCTGCCGGCCGTCCGGGCCGGTGATCACGCCGCCCGCGGCCTCGATGATCGGGATCAGCGCCACGATGTCGTAGGACTTCAGGTCGGCCTCCACGACCAGATCGACGCGCCCCGCGGCGAGCATGCAGTAGGCGTAGCAGTCCCCGCCGAAGCGCTGGAGGCGGACGCGGCGACCGAGGTCGTCGTAGCGGCTGCGCACCTCGCCGTCGTCACCGAACATCGACGGATGCGTGGTGTACATGATCGCCTCGGACAGCTCGGTGCAGCCCGATACGCGCAGGTCGATGGCTTCCGGCCCGTTGGTGCGGCGCCGCACGGTGGCGCGCCCGTGGACGGCGGAGAACGTCTCGCCCAACACCGGCTGGTCCATCCAACCCGCGACGGCGCGACCGTCCTCCACCACGCCGACCAGGGTCCCCCACCCCGTCATCCCGGTGAGGAATGCCTTGGTCCCGTCGATCGGATCCAGGTACCACGTGCGGGCGGCGTCGGCCGGGCCGGTGACACCGTTCTCCTCCCCCACCACCCGGTCGCCCGGGGACATCGACGAGATCCCCGCGCGCAGGAGCTCCTCGATCGCACGGTCGGCCTCGGTGACGGGGTCGTATCGGTGCCCGTTCCCGCCGACGGCCGCGCCGTTCGAGACTGTGCCGTCCGAGCCCGGGGCGGCCTTGTCCGTGGCGGCGAGCGCCGCGAGGTCACCGTAGAAGTGCCGGCGGGCGATGCGACCGCTCGCGGCGAGGAGCTCGTCGAGGTGCTCCGTCAGGTCGGGATCCAGGGGACGGGTGGGCCGTGGCGTCATGTCTACATGGTGCACGACCGCACCGCGCTCCCACAGCCGATCCCGCGCGGGATGTCCCGACTCCGCCCTCTACAGGTGCGGACGACGCTAACGTGGTCGCACCCGTACCGCGCCGACCCGACGGAGCCGAGATGCGATGACCGCCCTGATGGACTTCCTCTCCACGCGCCGTCTCCAGCTGGCCACGGACTCGTGGCAGCACGTCAGCGCCACGGTGCAGGCGGTGCTGATGGCGACACTGCTGTCGGTGGCGATCGGCGTGGCCGTCTACCGCAGCCGGTCGGGATCGGCGGTCGCCACCGGCCTGGCCGCCACGGCGCTCACGGTGCCGTCGTTCGCGCTGCTCGGTCTGCTCATCCCGGTGCTGGGGCTGGGCGTGCTGCCCACCATGACCGCGCTGGTCATCTACGCCGTGCTGCCGATCCTGCGCAACACGATCGTCGGCCTGGACGCCGTGCCCGCCGCGACCGTCGACGCCGCGCGCGGCGTGGGGATGAGTCGGGTCGGGGTGCTCGCCCGGGTCGAAGTGCCGCTGGCCTGGCCGTCGATCCTCGCCGGGATCCGCATCTCCACGCAGATGTCGATGGGCATCCTCGCGATCGCCGCGTACGTCAAGGGTCCCGGGCTGGGCAACCTCATCTTCGCGGCACTGTCCCGGGTCGGCACGCCCACCGCGCTGCCCATGGCGCTGACCGCGACCGTGCTCATCGTCGTCCTCGCGCTCGTCCTCGACGCGCTCCTCGTCCTGCTCGGACGTCTGACCATCAGGGGGAACCAGTGACCAGCACCGGTTCGACCAGTACAGAGTCCGTGTCGGGGTCCGTGTCGGGCGTCCCGATCGTCCTGGACGACGTCACCAAGATCTACCCCGGTCAGTAGCGGCCGGCGGTGGACCGCGTCTCCCTCGAGCTGCCCGCCGGACGGACCACGGTGTTCGTCGGGCCCTCGGGCTGCGGCAAGACCACCACCATGCGGATGATCAACCGCCTCATCGAGCCGTCCTCGGGCACCATCACGATCGACGGTCAGGACAACCGCGGCCTCGACGCCGACACCCTGCGCCGCTCCATCGGCTACGCCATCCAGGCCTCCGGGCTGTTCCCCCACATGACGGTCGCACAGAACGTCGGCACGGTTCCGCGTCTACTCAAGTGGAAGAAGCCGCGGATCCGGGCGCGGGTGGACGAGATGCTCGACCTGGTGGGACTGGACCCGTCGGACTATCGCGACCGCTACCCCGCGCAGCTGTCGGGCGGGCAGCAGCAGCGCGTCGGCGTCGCGCGGGCGCTCGCCGCGGATCCGCCGGTGCTGCTCATGGACGAGCCGTTCGGCGCGGTCGACCCCATCACGCGGTCGTCGCTGCAGGACGAGTTGCTGCGGCTCCAGGACGACCTGCGCAAGACCATCGTGTTCGTCACCCACGACTTCAACGAGGCGGTCCGGCTCGGCGACAAGATCGCGGTCCTCGGCCCCGGGTCGTCGGTCCTGCAGTTCGACACCCCGGAGGCCATCCTCACCAACCCGGCGGACGACACGGTGAGCGGGTTCATCGGTGACGACGCCGCGCTCAAGACCCTCACCCTCCGGCGCGTGGGTGACGTGGACCTGGGAGAGGCGACGACGGCGAGGGCCTCGGACGACCCGGCCGAGTTCGCCACCCGGTTGCGCGGGTCCGGCGACGAGTGGGCGGTCGTGCTCGACGACGCGGGCCGGCCCCTGCGGTGGGTGCGCGGCGACACGGTGGCCCGTATGCCTGATCTGCGGTCGGGCGGGCTGCCGGTGGTCGGGTCCGTGACGGTGGACTCGTCCCTGCAGGAGGCGCTCGACGGACTGCTGTCCACGGCGAGCGCCACCACGGTGGTCGTGGACCGCGACGGGGTGTACCGCGGCACCATCGGCATCGACGACCTCGTGGCCGAGCTGCGGCGCATCAACCACCGGCACAACGACGCGGACCCGATCCCCGGCCAGGAGGGTCCGGCGTGAGCGCCCCCGCTGCCGTGGCCCGCGGCGGGTCGGCGAGGTTGCTGGTGCAGCCGCTGGTCATCGTGGCCGCGGCGGCCGGGGTGCTGTGGTGGGCCTTCTCCCGCGAGCTCGACGAGACACAGCAGGCCTCGCTCAACGCGGCCTCCCTCACCCAGCGGACGCTCGAGCACGTGCAGATCACGGTGACGGTGGTGGCGATCGTCGTGGCGGTGGGCGTCCCCCTGGGGATCCTGCTCACCCGCCGGCGGACGCGGTTCCTCGCGCCGGTGGCGGTGGGGTTCGCCAACATCGGGCAGGCGGCGCCGGCGATCGGGCTGATCGTGTTGCTGTTCCTGGCGACCAACCGGACGGGCTTCTGGATCGGGGTTCTGCCGGTGGCGGTCTACTCGCTGTTGCCGGTGCTGCGGAACACGATCGTGGGGATCCGCAACGTCGACCCGGCGCTCATCGACGCCGCGCGCGGTCAGGGGATGACGAGCGCCCGCGTCCTGCGGACGGTCGAGCTGCCGCTGGCGGTGCCGTTCATCCTCGCGGGGCTGCGCACCACGCTCGTGCTGGCGGTGGGCACGGCCACGCTGAGTTTCCTGGTGGACGCCGGCGGGCTGGGCATCTTCATCGACACCGGGTACCGCCTGCAGGACTACACGACGCTGGCCGTGGGCTCGGTCCTCGCGGTGTGTCTGGCACTGTTCGTCGACTGGCTCGGCGGGGTCGGCGAGCTCCTGCTCAACCCGAAGGGGCTGCGATGACCAGCACGATAACCTCGCCCGTCAGACGCCTCGCCGCCGCCCTGCTCACCACCGTGCTGCTCGCGACCGGCTGCGGCCTCAACAACGGCGGGTCCGTACCGCTGCCCGTGTCACCCGGGCCGGCCGGCACGGTGCCCGAGCTCGAGGGCGTGCGCATCACGGTGGGCGGCAAGGATTTCACCGAGGGCGTCATCGCCAGCTATCTCGTGGAGTTCCTCCTCGCCGCGGCCGGCATGGAGGTGTCCGACATGTCGTCGCTGGCCGGGTCCAACAGCTTCCGACAGGCGCTGGTGACCGGGCAGGTCGACATCGGTATGGAGTACACGGGCACCGCGTGGATGAGCTACCTGGGCAACTCCGAGCCGATCCGCGACCCGCAGGGGCAGTGGGAGGCGGTGCGCGACGCCGACCTGGCCGAGCACGACCTGCGCTGGCTGCCGCCCACGACCGTGGACAACACGTACTCGTTCGCCATGAACCGGGCGACCGCCGAGGAGACCGGGGTGCGGACGTTCTCCGACTACGCCGAGCTCGTCCGCACCGACCCCCAGTCGGCTGTCACGTGCATGGAGACCGAGTTCTCGGTGCGCCGCGACGGCTGGCCGGGGCTCGCCGAGGCGTACGGGTTCGACGCGGCGGCCGTCCCCACGCCGATCATGCAGCCCGGGATCATCTACCAGGCCACCTCGGTCGGCCGGGAGTGCCGCTTCGGCGAGGTCTACACGACCGACGGCCGGGTCAAGGGCCTCGACCTCGTGGTCCTCGAGGACGATCAGCACTTCTTCCCCGTCTACAACCTCGCCACCGTCGTCCGTGGCGAGGTGCTGGACGCGCATCCGCAGATCGAGGACGTCCTCGCGCCGCTGGTGGACCTGCTCACCAACGAGGTGATGGTGGAGATGAACATGCGCGTGGACGTCGACGGAGAGGATCCCGCGCTGGTCGCGCGGGACTTCCTCGAGCAGGAGGGACTGGTGTCCGTGGACTGACGCGGATGCGCCCGGCCGCCGGGTGCCCCACAATAAGGACACGACCCCAGGAGGTTGCGCGTGACCAGGAGGCCTGTCGGATCGCTGCCGCGGGTGGCCGCGCGTGTGCCGCGGATGGTGCCGGACCTGTCGCTGCTGCCGCCGGGGCGGATCGTCTCGCTCGCCGACGGGGTCACCACCCGCGTCCACGACACGGGCGAGGAGCACCTCACGCCGGTGATCCTGCTGCACGGCATGGCGGCCACGGGGATGCTCAACTGGTACCAGACGTTCGAGCGGCTCCGCGGCGAGCACCGGCTCATCACCTTCGATCAGCGCTGGCACGGCCACGGCTTCCACGGCGAGTTCACGTTCGAGACCCTCGCCGACGACGTGCTCCGGGTCGCCGACCACCTCGAGCTGCCCGCGCCCGTGCTGGGCGGGTACTCGATGGGCGGGATCGTGTCCCAGCTGGCCGCGCGCCGCGACCCGTCTCGCCTCGGCGGGCTGGTGTTGGCCGCGACCGGCACCGGCGCGCGGCGCAACGCGATCGAGAGGATGTCGCTCGGTGGCCTGACGCGCTCCGCCCCGTTGCTCAACGCGGTGCCGGACGAGGTCGGCGAGGTCGTGGAGGAGAAGGTCGACGACGAGGTACTCCGACCGCACGCGTGGGCCCTGCGCGAGTTGTCCTCGGTGTCGTTCGCGACGCACCGCAACGTCATCGCGCAGGTCGCGGGTTTCAACTCGACGTCGTGGCTGCACGAGCTCACGCTGCCGGTGGCCGTCGTCAAGACCACCCGGGACCTGGCGTTCCCGCAGTGGGTGCAGGACGAGATGGCCGACCTGCTGCCCCACAGCGCGGTGTTCCCGGTCCACGCCGGGCATGCCGCGTGCGCGACGCACCCCGGGGAGTTCGCCCGCCGGATGCGCACGGCGATCGGCTGGGTCGTCTCCAACCTGCGCTGATCGCACCGCACGGTGGTTCCGCGCGGCTGGCGCCGGCCCCTACAGCGCCGAGTACCGCACCGCGGTCACCACGAACACGACCAGCGCGATCGAGCCCAGCACCACGCCCCACAGCCCACGCCGCGGGTTGGTGTCCTCGTTGGTCAGCCACCCGGTCGGCCAGCGCGCGAGCAGGCCGAACGCCACGGCCATGAGCCCGGCGAGGAACGCGATGATGTTGAGCTGTGGCACCCAGGACAGGACCAGCGAGCCGACCCCCAGGAGGAGCGCCCGGGTGCCCAGATCCATGTCGCCGGACGAGCGCCGGCGCGGCGAGGCGGCGTCGGAGCGGGGGCGCAGCGGCATGCGGCCAGCCTAGTCGCGCGAGCCACCCCGCTCGTCGTCGAGACGAGCGACCCGCCGGGTTCCGGCGGTCTGCCGGTACGAGGATTCGACGAGCTCGGCGACCTCGTCCCAGTCGGGTTCGGGGCCGCCGCCGCCCGGTCCATCGTCCAGCGGCAGCGCCAGCCAGCCGGCCGGCCCGTAGTACGCCGGGACGTGGAACCGCTCGTCCTGCTCCAGCGCCGCGCGCTCCCCCGGATCCGGCAGGAACAGCAGCGCCCGGGACAGGAGCGGGTCCGCGTGGTCGCCCTTGACCGAGCCGCCGTACACCGCGAACACCTTGGTCGTGTACCAGTTGGGGCGTCCGTGCGAGATCTTCTCGGCGGCGTCGGGCAGCGCGAGGCACACCTGCCGCAGCCGCGCCAGCAGCGGGTCCGCGGCGTCGAACATGATCGGGTGGCCCACACCGCCGAGGATACGACCGCGGGCCCCCGAACTGCGCTCAACCTCCGAACTGCCCGGCGACGAACCCCGCGAGCAGCACCGCGAACCCTCCGATCTCGCCGACGATGAGCGCCACCATGCCGAGGTGCAACGCGACCGTGGGCCGCTCGAACTGGTTGGTCGTGTCCTTCAGCGCGCCGTGGAGGATGTAGCTGCCGATCGCCACCAGGAAGAAGAACACCAACACGCCGGCGGCGGCGAGGTTGACCCAGGTCGGCCAGCCGCTCAGTTCGACGAACACGGCGATGAGCAGGGTCGCGAACGAGTACAGCAACGACGCCCGGTGCGCGATGTCCACGTACGGATGCGCGACGTGGCCGGGGCTCGTGGCCATCTGGCGGTACTTCCACACGCCGAGGCACAGCGCCAGCAGGAAGATGAGGCCCGCCGCGAGGAGGGTGAGCAGGGTGTCGATGCCGAGTTCCATGGATCCTTCCGAAGAGCACTTGACAATGCGCCGGGATTTGTATGCTGACGACCATAGGGCAGGGCGCTGACCTGCGCGCTCGTTCGCGCGTGATCCGCGTCCACGCTCTATCCATGTCCGTGCTCGATGCAGGAGGTCCGATTGTCGGGACAGGTGGTCCGCGCCGCGGCCGTGCAGCTGGAGGGCGTGCCGGGCCGCGTCGACCTCACGCTCGGCCGGCTGGAGACGATGATCGTCGAGGCCGCCGAGCGGGGCGCGCGCCTGATCGCGGTACCCGAGTTCTGCACGTCGCCGCTGCCGATGCGGCCGGAGGTCCACGACGCCGTCCTGCCGCGCGAGAACGCGGCGGTGGACATGTTCCGCCGCCTCGCCGCGCGCTACCGCCTCACCGTCGGTGGGTCGATGGTGGTGGCCGACGACGACGATGTCTTCAACCGCTATCACCTGGTCGAACCCGACGGGTCCGTGCACACGCACGACAAGGACCTGCCGACGATGTGGGAGAACTGCTTCTACACCGGCGGCAGCTTCTACCGCGATGGCACTGACGACGGCGCGTTCGAGACCGCCCTCGGCGGAGTGGGCGTGGCGAGCTGCTGGGAGCTCATCCGCACCGGGACCGTCCGCAGGCTCCGAGGGCGTGTCGACGTCGCCGTCACCGGCACGCACTGGTGGACGGTCCCGCGGAACTGGGGCAGGCTCACCGACCGTGTGCTGGGCCCGCTCGCGCAGTACAACCGCTACCTCTCGGAGAACGCGCCCGCGGAGTTCACCCGCCGTCTCGGCGCACCCGTCCTGCAGGCCTCGCACTGCGGGTCGTTCCGCACAGATTTCCTCCTCGCTCCGGGGACGACCGTGTCCGTGCCGTACGAGACGGAGTATGTCGGCGCCACGCAGATCGTCGACGCCTCCGGCACGGTGCTCGCCTCCCGGCGGGCCGACGATGGCCCCGGCATCGTCTACGCGGACGTCACCCTCGGGACCCGCGAGCCCGTCCTGCCGCTCGAGGAGCGGTTCTGGATCCCCGAGTTGCCGCTTCTCCTGCGCGGTTACTGGCATCAGCAGAACGTGGCGGGCCGGAGCTACTACCGGCGTCGCGGTCGCGCGGCGGGGCTGCACCAAGCGGCGGGCAGGTAGGCCACGCGACGCGCTCTAGAGGTGCACGTCGTTATAGGCCCGCTCGTCCTCGATCGGCTCGAGGTGGGTGGTGATGTGCGAGTTGGGCAGGGCGGCGTGGATCTCCTGCTCCACGGTCTCCACCAGGTCGTGCCCGCGCTCGACGCTCCACTCGCCCGGGACGAGGGCGTGGAACTCGACGAAACGCCACTTGCCCGACTCGCGGGTCCGCAGCTCGTGGAAGTCGACGCGGCCGGGCTCCCGGTGCCGCTCGAGCACTTCCTCGATCATCCTGTTGTCCTCGTCGGGCAGGGTCGCGTCCATCAGGCCCATGCCCGACTCGTGCACCAGCCGGTAGCCGATGAACAGGATGTTCAGGCCCACGCCGATCGCCACGATCGGGTCGAGGACCTGCCAGCCGGTCGCCCACGCCAGCGCGAGGCCCACCACCACGCCGACGGAGGTGATGACGTCCGTGATCAGGTGCTTGCCGTCCGCCCTCAGGGTCGGCGACCGGTGGCGGACGCCCGCCCGCACGAGCACGAGACCGACGACCCCGTTGAGGACCGCGGCGACCACCGAGATCGCCAGGCCGACGCCGAGCGCCTCCAGCGGGGCCGGGTTGATCAGCCGCTCCACGCTCACGACCAGGATGAACGCCGCGGCCACGAAGATCATCGCGCCCTCGACACCCGCCGAGAAGTACTCCGCCTTGGAGTGCCCGTACTGGTGGTCGTCATCGGCCGGTCGCTCCGAGACGCTGATCGCCCCGAGCGCGATCGCCGCCGCCACCAGGTTGACCACGGACTCGGCGGCGTCGGAGAGCAGGCCGACCGAGCCGGTGACCCACCACGCCCCGACCTTGAGCGCGATGGTGACGATCGCGGTGGCCACCGAGAGCCAGGCGAACTTCTTCAGAGTCGACACGTTCCCAGAGCGTAGTCGCGTGCCGAGAGTCCACCTGCCGACCGCCCGTTGTCGGTAGGGTCGGCGTCATGCACGTGGGATTCGCCTGGCTCGGGGCAGCGGTTCTTCTCGCCGCCGGAGAGGCGGCGGGCGGAGAGCTGTTCATGCTCATGCTCGCCGGAGGCGCCCTCGGCGGTTCGGCCGCCGCCTTCCTCGGCGCACCGGTGTGGGGTCAGGCGCTGGCCTTCGCGCTCGTCTCGCTCATCCTCGTCGTCGGCGTCCGCCCGCTCGTCCGTCGGCGCCTGCTCAGCGCGCTGCCCGAGCACGACACCAACACGGCCGCCCTCACCGGTCGCGGCGGCACGGTCGTCGAGGCGATCGGGCCGTCCGGCGGCCTGGTCGAGATCGCCGGGGACACCTGGACGGCACGACCGCTCATCGAGGGCGAGACGTTCGAGGCCGGCGACAAGGTCCTGGTGCACCAGATCGAAGGGGCCACGGCGATCGTCGTGCGCGGCCTATGAGTTCGCGGCCTCCCAGCAGCAGCCGATACGCACGACTCAACCGGAGGTACCCATGGGTGGCTTGATCTTCCTCGCCGTCATCGTCGTCCTGATCGTCTCGGTGGTGGTGAGCTCGGTCAAGCTCATCCCCCAGGCCGAGGCCGCGGTCATCGAGCGGCTCGGCCGCTACCAGCGCACCGTGAGTGGTCAGCTCACGCTCATCATCCCGTTCATCGACCGCGTGCGCGCAAAGGTCGACCTGCGTGAGCGGGTCGTGACGTTCCCGCCGCAGTCGATGATCACCGAGGACAACCTCACGCTGAGCATCGACACGGTCGTCTACTTCCAGGTCACCGACCCCAAGTCGGCGGTGTACGAGATCAACAACTACATCGTCGCCGTCGAGCAGCTCGCCACCACCACCCTGCGCAACGTCGTGGGCGGCCTGACCCTGGAGCAGACGCTCACCAGTCGCGACATGATCAACAAGCAGCTGCGTGGCGTGCTGGACTCGGAGACCGGCCGCTGGGGACTGCGCGTCGCCCGGGTCGAGCTGCGCTCGATCGATCCGCCGCCCTCCATCCAGGACTCGATGGAGAAGCAGATGCGCGCGGACCGCGAGAAGCGCGCCACCATCCTCACCGCCGAGGGGCAGCGCGAGGCCGCCATCACCACCGCGCAAGGCGCCAAGCAGGCCGCGATCCTCGACGCCGAGGGCAACAAGCAGGCAGCGATCCTCGCGGCCGAGGCGGACCGGCAGTCGCGCATGCTGCGCGCGCAGGGTGAGCGGGCCGCCCGCTACCTCGTGGCCGAGGGCCAGGCCGCCGCGATCGCGCGGGTCAACGCCGCCGTCAAGGCCTCCAAGCCGACGCCGGAGATGCTGGCCTACCAGTACGTGCAGAACCTGCCCGAGATGGCCAAGGGCGACGCGGCCACCATGTGGATGATCCCGTCGCAGTTCGGCGACTCCCTGGAGACGTTCGCCAAGGCCGTCGCCAAGAAGGACGACGACGGGGTCTTCCGCTACGAGCCGTCGGACGTCGACACCGACGCGGATCTGCCCTCGGCACCCGACGAGTGGTTCGACACCCGGACCGATCCGGAGATCGCCCGCTCCGTGGCCGCCGCGGAGGCCGCCGCCAAGGGCGCCACCTCCGTGATGGACGAGGAGCCGCGGCGGGACAAGCCCAAGCCCGGCGTGTTCGACATGGTCCCGGAGTCCGAGGGCGGCGCCGCCCCCGACGCCCCGTCGAGCCGGGAGACCCAGGCGATCGACGGCCCGCGGGGCGCCGCGCCCGGTCAGCCCGGTTTCGACCAGCGGTGGGGCCAGGGCCAGCAGGGCGGCTATCCCGTCGACGGCGGCGATCAGCCTCCGCGCTAGCACAACCCCGGCGGGCCCCCGACACCCCGTTACGGGCAGCCGCCGCGGCCTCTCGTCCTAACATGAGGGCGTGACTCGTGACAGTGGCCGCGGTGGTGTCCGGACGCCGGAGGCGGAACCGGACGCCGAGGACGTCCGTCTGATCGAGACGGCGTCCGCGGTGTTCGCCGAACGCGGGATCAAAGGGACCAGCACCGACGACATCGCGCGGGCCGCCGGCGTCACGCGGGTGACGCTCTACCGTCGGCTGGGGCCCCGCGACGACCTCCTGCGGGCGATCTACGCGCACGAGGCGCAGCGACTCATGATGACCGTCAACGCGCGGTACACGCCGTTCGAATCGCTGGAGTGGGACCCGGTCCGGCACGTCGAGGACCTGCTCGTGGGGACCGTCTTCGACATCCGCCAGAACGAGTTGCTGCGACGGATGATCGAGAGCGACAAGGTCGAGGCCATGGCGATGCTCGCCGGGCAGTCGGACTCGGTGCTCGACACGATCATCGAGATGCTCGCGCAGTTCGTGCGCAGCACGTGGAACGCCGACGTCCACACCCGCCACATGGAGCCCGACGAGGCCGAGCAGCTCTCGCTCGAGGTCGCCTCCGTGGTGGGTCGCTTCCTGCACTCGCTCGTGGTGATGCCGGACGGCCCGCCCGTCGTGGACTCCGAGGAGCAGATCCGGGCGCTGGCGCGCCGGGTGCTCGTGCCCATGATCCTGCAGCGCTGACGCTACAGCGCGGTCGGCACCTCGCTACAGCGCGGTCGGGACCTCCTCCGCGCCGAGTTCGTGCTCGAACGCCGCGCGCAGCGTGCGATGCCGGAAGTGGTGCCCGGCGTCGGTGAGGGTGCGCGGCAGGATCCGCTGATCGGCCAGGGCCAGTTCGTCGGCCCCGCGCTCACCGAGCAGGAGCGCTGGGGCCCACCCCGGCACGGGGACGAGGGTGGGACGGCGCAGAACGGAGCCGAGGACGCGGGTGAACTCGGAGTTCGTCACCGGCTCGGGGGCCGTGCCGTTGACCGCCCCCGACATCGCGGGGTCGACGATCGCGCGCAGGTAGATGTCGGTGAGGTCGTCCAGAGATATCCAGGACATCCACTGTCGGCCGGAGCCGAGGCGGCCGCCGAGCCCCGCGCGCGTCAGGGCCGCGAGCGGCGGCAGCATCCCGCCGGCCCCGGACAGGGCAATGCCGGTGCGGACGGAGACGACCCGGGCACCGGCCTCGCGGGCGGGGTCGCAGTCGCGCTCCCAGTCCACCACGATGTCGGCGACCGGCCCGGTGCCCGGCGCGGAGTCCTCGGTCAGCTGCTCGTCGCCGCGGTCGGGGCCGTAGTAGCCGATGGCCGAGGCGCAGACCATGGCGGTGGCCCCGTCCCGGGCGGCGACGAGCTCGGCGAGCCGACGCGTGGGGCCGACCCGGCTGTCGCGGACCCGTGCGACGTGACGATCGGTGAACCGGCCCGCGATGGGTGCGCCCGCCAGATGGACCAGCACGTCCACGCCGTCGAGCAGATCTGGGGCGGGGGCGTCCGGATCCCAGGTCCGCTCCGGCCAGCCACCGCGTCCGTCCCGGGCGACGCCGCCCTCGTCGTCGTTGTCGTCGTCGACCGATCCGCGCACCAGGCGGATGACGCGGTGGCCGGCCACGCCGAGCAGCGCGGTCAGGGCCGTGCCCACCAGTCCGGAGGCACCGGTCACGGCGACCGTCAGGGGCGCGCTGCGGTGACGGTCGATCGCGGCCAGGTCGGCGGCCATCTGCCGGTACCGGTAGGCGAACACGGGGGCGAGCGCCACGCCGGGGACGCGGGCCTCGACCCGGTCGCCGAGGAGCGCGGCGCCGTCGGGTGCGGCGGTGACGGTGTGCGTGTGGACCCAGCCGGTCGCGGCGGCGTAGGGCTGCGACACGCAGCGGTCGACGAATCGCTCACCCTCGACGTAGCCGGCGGGATCGTGCCGGGCGTGCCACCGGGGGCCGAACCGCCTGCCCAGCGGGCCGGGCAGGGCCGTGCGTGGCTCGAGCACCGCGAGGCCGTCCCGCAGGGACGCCGCCTCCCGGACCGGACGCAGCGGCATGAACGGCGGGGACAGTCGGCGGAACGCACCCGGGGAGGCGAAGTAGCGCCACGCCTCCCCGGGCGTCGCGGCGACCGTGCAGGTCAGGTCGATGCTCATCGGTCACTCATCCGTGTCGATGTGGGTCGTCTGCGTCAGGGCAGGAGGCACAGCGGGGAGGCGTCGCCCCGCCCGCCGGCCATCGGGACGGTGAGGAACGCGCAGGACCACCAGCCGCGGTCCTCGATGACGTCGCGCACCGTGGCCCACTGCCCGGCGTCGAGCGCGGGCTCGCGGCTGAGGACGAAGCCCGACGAGCGGGTGGGATCGCCGACGATCGCCAGCGAGTAGTCGTCGGCGAGGTAGGTGATCCGGTAGTTGACGGGTCCGGCCTCGTCCTGGAACGGGACCATCGGGAAGTTCACCCGCAGGGAGGCGTTCGTGTCCGTGTCGCGGACCTTCGCCTCGCCCTCGATCACCGAGTCCGAGCTGATCGCCGAGCCGCAGCTGTTGCGGACCGAGACCGTGCCGGGCGCGGTGACCGCGTACTCGGCGCGGGTGTCGTTGGTGCACTGCAGGGTGTACGGCTGCGGGATCGCGGCGACCTGGAACCACTCCCCCGCGTAGCGCTCGAGGTCGACCGACTCGACCTGCGAGAGCTCGGGGCCGCCGAGGGATCCGAGGGCCACGCCGTCGGGCAGCAGCTGCGAGGACCCGCCGCCGAGGCGGCCGCCGTCGGTGAGGTCCTGCGCGCCCGCCGCCGGGGCGGCGCCGAGGCCCGCCGCGAGCAGCGGGGCCACGGCCAGCGCGGTCACGAGCCCACGAGACATCTC
>NZ_JAHBAV010000058.1 GCF_018390595.1 Dietzia massiliensis
CGGCGGCGGGCCCCACCTCGCCGCCACGATCGGCAAGCTCCGCGCCCAGGCCGAGAACACGCTGTTGCTCGCCACGGGCGACTCGATCGGCGGGACCACGCCCGAGGCCGCGCTACTGGGCGACCGTCCGACCGTCGAGTTCTTCAACCGGCTCGGCGTGGACGGGGCCGGCATCGGCCGGCGCGAGCTGGAGAAGGGCGCCGACCACGTCCGCTCACTGGTCAAGCCGGGTTGCCTCACGGAGGAGGACTGTCGGGTCGACCCGCCCCTGCCGCCCTTCCGCGGTGCGGCCTTCCCGTTCCTGGCCTCCAACGTGATCCCGTCGCACGACGCGGCCCCGACGTTCCCGTTCGCCATCCACCGCGTCGGCGACGTCCGGGTGGGGGTCGTGGCGGTCACCGCGCCGTCCGAGTCCGTCCCCGAGACCACGACCCGCCTGGCGGACCCGTTCCGGGCGATCGATGAGACCGTCGAGTCGCTGCGGTTCCTCGGCGTCGAGACGATCGTCGCCCTGGTCCAGTCCGATACGGCCCACGGCAATCTCGACCCCGGCTCCTGCCCCGAGGCCCTCACCGACCTCGAACTGGTCGAGGACCTCAACCCGGCCGTCGACGCCCTCATCGTCGGCGCCTCCGGGGGCCCGGCCACGTGCCGTGTCTTCGACTCGGAGAACGACGAGCGGATCGTCGTGGCGCCGGCGTCCCACGGCCGGTCGGTCACGGTCGTCGACCTCGCCGTCGACACCGCCACCGGAGACGTGGTCCGCCCGCAGACCTCGGCGTTCAACCAGACGGTCAACCTGGATATCGAGCCCGACCCCGGGACCGAGGAACTCGTCCGCCAGGCACAGGCCGCCGCGGCGCCCGAGGCCCGCGAGGTCATCGGCACCGCCGACGAGACGATCAGCCGCGCCATGAACGCCGACGGGGAGTCCCCGCTGGCCGACCTCATCGCCGATGCGCAGCTCTCCGCCACCCGCGGCCGGGGCGCGCAGCTCGCCGTGTCCAACCCCGACTCGCTGCGCACCGATCTGCCCGCGGGCCCGCTCGACTACGCCACCCTGCACACCGTGCAGCCCTACGGCGACCGCCTCTACCTGGTCACCGTCACCGGCGAGGAACTCCGCGCCGCCTTCAACCACTTCGCCGACGACATCGGCCGCAACGGCCCCGCGGTGTCGGCCAACGTGCGCTACACCGTCGACGCCGGGCGCCCCGCGGGCGACCGGGTGACGGAGATAGAGGTCGACGACGAGCCGATCGATCCCCGGCGGGAGTACACCGTCGTGGTGAGCGAGTTCCTCTCCTCCCCGGAGTGGGGCGGCTCGGTGTTGGCCGAGCGCGGGGACCGCCGAGAGGCCGGCCTGACGGATCTCGACGCGGTGATCCGCTACGCGACCGACGAGGGCCCGCTGCGGGCGCCCGAGCCCGGCCGCGTCCGCGTGATCGACTGACAGCCGAGCCGCGTACCCGGTTCAGCGCTCGGCGGGGAGCACGTGAGTGCGAGGTCGGCACCAGCCGCTGATAGAGCGTGACCGGGCGCGGAGGAAGCCGGGGACACCCACTACGCCGAATCGCTCCACATATTTGTAAGATGGGTTTCACTCTCCGCACCGTCGGCCACACGTCCGCGCTTCGCTGACGTGTCCCCATGGAGAAAAAGGGATTACAGCCTTATTTACTCCTGAGGAAGCGGGCACCATGTCAGGACGAGATCCCAGCAGGCACAGACGGTCGGCCGTGCTCGGCGCGGCCCTGACGGTCGGCTCGCTGTTCCTCGCGGGATGCATGACGACGAGCGCGGCCCCCGCGGTCGAACCGACGTATGCCGGCCCGGTGCGGCTGGACGAGGTGACGGTGCAGCGCTTCGAGTACCCCACCCGCTACCCCGCTCCCGACCCGGAGCTCAACTGGGCCGACCTCTACCTCCCGGCAGGGGACCAGAAGGTCGACTCCATCCCACTGGCCGTGCTCATCCACGGTGGGGCCTGGCACAAGGAGAGCGGGGCGGGCTCGTTCGATCACCTGGCCCGCGATCTCGCCAGCCGCGGGATGGCGGTCTACAACATCGAGTATCGACACATCGGGTCGGGCGGCGGCTGGCCCATCACCTTCCGCGACGTGGCCGACGCGCTCGACCACGTCACCGAGGTCGACAGAAGGTTCCCGCAGATCACCACCGACGACGAGGTGGTGGTGGGCCACGGAGCCGGCGCACAACTCGCCGTCTGGGCCGCGACCCGACACCGGCTCGAGGACGGGGAGGTGGGTTCCAAGCCCAGCTTCCGCCCCACCCGCGCCATCTCGATCGCCGGGCCGCTGGACATGACCTACGGGGCCACCCACGGGGACGACAGGATCGTCACCGTGCTCGGGGGCACACCCGACGAGGTGTCGAGCCGCTACGCATCGGTGGATCCCATCCAGAACATCGACACGGGGACCCCGGTGATCGCGCTGCACGGCAGGCAGGACGTCACCGTGGCGCCGGAGAACTCCCAGCGCTACGTGGACGAGGTCAATCGTCGGGGTGGCAGGGCCAAGATCGTCATGTTCGAGGACGAGGACCACACCTCGATCGTGTCGGGCAAGTCCCGCTCCTACACGCGGGTCCTCGAGATCATCCGCTACGTCTCGGCGTCCGATCTGCGCGAGACCACCGCCTGACCCGCCCCTCGAGAGCCGGGCCCTGTGCGGAAGTGGAGGGATTTGAACCCCCGGTGCTGTTCAGGCACGCTCGCTTTCAAGGCGAGTGCATTCGGCCGCTCTGCCACACTTCCCCGCCGCCGGCCACGACACGCGCGGCCCCGCCGGTTCCACGTGGAACCGGCTGTACGACGTCGCCCATGCTAGTTCACCTCGCCCGCCCTCACGCAGTCCGGCTACGGTCGAGGGCATGAAGGCCATCGCGTACGACAACGGTCCCGACTCCCTGCATCTGACCGAGGTCGCCGACCCGGTCCCGGCCGCGGGTGAGGTACTCATCGACGTGGCGGCGTCAGCCGTCAACCGTGCCGACCTCCTGCAGACCAAGGGGCACTACCCGCCGCCGCCCCGCGCCTCGGAGATCCTGGGCCTGGAGTGCTCCGGGCGCATCTCGGCGGTCGGCGAGGGCGTCGAGGGCCTGGCGGTCGGCGACGAGGTGTGCGCCCTGCTGGCCGGCGGCGGGTACGCCGAGAAGGTCGCCGTCCCGGCGGGCCAGGTCATGCCCGTTCCGGCGGGGGTCTCGCTGCACGAGGCGGCGTCGCTCCCCGAGGTGGCGTGCACGGTGTGGTCGAACCTGGCGATGACCGGCGGGCTCGGACGGGGACTCCTCGCGGCGGACGCGCACTGGGGCCGGATCGAACTGGGCGCGCCGCGGGTGCTGATCCACGGCGGCGCGGGCGGCATCGGCTCCCACGCGATCCAGGTGTGCCGCGCGCTCGGCACCCGGGTCGCCACCACGGCCGGCGGGCCGGAGAAGGTGGCAATGTGCCGCGAGCTGGGCGCCGAGCTGGTGATCGACTACCGGGCCGAGGACTTCGTCGAACGGGTCGGGGAATGGACCGACGACGACGAGAGGGGCCGTGGCGTCGACCTGGTCCTCGACGTGATGGGCGCGAAGTACCTCGAGCCGAACATCGCGTCCCTGGCGCCGGACGGTCGCGTGGTCGTCATCGGGCTCCAGGGCGGGGTGAAGGGGGAGCTCAACCTGGGCAGGTTGTTGCCCAAGAGGGCCGGCGTCCTCGCCACGAACCTCCGGGCGCGGCCGGTGGACGGCCCCGGCGGGAAGACCGGCATCTGCCAGGAGGTCGTGGATCACGTGTGGCCGATGATCGCCGCCGGCGATGTCACCACGAGGGTCTCGCGCGAGATCCCCCTGGAGCGGGCGGCCGAGGCGCTGGCCCTGCTGGAGTCCGGGGAATCGCACGGGAAGATCCTGCTGACCGTCGACGGGGTCTAGTCTCGGGGTCACGACACGGGGTGCCGCCCAGAAGGGGGCGGCTGAGATGAGACCCGTCGAACCTGCTCCGGGTAATGCCGGCGAAGGGATGTCCCATGCTGCATATCAATGCGTTCCTGTTCGGATGCGGCCACCACTCGGCCGCATGGCGCCGACCCGACTCCCCGGTGGAGCGGCTGGGCGATATCGCCTACTGGGAGGAGCTGGCCCGGACGGCCGAGCGGGGCTGCCTCGACGCGGTGTTCTTCGCCGACGGCCACTCCGTCGGAGACCCTGCCAGCGGCTCGTGGTGGTTCCTGGAGCCCTTGACCGCACTGTCGGCGATGGCGCGCGCGACCCGGCACGTGGGGCTGGTGAGCACCGTGTCCACGACGTTCTTCACGCCGTTCCACGCCGCCCGCATGCTGGCCTCCCTCGACCACATCAGCGGAGGACGGGTCGGCTGGAATGTGGTGACCTCCATGTTCGACGCGGAGGCGCGCAACCACGGGATGGCCGCCCTGCCGGGGCACACCGAGCGGTACGAGCGGGCCGAGGAGTTCGTGCAGGCCGCCCTCGCCCTGTGGGAGTCGTGGGACGCCGACGCGCTGGTCCTCGACCGCGCCGGGCTGTGGGCGGATCCGGCGAAGGTGCGGGCGGTGCACCACGCGGGCGAGCACTTCCTGGTGGACGGACCACTCACCGTGCCGCGGTCCCCGCAGGGCCGGCCGGTTCTGTTCCAGGCGGGGTCGTCGGATCCGGGCCGGGACCTGGCGGCACGGCACGCCGAGGGAATCTACGCCGTCGCGTATGACGACGAGTCCGCGTCGGCGTACGCCGCGGACCTGAGGCGGCGGGCTCGGGCGGCGGGCAGGGACGCGGACTCGCTGGTCGTGATGCCCGGACTGGTGACGTATGTCGGGTCGACTGTGGCGGAAGCCCGTCAGAAGAAGGCCGAGCTCGACGCCCTGCTGCCGGTCGAGGAGTCGTTGGCCCAGCTGTCGATGTTCACCGGGCAGGACTGCTCCGACTGGGAGCTCGACGCGCCTGTTCCGGAGTTGCCGCCGCTGGCCGAGTTCGCGGGACCGCAGGGCCGCTACGAGACCATCCTCCGGATCATCAGCAAGGACTCGCCCACCGTGCGTGAGCTGCTGGGTACCCTCGCGGCGGGCGGCGGGCACTGCACGATGCTCGGCACGCCCGAATCGATCGCGGACGAGATCGAGCGCTGGTACCGGGCGGGCGCGGCCGACGGGTTCAACCTCATGCCTCCGAGTTACCCGGACGGTCTGGAGGATTTCGTGGATCTCGTGATCCCGGTCCTGCAGCGCCGCGGACTGTTCCGGACGAGCTACGACGGGGCGTCGACCCTCCGAGAGCTACTCGCCCGGTGAGCCGGCGGCGGCAGCCGGTCCAGCGCCTCCAACGTCTCGTCGCACCACCTCAGCCAGGCCCGCTCCTCCTCGATCCCCAGCGAGAGGACGCGGTGCTGGAGGACGCCCCGCGGATCGGACGGGTCGACGGCGGAGAAGTCCCGCTTCTCGATCTCGCGGTACCGCTCGAGATTGTCCTGCCGCCGGGCGCGGTGGTGCTCGAGGGCGCGACGGACCTCGTCGGTCCGGCCCGTGGCGGCGGCGGCCCGGACGCGGACGGCGAGAGTCGACCGCGTCACGTCCGGGGCGTCGTCCTCGCCGATCCACTCGACCAGCGATCGGCGGCCGTCGTCGGTGACCGCGAACCGCCTGGGTTGTCCGCGCCGGGGCGGGCCGTCCTGTGGCAGTTCCCGGATCAGGCCCGCCGAGGCCAGCCGGTCGAGTTCGCGGTAGATCTGCTGGTGGGTGGCGGGCCAGAAGTACCCGATCGACCTGTCGAAGCGTCGGGCGAGTTCGATCCCGCTGCCCTCCCGCTCGGTGAGCGAGGTGAGGATCGCGAACCTCAGCGACATCGGCTCAGCGCAGCGCGCCGACGCCGGCGGTGAGGGCGTCCAGCGCCTCGTCGTATTCACCCCGCAGGCGGTCGACCAGGTCGCGGACGGTGCCGGTGGAGCGGACGGCGCCCACGCCCTGTCCGGCGCCCCAGATGTCGCGCCACGCCTTGGAGTCGTTCGACCCGCCGGAGCCGAAGTCCATGGCCGACGGGTCCGACTCCGGTAGGTTGTCCGGGTCCAGGCCGGCGGCCTCGATGCTGCCCCGCAGGTAGTTGCCGTGGATGCCCGTGAACAGGTTGCTGTAGACGATGTCGTCGGCCGTACTGTCGACGATCATCTGCTTGTACTCCGGCGTGGCCCGCGACTCCTCCGTCGCGAGGAACGCCGAACCGACGTAGGCGAGGTCCGCGCCCGCCGCCCGCGCGGCGAGGACGGACCGCCCGTGGGCGATGGCCCCGGACAGCAGCAGCGGCCCGTCGAACCACTCGCGGATCTCCTGTACCAGCGCGAACGGGGACTGCGTCCCGGCGTGCCCCCCGGCCCCGGCGGCCACCGCGACCAGCCCGTCGGCCCCCTTCTCGATGGCCTTGCGGGCGAAGCGGTTGTTGATGACGTCGTGGAGGACGATCCCGCCGTAGGAGTGGACGGCCTCGTTGACCTCCTCGCGCGCGCCGAGCGAGGTGATGACGATGGGCACCTCGTGCTCGACGACCGTCGCCAGATCCTGCTCCAGCCGGTCGTTGGACCGGTGGACGATCTGGTTGACGGCGAACGGTGCCACGTACCGGTCCGGGTTCGCCGCGGCGTAGTCGGCGTTGCTCTCGGTGATCTGATCGAGCCACTCCCCCAGCAGCGACTGCGGCCGCGCGTTGAGGGCGGGGAACGCACCGATCACCCCGGCCTGGCACTGGGCGGCCACGAGTTCCGGGCCGGAGTAGATGAACATCGGCGAGGCGAGCACCGGGACGGTGAGCGGGCCGGCGAGCACGGAGGGCAGAGCCATCGGCATTCCTTTCGGCGAGATGGGAGGCGGCGAGCGCCTGTCCCCGACCGTACGGTCGGCCCCCGCTTTGTGCAACTAGTTGCACAAAGCGGCCACTCGCCCGCACCGCCCGGGGGCGTGGGGCCAGAGTGATTGGTGGGACTCGACGGGTGTCGATAAGGTCCACGCTGACACCGACCGGCCTGCTGGCCCTGGGTGCCTGCTCATCCGATTCCGGAGCGGACTCTCAGGACGCTTCCTCCGACTCGGCGGTCGCGGCTCCCGCAGTGGCCGGTGACGTCGTCCTGAACGAGGCGGACGCCCCCGCGGGTTACACCTACTCCGACGTCGCCGAAGTCCTGGAGGAGGGCGAGGGCGACGAGAACTACGAGGACATGATCGCCGTTCTCGCGGAGATCAGCGGGACTAACACCACCGAGCCGGCCCGGTGCGGCGCGCTCCTGCCCACCGCTGTGGACATGCTCACCCACATCCAGCAGGACCCGCAGGCCTCCGCGGCCACGGAGTTCGCCGACGCCGAGGGGAACGTCATCTCGGTGTTCGCCACGACCGGCGGCACCTGGGAGCGGGTCCCCGAGAACCTGGACGAGTGCGCGACGTTCACCCGCGCCGCCACCGACCCCGCCCTGCACCTGCAGATCGTCTACCGTGCGGAACCGCTCGCGATCGAGGTCGACGGGGCGGAGTCCGCGACGGCAGCGCGCATCGTGTCGGACCAGGACGTGGCCGAGCCGGCGCAGAGCACCTACTCGGCCACCGTCGACGGCGTGTACTTCCAGATCCACACCTCGCAGGCCCTCGACGATCAGCTGCTGGCCGACATGGCCCGGGCCCAGGTCGACAAGATCCGGAACCGCTGAGCCGCGCCGTTCCGGAGTCGGCGATCCCCGCGCCCGCCCGCCCTCAGCCCAGCGGGTAGAGCTCCTCCGCCAGTGCCTCGGCGGCGCGGACGTGCCCGGCGACCGCCTCGGGGTGGAATCCGCCGGCGGTCGGGAACGCCGGGACGCGCTCCTCGCCCACTCCGACGGTGGCCCACGGCGACCCGGCGTCGGCGAGCGACCCGTGCTTGACGTCGTAGTACGCCGACCCCGTGCGCACGGCCACCCCGGAGGCGCCGCGGGCCCCGGCGAACAGGTGCGGATGGAACCGGGTCGTCAGCCAGACCTGTCCCGGCCTGGCAGGGAGCCCCTCGGCCCACACCTCCCGGAAGGACACGAAGCGCGCGCGGTGCAACTGCAGGTCGGCCAGCGCGCGGCCCACCTCGTCGTCGTCGCCGTCAGACCCCGCGCCGCCACCGACGGCCGCGCGCGCCCGCGCGCACACCAGGTCCCACACCACGCGGTCCCCGCCGGGGATCGCCTCGATCACCGACACCCTCTCCCCCGGCACCGCCCAGTCGGCCAGCACCCGGGCGACGGTGTCGGCCACCGCGGCCGGGTCGGTCAGGTCCGACTGCGCGCACAGCATCACGTCCCGGCAGGTGTCGGGGTCGGCGGAGTAGACGGGGTGGTCGATGAGGTGCCGGCCACCGGCGACGGCGTCGAGGTCGCCGGGCGCGGAGAGCGCGAGCCAGCCGTCGTCACCCGCGTGCCGGACCGGGGCGCCGCTGTCCGCGAGCAGCTCGAGCGATCCGGCGTCGCGGACTGTGACCAGCTCGTACCCGCGCAGCGCGTCAGCCAGCAGCGCGGGGTCGCCGCACGGCAGGAACCCCTGACCGGTGGCCACCACGCGCGCCCCCGAGAGCCGACCGAGCTCTCCGGCCGCCGCGGCGACGCCCAGATGGTGCGGCCACTGGTCGTTGACGTATCCCCCGCCGATCAGGTGGACTACCCACGCGCTGCGCGCGAGGTCGATGCCCGAGGCCACCGCCGGGTCCGTGCCGAGCTCGGCGACCGCGCGGCGGGCGAACTCGACCGCCGCCGCCGCGCCGGCCTCGGCGCGCTGCCCCGCCAACCGCCACAGGGTGTCGGTGAACAGCACATCCGGATGCTCGGAGTGGTGCAGCACCGCCGCCTGGCCCGGCGTGTGACAGTCCACCACGACCGGCGTGCCGGGTAGCCGGTGGCGCAGGAACCGCAGCCACCCGGCCAGCAGCTGCTCGTCGCCGTGGTTGGGGTTGCCCGCCGGCGCGACGAGGTAAATGGGCCCGTGGCCCTCGCGCGGCCGCCCCCACCGCGCGTCCGCGGCGGCCCGCACCGTGTCGAGACGGCGACGAGCCCGCCTCCGCAGGCGGGTGGCGGGCGCGACTCGACGGGTCGGTGTCATGACCACCAGCCTGCCCCATCGCCGGCCGGCCCCGGCGGGAGCCCCGGGACGTCAGATCTTGACGAGCATCTTGCCCGTGTTGGCGCCCTTCATCAGGTCGAGGAACGCGTCGACCGAGTTGTCGATCCCCTCGACCACCGTCTCGTCGAACTTCAGCTCGCCGGAGGCCACCCACGGGCCCACCTTCTCGGCGAACTCCTTGAAGTAACCCATGTAGTTGTTCGCGGTGAAGCCCTGCAGCGTCAGCCCACGGGTGATGGCGTACCAGAGGTTGTCCGGGCCGGGCTTGCGCTCGGCGTCGTTGTACGAGCTGATCGCGCCGCACAGGGCCAGGCGGCCACCGTCGTTCATCAGATCCAGCGCGGCCTCCAGGTGATCGCCGCCGACGTTGTCGAAGTAGACGTCGATCCCCTCGCCGTTCTCGCTGCCGAAATGCTCGCGCAGGAGCTTCCGGACCGGGCCGTCCTTGTAGTTGATCGCCGCGTCGAACCCGTAGCGCTCGATGCACGTGGCCACCTTCTCCGGGCTGCCGGCCGAGCCGACGACCTTCGAGGCGCCCATCAGCGTGGCGATCTGCCCCACCGCCGAACCGACCGACCCGGCCGCGCCCGAGACGAACACGCTCTCGCCGGCCTGGAACCGGCCGATGTGCAACAGCCCGACGTACGCGGTGAGGCCCGTGGTCCCCAGGACGCCGAGGTACGCCGAGATCGGCACCCCGTCCATCTCCTGCACCACGCGGAACTGCCGGGCGTCGCCCTGGGCGACGTCGCGCCACCCGTCGTTGTGCAGGACCACCGCGCCGACGGGGTGGTCGTCCGAGCGGGACTCGACGACCCTGCCCACGGCCGCGCCGGTCATGGTCTCGTCGAGCTCGAACGGCGGGATGTACGAGCGTCCCTCGTTCATCCGGCCCCGCATGTAGGGATCCACCGAGATGAACTCGTTGGCCACCCGGACCTCGCCCTCGGCGAGCTCGGGGAGGTCGACGGTGACCGTGCGGAAATTGTCGTGGGTCGGCCATCCGGTGGGACGGCTCGCGAGCTGGATCTGCGTACTGGTCGTCATCTCTCCTGTCTACGCGCCCTCGCGGCGGGGCTGCCACCGGCAGGACCTCTAGTACGCTGAGCCCTCGTGCAGGACCAGCCCCTTCCCGATCCGACCTCGGCGACGCTCCCCGACGAGCGCGTGCGGGGCGAGATCGTCAACGACTCCCACACCTTCCGCCGGGCCGTGGCCGACCTGCGCCAGGGGCTCGGCCAGCGCGAGCTGTGGCTGTCCCTGGGCTGGCAGGACATCAAGCAGCGCTACCGCCGCTCCACGTTGGGCCCGCTGTGGATCACCATCGCCACCGGCGTCATGGCCGTGGCGCTCGGCCTGCTGTACTCCATCCTCTTCCAGATCCCGCTCGCCGAGTTCCTCCCCCACGTCACGGTGGGCCTCATCATGTGGGGCTTCATCTCCGGCTGCATCAAGGAGGGTGCCGAGGTCTTCATCGCCAACGAGGGCCTCATCAAGCAGCTGCCCAGCGCGCTGAGCGTCCACGTCTACCGGCTGGTGTGGCGGCAGTTCCTGTTCCTGTGCCACAACCTGGTCATCTGGGTGATCCTCATGCTGGTGTTCCCGCGGCCGCTGGGCTGGGAGCTCCTGCTGTCCGTGCTGGGGCTGGCGGTGCTCATGGTCAACGGCGTGTGGGTGTCCATGCTGTTCGGCATCCTCGCCACCCGGTTCCGGGACATCGCCCCGCTGCTGGACTCGATGGTGCAGCTGCTCTTCTACATGACCCCCATCGTGTGGACCACGCAGACGCTGTACGAGCAGGGCGGGCAGATCGCCGACCGCGCCCGCATCGCCGAGATCAACCCGCTCTACCACTACCTGGAGATCGTCCGGGCGCCCATGCTCGGCCAGTCCGTCGACGCCTACCACTGGTGGGTCGTCCTGGCCTGCACGGCCGTCGGGCTGCTGCTGGCGTTCGTGGCGCTGCGCCGGTTCCGCTCCCGAGTCCCGTACTGGGTGTAGGAGGTACATCCCATGAGCTCCGCTGCGCCCACCCCCGGCGGCGTGTCCATCGACTGCGTGGACGCGTGCGTGGATTTCCCGATCTTCGACGCCAAATCGCGCTCCCTCAAGAAGGCGGTCCTCGGCTCCGCGGGAGGCGCCATCGGCCGAAACGCGTCCAACGTCGTCGTCGTCGAAGCCCTCAAGGACATCACCCTTTCCCTCCGCGAGGGGGACCGCATCGGCCTGGTCGGCCACAACGGCGCCGGCAAGTCCACGCTGCTGCGCCTGCTGTCCGGCATCTACGAGCCGACCCGCGGCGCGGCGCGGATCCGCGGCCGCGTGGCGCCCGTGTTCGACCTGGGCGTGGGCATGGATCCGGAGATCTCCGGCTACGAGAACATCATCATCCGCGGCCTGTTCCTCGGCCAGACGCGCAAGCAGATGAAGGCCAAGGTCGAGGAGATCGCCGACTTCACCGAGCTCGGCGAGTACCTGGACATGCCGCTGCGCACCTACTCCACCGGTATGCGCGTGCGGCTGGCCCTGGGCGTGGTGACTTCCATCGACCCCGAGATCCTGCTGCTCGACGAGGGCATCGGCGCCGTGGACGCGGAGTTCATGAAGAAGGCGCGCGTGAAGCTCGCCGACCTCGTCTCCCGCTCGGGGATCCTGGTGTTCGCCTCGCACTCCAACGAGTTCCTGGCCCAGCTGTGCGACTCGGCCATGTGGATCGATCACGGCCGCATCCGCCAACGCGGCAGCATCGAGGAGATCGTCACCGCCTACGAGGGCCCCGAGGCCGGGCGCTCGATCGGCGAGTACATCGGCAGGATGCGGCATGAGGGCTGAGGGCGGGGCCGCCGTGGGCGGCACCGGCCGGGGAGCGGCCGACACCCGCCGGGTCGTGGCCGTGGTGGTGACCCACCGTCGGCTCGAGCAGCTGCGCGCGTCCCTGGACGTGGTGTGCGGCCAGACCCGGCCGATCGACCACCTGGTGGTGGTGGACAACGCCGACGAGCAGGCCGTGCGTGAGCTCGTGGAGTCCCAGCCGGTCGAGGCCACGTACATCGGGTCCAAGCACAACCTCGGCGGCGCCGGCGGCTTCGCGCTGGGCATGCTGCACGCCCTGGCCACCGGCGCCGACCTGGTGTGGTGCGCGGACGACGACGGCCGCCCCGAGGGCCCCGACGTCCTGGCCACGCTGCTGCACTGCATGGACCGCCACGGCCTGGCCGAGGTCTCGCCGGTGGTGTGCGACCTCGCCGACCCCGACCGACTGGCCTTCCCCCTGCGGCGCGGCGTGGTGTGGCGGCGTCGGCGCTCGGAGCTGTTCACCGGAGCGGGCGCGGCCGGCGACGGGGAGACCACCGAGGACCTGCTGCCCGGCATCGCGTCGCTGTTCAACGGCGCCCTGTTCACCGCCGAGTGCCTGGACCGCGTGGGCGTGCCCGACCTGCGCCTGTTCATCCGCGGCGACGAGGTCGAGGTGCACCGGCGCCTGGTCCGCTCGGGGCTGCCGTTCGGCACGTGCCTGACCACCGCGTACCTGCACCCGCAGGGCTCGGACGAGTTCAAGCCGATCCTCGGCGGCCGCATGCACACGCAGTTCCCCGACGACCCGGTCAAGCGGCACTTCACCTACCGCAACCGCGGTTACGTCCTCACCCAGCCCGGCAACCGGCGGCTCATCCCGCAGGAGATCGTGCGATTCGGCTGGTACTTCCTCGTCTCGCGGCGTGATCCGGCGGGGTTCCGCGAGTGGCTGCGCCTGCAGCGCATGGGCGCGGGCGAGCGGTTCGAGAAGCCCGGCGCCTGACCCGCGAGAATCCGCTACCCCGGCTCCGGATCCGCTATGCCCACAGGGGTAGCGGATCCCGAGGGAAGGTAGCGGATTCGGGAGGGCGAGCCCGAGTGCCGGTGTGCGGGAATGCGGCACGATGGGGGCATGACCGACTGGATCGCCCTGCAGTCCCGCGCCGCCGACCTGTACGACGAGGTACTGCCCACCGTCACCGACTGGGACGCCGCAACCCCGTGTAGCGACTGGACCACGCGCGAGGTGCTGGCCCACGTGGTGGACGAGCAGCTGTGGGTGCCGGGCCTGCTCGCCGGCGGCACGGTCGACGAGGTGGCCGACGACCTCGAGGACCGCCTGCGTCGCCTGCGCGACGCCTCCGGTCCCGAGCTGGTGGAGGACTGGGAGTCGGTCAAGGCGCCGGTCGCCGCGGCGTGGCGTGGGACATGCGCCGACGGCGCGGATGCAGAGGTGCACGTCTCCTACGGGCTGGCGCCCGCGACGCACTACCTCGCCCAGCAGGTGTTCGACCTGGCCGTCCACGCGTGGGACATCGCCTCCTCGCAGGGCATGGACCTGCGCTGGGGCGACGATCTCGAGCGGGCCGTGTTGGAGTTCGTGCGGACGGACCTCGCCGAGAACCCGGCCCCGGAGCTGTTCGACCCCGCGGTCCCGGGCTTCGACGGCCCGGACGTGTCGGCGCGGGACGAGGTGCTCGCGCTCACCGGTCGCGATCCCTCGGCCTGGCCGGCCCGGTAGCCGCGGGCCGCGGCGCCGCGCTCGTCAGGCCTCGCGCAGAGCCGCCATCGGACACTTGGCGACGGCCTTGCGGGCGCGCTTCTCGTGCTCGGAGGGGATGTCGTCGACCAGCAGGCGCACCACCTCGTCGTCGTCATCCAGCGCGAACACCGCCGGCGCCAGTCCCACGCACACGGCCTGTCCCTCGCACCGGTCCGGATCCACGATGATCCTCATGTCACGCCTCCCCGCCGAGGGCCAGGGGCCCCGTAGTCGATGGTCGTGGCCCTGAAAGTAGACAAAGGTTGTCCCCGTGTCCAGAGATTGCGTGGGATTGCCGGGTACGCCGAACTGACTCCCCGGTAAGTTAGGATCGGGCGGTGCCCAAGACCCTGCTGCACCGCTACACCTCGAGCCCCCGGGCGTTCCCCGTCCTGGCCTCGCTCTACCCGCCGCTGCTGGGGTCGGGGATCCGCATCCGGCACGTCGCCCCGGACTGGACCCGCGGCGAGCTGAACATGCACGTGGCGCCGTGGACCGCCAACACCAACGGCACCGCGTTCGGCGGCGCGCTGTTCGCCGCGACCGACGTCCTCTACGGGGCACTGCTGTCCGGGCAGCTGGGCGGCGGCTACCAGGTGTGGACCAAGAGCGCGACGATCGACTTCCGCTCCCCCGGCCGCGGCCGACTCCGGTGCGTCGTCGAGGTGCCGCACGCGGAGGCGGACTCGATCCGCGAACAGCTGACCACACGGTCCAGCACCAGCGTGGTCCACACCGCGGTCGTGACCGACAGCCGCGGCAGGACGGTCGTCGAGGCGCGACACACAATGTTCATCCGCCGCCGCAAGTAGCGCCGCCACCTGCGCGAACGTATCCGTGCCGACGGGCGGCGAGCATCCGTCGGGGGGTCGACACCGCCGGGCGCGGGTAGGATGATCCGGTCAACCGGCCCTCCCCGGAAAGGAAACCCCGTTGGGAGCCACCCCGCTCGCATGGTCGTTGTCAGTCGGCCTGATCGTCGCACTCCTCCTGTTCGACTACTTCTTCCATGTGCGCAAGGAGCACATTCCCACGATCAAAGAGTCGGCCATCTGGTCCTCGCTCTACGTGGGCGTCGCGGTCCTGTTCGGCTTCGCCGTGTGGATCTTCGGCGGCACGGACATGGGTATCGAGTACTTCGCCGGGTACCTCACCGAGAAGGCGCTCTCGGTGGACAACCTGTTCGTGTTCCTCCTGCTGTTGACGAGCTTCAAGGTGCCCAAGGCGGGTCAGCAGAAGGCGCTGCTGTTCGGCATCGTCTTCTCGATCATCGCCCGCACCGCGTTCATCTTCGTGGGCGCCGCGCTGCTCAACCAGTTCAGCGCGCTGTTCTACGTGTTCGGCCTGTTCCTCATCGTCACCGCCGGCCGCCTACTGGCCGAGGATGACGAGGACGACGACGAGGTCGACAACGTCATGGTCCGGTTCGCCAAGAAGGTCATCCCGGCGACCGATCACTACGACCACGACAAGCTGTTCACCGTCGAGAACGGCAAGCGCGTCATGACGCCCATGATGATCGTCATGGTCGCCATCGGCGGCACCGACATCATGTTCGCGCTGGACTCGATCCCCGCAATCTTCGGCCTCACCCAGAACGTCTTCATCGTCTTCACCGCCACCACGTTCTCGCTGCTCGGCCTGCGCCAGCTGTACTTCCTGCTGGAGGGCCTGCTCGACCGGCTGGTCTACCTCAAGTACGGCCTGGCGGCGATCCTGGGCTTCATCGGCGTCAAGCTGGTGCTGCACGCCCTGCACGAGAACAACCTGCCGTTCATCAACGGTGGCGAGCACGTCGACGTGGTCGAGGTGCCCACGCTGCTGTCGCTGGGCGTGATCGTGGTGGTGCTCGTCGTGACCATCGTGGCGTCGCTGGTCAGCCCCGCCGGCAAGGCCCTCACCGTCCTGGGCAACCTCAAGCGTTACTCGCGGGAGTACCTCAACAAGGACTTCACCGACGACCCGGTCGAGCGCGCCCGGCTGTGGAGCAAGATCCTCGAGAACGAGGACAAGCTCGACACGATCGACCGCAAGTACTTCGGCAGCGAGGGCGACGTGTGGGAGCTCGAGCAGCTCCTGCGCCGGGTCTGGGACGAGCAGGGCCGCTACGAGAAGGCCACCGACTACACCCGCTGACCCGCCACACCTGCGTCATCCCGTCCCGCGGCCTCAACGCCGCGGGCCGGACCACATCCCGTGCGGGTCGGCCGCGGGGTCATCGGCCGGCGGATAGCAGACCTCTGACGAGGGCCACCGCGCCCGCAGCACGGCGGCCGCGCGGCGGCCCGCACCGGGGTCAACCGCGCCGTGGTGACCCGCCAGCGAGGCCGCGATGCCCGGGTCGGCGTCGCCGCGGACCACGATCACCGTCCACCCGGCGTGCAGCAGCTGCTCGCGGAACCTCTCGGCGCCGCGACCCGCGCTCGACGGCGTCGCGGCGTCCCCGGCAGTGAAGACCACGCAGCGGACATCGGGATCCGCCAGCGGCAGCTCCACCGTGAAGTGCCCCAGACGCACGGCGTGCCCGTGCCGGAAGCCGTCGAGCCCTGCCGCCCGGAGCTCCAGTCGTGTCCGCGTCGAGACGGCCGACCCCGACCGCGGGTCCGCCGCGCGGGCGACGGCAGTGAAGTCGCGGGCACCGCGCCCCGAGGGGTGCTCGAGCGCGCCCGCCAGCTGGCCCGGCAACTCGGGCACCCTCGCGCACAGCCGCTCCACCGACACCACCGCATCCTCGAACCCCAGGTCTCCGGCCAGATCCCGGCACGTGCGCAGCGGGGTGGTGACCCGCAACCCGTCGATCTCGGTGACAGCCGACGGCGGCAGGGTGCCGTAGCGGTAGATCCGCCCCGAACGGGACCGACGCGTCGACGGCAACCAGATCTCGGGCGGCGCGTCCGCGGGCGCCGAGTCGTCTCCCCACAGCAGGGCGGCACTGCGCCCGCGCAAGACCCCTTCGGGCCAGTTACGCGCCAACGCGATGCTGCGCAGCCGGAGATCATCCGGCTGGTCCTCCCGCCGGTACATCCCGTGCCAGATCCGACGGTAGCGCGCGCGACCGGCCGGGGCTGGCACGGCGGCCGCGAGTTCGGCGGTGGTCAGCGGGCCGGGCGGCGGGTCGTCGATGCTGCCGATCGAGTAGGTGAGGCCGAGTGCGGAGGTGTCCATGCCCACACTCTGCGGCACGCCCCCGCCGGGACTCTGTCGGAAACACCGGCCCCGTGGCCCGCCTGTGGACAGGTCGGGCCTGTGGATTGACGCCGCTCGGGCGTGGGGAGCCCTACGAGTGGTGCTCGCCGAGATACGCGTCAAACACCTGCTCCGGGGGGCCACCGCGGTGCAGGAACTGCTGGTCCAGCGTCACCGCGAGCCGCTCCAGCGCCACTGCGAGCTGGCGGCGACCCAGCTCCACGGCGGCCGGCGACCCCACCGGGCCGGGTTCGGACAGTCGCACCGCGCCGGCCAGCTGTCGTGGCAGGGACAGGTCCGCGGACCGCTCGCGGAAGTAGAAGCCCTCGGAGTGCTGGAAGAAGTCGATCCGGACCTCCTCGACCCTGTCGGCCACGGCCGTCAACTGGGCACACACCGGCTCCGCGGGCAGATCCGGGATCCGCCCCTGGAAGTCGACCTCGTCCAGACGCGACAGTTCCTGCGCCAACGCCCGCCGCCGCAACAAGGGCGGATACACCTGGTTGAACCAGGTCAGTGCCCCGGTGAGCAGGGCGAATCCCGTCAACGCCTGGAACGGTGTGATCCACCGGATCCACGAATCGGAGGGGACCATGTCGCCGAACCCGAGGGTCGCCAGCGTGACGAACGAGAAGTACAGGGCCTCGACGAACGCCGGGAGCGTGTTCGAATCGATCCCGTCGGAGTAGGTGAAGTCCGCTGGCACGTGCGGGTAGTAGATCACTCCCCAGCCCAGTCCCTGGAGCAGCACCCACAGCAGGATGACCGTCACCAGGGCCGCCGGTCCCACCGCGCTGCCCACGCGGTGGCCGGTCGCCCGGGCCAAGCGCCAGATCCCCGCGAACACCCAGGGGCTCAGGTACCCGGTGCCCCCGGGGTGCATCAGCGTGTGGAACACGTCCATCAACACCACCGCGATGAGCGCCACGCCCACCACCGTCAACACGATCTCGACCATCACCCCACCCTAAGCGGCGAGCGGACGGCGGGTCAGAGTCCGTACAGCCGCGCCCAGTTCTCCCGGGTGGTGAGCTCGGACTGGGCCGCGCGCCACCGCCGCTGCGCGGCGGGCGCCTCGCGGACGAACCGGGCCAGCAGCGCCGCCAGCCGCTTCTGCAGCTCGGAGACCCGCGCCGGGTCGACCTTCCGGTGGTGCACGCCGGTCTGCGAGGCGTCGGTCACGTAGACCTCGTCGAACAGCGACACGTGCCACCAGGCGGCGTCCTCGTACGGGATCGCCACGACGCCGCGGCGCTGCCGACCGAGCTTCTGGGTGAGCAGCCGCTTGGCCAGCACCTGGTCCTCGCGGTCCTCGCGCGGGATGCCCACCTTGCGCTCGACTCTGATCCCCGCGGGGAGCGCCCCCACGGCGAGCTTGGCGGTCTCGGGGTACTCCGCGCGCTCGGCCCGGATCGCGGCGAGCGCGGCCTGCCCGCCGTCGCCCACCCCGCGGGAGCCGTCGGGCCCGTCGAGGAACGCCTCGATCCCCCGCATCCGCGTGGCCGCCAGCCCGTACTGCATGCCCACCATCGCCCGAAGGACGCTGCGCCCGAGGTTCTTGGCCATGCTCTTCGGGTCAATCCCCTGCCGGATCGCCGCGGTGACCAGCGAGTTCCGCTGGGAGAAGAACTGACCGAAGTCGTCGCCGTCCTTCCAGTAGAAGTCGGCGTGCCACACGGCCGCGCCCTGCAGCGTGCACGTCGGGACCCCGGCCTGACGGCACCGGAGGCCGTACTCGATGTCGTCCCACTGGAAGAAGTACGGCATCGGCAGGCCCACCTCCTCCACCGCCTCGCCGGGGACGAGGCAGGACCACCAGGCGTTGTACTCGGCGTCGATCCGCCGCTCCTGCCGGTTCTCGACCACCGACTCGTCGCGCAGCGCGTACTCGTCGGCGTCGAGGCCGCCGCGGAGCTCGTCGAGCTGCGTGCGCTCGGCCGAGACCAGCAGGTAGTCGGGGTTGTACAGGTACAGCATCTGCGCCCCGACCAGCATCGGCTCGCGCGTCACGGCGGCAAAGGCGAACAGTCGCAGGACCGTCTCCGGCTCCACCCGGACGTCGTCGTCCATGAGCAGTACGTCCACGGGCCCGGCGGCGCCCGGCGCGGTGGCCTCGTACAGGCCGCGGCTGAAGCCGCCGGCGCCGCCGAGGTTGGGCTGGCGCAGGTAGTGCAGTCGGTCGCCGAACTCCTCGGCCGCGTGTTGGAACGGCTCGCGGGTCTCCACCAGGTCGGTGCCCTGGTCCGTCACGTAGAGGTCGTCGACGAAGTCCGCGACGAAGGGATCCGAGGCCAGCGAGTCCACGGTGGCCGCACAGTCGTCCGCCCTGTTGAACGTGCAGATCGCCACGGCAGCGCGGCGGGCGGGCCTCGTCGTCGTCGTACTCCACACCACCTCCGACACGGTCGCCGGCGCGTCCACGGCGTGCAGCTCCAGCCACATCGCGCCACCGTCGGTGAACGCGTCCACCGGCACGTGCAGCACCGCCATCCCGTCACCGTGGTGGTGGACCACGTCCACCGTCCGCACGTGGGAGCCGATGTCGGAGGCGCGGACCAGCACGTCCAGCTGCCCGGTCGTCTCCACGGACACGCGCACGGTGAGCTCGGTGACCGAGGTCCACCGCTGCCAGTAGGAGGCCTCGAACCGGCCGAAGTACGTGTTGGTGTCGACAATCGCGCCGGCGTCCATGTGCAGCTCGGCGCGGGTACGTCGCACGACCCCGCGCACGATGCGCGAGTACAGGTCGTCGTTGACCCACCGGCGCGGGCCCGAG
>NZ_JAHBAV010000059.1 GCF_018390595.1 Dietzia massiliensis
GCGCCGCCCGCCCCGACGGCTCCCGGTGACGGTGCCGCGACGCTCGCCCCGGTGCCCGGACAACCCTTCTAGCACCCCCACCCGAAAGGCCCCCGAGATGACCGAACGACGCACCCCGGAAGCGGGACGCCGGGCTACCTCGGGTGACCCACGCGCCACCGCACCGGGCGTCGGACGGCCACCGAACCGGTTCGGCCGGGTCCTCACCACCAACTCGACCGAGCGCCGGTTCACCTTCATGCGGTCCGCGTTCGCCGTGATCATGGTGATCGCCCTGGTCAAGCTCTTCTGGGTACAGACGATCGGGGGCACCGAGCTCGCGGCCCGCGCCGAGAGCCAGCGGCAGGTCCACCAGGTCCTGCCCGCCACCCGCGGGGCGATCGTCGATCTGGACGGCGACCCCATCGCCTTCACCCGCGAGGCCCGCGACCTGTCGATCCAGCCGCTCGTCGAGCAGCAGAACGCCGAGGCCCGCCGCGAGCTCGACAGCACCAAGCCGACATGGGACGAGCTCGTCGTGGAGATCGCCGACGAGTTCGAGGCCGTGCTCGGCGACGCCGTCGACCGCGACGAGATCGAGGCCAAGCTCTCCTCCGGCGGCGGCTTCACCTACCTCGTCCGCAACGTCGACGTCACCCAGGCCAACGCGATCGTCCGAAAGTTCCCGATGATCGGCGCCGAGCGCGTCGACATCCGCGAATACCCGGGTGGCGCGCTCGCCGCCAATGTCGTCGGCGCCACCACCAAGAGCGACGAGGGCAAGCTGATCGGCCTGCAGGGCATCGAGTCCCACTTCAACGACCAGCTCGACGGCGAGGACGGCCGGCAGACCTTCGACCGGGCCCAGGACAACACGGTCATCCCCGGCACCCTGCGCAACGTCACCGAACCGCGCGACGGCGACACGATCCGCCTCACCCTCGACGCCGACCTGCAGTGGCACGTCCAGAAGGCGATCCAGTCCGCCAAGGACACCTCGGGCGCGAAGAGCGCCTCTGCCGTCGTCCTGGACGCGCGGACCGGCGAGGTCCGGGCGATGGCCAACGACAACACGTTCAACCCGGCCGTCGGAGTGGGCGCCGAGCTCGAGCGTGGCGCGGACCTCGGCAACCCGGCCATCACCTCCCCGTTCGAGCCGGGCTCCGTGCAGAAGATCATCACCGCGGCCGCCGCCATCGAGGCCGGACTGACCCACCCGGACGAGGTGCACTCGGTCGACGGCAGCATCCGCATGGAGGGCGTCACGGTCTCCGACGCGTGGCAGCACGGACCCACGCCGTACACCACGACCGGCATCTTCGGGAAGTCCTCCAACGTCGGCACTCTCATGCTCGCCCAGCGGGTGGGCAAGGAGCCGTTCTCGCAGTACCTGGAGAAGTTCGGCCTCGGCCAGCGCACCGGCATCGAACTGGCGGGGGAGTCGGAGGGCCTCGTGCCCGACCTGCAGAACTGGCAGGGCGGCACGTTCGCCAACCTGCCGATAGGGCAGGGCCTGTCCATGACCACCCTGCAGATGGCCGGGATCTACCAGACCATCGCCAACGACGGCGTCCGCGTGCCGCCCCGGATCGTCGCCGAGCGGGTCGGCCCGGACGGCGAGAGCCACCCCACCGAACGCCCTGAGGGCGAACGAGTGGTCAGCACCGAGACCGCCCGCACCGTGCGCGACATGTTCCGCGCGGTCGTGCAGTCCGGGCCCGGGGCGCAGGCCGGCACCGGCCCACAGGCCGCGGTCGCCGGCTACCAGATCAGCGGCAAAACCGGCACCGCGCAGCAGATCGACCCGGGTTGCTCCTGCTACTCCAACTCGCGCTACTGGATCACCTTCGCCGGCATCCTGCCGGCCGACGACCCGCGCTACGTGATCGCCATCATGCTCGACGCGCCCTCCCGCGGCGTGCTCGGCGCGTCCGCCGCCCCGCTGTTCCACGACATCGCGTCATGGCTGGTCAACAGGGACAACATCCCGCCGTCCGCCCCCGCGCCGGAACTGGTCCTGCAGGCGCGGTGACCGGCGCCCGGCAGGGTAGCGTGTAGCGGGTTCACGGGAGGGATCGAGCGAGGAAGGCGGGGCGAGGACAGGCGATGACCACGGCGCGACAGCTGGCAGATGCGGTGGGGGCCAGGCTCCTCGGCGACAGGTCCGGGGCCGACCTCGACCTCACCGGGGCGACCATCCGGGCCCAGGACTGCGGCCGGGGCATCCTCTTCGCCGCCCTGCCCGGAACCCGCGTCCACGGCGCCTCGTTCGGGGCCACCGCCGTCGAGGCGGGCGCATCCGCGGTACTCACCGACCCCGAGGGCATCGAGCTGATGGCCGCCGTCGCCGGGCGCCTGCCCGTCCTCGTCCACCCCGCCCCGCGCGCGGTTCTCGGCGCGGTGTCCGCGGCGGTGACCGGAGACCCGTCCGCCGACCTCGACGTCGTCGGCATCACCGGCACCTCCGGCAAGACCACCACCACCTACCTTGTCGAGGCCGCCCTCGAGGGCTGCGGGCACGTCGCCGGTCTCATCGGCACCACCGGCAGCCGCGTGGACGGCCGCGCCCTGCCCAGCCGGCTCACCACCCCCGAGGCACCCGAGTTCCAGGCCCTGCTCGCCCGGATGCGAGCCGCGGGGGCACGCGCCGTCGCGGCGGAGGTCTCCAGCCACGCCCTGCGGCTCGGCCGGGTGGACGGCGTCCGGTTCGCCGTGGGCGCGTTCCTCAACCTGTCGCAGGACCACCTGGACTTCCACCCGAGCATGGACGACTACTTCCGCGCCAAGGCGCGGCTGTTCGACGTCGAGGCGGACCCGGGCTCGGCGGTGTGGCCGGCCGAGCGGGCGGTCGTCGTGATCGACGACGAGTGGGGCCGCCGCCTGGTGGGGATGCGCCCGGACGCGGTGACCGTGTCCGCCGATCCCGGCGCCGACGCCGACTGGACGGCCGGTGAAGCCACCCCGACGGACCGCGACACCCAGGAGTTCACCGTCCACGGGCCCGACGGGTCGACCGTGGACGTCGAGCTCCCGCTGATGGGTCGGTTCAACGTCGCCAACGCGCTCGTGGCGCTGGCGATCGTCGACGCCCTGGGCGGGGACGTCGCCGCAGCCGCGGCCGGACTCATGCGGGTGCGGGTGCCCGGCCGTCTCGAGCCGGTCGTGCGCGGCCAGGACTTCCGCGTCCTCGTGGACTACGCCCACAAGCCGGGTGCGGTCGCCGCGGTCCTGCGCTCCGTCCGCGCGCAGACCGAGGGCCGTGTGGCCGTGGTCCTCGGCGCCGGGGGCGACCGCGACCCGGGTAAGCGCCCCAAGATGGGGGCCGCCGCGGCCGAGATCGCCGACCTCGTGGTGGTGACCGACGACAACCCCCGCAGCGAGGACCCCGCCGCCATCCGCGCCGCCGTCCGCGCGGGGGCCGAACAGGCCGCCGGGCCCGACACCCGCGTCGAGGAGGTCGGCGACCGCGGCGCCGCGATCGCCACCGCGATCGACTGGGCCCGCGCCGGCGACGTCGTCGTGATCGCCGGGAAGGGACACGAGACCGGTCAGGAGGTCGCCGGCGTCGTGCACCCGTTCGACGACCGGGCCAGGGCCGCGGAAGAACTCGTCAGACGACTCGGATACCGCGCCCCCACGGGCGAGACGGAGGACAGCACACCATGATCGACCTCACCCTCGGCGAGATCGCGGGGATAGTCGGCGGTCGGTTGGTCGGTGGTGACCCGTCGACGGCCGTGACCGGCACCGTGGAGTTCGACTCCCGCCGCCTCGCCCCGGGCGGGTTGTTCCTCGCCCTGCCCGGCGAACGCGTCGACGGCCACGACTTCGTCGCCCGCGCGCTCGACGCGGGGGCGGCCGGTGCGCTCGTCGCGCACGAGGTCGACGGCGTGGACGGTGCGCAGATCGTCGTGCCCGCGGTCGGCCGTCGCGAGACCAACGCCATGGCGCTGGCCGCCGACACCGACGGCTCCGGCGCCGCCGTGCTCACCGCGCTCGGCGCCCTCGCGCGCGCGAGCGTCGACCGGCTGGTCGCCGACCACGGGCTCGTCGTCGTGGGGGTCACCGGGTCGTCGGGCAAGACCAGCACCAAGGACCTCATCGGAGCCGTGCTGTCAGCGGCCGGCACGGTCGTCGCGCCCCCGGGCTCGTTCAACAACGAGATCGGCCACCCGTGGACCGCGCTCCGCGCCGACGAGGACACCGATTTCCTCGTCCTCGAACTCAGCGCCCGCGCACCCGGCAACATCCGCGAGCTCGCGGCCCTCGCGCCCCCGCGCGTCGGAGTGGTCCTCAACGTCGGCACCGCGCACCTCGGCGAGTTCGGCTCGCGCGAGGTCATCGCCGCCACCAAGGGCGAGCTCGTCGAGGCGCTGCCGGACGCCGCGCACGGCGGGGTCGCCGTCCTCAACGCCGACGACGACCGTGTCGCCGCCATGGCCGGCCGGACCTCCGCCGAGGTCGTGACGGTGGGGCTGGGCGGGTCCGCGGACGTCCGTGCGGAGGGGGTGAGGCTCGACGACGAGGTGCGCGCCTCGTTCACGCTGGTCACCCCGCGGGGTGAGGCGGAGGTCGCGTTGCGCGTGCACGGCGAGCACCAGGTGGGCAACGCCCTGTCGGCGGCCGCGGTGGGTCTCGCGTGCGGGATGGACGTCGAGCGGATCGCGGCGGCGCTGGGTACCGCCGAGGCCGCCTCCGAGCGGCGGATGGACGTGCGCGTCACGGCCGACGGGATCACCGTCATCAACGACTCCTACAACGCCAACCCCGATTCGATGCGGGCGGCGCTGAGGTCGCTGGCCGTCATGGCCCGGTCGGGCGGCGGCCGTCCGCGCCGGACGTGGGCCGTGCTGGGGGAGATGGCGGAGCTCGGCGATGACGCGGTGATAGAGCACGACCTCATCGGACGCTTCCTCGTCCGGCTGGACGTGTCCCAGCTGGTGGTCGTGGGACTGGGCAGGCCCCAGCGCGCGATGTTCCAGGGCGCGATCCAGGAGGGGTCGTGGGGATCCGAGGCGGAGCACGTCGCCACCGCCGAGGAGGCCGTGGAGATCCTGGACTCGAGGCTCGAGCCGGGCGACATCGTCCTGGTCAAGGCCTCGGCGGCCGTCGGCCTGTGGAGTGTCGCGGAGCACGTGCTCGCGGCGCGCGGTGAGGAGAAGTAGTCAATGACCCAGATCATGGTCGCCGGCATCGTCGGCTTCGTCGTGAGCATCTTCCTCACTCCGATGCTCATCATCTACTTCCGCCGCCATGGCTACGGGCAGGAGATCCGGCTCGAGGGCCCGCAGTCCCACATGGGCAAGCGGGGCACGCCCAACATGGGCGGTCTCGCGATCCTCGCCGCCGTGTGGCTCGGCTATATCGTCGCCGGGCTGATCGGGCAGTTCACCGTGGGCGGCGGCGGGTTCACCGCCTCCGGCCTGCTCATCCTCGGCCTGGCCACGGCGCTGGCCGTGGTCGGCATGATCGACGACGGCCTCAAGGTGTTCAAGCGGCAGAACAAGGGCCTGGGCATCCTGTCGAAGACGGTCGGGCAGGTCCTCGCGGCGCTGGCGTTCGGAATCCTCGTCCTCCAGTTCCGCAACTCGGACGGGCTCACCCCGGCCAGCCGGTCGCTGAGCTACGTGCGGGACTTCGTGGCCGTGACCTTTCCCGTCGTCGTCTTCCTCGTCTTCATCGTGATCCTCGTCTACGGCTGGTCCAACGCGGTCAACTTCACCGACGGACTCGACGGCCTCGCCGCCGGCTCCATGGCCATGGTCATGGGCACCTACGTCGTGTTCAGCTTCTGGCAGTTCCGCTACTCCTGCTTCTCCACCGCCGAGGGCGTCAACCTGTCGGGCTGCTACCAGGTCCGCGATCCCCTGGACATCGCCGTGGTGTGTTCGGCAGGGCTCGGCGCGTGTCTGGGCTTCCTGTGGTGGAACGCTGCGCCGGCCAAGATCTTCATGGGCGACACCGGCTCGATGTTCCTCGGCGGCATCGTCGCGGGCGTGTCCGTCGTGTCGCGGACCGAGCTGCTCATGGTCGTCGTGGGAGCGGTGTTCGTCATCGAGTTCGTCTCCGTCCTCATCCAGGTCGCCGCGTTCCGCACCACGGGCCGACGCCCGTTCCGCATGACGCCCATCCACCACCACTTCGAGAACGGCGGCTGGGCCGAGACCACGGTGACGATCCGGTTCTGGCTGCTGGTGGCCATCTCGTGTGGCCTGGCGATCGCGCTGTTCTACGGCGACTGGCTCGCGAGCTCGGCGGGATGAGCGACATGACCGATATGACCGAGACCGCCGCGTCGACCGACCGGCCGGGGCCGGACATCCGGGGGCTGCACCGGCTGCGGGTGTTGGTCCTGGGCGCGGGCGTGTCCGGGCCGGGCGCTGTACGCATCCTCGACGCGCTGGGCGCCGAGCCCGTGGTCGCCGACTCGCGACCCGAGGCGATCGCACGCCTGCGGGAGGCGCTGCCGGACGGTGTCGCGTGCGAGGGCGTCGATCTCGACCGCGCCGCCGAACTCCTGGCCGCCTCGCGCGGACCGGTCGGCCAGGCCGGTGGAGCCGGCGGGGCCGGTGCAGCCGGTGCGGTCGACCGGATCGGTATCGACCTGGTCGTGACCAGCCCGGGGTGGCGCCCCGACTCGCCTCTGCTGGTCGCCGCGGCCGACGCCGGGATCGCCGTGTGGGGCGACGTGGAGCTGGCGTGGCGCGCAGATGCCGCCGAGTTGTTCGGCCCCCGCCGCACGTGGCTCGCGGTGACCGGTACCAACGGAAAGACCACCACCACCTCGATGCTCGAGGCGATCTGCCTCGAGGCGGGCATGGCGGCGCGCGCGTGCGGGAACATCGGGCTGCCGGTGACCGACGTGCTGCTGGCCGAGCCGCGCGTGGAGGTGCTCGCGGCCGAACTGTCGAGTTTCCAGCTGCACTGGGCGCCGAGCTGCCGGCCGGACGTGGGCGTGGTCCTCAACGTCGCCGAGGACCATCTCGACTGGCACGGGTCCATGGAGGCGTACGCCGCGGCCAAGGCGCAGGTCCTCACCGGCCGGGTGGCCGTGGCCGGTGCCGACGACGAGATCGCCGCCCGACTGCTCGCCGACGCGCCCGCCGCGACGCGTATCGGGGTGCGCCTCGGCGCGCCCGCCGCGGGGGAGTGTGGCGTGGTCGACGGCGTGCTCACCGCGCGGATCGGCGGTGGTGACGACGACGACGAGGTGGCGCTGATGCCGGCCGCGGACGTGCGCCCGGCCGGGCCCGCGGGCGTCCTCGACGCACTCGCCGCCTCGGCCGTGGCCATGTCCGTGGGCGCGCGGGCCGAGCACGTCGCCGCGGCCCTGCGTTCGTTCACGGTGGGCGCCCATCGCGCCGAACCGGTCGGAGTCGTCGACGGGGTCACCTACATCGACGACTCTAAGGCCACCAATCCGCACGCCGCCCGCACCTCGCTGCTCGCGGGCGGGCCGATGGTGTGGATCGCCGGCGGACTGCTCAAGGGCGCCGACGTCGAGCCACTGGTCGCCGAGGTCGCCGATGTCCTGCGCGGGGTGGTCCTCATCGGCCGCGACCGCGGGCAGATCGCCGGGGCATTGGCACGACACGCGCCGACGGTGCCCGTCGTGGAGCTGGCCTCGGGAGACGATGACGACGCTGCGGGTCCCGACGAGCCGCAGCAGACGATGGACCGCGCGGTCGCCGAGGCCGCGCGGATGGCCACCGGAGGCGACACCGTGTTGCTCGCCCCGGCTGCCGCGTCGATGGATATGTTCACCGACTACGGCCACCGGGGGCGCAGCTTCGTCCTCGCCGTGGGCCGCGTGGCCGGGAGGTAGAGGCTATGGCACTGCGAGACAAGGCACCTCACGACCGGGCCGTCACGGCCGGCGGATCCGACGCGGCCGAGAGCGGCGACCGGGCCGATCGGCCCGACCTGCTCGGGCGTATCGCCGCGCCACTGGCCGCGATCAACCGGGCACCCCTGACGTCGTACCACGTGGTCATGGTGGTCACGGCCCTGCTCACGGTCATCGGCCTGGGCATGGTGCTGTCCAGCTCCAACGTGCTGGCGTTCTCCGGCGGCGGCACGCCGTTCGACATCTTCCTGCGCCAGGCGATGTTCGTGCTCATCGGCTGGATGGGCTTCGTCCTGGCCCTGCGCCTGCGCATCGAGCTGCTGCGCGCCGCGGCGTTCCCGCTGCTGCTCGTGTCCATCGGCCTGCTCGTCGCGGTGCTCATCCCCGGCATCGGCTCCGAGGTCAACGGCTCCCGTGGCTGGATCGACCTCGGCATCTTCTCGATCCAGCCCGCCGAGATCGCCAAGTTCGCCCTCATCATCTGGGCGTCGTCCGTGGTCGCCAAGCGCGTGCGGACTGGCTACTGGCTGGACCTGCTCTTCCCGGCGGTCGTCGGGTACCTCATCGTGGCGGTCCTCGTCGTCGTCGCCCCCGACCTGGGCATGGCCACCGCGGTGACCATCGCCTTCCTCTGCATCCTGTGGTTCTCCGGGTACCCCGCGCGGCACTTCGCGTGGGTGATCGCCGTCGGCGTCGTCGTCTTCGGCGTCCTCGCGGTGGCGTTCGCCTACCGCTTCGAGCGGATCCGGACCTACCTCGACACGTTCCGCGGTGACTTCTCCAACCCCCAGGGCGCGGCGTACCAGTCGTACCAGGGCATGCTCTCCCTGGCCGACGGCGGACTGTTCGGCGTCGGCCTGGGGCAGTCGAGCGCCAAGTGGTTCTACCTGCCGGAGGCCACCAACGACTTCATCTTCGCCATCATCGGCGAGGAGCTCGGTTGGTTCGGTGCCGCGGTCGTCGTCTCGCTCTACCTCACCCTCGGCTGGGTCGGCATGCGGATCGCCATGCGCTCGGTGGACCCGTTCCGCCGCTTGCTAGCGGGCACCATCTCCGCGACAATCGTCCTGCAGGCGTTCATCAACATCGGTTACGTCGTGGGCCTGCTGCCGGTGACCGGCCTGCAGCTGCCGCTCATCTCCAACGGCGGTACCTCCGCGGTCGTCACGCTCACCTCGCTCGGCCTGCTCGCCAACTGCGCCCGGCACGAGCCCGAGGCCATCTCCGCGATCCTCAGCTCCCCGAACCGCCGTCGGCACCGGTGGTTCTCCCTGCCCGACCCGCGCCCCTACCGGCCCGAGCGCCCCGTCCCCGCCTCATCGGCGCCCGGTCGCTCGAGCGAGGGCGCCCGGCGGTACGGCGACCCCGTCACCCGCCGCCAGCAGTCCCGCCCCGGCGGGCCCGCGTCGCGTGACCGGGCCGCCGGCGCCCGGCGCACGGCCCAGCCCGCCCCCGTGCCGCGTCCGCCGCGCGGCGGACCGCGGCCGCCGGCGTACGAGACCATGCCGATCCCGGCCGACGCCGCCCGCGAACGTCGGCGCGGGGCGACCGCGATGACCGGCCGCACCGCCCGGCCCGTCCGCGGACGCGAGGCCGAGCGCCGCCAGCCGCGCCGCCCGGCCCCCGACGCAGGGGGCCGCCAGAGCCCCGGCGCCGGCCGGCCCAGCCCCATCCACCGGGGACGCGAGCGATGAGCGCGGCGTCCACAGGCGGTCCCTCGGTCCTCGTGGTCGGCGGCGGCACCGCCGGCCACATCGAGCCCGCGCTCGCGGTGGGGGAGGCCGTCACCGCCCTCGACCCGACCGCACGCGTCACCGCAGTGGGCACCCCGCGCGGCCTGGAGACCGACCTCGTCCCCAAGCGGGGCGTGTCACTCGAACTGGTCGATCCGGTCCCGCTGCCGCGCAGTGTCGGCGGCGACCTGTTCCGCCTGCCCGGGCGTCTCGTCCGGGCCGTGCGCGGGGCACGCGAGGTGTTGCGACGCACGGACGCGGACGTCGTCGTGGGCTTCGGCGGATACGCGTGTGTGCCCGTGTACCTGGCCGCGGCGGCGCCGCTGCGACCCGCGTCCGGGGGCGCGCGTCGCCGCGTGCCGATCGTCGTCCACGAGGCCAACTCGCGCGCGGGGATCGCCAACAAGCTCGGCGCGCGGTTCGCCGTCGCGACCCTCGCCGCGGTCACCGGGTCGGGGCTCGACGCCCGCGTCGTGGGCAACCCCGTGCGCCGCGCCGTCGCGACCCTCGACCGCGCGGCCCTGCGGTCGCAGGCCCGCGCGACCTTCGGGCTGGACCCCGACGGGCCCGTCCTGCTCGTCGTGGGCGGCTCCCAGGGCGCGCGGTCGCTCAACACCGCCATGGCGGCGGTCGCCGAGGAGTTCTCCCGCGCCGGCGTGGGCGTCCTACACGCGGTCGGTCCGAAGAACCTCGACGACGCCCCGGTCGTACCGCCCAGCGGCGCGCCGTACGTGACCGTGCCGTATCTCGACCGCATGGACCTGGCGTACGCCGCCGCTGACCTCATCCTGTGCCGGTCGGGTGCCATCACCGTCGCCGAGGTGTCCGCCGTCGGGCTGCCCGCGGTGTTCGTCCCTCTGCCCCACGGCAACGGCGAGCAGGCTCTCAACGCCCGCGACCTCGTCGCCGGCGGCGCGGCCCTGCTCGTGGAGGACTCCGACCTCACGCCCGACCACCTCCGCTCGGAGGTCCTGCCGCTCGCGCTGGACCCCGACCGGCTCCAGATGATGTCCGAGGCCGCCGTCCACGGCGGCTCCCGAGACGCGGCGGAGGTCGTGGCGCGCATCGCGCTGGACGCCGCCGGAAAGGCCCCGCGTTGACCAGCACCACCCCCGGCACCGACTCCGTGCCCGCCACGCTCGAGCGCGTCCACATGATCGGTATCGGCGGCGCGGGGATGTCCGGCGTCGCGCGGATCCTGCTCGACCACGGCGTGGCGGTCTCCGGCAGCGACGCCCGCGACTCGGCCGACCTGCGCGCGCTGGCCGATCGCGGCGCCGTCGTGCGCGTCGGCCACGACGCCGACGCCCTCGAGGCCCTCGGCTCGCCCCCGCAGATCGTCGTGGTGTCCAAGGCGGCGATCCCCGCCGACAACCCCGAGCTCGTCGCGGCGCGGGCCGCGGGCGTCCCGGTCGTCACCAGGTCGCAGGTCCTCGGGCACCTCGCCCGGGCGGGCCGCTCGATCATGGTGTGCGGCACCCACGGCAAGACCTCCACCACCTCGATGCTCATCGCGGGCATGCTCTCCGCCGGGTCCGACCCGTCCTTCGCGGTGGGCGGCACCGTCCTGCAGTTCGGGACCAACGCTCGCGGCGGCGCCGACCCCGTGTTCGTGGCCGAGGCCGACGAGTCCGACGGCTCCCTCGTGCACTACGAGCCCGACGTCGTGATCCTCACCAACGCCGAACCCGACCACCTCGACCACTTCGGCACCGCCGAGGCGTACTACGAGGTCTTCGACACCTTCCTCGCCCGTATCCCCGACACCGGCGCGCTCGTGGTGTGCGTCGATGACGAGGGCGCGGCCGAGCGCGCGCGTCGGGCCGCGGCCGCCGGCGTCCGCGTGGTGGGGTACCGCACCGCCGACGGGCCGACGACCGACCTGCCGGTGGCAGGGGAGCTCGCGGGGATCACCGTCGACTCCGACGGCACGCGGGCCCGGCTCTCCCTCGACGGCGCGTCGCACGGCGAGCTGCACGTGGGCACCCCGGGCGAGCACATGGCGCTCAACGCCCTCGCCGCCCTGCTCGCCGCCCGCGAGGTGGCCGTGTCGGGCGGCTTCGACGCGGACGGGTTCCTCGCCGGCCTGTCCGGGTTCGGCGGCGTCGGACGACGCTTCGAGCCCAAGGGCGAGGCCGTGGTCGGCGGCGGGCGGGCGCGCGTCTACGACGACTACGCCCACCACCCCACGGAGGTCGCCGCGGTGCTCGGCGCCGCGAGGGAGATCGTCGAGGCGGACGGGGGGCGGCTCGTCGCCGTCTTCCAGCCCCACCTGTACTCGCGCACCAGGATCTTCGCCGAGGAGTTCGGCCGCGCACTGTCGCTCGCCGACGAGGTGGTGGTTCTCGACGTCTACGGCGCGCGCGAGCGACCCGAGCCCGGCGTCGACGGCGGGCTGATCGCCCGGAACGTCACCGCGGCCGTCCACCACGTGCCCGACCTCGACAGCGCGCTGACGACGGTCACCGGGATCCTGCGGCCCGGCGACGTAGTGTTCACCCTCGGTGCCGGCGACATCACCACTCTCGGCCCGCGGATCGTCGCCGGCGGGGAACCGTGAGGAGGGCCGCGCGGTGACCGACGAGCCCGGCGATCCCCGCCACCGCGATGACCGCGACGATCGTGACGACGGCGACGGCCATGGCACGCCCGAGGAGCGCGGCATCGTCGGTGACCGCGACGCCCCCGGCGGGCCGGCCACCGAGCGTGCGCCCGGTGCGCCGGACGTCGACCCCGCCGCGGAGCGACCGGGGCCCGACCCCGGGCCACCGCCCACCGAGGCGTCCACCGAGGTGCCGGCGGGGGACACCCCGCCGACCGACGACCCCGATCGCCGACGCGCCGCGGCCGACCTGCGCCGCTCCGACGAGCGGGTCCGTCACTCCGACCCGGCCGTGCGCGCACGCCTGCGGCGCCGCCGCCGGCGGACCAACCGGATCTACGCCGGGCTCGGCATCGCGTTGGTCGTGGTGCTGCTCGGCTACATCGCGCTGTATTTCCTGCCGGTGTTCGCCGTCCGTGAGGTGAGCGTCGACGGCACCCGGACGATCCCCGCGGAGGTCGTCACCGAGCGCGCGGCGGTCGCGCCGGGAACGCCGCTGCTCCAGGTCGACACCCACGCGGTCGCCCGGCGGGTGGCGGGCATCCCGCGTGTGGATCTGGTGACGGTCAAGCGGGACTACCCGTCCGGGCTGCGGATCGAGCTCGTCGAGCGCACCGCACTCGTGGTGGTGGAGGTCGACGGCGAGCAGCATCTCGTGGACGCCCAGGGCATCGACTTCGGCCCGGGGGAGGTCCCGCCCGGGACGCCGGTGCTCACGGTGGGGGAGGACGCCCGCGACGAGCTGCCGGCGGTCGTGCGCGACCTGGCGACGGTCTTCGCCGAGGTGCGGGGCACGGCCGGTCAGGAGATCACCGCCGTGGAGGTCGACACCCGTGCGTCGATCGTGCTCACCCTCGCCGACGGGCGGATCGTCGAGTGGGGAGCGGCCGACCGCGACCGGGAGAAGGCCGTGGCGTTGCAGATGGTGCTCGAGCAGCCGGGACAGATCTGGAACGTGTCCAACCCGGCCCTGCCGACGTCCCGCTAGGGCCCCGCCGGCGCCATGTCCGCACCCCGGCGGAGCACGGCCAACGGCCCGGTACGCACGACACGCCCGCGAGCCTCGTGGACGCGCGGGGCCGGTAGCCCTACCGTGGTGTTCCGACGGCCGAAACCACCTCTGACCAGCAAGTTTAACCCTCAACTAGAGGGTGAGACTTCAGGGTTCATGGAACGTTTCGTCGAGACAGCACGCAACCGAGCACGACACCCCCATAGGAAGGCCGGGCCTCGATGAGCTCACCTCACAACTACCTCGCAGTCATCAAGGTCGTCGGCATCGGCGGCGGCGGCGTGAACGCGGTCAACCGGATGATCGACGAGGGGCTCAAGGGCGTCGAGTTCATCGCCGTGAACACCGACGCGCAGGCCCTCCTCATGTCCGACGCCGACGTCAAACTCGACGTGGGCCGCGAGCTCACCCGCGGGCTCGGCGCGGGCGCCGACCCCGAGGTTGGCCGTAAGGCCGCCGAGGACCACAAGGACGAGATCGAGGAGGTGCTCAAGGGCGCCGACATGGTCTTCGTCACCGCCGGCGAGGGCGGCGGCACCGGCACCGGCGGCGCGCCCGTCGTGGCGGCCATCGCCCGCAAGCTCGGCGCTCTCACCGTGGGCGTGGTCACGCGCCCGTTCTCGTTCGAGGGCAAGCGCCGCGGCGGCCAGGCCGACGCCGGCATCGACGCCCTGCGCGAGGCCTGCGACACGCTCATCGTGATCCCCAACGACCGCCTCCTGCAGCTGGGCGACGCGGGGGTGTCGATGATGGAGGCGTTCAAGACCGCCGACGAGGTGCTGCTCAACGGCGTGCAGGGCATCACCGACCTCATCACCACGCCCGGCGTCATCAACGTCGACTTCGCCGACGTCAAGGGCGTCATGTCCGGCGCCGGCAGCGCGCTCATGGGCATCGGCTCCTCCCGCGGGGAGGGCCGCGCGTTCAAGGCCGCTGAGGCCGCCATCAACTCGCCGCTGCTCGAGACCACGATGGAGGGCGCCAAGGGCGTGCTCATGTCCATCGCCGGTGGCAGCGACCTGGGCCTGTTCGAGATCAACGAGGCCGCCTCCCTCGTGCAGGAGGAGGCGCACCCCGACGCCAACATCATCTTCGGCACGGTCGTCGACGACTCCCTCGGCGACGAGGTCCGCGTGACCGTCATCGCCGCCGGGTTCGAGGGCGGGTCCCGACCGGTCACGGCCGGAGCGGCCCAGCCTCGCCGCGGCCGCCACCACCTCGACGACGACGAGTCGGTCCCCGGCGCCTCCGGCGACACCGGCGGGGCCTCGGAGCTCGGATCGACGCCCCTCGGCGGTCGCGGTCGCGAGGAGTCGGCCTACCCGGGCTCCGGCGGGTCGTCCGCGAGCTCGGCGGGCACGTCCTCGTCGTCGTCCCGTCGCCGCGACGAGGACGACGACATCGACGTCCCGCCCTTCATGCGGCACTGACACGGCGCACCGTGACGCCCAACGGGACGGGGCGCGTCCGCCGGGTGGTCACCGACCGCCGCGGTGGCGCGTCGACCGGAGACTTCGACTCGTTCAACCTCGGCGACCACGTCGGTGACGCCCCCGCCGCCGTGGCCGCCAACCGCGCGCGGCTGGCCCGCCGACTCGGCCTGCCCGCGACCGACATCGTGTGGATGGACCAGGTCCACGGCACCCGGATCGCCCGCGTCACCAGGCCGACCGGCGGGCCCGTCCCCGCCACGGACGGACTCGTGATCGACCGGCCCGGCCTCGCGCTGGCGGTGCTCACCGCCGACTGTGTCCCGGTGCTCGCCGCGGACGAGCAGGCCGGCGTGATCGGGGCCGTGCACGCCGGACGCGTCGGCGCGGTCGGCGGGATCGTCCCCGACCTCATCGGCGCCATGACCTCGCTCGGGGCGCGTCCGGAGCGGATCACGGTGCTCCTCGGCCCGGCGGCGGCCGGGGAGCACTACGAGCTGCCCGACGACCTGGCCGACGAGGTCGAGGCGGCTCTGCCCGGCAGTCGCACCCGGACCGTCGCCGGAACGGCGGGCGTCGACCTGCGCAAGGGCATCACCCGCCAGCTCGCCGGGCTGGGCGTGACGCGCGTCGACTCCGACCCCCGCTGCACGATCGCCGAGCAGTCCCTGTTCTCCTATCGTCGACAGGGGCGGACCGGGCGCCAGGCCAGCGTGATCTGGCGGCAGGTGTAGCAGGCCGGGCCGGCCGACCCGCCGGACCGGGAGACGAAAGGGCGGACATGACCGACACCAGGGCCACAGAACTCGCCGCGCGGCTGGCCGAGACCCGCGAACGCATGGACGCGGCGCGGGCGGCGGCGGGCCGGACCGACGAGGTCGACCTCGTCGTCGTCACCAAGTTCCATCCCGTCACCGACGTCGTCCACCTCGCCCGCCTCGGGGTGCGCGACGTCGGCGAGAACCGGGTGCAGGAGGCGGCGGCCAAGGTCGACGACCTGACCGCCGCCGACGCCGAGCTGGCGGCGTCCGTGCGGTGGAACATGGTCGGGCACATCCAGTCCAACAAGGCCGCCGCCGTGGCCGGGTGGGCCGACCGGGTCCACTCGGTGGACTCCGTGAAGGTCGCGAACGGGCTCGAGCGCGGCCGCGCCCGCGCCGCCGACGAGCGCGACGGCGTCACGCCCCTGCCCGTCCTGCTCCAGCTGAGCCTCGATGGCGACACCTCGCGCGGTGGGGTCACCCGCGAGGACCTGCCGGCCCTCGCCGATCACGTCGCCGGACTCGGGCACCTCCGTCTGGCCGGCCTCATGGTGGTGCCCCCGCTCTCCGGCGATCCCGCCGCCCACTTCGCCGACGCCGCCGACGTCGCCGCCGACCTGCGGCGCCGGCACCCCGACGCCGTCGAGTTCTCCGCGGGCATGTCCGGGGACATCGAGGAGGCGATCGCGGCAGGTTCCACCTGCGTGCGTGTCGGAACGGCGATCCTCGGCCCCCGACCAGTAGTTTGAGATCCAGCCTCGCGGGACACCCGCCCGCGAAGAACACACGCCCGCGACGACCCCGTTACCAGGAAGGTCCCGGAAGATGAGCGCAATCGCCCGGTTCAAGGAGTACTTCGGAATGGCGCCCGTCGCGGCGTACGAGGACGAGTACCTGGACGACTACGACCGCCCCGTCCACCACGACGCGCGCGTCGGTCGCGGAATGCACGACACGGACGACCTCGGTCCGGTCGCCCGCGACCGCCGGGACGACTACGGCTACGCCGCCGACCGGTACCTCGACGAGCCCGCGCCCCGCTCCCGCGTCGCCGACCTCGACCCCGTCGACGAGCGTGCCGCCGCCCGCCGTGCGCCCGTCGAGGAGCCGGCTCCGCGCCCCCGCCGCTACCACGCGGCCGAGGCCGGCGCGCGCGCCAACCTCCGCGGTGTGCCCGCCACCCGCGGTGCCGTCGCCCTCGCGCCGGAGGAGGACTTCGTCGAGGACGGGCTCGTCACCGTGCCCGAGACCGTCGTCGAGCGGCCCCGCGGCTTCGGTGACGGCAAGAGCCTCGGCGAGCACTTCCGCGCCGGACGCGCGGTCGTCCTGGACCTGTCCACGATGGCGTCCGGCGACGCCCGACGCATGGTCGACTTCGCCGCCGGCCTCGTCTTCGGCCTCGACGGCCGCATGGAGAAGGTCGCCGACCGCGAGCGCACCTTCCTCCTGCAGCCCGCCGGCATGGACCTCACCGAGGCCGAGGTCCGCGACGCCGTCAACGGCGCCTTCCGCCGCTGACCGGCCGGCCCGTCGGCGGGCATAGGGTGCCCTCGGGCGCCGCGACGGCCCGGGACAGTAGGGTTGAAGCGTGACGTTGATTCTGCTGGTCCTCTATTACGTGATCGAGGTCTTCTGGTTCCTGTTGCTGGGCCGGATCGTGGTGGAGATGATCGCCTCGTTCTCCCGCAGCTGGACCCCGAAGGGTGTCCTCGCGGTGGTGCTGGAATGGCTGTTCACCATCACGGACCCGCCGGTCAAGGCGCTGCGGAAGGTCATCAAGCCGGTCCGCCTGGGTCAGGTCTCCCTGGACCTGTCGGTCCTGGTCCTCTTCATCATCCTCATGGTGCTGCGGGTCGTCATCCTGGCCTTCATCTAGACCGACCGGGCCGCGCGGCGGCCGGCAGGGCGGCCCCGGCTCACCGTCCCGGACCACGGCCGCTGGTGACGCGCGGGCCGGTTGTGACTAGATTGGCCACCGTTAAGGTAGTAATGAAGTCGTGGGTCCGGTGCGAGAACGCCGGACCGGCACCCGAGACGACCACGAGGGGTATCCCATGCCGTTGACACCAGCCGATGTGCACAACGTCGCGTTCTCCAAGCCACCGATCGGCAAGCGTGGCTACAACGAGGACGAAGTCGACCAGTTCCTGGACCTGGTCGAGACGGAGCTCGCGGAACTCGTCTCGGACAACGAAGATCTCCGGCAGCGGGTCGAGGAGTTGACCCGCGACCTCGAGAAGGCGCGCAAGGCCGCCGACGAGGCCGGCAAGTCCTCCGGCGGCGGATCGGGTGCCGCCGCCCCCGCCGCGCAGGCCCAGTCCGTCATG
>NZ_JAHBAV010000005.1 GCF_018390595.1 Dietzia massiliensis
CGCCGACGCCGAGGGCGCGTTCATCGACCTCACCGCCGAGCAGCGCGCGCTGCAGGCCGAGCTGCGCGAGTACTTCTCCACCCTCATCTCGCCGGAGGAGGCCGCGGACATCGCGACCACGCGTCACGGCGACACCTACGCGGAGATCATCAAGCGGATGGGCCGCGACGGCTGGCTGGGCGTGGGCTGGCCCACCGAGTACGGCGGCAAGGGCTTCGGCCACATCGAGCAGCAGATCTTCACCAACGAGGCCACCCGCGCCGACGTGCCGCTGCCCTCGGTGACGCTGCAGACCGTCGGCCCGACTCTGCAGAAGTACGGCACCGAGAAGCAGAAGGAGAAGTTCCTCCCGGGGATCCTCGACGGGACGATCCACTTCGCGATCGGGTACTCCGAGCCCGACGCCGGCACCGACCTCGCCGCGTTGCGCACCACGGCGCGCAGGGACGAGGCGACCGGCGACTGGATCATCAACGGGCAGAAGATGTGGACCACCGGCGGGCACCACGCCGACTACATCTGGCTCGCCGCCCGCACCGGCACCCCCGATTCCCGGCACCGCGGGCTGACGATCTTCATCGTGGACACCACCGACCCCGGCTTCTCGTTCACGCCGATCATCACCTGCGACGGCGCCCACCACGTCAACGCGACCTACTACTCGGACGTGCGCGTCCCGGCGGACATGGTCGTGGGCGAGGTCGACGGCGGCTGGAAGATGCTCACCACGCAGCTCAACCACGAGCGCGTCATGCTCGCCCCGTCGGGCCGGCCGGGCGGGTACTACGACGAGCTCGCCGCCTGGGCCCGCGGCACCGGCGCCGACGGCGTGCGCCACCTGGACCGGCCCGAGGTGCGGCGTGGCCTCGCGGAGATCTTCGCGATCGTCCGGCTCAACGAGCTGCTCAACTGGCAGGTCTCCTCGACGGGCGACAACCCGTCGATGGGCGACTCCGCCGCGTCGAAGGTGTTCTCCACGGAGAAGATCCAGCACGTCGGCCGGATCGTCGAGGAACTGCTCGGCCGCTTCGGCGACCTCACCGATCCCGACACGGCGGCGCTGCAGCGCTGGTTCGACATGATGAACAAGCGCAACGTCGTGATCACCTTCGGCGGCGGCGTCAACGAGGTCATGCGTGAGCTGGTCTGCATGGGCGGCCTCGGCATGCCCCGCACGGCGCGCTGACGCCGGCCCCGTCCCGACAGCGCGGCCCGCTGCGCATCCCACCCCGACGAGAAGGCACCCATGAGTGACGACACGGTGTTCAACGACACAGTGACCGACGAGCGCACCTCGCGCATCCTCGCCGCGGCCGACGAGGTCAAGGCCTCCGGCGGAAGCGCCCGCCGCGCGGGTCGCGACCCCATCAACCTGCCGATGATCCGCAACTGGACCGAGGCGATCGGCGACACCAACCCGATCTACGAGTCCGAGGAGGCGGCCGTCGCGGCCGGCCACGGCGGACTCGTCGCCCCGCCCGCGATGGCGCAGGTGTGGACCATGCGCGGGCTCGGCAAGACCCGCGAGGCCGACGACCCGCTGGGCCGCATGACCGACATCCTCGACGCCGAGGGCTTCACCTCGGTCGTCGCGACCAACTGCGACTCCACCTACCACCGGTACACCCGCCCGGGCGAGGAGGTGACCATCCAGTCGGTCCTCGTCGACGTGGTGGGCCCCAAGACCACGGGCCTGGGCGAGGGCTGGTTCTTCACCACCCGCAACTACTGGCGCGTCGGCGACGAGGTCGTGGCCGAGATGGACTTCCGGATCCTCAAGTTCCGCCCGCCGGCCAGGACCGCCGAGCCGGCCGCATCGGAGGAGCGGATCGTCGCCAGCTCCGGCTCGGCGACCGACGACCTGGTGGTGGGCAAGGTCCTGCGCCCGTCGGTCTCGCACGACACGCAGTTCTTCTGGGACGGCGTCGCCGCCCACGAGCTGCGCATCCAGAAGCGCGAGGACGGCTCACTGCAGCACCCGCCCGTGCCGGCGCTGTGGAAGGACAAGTCCGAGCAGACCGACTACGTCGTGTCCTCCGGCCGCGGCACCGTGTACAGCTTCGTGGTCCACCACGCGCCACGGGTTCCGGGCCGCACGAAATTCCCCTTCGTCATCGCGCTGGTGGAGCTGGAGGAGGGCGTGCGCATGCTCGGCGAGCTGCGCGACGTCGACCCCGCCGAGGTCCGCATCGGTATGGACGTCGAGGTGGAGTTCCTCGACATGCCGGGTGACGAGTCCGAGGACGCGGCCTTCGGCACCGATCCGTGGACGCTGTACGCCTGGCGACCGGCCGGCGCGCCCACGGTGGACCGTCAGATGCCCGAGGCCCGGGAAGGGGCCGTCAAGTGAGCGAGAACAGTGCAGTGACCGACGTGATCTGCCCCGCCGAGCCGCCCGCCGCGCGAGTGGGGGACCGGCTGCCCGAGCTGACCATCGAGGGGACGCCGACGTTCATCGTGGCCTCCGCCCTGGCGACGCGGGACTTCCAGGACGTCCACCACGACCGCGACCTGGCCCACGCCAAGGGCTCGAACGACATCTTCGTCAACATCCTCACCGACACCGGTCTCGTGCAGCGGTTCGTCACCGACTGGGCGGGCCAGCGGGCCCGCATCACGTCGATCAAGCTGCGCCTCGGCGTGCCCTGGTACGCGTACGACTCCCTCACCCTCACGGGTGAGGTCACGGGGATCGACGACGACGGGCTGGTCACGCTGAAGATCGTCGGCACGGACTCGCTGGGCGCGCACGTCACCTCGACCGCGACCCTCTACATGAACGGAGACCCGCAGTGAGCTCCCTCGCGGACAAGGCGTCGATCGTCGGCATCGGCGCGACCGATTTCTCCAAGGACTCCGGCAGGTCCGAGCTCCGTCTGGCCGCCGAGGCCGTCCGCGCGGCGGTGGCCGACGCCGGACTGCAGCCGTCAGACGTCGACGGCCTGGTGTCGTTCACGATGGACACCAACACCGAGGTCGCCGTCGCCCGCGCCGCCGGGATCGGCAGCCTCAACTTCTTCTCCCGCATCCACTACGGCGGCGGCGCGGCGTGTGCGACGGTCCAGCAGGCGGCGATGGCCGTGGCGACCGGCGTGGCGGAGGTCGTGGTCTGCTACCGCGCGTTCAACGAGCGCTCGGGGATGCGCTTCGGGCAGGTCAACTCGGCGCTCGTGCACCAGGTGAACTCCTCGGGCACGGACAACGCGTTCTCCTATCCGCACGGCCTGTCCACCCCGGCCGGGTTCGTCGCGATGGTCGCGCAGCGCTACATGCACGAGTACGGCGCGACGAGCGAGGACTTCGGCCGTGTCGCGGTGGTGGACCGCAAGCACGCCGCGGCCAACCCGGCGGCGTTCTTCCACGGCAAGCCCATCACGCTGGAGGAGCACCAGGCCTCGCGCTACATCGCCGAGCCCCTGCACCTGCTGGACTGCTGCCAGGAGTCGGACGGCGGCCAGGCGATCGTGGTGACCACGCCCGAGCGGGCCCGCGACCTGCCGCACACGCCGGTCTCGATCGCGGCCGCGGCCTCGGGTTCCGGGCCGGACCAGTACATCATGACCTCGTACTATCGCCCCGAGCTCGCGGGGCTGCCCGAGATGGGGATCGTCGGCGACCAGCTGTGGTCCCAGTCCGGCCTGCGGCCCGAGGACATGGACATGGCGGTGCTGTACGACCACTTCACGCCGTACGTGCTCATGCAGCTCGAGGAGCTCGGCTTCTGCGGGCGCGGCGAGGCCAAGGACTTCGTCCGCGAGCACGGCGCCCTCGAGGTGGGCGGCCGGTTGCCGCTCAACACCCACGGCGGCCAGCTCGGCGAGGCGTACATCCACGGTATGAACGGCATCGCCGAGGGCGTGCGTCAGCTCCGCGGGGAGTCGGTCAACCAGGTCGCCGGCGCCGAGAAGCTCGTCGTCACCGCAGGGACCGGCGTGCCCACCTCGGGACTGGTCCTCACCGTCTGACCCGGTTCACCGGAAGTCACATCACATATATGTGATCGGCGTTAGGGTGGGTGCATGACCCTCGCCTGTCGCCTCGCCGACGATGCCGTCCGCGGCCCGACGCTCCACGACGTCGTGGGCGACGCCGCGTTCCTGGCCGGGGCGCCCAGGCGGTTCCTCATGGAGATCGCCCTGCAGCCGGTCGGGCACGGCGTCGCCGACCACAGCCGGGCGCTACGGGATCCGGTCGAGTACTCGGCCTTCGACCCCGGGCTGCAGCTCTGGGTGGCCGGGTGCATGTACTACGGCGGGCGGGACATGTGGCAGCGCATGTTCGGTCCACTCGACGACGAGGCCGCCGAGCGGCTCTACCGCGAGTTCCAGACCTACGGCACCTCGCTGCAGGTCCCGCCGGAGGACTGGCCGGCCGACCGGGCGGCCTACGACGCCTACGTGGCGCGGACCCTGGACGGGATCGAGATCGACGAGCGGGTGCGTGAGTACGGGGCCAGGCTGCTCGACCCGTCCGGGCACCCCCTGCCGGCCCGCCCGGTCTTCCGCCTCATGCGCTTCCTCACCATCGGGTTGCTGCCCGCGCAGCTGCGGGACGCGTACGGCTTCGCCTAGAGCCCGGTCGACGAGCGCCGGTTCAGCACGCTGATGGCCGTGGGGGCACGCCTGTACCGCAGGACGCCGCGACGGGTTCGCGAACTGCCCAAGGACCTGCTGCTGCGCGCGTCCCGGAAGGCCGTGTCCGCGCACGCCTGACACGCGTCCGCGCACGCCGGACGTGGCCCGACGCGCGCCCGCGCCGCCGGCTCAGCGGCGCAGGCACCCCCGGACGAACGACCCGATGTCGCGGACCGCGACCCGAGCCTCCGGGACGAGCGGATGGAAGACCTGGAACACGTGGAACTGGTCCGGCCAGAGCTGGAACTCGTGGCGCACGCCGTGCTCGGCGAAGTTCTCCGCCATCCGCTCGATCCCGCCCCGGAAGATCTCCTGGCCGCCGGCCTGGATGAGGAACGGCGGCCAGTCCGGGGACGGCTCGTAGTTGATCGGGGAGATGGCCGGATCGTCCGGGTCCACCCCGGGCGCGTACTGGCGTCGGCACAGTTCGGCGAGCCCCAGGGCGAGGAACGGGTCCTTGCGCGCCCGGTCCCGCTCGGTCATGTCCGTGAAGTCCAGGTCGACCCAGGGGGAGAGCAGCACGACGCCCGCCGGCATCGGCGCCCGCGTCCTCTCGAGGTGGGCTACCAGCTGCAGGGCCAGGTTGCCCCCGGCCGAGTCGCCGGCGACCACGATGTTCTCGGCCGGGAACCCCATCTCGATCAGCCACTCCCAGCCGGCGATAGTGTCCTCGGTGGCCGCCGGGTGCGGATGCTCGGGCGCGAGCCGGTAATCCGGCAGGAAGACCGGAATGCCGGTCTCGCTGGCGATCCGGGACGCGAGCGCCTTATGTGACCACGGGGATCCGAACGTGAAGCCGCCGCCGTGGACGTGGTAGATCACCTTGTCGGAGTCGAAGAACCGCTTGCGGCCCACCCACAGGCCGGGCACCGGCCCGTCCGACGACCAGTCGTTGGTGCTCTCCAGCGCGGCGGCGCGGCCCGTTCCCGAGGTGAGGGTCCGCAGCCGCCCGAGCGAGGCGTCGGTCGCGGGCATCCGGTCCAGGGCGGGGCGCACGAACAGGCGCAACGCCTCGGCGAGGCTCCGCGAGCGCAGCGTCCCCTGCTCGGCCGGGCCCTGGAGGACGGGCCCCCGCCGGGACGGCCGGTCGGCCTCGCGGTCGGACGAACGGCGGCCGTCCTGGGGGACCTCGCCGGACCCGGTCGAGCGTGGCAGTCGGAGGCCACCGTCGTACGGCGGGCCGGGATGTCGGGACCGTGATCCGCTCATGTGCGCAATGTAGACGCTCGACCGACGGTGGTCACCCGTAACCATGCCCGGAGGTATGTCGCCAGGTAGAACTGGTTGCAGTAATGTCCGATTGTCGCTGCTCAGGACCCGGTCTGGACATGAGAACAAGTTCAGGCCACAATGTGAGATCAGACACACACCCGCCGCTCTTAAGGACCTGCCCCGATGACCGACGCAGTTGCCGATCAGTCCACCGATCCCCTCGCCGGAACCAACCCGGACATGAACGAAGCCGCCGTGTTCGAGGCCGTGGTCGACAAGATCCCGGACAACCTGCTGCTCACCATGGACGGTGTCGACTACACGTACCGGCAGATCGACGAGCTCGCCAACCGGATGGGTCACCTCCTCAAGGCCTACGGCGCGGAACCGCTCAGTCACGTCGCGCTGTACATGAAGAACAGCGCCGAGCACATGGCCGCCATCGTGGCGTCCATGAAGATCCGAGTGGCCGGGATCAACGTCAACTACCGCTACACCCCGGCCGAGCTCGTCTACCTGTTCAACGACTCGCAGTCGGTCGCCGTGATGGTGGACGCCGAGTTCGCCGAGACGATGGCCGCCGCTGTGCCGCAGCTGACCAGCACGCGCACGGTTCTCGCCGTCGGCGGGACGCCTCAGGTCCTCGTGGACGCGTGTGCGGCCGCCGGTCTCACCCTGGTCGACGTCGACGCCGAGCTGCCGGAGCAGTCGTCGGAGCGCGATTTCGAACCGGCCCGCGGTGACGACCACTGGATCGTCTACACCGGCGGCACGACCGGGTTCCCCAAGGGCGTCCAGTGGGAGATGTCGGACTACTACTACGCGTGCCTGTCCGGCGGTAACCCCTACGGCGACAAGCGGCACAGCCCGCAGGAGGTCGCGGACAACGTCTCGCCAGACGGCGGCTTCCGCGTCGTCATCTCCGCCCCGCTCATGCACGGCGCCGGACTGTTCACGCTGCTGACCTTCGTGAACATGGGCGGCCACCTGATCCTGTTCCGCGACTTCGACCCGGAGGTCATCGTGGACGCGACCGCCGAGCACAAGGCTGGCCTGTTGATGTTCGTCGGCGACGGCATGGCCGTGCCGATCACCGACGCCCTGCTCGACGCCAAGAAAACCAAGGACTTCAGCTCGATGTTCATGGTCGCCTCCGGCGGCGGCATCTGGTCCAAGTCTTCGCGTGACCGCCTGCACGAGGAGTTCCCGAACGTCATCATCCGCGACAACTTCGGCGCCTCCGAGACCGGCAACGACGGCGAGCTCAACCTCAACGAGGACGGCGAGATGGTCCTGGCGCCGACCCCGCGCCTCGGGCTGATCGACGAGTCCAACCAGCCGGTCGCCCCCGGATCAGACGTGGTGGGCTACATCGTGCGCCGCGGTCACGTCCCGCTCGGCTACTGGAACGACCCGGAGAAGACCGCCAAGACCTTCCCCGTGGTCGACGGTCAGCGGGTCGCGGTGCTCGGCGACATGGGCCGGATCCGCGAGGACGGCTCCATCGTGTTCCTGGGCCGCGGCTCGGGCTGCATCAACACGGGCGGCGAGAAGGTCTTCCCCGAAGAGGTCGAGCAGGCGCTCAAGGCCCACCCGGCCGTGCACGACGCGCTGGTCGCCGGCGCCCCCGACCCGCGCTTCGGACAGAAGGTCGCCGCAGTCGTGTCCTTCCGCGAGGGCACGTCGGCCGAGCCGGAGGAACTCTCCGCATTCCTGCGTGAGTCCCTGGCCAACTACAAAGTGCCCAAGGTGATCGTCGTCGTGCCCGAGATCCGCCGCTCGCCCGCGGGCAAAGCCGACTACAAGTGGGCCAAGGAGCAGATCTCCACCCAGTGACGCGCGATCAGTGACGTCCGAGCAGTGACGCACGAGAACTGACAGCCCCCGGCCGGGTCCACACCAGCGGGCCCGGCCGCGGTGCGTCGCGGGGAGCGCGCGTCGTGTCTCGCGGAGTGCGGAGCCGGTCAGCCGGCGGAGAGGAGCCGCTCCACCGCGCCCATCGGTACCGGGACCCACCCGGGCCGGTTCCGTGACTCGTAGACCACCTCATACAGGGCCTTGTCCAGCGTGTACGCCCGCAGGAGAGCCCCGGAGTCGCGGGGATCGACGTCGCTGACCTCGGCGTACCCCGAGCAGAAAGCGTCGACGTTGCGGTCACGCCACTCGCGGGCCCGGAAGCGCAACTGCCGGTCCTCCACGCCGACGAGCGTGTGCTGGGCCGCGTAGTCGAGACTGCGCAGGATTCCCGCCACGTCCCGCGCCGGCGAGTCCGGGACCCGGCGCTCGGCCAGCGGTGCGGCCGGCTCACCCTCGAAGTCGATGACGATCCAGCGGTCCGGCGCGCGCAGGGTCTGGCCGAGGTGCAGGTCGCCGTGGATGCGGTGGACCCGCACCGGGCCGGAGCCGGCGACCTCGTCGAACACCGCGCGCGCGGCGTCCGCGAACTCCGCCAGCGCCGGCACCTCGGCCACCGCCGCGTCCAGCCGCGCCCGCATCGACGCCACGAGGTCGGTCCCGTCGCGGGTCGTCACCCCGGTCGCGGCCGCCAGGTCCTCGTGTACCTGCGCCACGGCCGCGCCGAGCCGGCAGGCCTCGTCGGCGAAGTCTGTGCCCACCTCCTCGGCCAGGAGGTCGGCCTCGGCGAACAGGTCCCGCACGCTCGCCGTGGCCATCGCCCACCCGTCGGCCGCGCCCGCCATGAACTCCTGGGCCATCGCCAGGGTCGTGGGCCCGGCTCCGGTGTCGCCCACCTCGCCGTCGTCCAGTTCCACCCACCCCCGCAGCGCCGCCACGGCCGGGCAGTCCCGGTCGGCCAGCGCGGCGTGGAGCTCCACGTCCGGGTTGACGCCCGGCTGGACGAGGCGGAACAGCTTGACCATGAGGTCGTCGCCGAACACCAGGGAGGAGTTGGACTGCTCGCCCTCGAGCAGTCGCCCCCCCGTGGGTTCGGGCACGGGCGCGTCGGCGACGAGGCGGAAGCGCAGGCCCCCGACCTGGGCCTGCTCACCCAGGTGCCGCAACAGTGACTCGGTCCCGCGCGGGTCACGCAGTCCGTCGTAGACGACGGGGGAGGCGCCCTCGGGGGTCAGCGGGAACGCGCGCCGGTCGCCCGGCAGCTCCGGCGCGGTGGCGATGGGCACCTGATAGCGCTGTGGCCGACCGTCCACCTCGAGATCGACGAGCAGGTGCTCGACCAGCACCTCCGGATCGTCCAGCATCACGGCGCGCCGGGCGACCCGCACGCCGCTGAGCTCGAGTCCCTTGCCGGCGAACCAGCGCTGCTCGGGCAGCCAGTCCGTGAGCAGTCGGGCCAGGGTGGCGTCGTCGATGGGGGCGATACTCACGGACCCTCCTCCGGGCTGCGCAGTTCGAGCCAGTAGAAGCCGTACCCGGGCAGCGTGAGCTGGTAGGGGTCGGCGTCGATCTCGGGGAACGGCACCCCGCCGGTGAGCTCGTACGGCTGGCGGCCGGCGAACTCGGCCAGGTCCAGCCGCACGGCCTGCGGGAACCGGGACAGGTTGTTGACGCAGAGGATGACGTCGGGCTCGCCGTCGGCGCCCTCGAGCGTGCGCAGGTAGGACAGGATCGACGGGTTGGAGCCGCCGAGGTCGACGAACTCGCCCAGGCCGAACGCGTGGTGGCCCTTGCGGACGTGGATCATCCGCCGGGTCCAGTGCAGGAGGCTCGCGGTGGAGTTCATCTGCGCCTCCACGTTGACGCCCTGGTAGCCGTACTGCGGGTCCATGATGACCGGCAGGTAGAGCCGGCCCGGGTCGCAGCGGGAGAAGCCGGCGTTGCGGTCGGGGCTCCACTGCATCGGCGTGCGGACGGCGTCGCGGTCGCCGAGCCAGATGTTGTCGCCCATCCCGATCTCGTCGCCGTAGTAGAGCATCGGCGAGCCGGGCAGGCTGAGCAGCAGCGCGGTGAACAGCTCGAGCTGGTTGGTGTCGCCGTCGAGCAGGGGGGCCAGGCGCCGGCGGATGCCGATGTTGGCCTTCATCCGAGGGTCCTTGGCGTACTCCGCGTACATGTAGTCGCGTTCCTCGTCGGTGACCATCTCGAGCGTGAGCTCGTCGTGGTTGCGCAGGAAGATCGCCCACTGCGCCGAGGACGGGATGTCGGGGGTGTGGGCGAGGATCTCGGTGACGGGGAAGCGGGACTGCCGCCGCACGGCCATGAAGATCCGCGGCATGAGCGGGAAGTGGAACGCCATGTGGCACTCGTCGCCCACCTCGGGCTCGCCGTAGTAGTCCACCACGTCGTCGGGCCACTGGTTGGCCTCGGCGAGCAGGACCCGGCCGGGGTACTCCTCCTCGACCACGGCGCGGCACCTGCGCAGGAACTCGTGGGTCTCGGGCAGGTTCTCGCAGTTGGTGCCGTCGCGCTCGAACAGGTACGGCACGGCGTCCAGGCGGAAGCCGTCGATGCCCAGGTCCAACCAGAAGCGCAGGACGTCGATCATCGCCTCCTGGACCTCGGGGTTGTCGTAGTTGAGGTCCGGCTGGTGGGAGAAGAAGCGGTGCCAGTAGAACTGCCCGCGCACGGGGTCGTAGGTCCAGTTGGACGACTCGGTGTCGACGAAGATGATGCGGGCCTCGGGGTACCGCGTGTCGTCGTCGGACCACACGTAGAAGTCGCCGTACGGGCCCTCCGGGTCGGAGCGGGACTCCTGGAACCACGCGTGGGTGTCGGAGGTGTGGTTCATGACGAGGTCGGTGATGACCCGGATGCCGCGGCTGTGCGCCTGGTCGAGGAACTCGACGAAGTCCTCGACGGTGCCGAACTCGGGCAGCACGGTGCGGAAGTCGCGGATGTCGTAGCCGCCGTCGCGCAGCGGCGAGTCGTAGAACGGCGGCAGCCACAGGCAGTCCACCCCGAGCCACTGCAGGTAGTCGAGCTTCTCGGTGAGGCCGCGCAGGTCGCCCGTGCCGTTGCCGTCGGAGTCGTAGAAGGCCCGGACGAGGACCTCGTAGAACACCGCGGTCTTGTACCAGTCGCGGTCGATCTCCAGCTCGGACGCGTGCCTGTAGTCGTCGGCGCTGGGCTCCACGACGTGGCCGTCGTCGGTGAGTTCGGGGTCGGCCGGCCGTGGGTCGGCGGCGCGTGACTCGACGGGGTGGGACTCGGACTGCAGGCGCGGCTTGGGTGCCATGTGGGCGAGCCTACGGCCCCGTACGATCCGGTGCATGCGGAAAATCGACCCGACCGAGCGGGTCCGCGGCGTCATGCGGGCCTTCCGGGACCGGCACGGCCGGCGCGCCCGTGCGCTCGCCGTGCGGTTGGAGGGCGACGACGACGAGGTGGTCATCCGCCCGTGGGAGCTGCGGTTGCCGAGGTCGGTCGTCTACGCGGCGGCCCGGTCCAGGGGCTGGGAACCCGTCGGGGGCACGCGGGCGCTCGTCCAGCGGGGCCCGTGGCTCGAGCCGATGCGGTTCACACGATGAGCCCCGGCTGGGTGCTCACTTTCCTGGCGCTGCTCCCGCTGCTCGCGTGGGGGATCGCCGCCGCGGTGGTCGCCGCCCGCCGGTGGTGGTGGCGCCGGGGGGACGACCGCACGCGCGCCCTGCGGTTGGCCCGGATGTTGCGCGGCGGCGACCTCGTCGTCGTCCCCACCTCGGACGTCGACCTCCCCGAGGCCACTGTCCTGGCCGTCGCGGCGGACGCCGGGTACCACCTCGTGGGCTACGAACGTGCGGACACGCCCCTGCGCCGCCGGGTCGGGGTGTTCGTGCGCATCGGCGGGGAGGTCGACGCGGTGATCAGGGGCGTGCCCGCACCCCGGTAGCGTGACGCGCATGCGCATCGGGATGGCTCTGAACTACAGCGGCGGGTTCGCCGAGACGGCCGCGGAGGCCGCCGACCTCGAGAGGGCGGGATTGGACATCGCGTTCGTCCCGGAGGCGTACTCGTTCGACGCCGTGAGCCAGCTCGGCTACCTCGCGGCCAAGACCTCCACCATGGAGCTGGCGTCGGGGATCCTGCAGATCTATACCCGTACGCCCACGCTCACCGCCATGACCGCCGCCGGGCTGGACTTCGTCTCCGACGGCCGGTTCGTGCTGGGCCTGGGCGCCTCCGGCCCGCAGGTCGTCGAGGGCTTCCACGGCGTGAAGTACGACGCGCCGCTGGCCCGCACGCGCGAGGTGATCGAGATCTGCCGGAAGGTGTGGCGCCGCGAGAAGGTCGTCCACGACGGGAAGAAGTACCAGATCCCGCTGCCCGCCGACCAGGGCACCGGCCTGGGCAAGCCGCTCAAGCTCATCAACCACCCGGTGCGTTCGACCATCCCCATCGTCCTGGCCGCGCTCGGGCCGAAGAACGTCGAGCTCGCGGCCGAGATCGCGGACGGATGGCAGCCGCTGTTCTTCCACCCGGAGAAGGCGCACATCGCGTGGGGGGACGCGCTGGCGGCGGGCAGGGCGAAGCGCGACCCGTCGCTCGGCGAGCTCGACGTCTACGCCGGCCCCGCCCTGGCGATCTGTGACGAGTCCGAGGTCCCCTTCTACCTGGACCTCGTCCGCCCGCACCTCGCCCTCTACATCGGTGGCATGGGCGCCCGCGGCAAGAACTTCTACAACGAGCTCGCGTGCCGCTACGGTTACGAGGCCGAGGCCGCCCGCATCCAGGACCTGTACCTGGACGGCAAGAAGGAGGAGGCCGCCGCGGCGGTCCCCGACGAGCTGGTCCGCTCGGTCTCCCTCATCGGGCCCGCCGGATACGTCGCCGAGCGGGTCGAGGCGTTCCGCGAGGCCGGCGCCACCACGCTCACCGTGGTGCCCATGGCCCTCGACGCGCCCGGCCGCCTGCGCCTGGTGGAGCAGTTCCGCGAGATGTGCTGAGCCGCGGTCGCGCCGGGCGCGGAGACGACGACACCCCGCGGTGATCGACCGCGGGGTGTCCGTCAGGAAGTTCGTCAGGCGTGGGCGCCGCCGGTCAGGCGAGGTCGACCACGACGTTCTTCAGCACGGGGGCGTCGTCGCGCTCCGCGACGGTGGCCGCCACGAGCAGGCGCGAGCCCTCCTCCCACACGCGGATGCGCATGGTCTCGCCGGGGAAGAAGATGCCGCCGAAGGTGACTCCGTAGCCGCTGACGCGGGAGACGTCGCCGCCGAGCACCTCGTCGACCACCGCACGCAGGACCAGGCCGTACGAGCACAGGCCGTGCAGGATCGGACGCGGGAACCCGGCGGCCTCGGCGAACGCGGGGTCCGAGTGCAGCGGGTTGCGGTCACCGCACAGGCGGTAGAACAGCGCCTGCTGGGGGAGCGTGGCCACCTCGATGGAGTGGTCGGCGTCCCGCTCGGGGTACTCGACCTTCTCCGAGGTTCCGCGCTCACCGCCGAAGTCGCCCTCGCCCTTCGCGAAGATGCCGGACCGGGACGTCCACAGCTTCTCGCCGTCGGAGGAGACCGTCTCGGACTCCTGGATGATCACCGCGGCCGAGCCCTTGTCCTGGATCTCGGCGATCGTCGTGGTGGTCACGGCGGTGCCGGACGCCGGGATGGGGCGGTGCAGCGTGACGGACTGGCTGCCGTGGACGACCTTCGCGAGGTCGATCTCCACGCCGGGGAAGGACACCTTCGGCGCCTCGGTGACGTTCATCGTGGCGGCGACCGTGGCGAACGACGGCAGCACCTTGGGCTCGGTGTCGTGAACGTACTCGAGACCGGTGGTGTCCATGGGGTCGGCGGCCGCGCCGACGGACAGCGCGTAGAGCGCCACGTCGGAGGCCGTCCAGGAGAACTCCTGGGAGGGCAGCTGTGCCCCGAGGGCGGTGTCGAGATCGATCGGCACGTCAAACTCCCGTCTTCTGGGTGGATGGGGTGGAGGCGAGCATGTGCTCCACGGCGAGGTAGCCGAAGACCATGGCGGGTCCGATTGTGGCGCCCGGCCCGGCGTAGGTGTGACCCATGACCGGGGAGGACGCGTTGCCCGCGGCGTAGAGGCCCTCGATCACGGAACCGTCCTCGCGCAGCACGCGGCCGTGGACGTCGGTGTTCGCGCCGCCCTTGGTGCCGAGGTCGCCCGGCACCATCTTGGCCGCGTAGAACGGGGCCTTGCGGACGGGGCCGAGGCTCGGGTTGGGCTTGTTGGTCGGGTCGCCGTAGTAGTGGTCGTAGCCCGACTCGCCGCGCTGGAAGTCCTCGTCGCGGCCCTTCTCGGCGAAGCCGTTGAACCGCTCGGCGGTGCGCTCGAGGGCGTCGGCCGGCACGCCGATGAGATCGGCGAGCTCGGCGAGGGTGTCGGCCTTGTGGAAGTTCTCGCTCGCGAGCCACTTCCTGGGCAGCGGCTGCTTGGCCTGCAGACCGGCGAAGAGGTACCGGTTCTTGTACTCCTGGTCGAAGATGATCCAGGCCGGCAGGTTCTCGGCCGGCCCCTCGCCCTGGCCGTACTCGCCGCCGTACATCTTGTGGCCGGCCTCGACGTAGGGCAGTGACTCGTTCATGAAGCGCTCACCGCGCGGGTTGACCATGAAGGAGCAGGGCAGGGACCGCTCGGCCAGCGCGAACCAGGGCCCGCGCGGGAGCATGATGGTGGGACCCCACCAGGCGTCCTCCATGAAGGACAGCTCGGCGCCGACCTTCTCCATGGCCTCGATGCCCTCGCCGGTGTTGGCGGCAGCACCCACCGTCCAGTCCGTGGGGATGGGCTGACGCTGGTACTTGTCCCGCATCTCCTGGTTGTGCTCGAAGCCACCGGAGCCCATCACCACGCCGAGGCGCGCGCGCAGCGTGATCTCCTCGCCGTTCCGCGTGGCGGTGATGCCGACGACCCGCTCCTCGTTGCCGGAGCCCTCGGTGACGAGGCCGGTCATGGGCGTCTCGAGCCACACCGGCGCGCCCGCGTCGAGCAGGCCCTTGCGGAGGCCCGCGATGAGCGCGCGGCCCATGCCCACCGAGTTCTGCCCACGGGCCTTCGCGAGGAACATGCGCAGCGACACCTTGATCGAGCGGCGGATGCCCTTGGTGGTCGGCCGCTGAAGGAGGTTGAGCCACCGGTAGTCGGACTGCATGACCACCATGTTCGCCGGCGCCTTGGCGTAACCGGGTTCGAGCTTGTCGGCCTCGGAACCGAGCTGCCGCAGGTCGAACGGCTTCGGCTCGACGGACCGACCTCCGAGGCGACCGCCGGGGGCCTCCGGGTAGTAGTCGGAGTAATCCTTGACCCACTCCAGCTGGAGCGGGGAGTTGGCGAGGACGAAGTCGAGGACCTCGGGCCCGCGGTCGACGTAGGTGTCGATCCGCTCGGCCGGGACGACGTCGCCGACGATCGACCGGAGGTAGGTCCGCGCGGCCTCAGGGGTGTCGAGGACACCGTCGCGCTGGAGCACCGAGTTGTTGGGGATCCACACGCCGCCGCCGGAGCGGGCGGTGGAGCCTCCGTAGCGCGGGGCCTTCTCTACGAGGACCACGCTGAGGCCCTTCTTTGCTGCCGCGAGGGCGGCCGTCATGCCTGCTCCACCGCTGCCTACGACGACGACGTCGAATTCCTGGTCTGCCATGTAGAACACGTTATAGAACTGATCGCCGTCGCGCCAGACGCCCCAGGTAGCATGCCCGTCATGCTCACTGAGGAGACCCGCGCCACTCTTGCCCAGCGACTCTGGGACGCCGAGACCGACGTCTCGCCGATCGCCCCGCTGACCGACGACCATCCTGACATGGACGCGGACGACGCGTTCGAGATCCAGCTCATCAACATCCGCCGAAAGCTCGACTCCGGCGCCGTCGTCACCGGCCACAAGGTGGGCCTGGCGTCCAAGGCGATGCAGGAGATGATGGGGGTTGACGAGCCCGACTACGGTCACCTGCTCGACACGATGGAGTACCCGGAGGGCGCGCCGATCGAGGCGGCGCGCTTCTGTTTCCCGCGCGTCGAGGTGGAGGTGGGCTTCATCCTGGGTGCTGACATCCCGCCGGAGGGGTGCTCACAGGAGGAGGCCGCGGCGGCGATCGAGTGGGTCGTCCCGTCCATCGAGCTGATCGATTCCCGGATCCGGGACTGGAAGATCAAGCTGCCGGACACGATCGCGGACAACGCCTCGTCGTGCGGTTACGTCATCGGCCAGCAGCGGCGCGTGCGTCTGGCGGACATCGACGTGGCCGCGATCGAGGCGACCCTCTACAAGAACGGAGAGTTCCTCGCCTCGGGCCGCTCCGACGCCGTGCTGGGCAACCCGCTGAACTCGGTGGGCTGGCTGGCCTCGACGGTCGCCAAGTTCGGCGTTCGCCTGCGCAAGGGCGACGTCATCCTCCCGGGTACCGCCATCCGCGCGATGGACGCGACGCCGGGTGACACCTTCCGCGCGGAGTTCGCGGGCCTGGGCGACGTGTCGATGGCGTTCCGCTAACGGTCCGAGCTCAGGGCGCGTCCGGCTGCTGCGGCGACGCGGGTGACCAGTGGTTCGAGTCGGGCCAGTGCACTCTCGTCCGCCGCGCTCGTGGACAGGGCCGCGACTGCCCGCGTGCCGCCGGCGCCCTCCTCGTCGTCGTCGAACACCGGCGCCGCCACGCAGTACAGCCCGGGCGTGAGTTCGGCGCGGTCCACCGCGCGCTTCTTCCGGCGGATCTCGCCGAGCTCCACCGCGAGAGCGTCGGGCGAGGTCAGTGTGGTCTCGGTCCACGCGACCATCGGCCCCTGCGCGACGCGGCCGGCGGCGTCCTCGTCGAACGCCAGCATCGCCTTGCCGACCCCCGTGCAGTACGCGGGTAACCCGCCCCCGATCCGTGACGGCGACGGGATCGGACGCGGTCCGTGCAGCTTGTTGAGATAGACGACCTCGTCCCCGTGCAGTGTGGCCAGGTGGACGGTCGCGCGCGTGGCCTCGAAGAGGTGCGCGAGGAACGGCGTGAGGACCTGCCGGATCCGCTCGTACTCGGGCGAGACGGGAATCGGGTCGAGTTCGTGGACCAGCGGCCCGAGCCGGTAACGCTGGCCGATCCGCGTCACCGCGTCGTTGCGCTCGAGAGCGGCGAGCAATCGCAGCGCCGTGGACTTGGCCAGCCCCGTCTCCCGCGCGATCTCGCTCAGCGTCATCCCGGTGCCCGCCGCCGTCACGCGCAGGACCTCGAAGGCGCGATCGACGGGGGAGGTGGGCGGCTCTGTCATGCGGTGAGTGTAGCGCGCGGGGCAGACATTCCGGACAGATACTATCGAACGTTTGCACTAATCATGCGGAGCGATTAGGGTCGTATGTACGTTCTACGGATGCGGCGCGGGGGTGGTGGAGATGTCGGTAGCAAAGCCGCTGTTCGCCGTCTCCGATCCGCTCGGCGCTGCGGACATGACGGCGGTCAGCGACGCGGCGCGGGCGGCGACGCTGGCGCAGAACCGGGCCGGGGCCACCCGGTTGGAGGCCGCGCACGAGCTCGTCCGGCAGTTCTCCCGCGCGTCGGAGGCGGAGGCGGCCGACGCGGAGCGCCGCGAGGCGTCGCCGCGGCCGGCCTATGCGCGACTGGCTCCGGAGTCCCGGGCTCGTGACCATCTCGCGGCGGCGTGCCAGCTCACGTGTTGGCACGCCGAGCGGCTGGTCACGGCCGGGGTGCAGATCCATTCCCGGCTGTCTCGACTGAGATCCTCGGTCGAACGGGGGCTGGTGCCCGAGCAACTGGCCATCGATATCGCCTGCAGGTTGGCTGGTGTGCCCGACTCGATCGTCTCCGACGTGGAGGACGAGTTGATGGCCGGTCTCACCGGAGACCTGGAGGGCGGGGACCGGCCGAGTCGCGACGCGGTGGACTCGCGGATCGACGAGCTCGTCGGCCGGTTCGACCCCGCCGGGGCGGAGGAGGCGGAGGCTGAGGCCCTCGCTTCCCGCATGGTGCGGTTCCGGACCGGCCGCAACGGTATGACCGACCTCTTGGCGAAGCTGCCCCTGGCGGAGGCGGAGTTGTTGCGTGGGCGCATCGAAGCCGAGGCGCGCGCCGCGTCGGAGGACGGCGTTCCCGGGACGCTGGATCAGCTTCGGGCGGACGCCCTCGCGTCGCTGGCGGTGTACGCGAACAGCGGCGATTCGAGCGGCGCGGGCGATGATGGCGCGGGCAGCGGCGACGCGGTCAGCGGTGAAGTCGCGGATGAAGGAGCGATCGAGCTCGGCGATGTCCGAGCGGGCGCGGACCTGCCGCGGCCGTCGCTCGGTAACGCCGCGAACGCCGGGCAGGCGATCCGGATCAGCGTGATCACCGCGGCCGCGCAGGGGCTCCCCAACCGGGTCGAGTTCGTCCACGGCGCGTACAGCAGCTACAACTGGCTCTGTCAGCAGCTCCTCGAGGGCGACGACGCCAGCGTGCGTTTCGAGCTGATCGATCCCGCGCCCGGCGCCGTGGACTCGCCGGACCACGGACTGCGATACCTGATCAGCCCGGCCATGGCGGAGCGGATCCGCCTCCGCGACGGCACGTGTCGGCACCCGGGGTGTTCGGTGCCGGCGAAGGACTGTGATGTGGATCATGTGATCGCGTTCAACAAGCGCGATCCGGAACTCGGTGGCCCGACTCTCGAGTGGAACCTCGTGTGCCTCTGCCGCAAGCATCACCGCGAGAAGACGTTCGGGTCGAACGCCTACCGGCCCGGCCCGCTCGGCGAACTGATCATCCTCACAGAGACCGGCCACCGGCACCGCACCAGACCACGGGGGCCGTTGGCCCGCGCCCGTGACGGTATCCGGGAACGGGAGTGGGAGGACTACGCCGATCGGCTGATCTCCGCGGACGGGTACATCACAAACCCGCCCGGGACGGAGCGGTCCCGCGGGCGACCCGCCTAGCGAACTCCGCCAGCCCATGTCGTTGTGCCGTTGAGTGGCACAGCTGTTTGTGGCGTGCGTTCCCCGCGCGCGACACTGCTCTCATGACAGAGAAGACCAAGCTCACAGCAGCGATCGTGGGGTCCGGCAACATCGGCACCGACCTCATGTACAAGCTCGAGCGCAGTGAGTACATCGAGCCCAAGTGGATGATCGGCATCGACGCCGAATCCGAGGGTATGAAGCGCGCCGCCGAACACGGCCTCGTCTGCATGGCCGGCGGCGCCGACGAGCTGCTCGCCTCCATCGAGGCCGGCGGCGAGAAGCCCGACCTCCTCTTCGAGGCCACCAGTGCATACGTGCACAAGGAGTACGCGCCCAAGTACGAGGCCGCCGGCATCGTCGCCATCGACCTGACGCCCGCGGCCGTCGGCCCCATGGTGATCCCGCCCGCGAACCTCCGCGAGCACCTCGACGCCCCCAACACCAACATGGTCACCTGCGGTGGCCAGGCCACCATCCCGATGGTCCACGCCGTCTCGTCGGTCGTCCCCGTCGACTACGCGGAGATCGTCGCCTCGGTGTCCAGTGAGTCCGCCGGCCCCGGCACCCGCGCGAACATCGACGAGTTCACGCAGACCACCAAGACGGCCATCGAAAAGGTCGGCGGCGCCAAGCAGGGCAAGGCCATCATCATCCTCAACCCGGCCGAGCCGCCCATGATCATGCGCGACACGATCTTCTGCTCGATCCCCGAGGACGCGGACCACGACCTCATCACCACCGCCATCCGCAAGCGCGAGAAGGAGATCCAGGAGTACGTGCCGGGCTACCGGCTGCTCCAGGAGCCGCAGTTCGATCCGCCCACCGAGATCACCGGCGGCATGGCCCGCGTGGCGATTTTCGCCGAGGTCGAGGGCGCGGGAGACTTCCTGCCGCCCTACGCCGGCAACCTCGACATCATGACCGCCGCCGCCGCGAAGGTGGGCGAAGAGATCGCCAAGAGCAAGCTCGGAGTGTGACAGACATGGACAAGACCAACCCGCTCAACGCCCAGGCCCGTGCCTACAGCGACGAGCTCGACATCCGCATCACCGACTCCTCGCTCCGCGACGGCTCCCACCACAAGCGCCACCAGTTCTCGGTGGAGGACGTCCGCAACGTCGTCGCCGCCCTCGACGGCGCGGGCGTGCCGGTCATCGAGGTCACCCACGGCGACGGCCTCGGCGGCGCGTCGTTCAACTACGGCTTCGCCAAGTCCTACGACCAGGAGCTCATCAAGGCCGCGGCGGAGACCGCCACGCAGGCCAAGATCGCGTTCCTCACGCTGCCCGGCCTGGGCATCAAGGACGACATCCTCGCCGCGCGCGACAACGGCGGCTCGATCTGCCGCGTCGCCACCCACTGCACCGAGGCGGACGTCTCCATCCAGCACTTCGGCTACGCCCGCGAGCTGGGCCTCGAGACCGTGGGCTTCCTCATGATGAGCCACACCCAGCCGCCGGAGGTGCTCGCCAAGCAGGCCCGCATCATGGCCGACGCCGGCTGCCAGTGCGTCTACATCGTCGACTCGGCCGGCGCGCTGGTCATGGACCAGGTCTCGGACCGCGTCTCCGCGCTCGTCGCGGAGCTCGGCGACGACGCCCAGGTCGGCTTCCACGGCCACGAGAACCTCGACATCGGCGTGGGCAACTCGATCATGGCCATCCGCGCTGGAGCCCAGCAGATCGACGGCTCGACCCGCCGCTTCGGCGCCGGCGCGGGCAATACCCCCGTGGAGGCGCTGGTCGGCTGCTGCGACAAGCTCGACATCCGCACCGGCATCGACTTCTTCAAGATCGCCGACGCGGCCGAGGACGTCGTCCGCCCGCTCATGCCCAACGAGTGCATCGTCGACCGTCAGGCCATGATGCTCGGCTACGCGGGCTGCTACTCGTCGTTCCTCAAGCACGCCGAGGGCCACGCGCAGCGGTACAACGTGCCGGCGTCCGAGATCCTCATCCGTGCTGGTGAGCGTCGCCTCGTGGGCGGCCAGGAGGACCAGCTCATCGACATCGCGCTGGAGATCCAGAAGGAACTGGCGAACGCCTGATCCTCACCCCGCCCGCCGCAGCCGCGCACCTGATCCGAGAGGTGCGCGGCTGCGGTCGTCTCAGGCCTTCTTCGCCACGCTCGACCGGCAGGGCACGGGGCCGGGGCCTCTGGCTGTCACGGGTCGACCCTCGTCCCGCCGAGTGCCCAGGTGACGACCGGCTCGAGGGTCGACTCGTCGACCAGTTGGAGGCGGCGGGAGTGCAGTAGCAGCTGCGCGGCGGGAGCCTCGGGCGTCCTGCGGAGTTCGCGGCGCAGGGCGGCCATGAGGACGCGGTCGGGCCAGGTGAGCCGCGCCGGGTCGAGGTCCCCGCGGAGCTGGAACGTGGTGACGGCGCGGCGGGTCGCGGCGACGAGCCTGGCGGCCAGGTCACCGCGCCCGGGGTCGTCAGCGGGGGAGAGTCCGACGACGACGAGGGCTGCGCGCCCGGGAGCGGAGCGGATAGCCCGGATGATCCGGCGCCGCCCGAGGATCCGTGTCGCGTAGAGAGGTGCGAGCACGATCAACGGGTCGGCGTCGTGGGCGGTCCTCAGCGTCGACAGTTCGACGGCGGGCGTGCTGAGCTGCTCCGCGAGGGCGACGGCGTAGCGGCGCGTGGAACCGTACTTCGAGGTGAAGGCGACGACCGGGGAGTTCACGCTCCCCAGTCTGTCACCGTGGACTCACTCGGAGTAGGAGACCTCAACGCGGTCGGTCTTGGGCAGGAGCTGGCAGCTCAGGACGTACCCCTCCTCGACCTCCTCGGGGTCGAGGATCCCGTTGTGGATCATCTCGACCTCGCCGGACTTGAGAATGCACGCGCACGCGGAGCACTCGCCCTTGCGGCAGGAGAACGGCGCCTTGATCCCCTTGGAGAGCAGGACGTCGAGGAGCGGGGTCTGGCGCGGCCAGGAGACCTCGTGGACCTCGTCGTCGAGCTCGACGATCGCGGTGGCGGGGCCGGCCCCGTCCTCACCGGGGGAGTCGTCGATGGCGATCTCCGCGAACGGGTCTCCCTCGATGGAGGAGAACACCTCGGTGTGGATGAGGTGCATGTCGGCGCCGGAGCGGCGCAGGCCGTTCTTCACGGTCTCCATGAACGGCGCGGGGCCACAGATGTAGGAGTGGCGCTTGGCGGCGACGGGCTGGAGGAGGTTGCCGACCATCTCGGCGGTGGGGATGCCGGAGACGGACTCGAGCCAGTGGACGACCGTGAGGCGGTCGGGGTTGTTGCGCTGCAGTTCCTGCAGCTCGTCCTTGAAGATGACCGACTTCTCGTCACGGTTCGCGTACACCATGACGATGTGGCCGGTGCCCTGCGCGAGCGCGGACTTGAGGATCGACATGACCGGGGTGACGCCCGACCCGGCGGCCAGGAGGATGAAGTCCTGGTCGAGGTTCTTGGGGGTGAAGATGCCGGACGGCGCGAGCACGTGCATGCTCATGCCGGCCTCGGCGTTGTCACACAGCCAGTTGGAACCGTAGCCGTCGATCGTGCGCTTGACGGTCACCTTGAGCCGGGCGTCCTCGGTGGGGGAGCTCGACAGGGAGTAGCAGCGCGCGACCGAGCCGGTCTGCTCGCTCGGGATGCGCAAGGTGAGGAACTGCCCCGGGGTGTACCTGAAGTCGTCCTCGCAGCCGGCGGGGATGTCGAAGACGATCGACTTGGCGTCGGCGGTCTCCTCGATCACGTCCGCGATCGTGAGTTCGCGGACGAAGGAGCCGAGCTGTGGGGTGTCGGTCATGGATGCGGAGCCTATCGCTTTGATACGCGGGGACGGGTGGTCGCAGGGCACTATGGCAGACGGCGGCGACCTCCTCCGAGCGTTTCTCACTCAGTGGAAGTCGCCTGCCGTCAGGGTGTCACTCGGGGACGAACAGCGGGTTGACCATGTGTTCGTCGTCGGCCGGGTCCACGCCCTCGGAGATGGTCAGCAGACCCTCCGCGTAGGCGTAGCGGATGCTCGCGAGCATCCGGGGGCAGGTGTCCTCACCCTCCGGCCGTTCGCCGCCCGCGCGCCAGTCGGTGAGTACGGGGCACGTGCGGTCGCTGCCCTCGGTCCACTGGATGGACGTGTGCTTCTCGCTGTTCTTGCGAACCGAGACGCACGCCCCGCAGCTACGGCACTCGACGGGTTGGAAGCCCGCCCGTGTGTAGGTCTCGCGGTCGAGGTCGGTGTACGAGTGGAGCCGCGCGGCGCGCGCCGGGTCGGTGTCGTCCCAGGTCGGCGCGCGCCGCGCGTCGTTCTTCTTGAACATCAGTTCTGCGACCGGGTGGCGCCCGCCTCGCCGGCGACCTCTGCCATGCCGGTGTACTGGGTCTGCTCGTCGGAGATCTCGGCCTCACCGGCCTCCTGCTTGCGCATGTTCTCGGCGACCTCCTTCTCCCAGTACTGGTTGGCGGCGGTGGTGTCGACCTCGAACTCGAAGCGCTCGGTCATCTCGGGCGTCACCTTGTCGCGGCCCACGTAGAACTGCTCGTACCAGCGGCGGAGCTGGTAGACGGGGCCGTCCTCCTCGCAGAGGAGCGGGTTGGCGATCTGGGACTTGCGCTGCCAGATGCGGACGTCCTGGAGGAAGCCCTCGCCGAAGAAGGTGGCGATCTTGGCGGCCATCTTCTCGGAGGTGGCGTCGTCGAAGCCCCGGGGCTTCTTGACCGACAGCCCGTACATCAGCACGAACGAGTTCTGGTCGATCGGGTAGTGGCAGTTGATGAGGATGGCCTCGGTTTCGAAGCCGCCGTACATCTGCTTGAGCGGGTTGATCATGTACGCCGGGCCGAAGTAGGAGGCCTCGGATTCGAGCAGCGTGTCCCCGTACTTTCCGCCGGACGGGTCGTGGTCGGGACGCCCCTTGGTGTTGAGGTACTGGGTCGCCTTCTGGCCCTCGAAGACGTTCTTGAAGTAGGTCGGGAAGGCGTAGTGGATGTAGTAGAAGTGCGCCATGTCGACCACGTTGTCGACGATCTCCATGCAGTTGGACCCCTCGATCACGAGGCGGTTCCACTGCCAGTCGGTCCACTCGCCGGTCTCGTACTCGGGGATGGCGGGGATGGCGTCCTCGGGCTGCGGCGGTTTGCCCTCGTGGTCGTGCCACACGAAGACCTGGCCGGACTGGACGTTGGTGATCCAGGAGCGGGTCTTGGCGCGCAGGGGCACGCGCTTGGCGTACGGGATGCCCTTGCACTTGCCGTCGCCGCCCCAGCGCCAGTCGTGGAAAGGGCAGGCGATGTTGCCGTCCTTGATGGAGCCGTCGGACAGGTCCCCACCCAGGTGGCGGCAGTAGGCGTCGAGGACGTTGATCTCGCCCTCGTCGTTCGCCCACACCACGAGCTTGGTGCCGAAGGCCTGGATGGAGTGGGGCTCGCCGTCGGTGAACTCCTTGACGGTGCCGATGCAGTGCCATCCGCGCGCGTACCGATCCCGGACCTCGCCGGTGTCGATTTCGCGGACGGCTCCGGGGGCCGAACCGGGTGCGGTCATGATGATCCTCCTGAGGGGCGCGAGCCGTATGAGAACAGGTTATAGAATGAGGTGGCGGGCCACAACCAGGGAGCGTTCGTGCTGGCACGGGGTGCCAGGGTCTTTCTTCCGGGAGGGGCTGCCTGGTGCGAAACTGTAACGTGTTCTAGTCTAGACCGCATCACCCCCACGCACTGCCAGAGAGGTACACATGAGCGAGTACGCCTCCCACGAGGTCATCGACCGCATCAAGGCCCTGCTGCCCGGCTTCGCCGAGCGCGCCCAGGAGACCGAGGACCTGCGCAAGGTCCATCCGCAGAACATCGCGGAGCTCGACGAGGCCGGCTTCTTCAAGCTCTGCCAGCCGGCCCAGTGGGGCGGGTACGAGGCGGACATGGAGACCTTCTACACCGCCGCCATGACGATCGCGACCGCGTGCCCGTCCACGGGCTGGTGCGCGAGCATCCTCGGCATCCACAACTGGCACCTCGCGCTGTTCCCCCAGCAGGCGCAGGAGGACGTCTGGGGCGAGGACCCGACCGTGCGGATCTCGTCGTCGTACGCCCCGATGGGCGCGGCCAAGAAGACCGCCGACGGGCTGGTGCTCAACGGCAAGTGGTCCTGGTCCTCGGGTAGCGACCACGCCGACTGGGTCTTCGTGGGCGGTCCGGTCCTCGACGAGAACGACAAGATGGTGGACTTCTGCACCTTCCTGGTCGAGAAGTCGCAGTACGAGATCGTCGACGTGTGGCACGTCGTCGGCCTCAAGGGCACCGGGTCCAACGACATCGTGGTCAAGGACGCGCTGATCCCCGAGCACCGTGTCCTGTCCTTCGGCCTCATGGCCGCCACCAAGGCGCCGGGGCTCGAGGTCAACACCAACCCGATCTACAAGATGCCGTGGGGCACCATCCACCCCACCACCATCTCCACGCCGATCGTCGGCATGGCGTTCGGCTGCTACGACGTCCACCGCTCGCACCAGCAGGAACGGGTCCGCGCCGCGTTCGGGACCAAGGTCAAGGACGACCCGTTCGCAAAGGTCCGTCTGGCCGAGGCCGCCGGCGACATCGACGCCGCGTGGCTGCAGCTCATGCGCAACGTGCGTGAGGAGCAGGACCTCGTAAGGGCCGGGGATTTCCCGGGCATGGACATCCGCACGCGCGCTCGCCGCGACCAGGTCCGCGCCACGCAACGCGCGATCGACGCGATCGGGCTGCTGTTTCAGAACTCCGGTGCCCGCGCGCTCGAGGTGAGCTCGCCGATCCAGCGGTTCTGGCGCGACGCCAACGCGGGTAGGGTCCACGCCGCCAACGAGGCGACGAAGGCGTACATCATGTATGGACAGAACGAGTTCGGCGAGAAGGTCACCGACTCGATGGTCTGATCCGTCGTCGGCGGATCGAGAGGACTGGCATTTATGGCGATCAGCAATTTCGGGTACGTCCGGGTCTTCGCCACGGACATGGACGCCTGGCGCGAGTACGGCACCAAGGTTCTGGGCTTCGTCGTGGGCTCGGGCGAGGACCCCGACGCCCTCTACTTCCGTATGGATGACCATCCCCACCGGTGGATCATCGTCCCCGGCGAGGAGGACGAGCTCTCCGCGGTCGGCTGGGAGTGCGCCAATGAGGGCGAGTTCGAGGACGTCAAGCGGCGCCTCGACGCGGCCGGGGTGCCGTGGGAGGACGCGCCGGCCGAGGTCAAGCGTGACCGCAAGGTGCGCGGGCTGATCACCTGCCAGGACCCGGCCGGGTTCACGCTGGAGATCTACCACACCATCGCGCTGCAGCACCGCCGCATCCCGACGCCGTACGGCCACGAGTTCGTGACCGGCGACCAGGGCGCGGGCCACATCGTGCTGTCCACGCCGGACGAGGCCGCCGCGCTCGAGTTCTACAGGGATGTGCTGGGCTTCTCCCTGCGCGACTCGATGAGCCTGCCGCCGGAGATCGTCGGCCGCCCGGCCGACGGCGAGCCGGCGTGGCTGCGGTTCCTCGGGTGCAACCCGCGGCACCACTCGCTCGCGTTCACGCCGTTCCCCAACCCGACCGGGATCATCCACCTCATGGTGGAGGTCGGAACGGCGGACGACGTCGGGCTGGCGCTCGACCGGGCCATGCGCAAGAAGGTCCGGCTGTCGGCCTCCCTCGGTCGGCACGTCAACGACAAGATGCTGAGCTTCTACATGAAGACGCCCGGCGGCTTCGACTGCGAGTACGGCTGCGAGGGCCAGCTGGTGGAGGACGACGAGAAGTGGGTCGCCCGTGAGTCCACGGCCGTGAGCCTGTGGGGTCACGACTTCTCCGTCGGCCGCAAGTAGTTCCCTAGGCTGGGCCCCGTACCCCCGCGGGGCCCGGCCGCCGCCGCGCCCACCCCGACGATCTTGAGTCCAGGAAGGACCGACCCCCATGAGCAGCACCGACGAACGCCCGGAGGGGCAGTCCTTCAGCAGCCGTGAACTGCGCGACGCGCTGGGCCAGTTCTGCACGGGCATCACCGTCATCACCGCGGTCGAGGACGACAAACCGGTGGGCTTCGCCTGCCAGTCGTTCTCGGCATTGTCGCTCGAACCCCCGCTGGTGCTGTTCTGTCCGATGAAGACGTCGGGGTCGTGGAAGGGCATCGAGAAGGCGGGCCGGTTCGCGGTGAACATCCTCTCCGAGGAGCAGGAGGACGTCTCCTCGACGTTCGGCCGCCGCGGAGACGACAAGTTCGCCGAGATCGACTGGTCGCCCAGCCCGCTGGGCTCGCCGGTGATCAACGGTGTGATGGCGTGGCTGGACTGTGAGATCGACCAGGTCCTCGACGGCGGGGACCACTGGATCGTGCTCGGTCGGGTCGACAACCTCGGCCCGACCAAGCGGGACATCCGCCCGCTGCTGTTCTACCGCGGCGCCTACCTCAGCATCGAGGAGGACGTGGTGGATCCGACGCCCGAGCAGGAGGAGTTGGCCAACTTCATCACCTCCGCCGACAGCTACACCTGGCTGTGAGCGGGGTGACGGGGCCGCTGGCGAAGGCGCTGGCGGAGGCGGAGGAGATCATCCGGTCGGCGCCGCACGTGCGCACCGACGAGGACGTCGCGGAGGGGCTCGAGTACCTGCTCGGGACGATCCGCGGCGCGATCGAGACGGGCCAACACCGCGGACGCACGCATCCGCAGCTGTTCGAGGCGACGGGCCCGTACACCAAGATGGGTCTGGACAACCCGGACACGCTGTACTTCTACGCGAACCTCGCCGACGGCGCGGAGTACGTCATCGAGGGCCGCCGCGGCACCACGGCGGACCTGTCGTTCCAGGTCATGGCGGGGACGTACTCGGCCGACGAGCGCGCCGCGTCGCACGCGGCGTTCGATGACCGTCGCCTCGAGATCGACGAGCGGGGTCGGTACTCGTTCCGGCTCGGACCGGCGAGATACGACGACGACGAGGGCGACCCCGGCTACGTGGTGCTGCACCCCGGTTCGTCGATGATCGCCGTCCGCGAGGTGTTCTCCGACTGGAGCCGGGAGGAGGCCGGGTCGGCGATCATCCGCAGACTCGACACGGTGGGCACCGCGCCGGAGCCCGTCTCGCTCGCGGGGCAGGAGAAGTTCTACGCCAAACTCGCCGAGGCGCTGGTCGGGCGACTGCGGACGTGGCTGGCGTTCCCCGGCTGGTTCTTCGGCGAGCAGCCCCGCAACACGCTCAACGTGCCCCGGCAGACCCCGGGCGGGCTCACGACCCAGTTCTCGTCCGCCGGGATCTTCGAGCTCGGCCCCGACGAGGCGATCGTGATCTCGCTGCCCGTCGCCGGGGTGCCCTACCAGGGCTTCCAGCTGGGCAGTATGTGGTACGCGTCGCTGGAGTACGTGCACCACCAGACGAGTCTCACCGCCGACCAGGCGCACGTCACCTCCGACGGGCTCATCCACCTGGTGGTGTCCGAGCGTGATCCGGGCCTGGCCAACTGGGTCGAGACGCTCGGCCGCCGCGAGGGCATCATGCAGTTCCGGTGGCAGCGGACCGACGGGCCCATCGGCCCGGAGCTCGGCCCGACGGTGAAGGTCGTACCGTTCGACCGGGTGCCCGTCGAGGTCCCGTGCCACGACGAGCTGCGCGTGACCGGGGAGCAGTGGCGTGAGCGGATCGCCGCGCGCCAGGACGCCTTCGCCCGGCGCGGATTGTCGTGAGAAGGGGACTGTCGTGAGCGATGAAGACCGGGTCCACGTCGGGACCGTCGACGATCTCCACGCCAGCGCCTCGCGCACCGTGGGGCTCGAGGACTTCGGCGACGGCGAGGACCGCCACCGGGAGGCCCTGGGCGTCCTGCTCGACTCCCTGCACTCGGACGCGGGGCTGACCCCAGCCGGGAGCAAGTACTGGCGCTCCGTGCTCAAGGGAGCGCTGACCGCGAGGCTCCTGTCGACGTCGGCCCTCGCGTCCGACCCCGCGGGAGCGGAGGTGGCGATCGAGCGTCCCGTCGTCGTCACCGGGTTGCCCCGCACCGGCACCACGGCGCTGCACCGGCTCCTGGGCGCGGACCCCGCCAACCAGGGGCTCGAGCTGTGGTTGACCGAGGTCCCGCAGCCACGGCCCCCGCGCGAGACGTGGGAGGACGACCCCGCCTACGTCGGCCTGCGCGACCTGTACTCCGGATTCATGGCCGAGAACCCCGACTACGGCGGTGTGCACTACCTCTCCGCCGACGACCTCGAGGAGTGTTGGCAGCTGCTGCGGCAGTCGCTGACCTCGGTGTCGTACGAATGCCTGGCGCGGCTCGACGGCTACTCGCAGTGGCTCGCCGGCGTCGACTGGGTGCCCGCGTACCGCCGGCACGAGCGCAATCTGCAGCTCATCGGGGGAGGCGATCCCGACCGGCGCTGGGTGCTCAAGAACCCCAGTCACCTGTTCGCGCTCGACGCGCTGCTCGAGGTGTACCCCGACGCGGTGGTGGTGCAGACGCACCGCGACCCGCGGAAGTCGATGGCGTCGATGTGCTCGCTCGCGCACCGGACGGCCGCCGACTGGTCCACGCGCTTCACCCCGGAGTACATCGGCTCCTCGCAGCTGGACCTGTGGGCACGGGGGGTCGAGACGTTCGACGCCGCGCGTGCCCGCCATGAGGCGGACCCGGCGTCGCGGGCGACGTTCGTCGACGTCGACCACCACGAGCTGCTGGACGATCCCGCCGGCGTGGTCGCGCGCGTGTACGCCGCGGCGGGCACGGAGCTGTCGGACGAGGTCCGCGCGGCCGTGGTCGCGGAGAACGAGCGCAGCCTCTCCGGGGACCGGGCGCCCGCGCACCGCTACACGCTCGCCGACTACGGCCTCAGCGAGGAGCGGATCGCCGAGCGCTTCGCCGGCTACCGCGGCCTCAACGCCTGACGCTCAGAGGTACTCGGCGACCGCCTCGATGACGCGGTCCGCGACCTCTCGGGTGCAGACGAGCAGATCGGGGTACTCGATCTGCTCGACGTTGTAGATCAGTCCGCTGCCGTCCAGGGCGCTGGCGTGCAGGCCGCGCTGCTGCACCACGCCGACGGTCGCGGCGGAGTCCCACTGGTGGTGACCGCTGGTGTGGATGTACGCGTCGCACTCGCCCTCGAGCACGGTGGCGGTCTTGCCGCCGCCGGACCCGAGGTGCACCAGGGACGCGCCGAGTTTCGCGGCGAGGTCCTCGGCGAACGCGGGCGGCTCGGCCTCTGAGACGGCGATGCGCAGACGGTCGTCCTCGCGGGGCGGCACGAGCGGCCCGGGCCGGGGGCCGCGGATGATCGACATCGGCTGGTACGTGGTGGCGCCCCGTCCGGTGAGGACCCTGCCGTAGGCGGGCATGGCGATCGCGCAGGCGGTGATCCCGCCGACGCCCTCGGGATCCTTCTCCCACAACGCCACGTGCACGGCCCAGTCGGGACGCCCCTCGGTCACGTAGGAGCGCACCCCGTCGAGGGGATCGATGAACCACACGCGGTCGGCCTCGAGCCGGGCGCGGGAGTCGGGGTCCCACTCGCCGAACACGAGGTCATCGGGCCGCGCGACCGCGAGGCGGTCGATGATGACGGACTGCGCCTCACCCTCGGCGAACGCACCGAGGTCCTCCGGCGCCACCTTCGAGACCCGCAGGTCGGTGAGCAGGCGGCCGGCCTGGGCAGCGAGGTCCTCGGCCGACCGCTGGTCGTTGGTCCGTCCGTGCGCGGGGAAGGGGCTCATGCGGCTGATTCTAGTGGCCCCGGCTACAGGCCCGCCGCGACCTCCAGGGCGGCGAGGAGTTCGTGCGGTTGACCGAGCAGTTGAGCGGTCCCGTGTGCCCGCTTGAAGTACAGGTGGGCGTCGTACTCCCAGGTGATGCCGACGCCACCGTGGAGCTGGATCGACTCACCGGAGATCCACTGCAGTGCCTCCGAGCAGTAGACCTTGGCGGCGGCTGCCTCGATCTCCGCGGCGTAGGCGGCCTCATCGGCCTCGGGCCCGTCCCCGAGGGACTGGGCCTCTGCCACCAGTGCGGCGGCGGAGTAGGACAGCGACCTGGCGGTCTCGACCTTGACGTACATGTCGGCCATCCGGTGCTTGAGCGCCTGGAACGAGCCGATGACCCGGCCGAACTGCTTGCGCTCCTGCGTGTACTGCACGGTCGCGTCCAGCACGGCGCGCGCGGCGCCGACCTGCTCGGCGGAGATCGCCGCCCACGCCGCCGCGCGCAGGCGCGACAGGAAGCTCGGCCGGGTGGTGATCGCGGTGGCGGTGGCGCCGTCGAACTTCACTCGGGACAGAGTGCGGGTGGGGTCCATGACGGGCACGCGGGTGACGGTGACCCCGTCGGCGTCGGCGGGGACCTCGAAGAGCCCGATGGTGTCGCCGGCGACGGCCACGACCAGCAGCGTCGCGGCGGTGTCGGCGCCGAGCACGTGGTGGGCGGTGCCGGACAGCGTCGCACTCGACACGTCGGGGCCTCCGTCCGCGCGGACGCCCGGGGTCGCCCAGCCGGCTCGGTCGGCCCAGCACAGGGCGGCGAGCTCGCCGGCGGCGATGCCGGGCAGCAAGCGCGCGCACGCGGCGTCGTCGCCGGAGGCCAGCACGGCCTGGGCGGCGAGGACGGCGGAACCGAGCATCGGCGACGGCGTGAGGCGGCGGCCCAGCTCCTCGCACACCAGGTGCGTCTCGACCCAGGTCGCACCGGCCCCGTCGTAGTCCTCGGGCACGGACAGGGCGGCGGCACCGATCTGGTCGACCAGCGTCGTCCAGAGGGCGGGGTCGTACCCGTCGGCGGAGACGAACGCCGCGCGGACCGCCGCGGAGTCGGACTTCTTCTCGAGCAGCGCGGCCACCGACTGCCGCAGCGCGGCCTGTTCCTCGGTATCGACGCCGGGGGAGGCGGTCGCCGGGGTGGCGGGCGCGGTCATCGGGCGGTCCCCGCGCTCAGCGAGTCCAGGACCCGGCCGCGGTGGTAGCTCTGCGTGCCCCACGCGGTCTGCAGTGCGCGGGTCTTGGTCAGCCACAGGCCGAGGTCGTGCTCGAGCGTGTAGCCGATCGCGCCGTGCACCTGCAGGGCGGTGCGGGCGGACAGGTAGGCGGCGTCGGCCACGGCCACGCGGGCGGCGGAGACGTCGCGGACCGCGGCGTCGGGGTCGCCGGGGTTCTCGGCGATCGCCAGGGCTCCGGCCCACAGCAGCGGGCGGGCCATCTCCAGCGCGATCGCGACCTCGGCGAGCTGGTGCTTGAGCGCCTGGTACTCGCCGATGAGCTTGCCGTACTGCTTACGCTGCTTGGCGTAGTCGACGCTCATCGTGAGCATGGCCTGGCCGAGCCCCTGGAGCTGGGCCGCGGTGCCGAGGGCCCCGTGGTTGACAAGGTCCGTGGTGCTCACCGCGGCCGCGCGGGCCCCGGCGGTCGGCGTGGCCACCGTGCGGGCCCGGTCGACCGAGCGACGGGTCTCGCCGGCCTCGGCGGTGAACACCTCGTCGTCGGACACCGCCCACAGGTACTGCGCGACGTGGGGGTCCGGCGCGAACGGCGACACCCCGGGCGCGGCGACGGAGGCCAGCGCGCCGCCGGCGATCTCGCCGGCCACGTCCCCGGCGTCGGAGTCGCGACCGAGCGCGGCGGCGACGCGCGGCGCGACCATGACGGTCTCCACGACGGGGCCCGGCACCGCGTAACGGCCCAGGACCTCGAGCGCGGCGACGGCCTCCACCGCGGTGGCCCCGGCACCGCCGGCGGCCTCGTCGACGAGCAGGGCGGCGGCGCCCGTCTCGGCGACGCGTCCCCACACGGCGGTGCCGGCGGCGGTGTCGCCGTCAGCCCAGGCGCGGATCACCGCGGGCATGTCGGACTTGGCCAGCAGAGAGTCGATGCTGCCGGCGAAGTCGATGATCTCGGGATCGAGTGCGAACTGCATGATGTGTGAAACCGCCTTCTCAGCCGCGCGGGAGGCCGAGGAGTCGCTCGGCGATGATGTTCTTCTGGACCTCGTTGGTGCCCGCGTAGATGGGGCCGGCGAGGGCGAACAGGTAGCCGTCCATCCACTGTTCGCCGGCGAGCTCGCCGGTCGTGTCCAGGACGTCGAGGGCGGTCTCGTGGGTCGCGATGTCCCAGTCCGACCAGAAGACCTTGTTGATCGAGGACTCGAAGCCGAGGTTGGCGCCGCCCGTGAGCTTGGTGACCGTGTTCCACGTGCTCAGCTCGTACGCGCGGGAGCCGATCCACGCGTCCACCACGCGGTCGGCCAGCGCGCCGCGGGTGCGGTCGTCGAGCTCGGCCTCGGCGGTGCCCCACAGGTCGAGCAGCCGGTCGGTCGTGGCGAGGAACCGTCCGGGGGAGCGCAGCGACAGGCCGCGCTCGTTGTTGGCGGTGGACATGGCCACCTTCCAGCCCTGATTGACCTCGCCGATCACGCCGGACTCGGCGGGGTTCGCCGGGTCGTCGGGCACGAAGACGTCCTCGAGGAACAGTTCGGCGAAGCCGGGCAGCCCGTCGAGCTGGTCGATCGGGCGGACGGTGACCCCCTCGGCCCGCAGGTCGAACATGAAGTAGGTCAGGCCCTTGTGGCGGGGCTCGTCCGGGTCCGTGCGGAACAGGCCGAAGCCCTTGTCGGCGCACGACGCGCGGGTGGACCACACCTTCTGCCCGTTGAGGACCCAGCCGCCCTCGACGCGCCTGGCGGTCGAGCGCAGTGAGGCCAGGTCGGAGCCGGCCTCGGGCTCGGACCAGGCCTGCGCCCAGATGTCGTCTGCCCGGGCCATGCGCGGCATGATGTGGGCCAGCTGCTCGGGGGAGGCGTGGTCGAACAGGGTCGGGGCCAGCAGGAAGATGCCGTTCTGGCTCACCCGCAGCGGCGCGCCGGCGCGGAAGTACTCCTCCTCGAAGACCACCCAGTTGACCAGCCCGCAGTCGCGGCCGCCGAACTCCTCGGGCCACGACACGACCGACATGCGGGCGTCTGCCATCGTCGCCTCCCACCGGCGGTGGGCCTCGAAGCCCTCGCGGGTGTCCATGTGGGGCAGCGGCTCGGTGGGCACGTTGGCCTCGAGCCACTGCCGCACCTCGAGCCGGAACTCGCGGGTCGATGCGTCCAAATCCAGATCCACGGCGTCAGTCCTTCTTCTCGCCGGTCGAGCCGGTGTTCGCGCTGTCGCGCATGGAGCGGGCGTCCATCCCGCCGAGGGAGGCGGAGAACGAGTCGGTGTCGTCCGGTTCGGCGTTGGCGGAGTGGGCGAACATGTGCCAGCCGAACGCCGTGTCCAGCGAGGTCTGCAGTCCCATCTGGTCCTCATTGGAGTTGATGACCTTCTTGGCCAGCGTCAGCCCGAACGCGGGCATGCCCTTGATCTCGCCGGCGATCTCGTCGACCTTCGCCTGGAGCTCGTCGCGCGGCACGACGTGGTTGAGCATGCCCCACTCGAGCGCCTCGGCCGCGCCGAACCTGCGACCGGTGTAGAGGATCTCTTTCGCGCGGCGGGGGCCGAGCACGAAGGCGTGCGCGAAGTACTCCACGCCGGGGATGCCCATCTTGACCACGGGGTCGGAGAAAAACGCGTCGTCGGCGGCCACGATGAAGTCGCAGACCCATGCGAGCATGAGCCCGCCGGCGATGCAGGCGCCGTGCACCTGGGCGATCATCGGCTTGGGGATCTCCCGCCAGCGGCGGCACATCTGGACGTAGACCTCGGTCTCGCGCGCGAGTCGCCGGTCGCCGCCGCCGCGGGTGGTGTGGTCCCACCAGAGCGCCGCACGGTTGGGGTACTGGACGTGGTGGTCGCGCTCGGGCGTGCCGATGTCGTGGCCCGCCGAGAAGTGCTTGCCGTTGGCCCGGAGGACGATCACATTCACCGCGTCGTCCTCGACGGCTTTGATGAAAGCGTTGTCCAGCGAGTACGTCATCACCGAGTTCTGCGCGTTGCGGAAGTCCGGTCGGTTGAGGGTGACGTACGCGGTGCCGTCGGTGACCTCGTAGGCGACGGGCTGGGTGTCCGGCCCGAGGTCGTCGACCCCGAGGACCGGGGGGATCGGTGCATCGGTCATGAGCTGGGGTTCTCCTTACCTAGCAAGTGCTTGGTTGGGAGTCTACATCGAACCCTGTCGACCACCACTGCGGTCCGGCGGCATTCGCCAACTTTGCGGCCGTAGCATCAACCACAGGAGGCGACAAGAGTTTGACGCATGTTATGAGGAAAATCATAGATTCGTACGACAGACGACCCGGTGTGACGGGCCTAGCGTTCGAGGTGGACGACCCGTTCGGGCGACTTCGAGAAGACGTCCTAGGAAGGACAAAGCCCATGCGTACCACTCTCTTTCGGGTAGCAAGCGCTGCCGCACTCGCCACCCTCACCCTCACCAGCGTCACCGCCACCGCGGCGGCACAATCCGGCGCCCGCGATCTCATGTTCGCCATCGACACCACGGGGTCGATGGCCCCCTACATCGAGCAGACCAAGATCGCGGTCGACGATCTCGCGACCGATCTGGCGTCGGAGTCGGCCGGCACCCGGGTCGGGTTGGTCGAGTACCGCGACGCGGGCGATCCGTTCCAGGCTCGGACCGTCACCGATCTGACGACGAACCTGCCCACGTTCCGCGGGGGCCTCGACGGATTGGGTGTCGACGGCGGTGGGGACTGGCCGGAGTCGGTCTACTCCGGGATCGCCCTGTCGTTGTGCCAGGCCTGGAACTCGTCCTCGGTCAAGGCGATCATCGCGGTCGGGGACGCTCCCGCCAAGGACCCGGAGCCGGTCACCGACTTGACTGCGGATCGCATCATCGCACTGGCCAACGGGACCGCGACCGACAATCCGTACTGCGCCCCGGCCGCAGTCGCGGCCGCCGCGGTCAGTCCGATGGCCACCGGCAACAGGGTCCCGATCTTCGTCGTCTCGGCGGACGGGGAACTCACCGCGCAGTTCGCGAGGATCGCCGAGGAGACCGGCGGAGCGACGGTCCCGGTCGAGGACATCGAGGACATCGCGGAGGCGATCAAGGACACCGTCGATGTGATCGACGAGGGCGACGGTGGCCTGTTCGGTTCACTCGAGGGCTCGCTGGAGAATCTGTTTGGCAGCGCGGGCAACTGAGTAGTTGCCGGCCCGGGGCGGCGGCTGCGGGGATCAGACCCCGTAGCCGCCGTCCACGTCGAGCTTCTGGCCCGAGATGAACCCGGCGCGGTCCGACGCCACGAACGCCACGGCCTCGGCGATGTCGGCGGCCGTGCCGAAGCGTCGCAGGGGGATGTTGCCGCGCGTGACCTCGAGCGCCCGCTCGTCGAGGTCGCCGGAGGCGATGAGCCGGGAGGCCATGCCGTCGGTGAGCATCCCCGGGCCCACGCAGTTCACCCGCACGCCGAAGCGCCCCTCCTCGGCCGCCAGGCCCCGGACGAGCTGCTCGACCGCGCCCTTGGGGGCGGCGGACAGTCCGTCGCGCACCGGATAGCGGGTGGTGGCCGCAGTGGTGACGACGACGACGTTGCCCGCCACCGCACGCAGGTGCTCCAGCGCGGGGCGCACGATCGCGAAGAACCCGACCGCGTCGTCCTCGAGCTGTCGACGGAACTCGGACGGTGCGATCCGGGACAGGTGCACCATGGGCACGTGCGGACCGGCGCAGTGGGCCAGCACGCGGATTCCGCCGTGTCGGGAGGCGATCCCGTCGATCACCGAGGCCACCTCGTCGTCGTTCCCGTCGGCGCCGTCCCGCCCCGGGGTGAGGCGGACGCACTCGACGGTCCGGGATCCCTCCGCGGTCAGGTCGTGCGCGAGGTCGACGGGCTCGGTCGACCGGTACCCCAGCACCACCGGCGCATCGGGGAACTCGGCGGACAGGCGGCGTGCGACCGCCGCCCCGATCCCGCCGGACGCGCCCGTGACCACCACTGCGCCCGCTCCGCCGGGTCCGCCCGGCGCGGTCATCGGAGCTCGGTCTTGAGGATCTTGCCCGAGGCGTTGCGGGGGAAGGCCTCGACGAACTCGACCGTCCGCGGCCGCTTGAAGTTGGCCAGGTGCTCGGCGGCGAAGTCCTTCACGTCCTGCTCGGTGAGCCCCGACCCCTCGCGCCGGACGATGAAGGCCTTGCCGACCTCGCCCATCCGCTCGTCGGGAACGCCGATCACCGCGGACTCGACGACGCCGTCGATGCGGGCGAGGGCCTGCTCGATCTCGGCCGGGTACACGTTGAACCCGCCGGTGATGTACATGTCCTTGAGCCGGTCGGTGATGCGGAGATTGCCGCGGGAGTCGATCTCCCCGACGTCTCCGGTGTGAAGCCAGCCGTCCGGGTCGATGGTCTCGGCGGTGTTCTCCGGGTCGTCGAGGTAGCCCTGCATGACCATCTCGCCACGGGTGAGGATCTCGCCGGACCCGCCGATCCGGATCTCCATGCCGGGGTAGGCGCGGCCGCAGGTCGTGGCCACGGTGACGTCGTCGTCGTCCGCGGTGGTGGTGGTGATGAACCCCATCGTCTCGGTCTGCCCGTACGCGGTGAGCACCGTCTCCAGCCCCAGGTCGGACTGCATGCGCTCGACCAGCACAACGGGGACGACCGAGGCGCCGGTGACGGCCAGGCGCAGGGAGGACAGGTCGTACGCGCTGCGGGACGGGTCGTCGAGCAGCGTCTGGAAGATGGTCGGCGCCCCCGGCAGTACGGTGGCACGCTCGGTCTGGACCAGGCGCATCGTCTCGGCGGTCGAGTACACGGCCAACGGGATGATGGTCGCGCCGAACAGGGTGCACACGAGGAAGCCGGCCTTGTAGCCGAAGCTGTGGAAGAACGGGTTGACGATGAGGTAGCGGTTGTTCTCGGTGAGCCCGCCGTTGGAACCCCATGCGCGCGCGCCGGCGACGGTCTGGCGGTGCAGGGCCACGACGCCCTTGCTCTTGCCGGTGGTGCCGGAGGTGAACAGGATGTCGGCGACGTCGTCGCCGGTCACCGCGTCCGCGCGGCCGTCGGCCTCGGCGAGCAGGTCCTCGGTGGCCAGCGCCCGGAGGTCGGCGAAGTCGAGGAGGTGCACGTCCGCGGCGTGGATGCTGTCGGCGTGGATGCTGTCGGCGGAGGCACTGTCGAGGGGGATGCGGACGAGGGTCCGCAGCTCGGTAACCCCGGCCAGGGTATCGCCCGCCGTCCCGCGCGCGGCCGCGGCGAGGTCTGCGATCCGATCGGACCCGAGGAACGGTCCCGCGACCACGGCCGCGACCGCGTGCGTGCGCTGGATGATCTCGAGCGTCTCGCTCCCGGTGTAGCGGGTGTTCGCCGGGACCACGGTGCCTCCGACGTACTGCACGCCCAGAGCCGCGACCACCCAATGGCGGGTGTTGGGCGCCCAGATCACCACGCGGTCACCGGGGGCGAGCCCGCGCGAGACGAGGCCGGCGGCGAACCGGCGGACCTCGTCGTGCAGGTGCGCCCACGTCCAGCGGGTGTCCTGGCCGGGCTGCACGTCGACGATCGCCTCGCGCTCCGGCCACGACCGGGCCGCGCGACGCAGTGCGGCGGGGGTGGTCTCCACGGTGGTGCTCATGGCCTGCACCCTACCAAGCAAGTGCTTGGTTTGGCGGCCTCAGTACTTGAGCGCTCCCCGGTCGACCGTGAGCTGGACGCCGGAGATCGACCGCGAACCGTCGCCGGCGAGGTAGGAGACCACCTCGGAGACCTCCTCGGGCGGCATGAAGTCGGCGAGCGTGCTCGCGCCGTCCACGCGGGCGTTCTTCAGGGGCATCGGCGAGAAGCTGTGGAGGAACGACGGGAAGCGGCCGAAGAGGTCGGCCATGCCCTCGGGGTCGATCATCGGCGTGTCCACCGAGTAGGGGTGGATCGAGTTGACGCGGATGCCGAACTCGCCCACCTCGAGTGCGAGGGCGTTGGTCAACGCCACCAGGCCGGCCTTCGAGGCCGAGTAGTGCCCGTTCCCGGGCGTCGCCTTGAGGCCCGCGGACGAGCTCACGATGATGATCGACCCGCCGTTTCCCGCCTCGATCATCGCCGGCACCGCGGCACGGATCGTCCGCCACGTGCCGCTGAGGTTGACGCCGATGACCGTGTCCCAGTCGTCCTCCGGCATCTCCCACAGTCGCCCCCAGCTGAGCACGGCGGCGTTGGCGACCAGGATGTCCAACCGTCCGAAGGTGGAGATCGTGCGGGCGACGAGATCCTGCAGCGCGCCCAGGTCGCGGATGTCGAGGACCGCCGAGATCGCGCGCCGGCCGGTCTTTTCCACGAGGCGGACGGTCTCGGCCAGGTCGTCCGGCGTGGGTGCGGGATAGGTGGCGGACCCGGACACGGGCGCGCAGACGTCGACGACGACGAGGTCGGCGCCCTCCGAGGCGAGGCGGACCGCATGGGCCCGGCCCTGGGCGCGCGCGGCGCCGGTGATGAAGGCGACCTTGCCGGACAGGGGCTGAGAGGGGGAGTTCATGGGCATCATCCAAACCGATCCCGGCGTGGGCGGAGGGCGGTTCCGGCAAACCAAGCAAGTGCTTGGTAGTGTGGGCGTATGACCGAGAGTTCGGCACCCGAGAAGTGCACGCCCGCGTCGGAGATGACCGACGACGAGTTCGCGGCGGAGTTCCGCACCTGGTTGAATGCCAACCTCGTCGGCGAGTTCGCCGAGATCAAGGGCGTCGGCGGCCCCGGTAGCGAACACGAGTTCTTCCCGCAACGCCTCGCCTGGGAGCGGCACATGGCGGCGGCGGGGTGGACCTGCGTCGGCTGGCCGGTCGAGCACGGCGGGCGCGGCGCGTCGTTGAGCCAGCAGGTGCGGTTCCACGAGGAGTACGCCAAGGCGGACGCCCCGGCGCGGGTGTCCCACCTCGGTGAGACGCTCCTCGGCCCGACCCTGATCGCCCACGGGACCCGGGAGCAGAAGGACCGCTTCCTGCCGCGGATCATCGACGTCACCGAACTGTGGGCTCAGGGGTACTCCGAGCCCGGCGCCGGGTCCGACCTGGCCAACGTCTCGACGACCGCCGAACTCGGGGATGACGGCAGGTGGCACCTCAACGGGCAGAAGGTGTGGACCTCGCTCGCGCACCTCAGTCAGTGGGTGTTCGTGGTGGCCCGCACGGAAGCGGGTACGAGTCGGCACAAGGGACTGAGCTTCCTCCTGGTCCCGCTCGACCAGCCGGGCGTGGAGATCCGCCCGATCCAGCAACTGACAGGGACCTCCGAGTTCAACGAGGTCTTCTTCGACGACGCGGTCACCGATGCCGGCATGATCGTCGGGGAGCGGGGCGACGGCTGGAAGGTGGCCATGACCCTGCTCGAGTTCGAGCGGGGGGTCTCCACCCTGGGCCAGCAGGTCGGCTTCGCCCGCGAACTCGACGAGATCGTCGCGATGGCCCGCGCCAACGGCAGCGCCGAGGTGCCCGCCGTGCGCGAGCGCATCACCCGCGCGTGGATCGGGCTCAAGGTGATCCGTGCCCACGCGCTGCGGACCCTCGCCGATCGCGACTCCTCCGGCGGCAACGCCTCCGCCGCGAAGCTGCTGTGGGCCAACTGGCACCGCGACCTCGGCGAGCTCGCGATGGAGGTGCAGGGGGCACAGTCCCTCACCGGTCCCACCCACACCTCCGAGGGTGCGCCGAACGACCTCCGCGACCCCGAGAATCTCGAGCTCGCGCTGTGGCAGCGGCTCTTCCTGTTCACCCGCTCCGACACCATCTACGGCGGATCGAACGAGATCCAGCGCAACATCATCTCCGAGCGCGTGCTCGGACTACCCCGAGAGGCAAGGCCGTCATGACCGAGCAGAAATCCCCCCTCGCCGTCGTCCCCGAGGAGACCCCCGGACACGGACTGCTCAAGGGCAAGAAGGTCGTGGTGACCGCGGCGGCTGGGACCGGGATCGGCTTCTCGGCGGCCCGACGCGCGGCGCTCGAGGGTGCCGACGTCCTGGTCTCCGACTTCCACGAACGCCGCATGAACGAGGCCCGCGACGCGCTCGCCGCCGAGTTCCCGGACCAGCAGATCGAGTCGCTGACCTGCAACGTCCAGTCGACCGCCGACGTCGACGCGCTGATCGCCGGTGCCGCGGAGAAGCTGGGCCGGATCGACGTGCTCATCAACAACGCCGGACTCGGCGGCGAGACCGAACTCGTCGACATGACCGACGAGGACTGGGACCGTGTCCTCGACATCACCCTGAACGGCACCTTCCGCGCGACGCGCGCGGCGCTGCGGTACTTCCGCGACGCGGAGCACAACGGCGTGATCGTCAACAACGCCTCGGTGCTGGGCTGGCGCGCGCAGCGGGCGCAGGCCCACTACGCCGCGGCCAAGGCCGGCGTCATGGCGCTGACCCGCTGCTCCGCCATCGAGGGTGCCGACTACGGGGTGCGGATCAACGCCATCGCCCCGTCGATCGCGCGCCACAAGTTCCTCGAGAAGTCCGCCTCAGCGGAACTGCTCGACGAGCTCGCCGCCAAGGAGGCCTTCGGGCGGGCCGCCGACGTGTGGGAGGTCGCCGCGGCCATCGCCATGCTCGCCAGCGACTACACCACGTACCTCACCGGGGAGGTCGTCTCCATCTCCTCGCAGCGCGCCTGACGGGCAGCGGCATCAGGCGGTCCGGACCTTCTCCGCCTGCGCTGCGAAGAGCTCGAGGGCGGTGTCCCGGGCCTCGTCGGAGATCGGCCCGTCGGTGCCGGACGCGGTGACGGAGATGCCGAGCCCGCGGACGACTCCCGTGATCATCACGTTCGAGGTCCGGATCGTCTGCCCCATCATGTCCATCGAGTTGTCCTGGACCACGGCCGCGAAGTCCTCGACCCCTTCCGGCGCATCGACGTCGAGCAGCGAGTTCGTCGCCTCGGTGACCATCTCCTCGCCCTGCAGCGGGAACGTCACCGTCATGACCGGGCAGTCCTCGATCTGCTTGGCCCGCGCGGGCAGCCCCTCGGTCGCCCGGGTCACGGCCACGGCGATCGAGGTGTCGCCGACCTGGCCGGCCTGGATCGCCATCGCGCCCGGCTCCGACTGCGCGCCCAACCCGTCCTGGCTGACGTCGGCGCACTGTTCCGGCTCGACCCGGACGTCGGAGGTGAACGCGCCGAGGGCATCCATCCCTCCGGCGATCTCATCCGCGGGGACGGGCTGCAGACCCACCTCCGGGGCGTCCTCCGCGGTGAGGACGAGCTGCTCGACCTCTGCCGCCGGCGGGGGCGATCCCGCGTCCCCGGGCTCCTCCGGTTCGGCGGACCCGGCCACCGCGGTGGTGGGGGAGGAGCCGCCCTCGCCGTCGTCGACCCCACCGATCGTGCAGGCGGAGAGGGCCAGGGCGAGGCCGAGCGACGCCGACGCCGCGAGGACCCTACGGCCGTGACGGCGGGACGGAGTGGTGATGGTGGAGCGCATGCCGGGCAGTCTAGGCACGCTCGCCCGATCCTCGGCTCATCTCCTTCGGGGTGGGCGCCGGGTGACAGAGGAACGGACACGCAACCTAGCAAGTGCTTGGTTGGTAGGGTGGGTGCATGACGACTACGACCAGGCGTGAGGAACTGCTGTCGATCGCGGCCGGGCTCTTCGCCGAACGCGGCCTGCGTGCGACCACCGTCCGCGACATCGCCGACGCCGCGGGCATCCTCTCGGGGAGCCTCTACCACCACTTCTCGTCCAAAGAGGCGATTGTCGACGAGATCCTCCGCGGATTCCTCGACGCACTCTTCGGCGAATACCGTCGGATCGTGGAGGCCGGCCTCGGCCCGCGGGAGACCCTGGAACAGCTGGTCCGCGCCTCGTTCGAGGCCATCCACCGCGACCGCGACGACGTCGCCATCTACCAGGACGAACTCAAGCACCTCCGCGGCAACCCGCGATTCGACTACCTCCGTGAGCGCAACACCGAGTTCCGCGAGATGTGGACCGACGTGCTCACCCGCGGGATGGAGTCCGGCGATTTCCGCGGTGACCTCGACGTGCGGCTCACCTACCGCTTCCTGCGCGACACGGTGTGGGTCGCCGTGCGGTGGTACCGGCCCGACGACGAGAACGATCACGCGGCCATCGCAGACCAATACCTCAACATCGTGCTCGACGGACTGGCCGTCGGCTGACCTTCCCACCACTTCCCGAGGAGACACATGACCAGCGTGACCGGCCGCGAGGCCTACGTTATCGACGCCGTCCGCACGCCCGTCGGCAAGCGCGGCGGCAGCCTGTCCGGACAGCATCCGGCCGACCTGGGCGCGCACGTCATCAAGGCGGTCGTCGAACGCACCGGTATCGACCCGGAGGTCGTCGACGACGTCATCTTCGGCTGCGTCGACACCATCGGCCCCCAGGCCGGCAACATCGCCCGCTCCGCGTGGCTCGCCGCCGGGATGCCCCTGGGCGTCCCGGGCACGACCGTCGACCGACAGTGCGGCTCCAGTCAGCAGGCCATCCACTTCGGCGCACAAGCCATCTGGTCCGGCACCCAGGACGTGATCCTGTTCGGCGGGGTGCAGAACATGAGCGCCCTGCCCATCTCGTCGGCCATGCTCGCCGGGCGCGAGTACGGATTCGACGACCCGTTCACCGGTTCCACCGGCTGGGTCGAGCGCTTCGGCTCCCAGGAGATCTCGCAGTTCAACGGCGCCCAGATGATGGCCGACAAGTGGGACATCTCCCGCCGGGAGATGGAGGAGTGGGCACTGCAGTCCCACGCCCGCGCGCGCGCCGCGATCGCCGAAGGGCGGTTCGCCGGCGAGTACGTGCCGATGGCCGGCCTCGAGGCCGATGAGACCACCCGCGAGACCACCCTCGAGAAGATGGCCTCGCTGCCCGTGCTGGCCGAGGGCGGCTCACTCACCGCCGCCGTCGCCTCGCAGATCTGTGACGGCGCCTCCGCAGGGCTGCTCGCCTCCGCCGAGGCCGTCGAGAAGTACGGACTGATGCCGCGCGCCCGCATCCACCACCTCACCGTCCGCGGTGACGACCCGGTGATGATGCTCTCCGCGCCCATCCCGGCGACCAAGCACGCGCTGGCCAAGACCGGCCTGACGATCAACGACATCGACGTGGTGGAGATCAACGAGGCCTTCGCCCCCGTCGTCCTGGCGTGGATCAAGGAGACCGGCGCGGACCCGGCGCGCGTCAACCCCAACGGCGGCGGCATCGCGCTGGGCCACCCGCTCGGCGCCACGGGGGCCAAGCTGTTCGCGACCCTGCTGAACGAGCTCGAGCGGACCGGCGGCCGCTACGGCCTGCAGACCATGTGTGAGGGCGGCGGCACCGCCAACGTCACGATCATCGAGCGCCTGGACGCCTGACGGCGACGACCCCCGAACGACAGGACGGGCCCCGCACCAGCCGGTGCGAGGCCCGTCTCTTGGCGCCGGTCGGCCCGGGCGCGGTGGGGGGGTCAGTTGGCGGCGTCGGTCTCGCCGAGCGCGGAGGACAGGACGGCCAGGTCGAGCTCGCCCTCCGCCTCGCCGCCGAGCGCGGATGAGAGGGTGTCGAGGCCGAGGCCGCCACCGGCCTCGCCGCCCTGGAGCATGGCGGAGCCGGTCTCGAGGAGACCCTCGGAGCTCAGGCCGCCGATCGCGTCGAGGGGGCTGCCGACCGTGATCACGGAGATGTCCGGGTCGGACATCGTCGTCAGGCACACCGTCACCAGGCCGTAGAGGCCGGACGGGACCTCGGAGGCGCTGACAGTGCCACTCGGGGATACTGCCGGCACCAGGCTGACGATCGGTGACGACCCGTTCTCGAGGACCTGCACCCCGTCGAGCGCGTCGAGGTTGGTGAGGAGACCGGAGAGGCCGCCGGTCGTGTCGAGGTTCTCGAGGATCTCCAGCCCGGCAGTGGGCGGGACGAGCGCCGCGCCGCAGGTGTCGCCGAGATCGCCCGATTCGAGTGCGAACTCGACGGAGACCGTGTTGCCGTCGACAGACGAGTCGGCGGTGGTCGCGGCCGCGACGCCGGCGCCGGCGACGGTCAGTGCGGTGGCCGCGCCGAGGGCGGCGGCGGTGCGGAGAGCAGTACGGGACATGAGGGGTTCCTCCGGAGGGGATGGGACGGGCCGAGCCCGTCTGTGATGTGAACTGCCTAAGGATAAGCCAAGAGTTCGCCACAGGTGGTGATTATCGAATACGGACGCCCCCACCTGTTGTGAACACAGGTGAGGGCGTCCGTCCGGTGGTGTCTCAGCCGAGTTCGCGGAGCGCGTCCAGCCGTTCGTGAGCCTGGGTCATGATCCGTTGGATCAGTTCGTCACAGCTCGGCAGGTCGTCGATCATGCCCACGACCTGTCCGGAGGCCAGGACTCCGGCGTCGGTGTTGCCCTCGACCAGCCCGGCCTTGAGCAGCATCGGGGTGTTGGCGGCCATGACGATCTGCTGCCACGTCCGGTCGGACGCCTTCCTCATGTTGAGGCCGTCCTTGGCGAGCTGCTGCCACTTCATCCCGGTCATGGACTTGAACTTATTGGCGTTCTGGACGGCGGCGGCCATGCCCTTGAGGGGGCTGCCCGATTCGAGGGCGTTGACCAGGCCGGTGCGCAGGACGCGGTGCGGCATGCCGTCGACACGGGTGGAGACAACGGTGTCCTGGAGCCCACGCTCGAGGTACTGCCTCTTCACCGCGTCGGGCACCTGCGAATCGCTGGTGAGCAGGAAGCGGGTGCCCATCGCGACGCCGGCGGCGCCGTAGGACAGTGCCGCGACCAGTCCGCGGCCGTCGAAGAAACCGCCGCCGGCGACCACGGGGATCGAGGTGTTGCCGGCGCCGCCGAGGGCGTCGATGACGCTGGGGAGGAGCAGGGTGGTGGCGACCTGGCCGGTATGTCCACCGCCCTCACCGCCCTGGACGATCACCGCGTCGGCACCCCAGGAGGCGACCTTGACGGCGTGCTTGGCGGCGCCGATGGAGGGGACGACGACGAGGCCGTTCTCCTTGAGTCTGGCGATCAACTCCGGCTTGGGCGCGAGGGCGAACGACGCGACCTTCACCCCGTGGCGGATCATCAGCTCGCACCGCTCGGCGGCGTCCTCGGCGTCGGCCCGGAGGTTGACGCCGAAGGGCTTGCTCGTGAGCTTCTTGGTCCGCACGATGGCGTCCTCGAGCTCGGCGTAGGTCATGGTGGCCGAGGCGATGATCCCCAGTCCGCCGGCGTTGGCCGTGGCCGCGGTCAGCTCGGGTCCGGAGACCCAGCCCATGCCCGTCTGGACGATCGGGTACTCGACACCGACGAGCTCGGTGAAGGCCGTGGACAGTGTCGGCGCGTTCATGCGGCTGGCACCTCACGGTCGCGGAACCCGCGCGGGTCCAGCACCTCGCGGATGATGCGCAGCTCCTCGTCCGAGGGGGCGCGGGTGACCGCGGCGTCGGCCAGGCCCTCGATCTCGAAGCCCGTGTTCTCCGCGACCTCATCAGCGGTGACGCCGGGGTGCAGGCTGACCGCACGCATGCTGCGGTCGGCGCCGCCGAAGTCGAACACGCCCAGGTTGGAGACCACCCGGTGGATGTGGTGGTACCGGAAGGCGGGGTCACCCTCGGTGTAGCGGTCGTAACCGACGCCGCAGACGACGTCGACCTTCGCCGTGAAGACCCGGGAGGAGTGCTTGCCCACCCAGTAGCTGGTGGCGTGGTTGATCGAGTTGCCGGGCGCCCCGCGCAGGCCGAACATCTGGCGGGTGGGCTTCTGCACGTCGTCACCGAACGCGGAGAGGTTCTGGTTGCCGAAGCGGTCGATCTGGTTGGCGCCCATCACCACGTGGCGGGTGCCGGCCTGCAGGACGTCGAACACGCGGGGGAACGGGATGTACCCCTCGAAGTCGATGGTCTTGCCCAGCGGCGGGGTCTGGCCGAGGAATCGGTACTCGCCGTCGGTGATGAGCAGGTCCGGCTCGGTGGTGAGCCGGGCCAGACGCGCGCCGATGGTGGCCATCGGGGTCATGGGGGACGCGAAGATCTCACCGGCGCCGGCGAAAATCTCCGCGCAGGCGACAGCGCAGTACTCGGCCCTGCTGATGGACTGAGTGGTGGCGGACTCGGTGGTGACGTCGGACATCACTTGGCTCCCTTCTGGGCGGCCTTCTCGGCAGCGACCTTCTCCGCGAACGCGGTGACGGCCTTCTGGTAGTCCTCCTCGGACCCGGACAGGAACTCGTCGACGAACGCCTGCCACGACGTCTCATCCTTCGCTGACGTGGCGTAGTGCTTCTGGAACGCCTCGTCGCGGCCGTAGCCACCCGCGAACGTGAAGTGGGCGCCGTTCGGGGCCTCGGAGACGGTGTCGACGAACATGCGGCTGAGCAGCATGCGCTGCGGGCCGACCTCGTTCATCAGAGCGTCCGCGGAATCGACGATCTCGTCGGTCTCGAGCAGGACGGTGTCCGCGGCCATGGCGTAGAGATCGTCGAAGTACCCGTCGGCGCCGGTGAAGGCGGCGTTGCCGTGCTTGTCCGCCTTGTCCAGGTGGATCAGCGCGGCATCCATGCGCAGGGCGGGCATCGCGACCAGGGTCTCGGTCTTGCCGTCGACCTGGTACGGCGAGTCGACGGTCTTGAGCTCGTCGCCCCAGAACCGGAAAACGTCCGAGCCGAGGCCGGCGCGGGTCGGCAGGAACGGCAGGCGCTGCGCGGCGGCGGTGAGGCCCGCGCGCACCATGCCCTCGTCCATCTCGCGGGAGATGATCGACCCCTCGGTGCGGCGCGTGGCGAACCATGGGTCGTAGAACGGGGCCGAGTCCAGGGTGACGAAGCCGTAGTAGGCCTTGGAGACCTTGCCGGCCGAGCACAGCAGGCCGAGGTCCGGGCCGCCGTAGGTGATGACGGTGAGGTCGGTGAGGTCCTCGCGGCGGAGGATCGCGCGTACCAGGGCCATCGGCTTGCGTCGGGAACCCCAGCCGCCTATGCCGATCGTCATGCCGCTGGAGAGGCGTGAGACGGCCTCGTCCAGGCTGGAGCGCTTGTCGCGCGGGGTGGGGGTGCTGCTCACTTGTTCTCGCCCGTCCTCTCGGATCGCTTGTCTCGTTTGTCCAAGTTCTGGCCCGTCTTGACGAACTCGTCGCGGTGCTCGTCGGCCACGCCGGCGAGGTTGAGTTCGAACGTGAAACCCTGCTCCATGCGATACGAGGACTTCACGTCGACCGGGTCGATGTGGTTGATGGCTTCCTTGGCCGCCCGGATGACCCGCGTGTCCTTGGCCGCGATGGTCTCCGCGAGGTCGCGTGCCGCGGCGTCCAGCTGGTCGCGCGGCACGACGTCGTAGACCGTCCCCCACGAGTGCAGCTGCTGCGCGGTGACGTTGCGGGAGGTGTAGTACAGGGTGCGCAGCATGTGCGGGGGGACCATGCGCGACAGGTGGGTGGCGGCACCGAGCGCTCCGCGGTCCACCTCCGGCAGGCCGAACACGGCGTCGTCGGAGGCGACGATGCAGTCCGCGTTGCCGACCAGACCGATCCCGCCGCCGACGCAGAAGCCGTTGACTGCGGCGATCACGGGGACCGCGCACTCGTAGACGGCGTTGAAGGCCACGTAGCAGCCACGGTTGGCGGCGAGCAGGTGGTCGAAGCCCTCGAAGTCCTGCATCTCCTTGATGTCCACGCCGGCGTTGAACCCGCGGCCCTCGGCCCGGAGGATCACGACGTGGACGTCGGGGTCGCGGCCCGCGGCGAGGATCTGCTCGCCGAGTTCGAACCATCCCGCTGACGGGATGGCGTTGACAGGGGGGTAGTCGACCGTGACGGTGGCTATCCCGTCCGCACCCTTGTCGACGTTGATGCCCATGGAGCTCCTTCCGACGCCACCGCCGTCGGGGACGGCACAGTGACTAACCAAACGCTTGCTTGGTAGACTAGCACGCATGACGAACATCGATCTGGGTCTGGCGGGGAAGGTCGTCCTCGTCACGGGGGGCGTACGCGGCGTGGGCGCCGGCATCAGCACGGTCTTCCGGGAGGCCGGCGCGGTGGTCGTCACCTGCGCGCGTCGGCCCGCCGATGAAGGTTCCGACGTGGCCGACCTGGAGTTCCACTCGGTCGATCTCCGCGACGCCGAGGCGGTGCGCGCGATGATCGACGGCATCGTCGCCGACCACGGACGGCTCGAGGTGGTGGTGAACAACGCCGGGGGCGCACCGTTCGCCCTGGCGGCGGAGGCCAGCGCCAACTTCCACGCCAAGATCGTCGCCCTCAACCTGCTGTCGGCCTTGACCGTGGCGCAAGAGGCCAACCGGGTCATGCAGCCGACCGGTGGGGCGATCATCAACATCTCGTCCGTCTCGGGCCACCGGCCATCACCGGGCACCGCGTCGTACGGGGCGGCCAAGGCCGGCGTCGACTCGCTCACGCAGTCACTCGCGGTGGAGTGGGCGCCCGCGGTCCGGATCAACTCCGTGGTGGTGGGCCCGGTCAAAACCGAACTGGCCGAGATGCACTACGGGGACTCCGACGGCGTGGCGGCCGTCGACGCGACGATCCCGATGGGCCGGATGGCGGACCCGCGGGACGTCGGCCAGGCCGCGGCATTCCTGGCCTCGCCTCTGGCCGCGTACATCACCGGGGCCGAGTTGCTGGTCCACGGCGGCGGCGAGAAGCCCGCGTTCCTCTCGGCGTCCACCGCCGACAACAAGCACTGACCACCCACGAACAAGGAGAACAACCATGGGAATCTGCGACGGACGCGTCGTCATCGTCACCGGCGCCGGCCGCGGGATCGGCCGCGAGCACGCGCTGGCCTTCGCCGCCGAGGGCGCCAAGGTCGTGGTCAACGACCTCGGGGCGGGCCTGGACGGCTCGAACGTCGGGGAGTCCCCGGCCGAGCAGGTTGTCGCGGAGATCAAGGCCGCCGGCGGCGACGCCGTGGTCAACGGGAACGACATCTCCTCGTGGGAGGGGGCCCGCGAGCTCGTCCAGCAGGCCATCGACACCTTCGGAGGGCTCGACGTCCTGGTGAACAATGCCGGCTTCCTGCGCGACAAGATGCTCGTCGGCATGGGGGAGCAGGACTGGGACAACGTGATCAACGTCCACCTCAAGGGCCACTTCGCGCCGCTTCGGCACGCCGCCGAGTACTGGCGCGCCGAGTCCAAGGCCGGTCGCCCGCGCCAGGCCCGGGTCATCAACACCTCGTCCGGCGCCGGACTGTTCGGATCGGTAGGACAGGGCAACTACGCCACGGCCAAGGCCGGCATCGCGCTGCTGACCATCCAGACCGCCGCCGAGATGAAGGGCTACGGGGTCACCGCCAACGCCATCGCTCCGGCCGCGCGGACCCGCATGACCACCTCCGCGGGGGAGGGAATGGCCTCGCAGATGGCCGCGCCCGAGGACGGGTCCTTCGACGCAATGGACCCCGCCAACATCTCGCCGCTGGTCGTGTGGCTGGGCTCCGAGGAGTCGGCGCAGGTGACCGGTCGGGTGTTCGAGGTCGAGGGCGGCAAGGTCACCGTCTGCGACGGGTGGCAGCGTGCCGCGTCCGAGGACAAGGGTGCGAAGTGGGATCCCGCGGAGCTCGGCGCTGTTGTTCCGCGGTTGCTGGCGGAGTCTCCCGCGCCGGTGCCGGTGTACGGCGCCCGCTGACGCCAGTCGCAGGGGACCGGGCACGAGAGAGCCCCGCACCGTCACGGTGCGGGGCTCTCTCGTCTGTCTACGGGCCTCTGTCTACGGCCTCGTTGAGGGGCTGACGCGACTCAGCTGCCGGGAGTGCAGCGCTGGGCGTCCGCGGATCCGAGTGCTCCCAGCTGGTCTACCTGCGCCGACGGCAGGTCGCAGAGGGTCGGCAGCGGCGGGAGGGCGACGCCCCCGGTCGCGGTGGCGGTGGCGATGGCGGCGCCGCCGCCGGCGACCGTTGTCACCGCGAGCACGGGCAGGAGGCTGCCGCCCGCCTCCATGGAGGCGGCGGTACCCATCGTGGAACCGAGGTTGGTGGAGGTGGTTCCCTGCGTGGAGCCGTTGGCCAGTGATCCCGTGAACGCGGTGAGCGACCCGTTGACCGTGGTCAGCTCCTCGACCGAACCGAGGAGCACGTCGGCGCCACCGCCGGCCGAGCCGTTGATGGTGTCCGAGCTCTGCCCGGTCGATCCGCCATTGCCCGAGATCGAGCCGGAGATGTCGGACATCGAACCCGCGAGCGCCGGCAGGACGCCGCCCTCGGCGATGGAGCCGATGATCGGCGACAGTGCACCGCCGTCGGTGATCGACCCGCCCACCGGTTCGGTGATCTCGTTGGCGGAGCCGTTGGTCAGCGAGCCCTGCAGTCCCTTACCGACGAGCACGGCGGAGCCGCCGATGCCCTCGGTCGACCCGTCCGGGAACTCGGCCGACAGGGCCGGCAGCTCGGCGGAGCCACCCAGCAGGTTGAGCTCGGTGGACAGCGGCTCCATGCCGACGGAGGTGATCAGCGGGGTCATGCCGGTCGACCCGGTCAGCGGAGCGAGATCCGACGACCCGCCGAGCAGGTCGGTGGACAGCGGCGCCATGTCGTCGGAGCCCGTGGCGATGAGCTCGGTCGAGAGCGGCTGCATTCCGTCCGAGCCCGTGTTGATGAGGTCGACGGACAGGACCAGCGGCGTGGTGGCCGTGGAGCCGCCGGTGAGATCCACCGACAGGGCGAGCGGGGTCTCAGCGGTCGAACCGGTGGTGATGAGGTCCGCAGACAGGGGGTGTTGGCCGTCGAGCCACCGATGAGCTCGGTGGACAGCGGCTGCATCCCGTCCGAGCCCGTGGCGAACAGATCCGTGGACAGCGGCCCGAGGTTGTCCGAGCCCACGTCGCCGATGACGTCGGTGGACAGGGTGAGGGTGCTGAGCGAACCCTCCAGGCCCGGCAGCTGAGCGGACCCGGCGAGCGGCGCCGTGCTGAGCGCGGGCAGGTCCGAGGACCCGCCGAGCGGGTCGGTGCTGAGCGTGGGTTCCGAGGAGGTGAAAGCCTGAGAGCCGGCGAGCGGCTCCAGATCCGACGAGCCGGGGATGGCGCCCTCGGTGAGGTCCGAGGATCCGGCCAGTGGGTTCAAGCCCGCGGAGTCCGTGGGAAGGCCGGCCGAGTCGGTGGGGAGCCCGCCCCCCGCGGAGCCGGACTGGAGGAGCTCGCCGAGCACGCTGGTGACGCTGGCGGAGTCGATGATCTGTGCGTTGGCGACGCCGTTCGTGCCGGCCGCGGCCAGCGCCACGGATGCCGCGACCGCGGCAACCTTGGTGGACTTGTTCATAAAAGTGCCTTCCCCTGAGAGCTGCCCGCCGACGAGATGGCGAGACGACGTTCGCGCAGGTCCCACGCGATTCCAAAAGTTAGAGTCCCTTAAGCCTCAGTGCAAGCCAAGGTTTTACCCAGGAAGCGATAAAGATGTGCTTCCTGTTATCTAAAGGTACCGGTGAGGCGGTTCGGAAGCGCACAAAGCATGGGAGCGTCCTTAACTTCCCGGTCCGCGACGGCAGGCAGGGGGGAGACGACCACGGCAAAGCGGCCGGGCCTCTCGAGGGGAGGCCCGGCTGCTGGTGGGGACTGAACGCTCAGTGGACGGGTTCGCAGATGATGACCGGGATGACCCGGCTCGTGTTGGCCTGGTAGTCGGCGAAGTCCGCGTAACGCTCGACGAGCCTCGGCCAGAGCTCGGCCCGCTCGGCCGATGTGGCCTCTCTCGCCGTCATCGCCCGGCTACGGCGACCCACCTGGACGGTGACGGCCGGGTCGGCGAGAACATTGAGGTACCACTGAGGGTGCTTGGGCAGCCCGCCCTGGGAGGCGACGAGCAATACCCGGTCGCCGTCGGGGAAGTGCAGCAGTGGGACGGTCCGGGGCTCGCCGGATTTGCGGCCCGTGGTCGTGAGCAGGCACACGGGGACCGGCGCGCGGAGCGCCGACCCCACCCGCCACGACCCACCGAGCCGTCCACCGGAGACCCGGTAGGCCCACGTGTTGACCCGCGACATCACCTTGATGACGCCGACGACCCACGGCGCGCCACGCCGCGGGTCGTCGACCCCTGTCTCGGGGCGGGAGTGGTGCTCGGTCACTTGTTCGCGGACAGGGGAGCGCGGACGATCACGTGCTTGCCGGGGAAGAACGCCGCCAGTTCGCGGCGGCTCTCCTTGAGCGACCGGAGGCCGAAGCCCTTCTTGCGCTCTTCGGGCCGGATCCAGATGGCCACGTCGACGTCGCCGTCGTTGATCTGCTCGCCGAAGACGAGGCCGACAAGGGCGTCGCGTTCGGTGTCGACGGCGACGAACCACATAGCGGATTCAGCCTCGATGCGGTCCAGGCCGTCCCGGAGCTCCTGCTCGGTCTTCTCACGGTCCCAGGCGCCTCCGGTCGCGGACGTGGAGTCCGACGAGCGAGAGTGATAGAGCGCGGTGTGGTCCTCGGACTCGGTGAACGGGCGGAGCGCGAAACCCCGCCCGGCCTCCCCGTCGGGCGCGCCGGTCGCGGAACCGGTGAACGCCTCGAGGGGGGCCTTGAGTACCTGTCGCGCCTCGTCGGCGGACACGGACAGCAGGCTCGCGACCGCCCCCACCGCGTCCTCGGGGCCGTCGGCCGACGACACCGCGGCGAAGATCTCCCGCCGCCGGCTCGTCGCCATCTGGATGACGTCGCTCATGTCAGATCCTCTCAATGATGCTCGCCGACGCCTGGGCGCCTCCCGCGCACATCGTGATGAGCGCGCGCTCGCCGTCCGTGCGCTCGAGCTCGTGTAGGGCGGTGGTGATGAGCCGCGACCCGGTGCTGCCGACGGGGTGGCCGATCGCGATGGCCCCTCCGTTGACGTTGACCTTGTCCATGTCGGGCCCGTGCACCTGCGCCCAGCTTAGGAGCACGGAGGCGAACGCCTCGTTGCATTCGAAGAGATCGAAGTCGGAGATCGACATGCCCGAGCGGTCGAGGACGCGCTGCGTGGCCTGGACCGGGCCATCGAGGTGGTACTCGGGCTCGCCGCCGACCAGTGCCTGGTGGACGATGCGCGCGCGGGGATTGAGGCCGTGCGCCTTGGCGACGTCCTCATCCATGAGCAGGACCGCTGCCGAGCCGTCGGACATCTGGCTCGAGGTGCCGGCGGTGTGCAGGCCGCCCTCGAGGACCGGAGTGAGGCCGGCGAGCCCCTCGGCGGTGGTCTCCCGCAGGCCCTGATCGCGGGTGACGGTCACCGTCTCGCCGGTGTAGGTGCCGTCCTTGAGGCGCTCGGGGGTGTCGACCGCGAAGGTCTCCCTGTCGAACCGACCTTCGTCCCACGCGCGCTGCGCATTGGCCTGCGACCGGACGCCCAGCTCCTCGAGGTCGGCGCGGCTCAGGCCGCGACGCTTGGCGATCCGGTCGGCGGCCGTGAACTGGTCCGGCAGATCCACCGTCCAGTCGTCGGGGCGGGGCATGCCGTTCTCGCCGTTGCCGACGGCCGCGCGGAGCGCGATCCAGCTCATCGACTCGACGCCGCAGGCGATGCCGACGTCCATGGCACCCGCGTGGATGAGGTTGGCGATGAAGTGGGTGGCCTGCTGCGCGGACGAGCACTGGCAGTCGATGGTCGTGCACGCGGTCTGCCAGGGCAGGCCGGAGGCGAGCCAGGCGCCGCGGGTGACGTTGTTGCCCTGTGCGCCGGCCTGGGTCACGCAGCCGCCGACGACCTGCTCGACCAGGGTGGCGTCGATGCCTGCGCGGCGGATGACCTCCTTCTGGGAGGCGCCCAGCAGGTGCGCGGGGTGGAGGCCCGACAGCGCGCCGCGTGCCTTGCCGATCGGGGTGCGCACGGCCTCGACGATGACGGGATTTCCCATGGTTTTCCTTCCGGGAATCCGGCCGGAGGTAGGCCTGGCCGGAGCTGAACGTGTTCTAGTATGGTGTATGGAACGTGTTCTAGATTACAGCCCGGGCGAGGGGTTCGCAGTATCCGGGTTGTGGGAGTGAACACCTGACGCAAACCGACGCGGCCAAGGAGTGCCAGTGCAGCCAGTCACCATTCCCGAGGGGTTCGACTTCACCGACCCGGAGCTCTACCAGAGGCGACTTCCGCATCCGGAGTGGATGCACCTGCGGCAGACCGAGCCGATCTGGTGGTGCGCCAACGAGCCGGGTGCGGACGGGTACGACGACGAGGGCTACTGGGTCGTCACCAAGCACGCGGACGTGAAGGAGATCTCCCGGCGCACAAACGAGGTCTTCTCCACCTGGGAGAACACCGCCATCCCGCGCTTCGCGCCCGGGACCGAGCGCGAGATCGTCGAGATGACGCGTTTCCTGTTCATCAACCAGGACGGCGACGAGCACAAGAAGTACCGCCGCATCATCTCCAAGGGGTTCACCCCGCGGAACATCGAGAAGATGCGTGAGAACCTCGCCGAGAAGGCGCGGAGCATCGTGGAGACCGCCGCGGCCAAGGGCGGGGGAGACTTCATCACCGAGGTGGCCTCCGAGCTACCGCTGCAGGCCATCGCCGAGCTCATCGGTATCCCGCAGGAGGACCGCCACCAGATCTTCGAGTGGTCCAACAAGATGACCAGCTACGACATCCCGGAACTGGCGGACGAGTCCAACGCCGCCAACGCCGAGATCCTCGGCTACGCCATGGAGTTGGCCGCCAAGCGCGAGGTCGACCCGCGGGACGACCTGGTGACCAAGCTGGTCCAGGCCGACGTCGACGGCGAGAAGCTCTCCGCGGACGAGTTCGGCTGGTTCGTGGTGCTGCTCGCGGTGGCCGGCAACGAGACCACCCGTAACGCCACGACCCACGGCATGATCGCGTTCCTGGAGAACCCGGACCAGTGGGAGCTGTTCAAGGCCGAGCGCCCGGAGACCACCTACGACGAGATCCTCCGCTGGGCCTCGCCGATCTCCTCGTTCCAGCGCACCGCCACGGAGGATGTCGAGATCGGCGGCGTGACCATGAAGAAGGGCGACCGCGCCGCGATCATGTACGGCTCGGCGAACTTCGACGAGGACGTCTTCGAGGACCCGTTCAGCTTCAACATCCTGCGCGACCCGAACCCGCACCTGACGTTCGGCGGTAACGGCCCGCACTACTGCATCGGCGCCAACCTGGCGAAGCTGCAGATCGAGCTGATCTTCAACGCGATCGCGGACCACATGCCCGACATCACCTCGATGGGCGACGCGACCCGCCTGCGCTCGGGCTGGCTCAACGCCATCCAGGACTGGAAGGTCGACTTCAAGTGCCCGGTCATGCACTGAGCTGACACCGCACCCACGGCCGCGCACCCTGCAGTGGTCGAGCAGCCCCGATCTCGCCTGTTGTCGCAGGCCGGACCGGGGCTGACGTGTTTCCGGGGTCGCCCTCGCACGGGGGGCAGACGCTCCCGCGGAGGTGGGAGCGTACGCGGCGAAGGAAGCGTCCATGAGCGGGACCCGCTGTCCGAACTCGGGCGGTACCAGGACATCGCTGCGCACGAGCCCGCCTGTGCGGCACCGCAGGGCCGGGTGTCAGCCGGTGAGGCCGTACTTCTCGCCGAAGCGGTGGAGCGCATCGATTTTCTGCTGGGCCGTGGCGTCATAACCGAGGCCCTCGATCATCCACGGCATCACGATGATGTCCGTGACCCCGGCCTCGGCCAGCTCGGTGAACCCGCGGGTGCCGAACTTGTCCAGGCAGACCACCTGGATGGCGAAGGGTTTGCCGTCGCCGCGGTCGGCGAGCGAGCGGCCGCTGTCTTCGAGCAACTCGCCCAGGCGCGTGACGGTGGCCGCGATCTCGTCGAACTTCATCATCGCGCTGGTCCAGCCCTGGCCGATCCGCGCCGCCCGCTTGAGGGCGATCTCGGTGTGGCCGCCCACGTAGAACGGCACCAGCTCGCCAGGGGCCGGGGTGAAGATGAGCTCGTCGAAGTCGAAGTGGTCGCCGTGGAACTCCATCCACTCGCCCTTCAGCGCCTCGCGCATGATGGCCAGCGACTCGTCGGTGCGCTTGCCTCGGCCCTTGAACGGGGCGCCGCACCACTCGAACTCGTTGGGATCCCACCCGATCCCCACGCCCAGGTCGAGCCGGTTGCCGGTGAGCAGTGCGACCGAGGCGACCTGGCGGGTCAGCAGCAGCGGGTTACGGGGCCCGACCTTGAGGACCTGCGGAGAGAACCGGATGGTCGAGGTGGCCCCGCCCATGGCGGCGGAAGCGATCAGCGGCTCGACCCACTGCGTGTTCTCGTCCCACATCCGCGAGCCGTCCGGCGTGTACGGGTAGTCCTTGTCCTGTCGACGCGGATGGAACAGAGAATCAGGCAGCACGATCCGGTCGAAACCGGCGGCCTCGGCGCCGCGGGCGATCGAGATGTACTGGTCGACGGGGGAGAAGGAGACGGGGACGGAGAACTCGACGTCCACAACGCGTGCCATGTCAGGTGTCCTTCCGGAGAGCGCCGGCGATGGCCGCCCTGTCGTCGTCGGTCAGCGGCCGCAGGCCAGAGGTCAGCGCGACGTCCTGCTCCCAGAAGGCGCGGAGGGAGACCAGGCGGCCGTCGGAGTCAACGCGGTAGTCCACGCCGATGTCGATCTCCATGATGTTCTCGCCCATATGCGTGCGCATGGTGCCGATGCACAGTAGTTCGTCGCCGGCGGCGATCCCGCGGTCGAAGCGGAACTCGATGTGGTCCGGAGTGGCAACGGCCTTCTCCCAGAACTCCAACAGCCGCTCGGTACCGCGGTGGCCGATGCCCTCGGCGTCGAACATCGACGGACCGACGGGGTCCTCGATGCAACCCTCGGGCGACCATCCGGCGATCCAGGCGTCACGGTCACCGGCGTTGGTCGCGGCCCACGATCGGCGGGCGGCGGCGTAGGCCGGACTCGCCAGGGCGGCCTCGCTCAACTCGAGCGGCCGGTACTGGCCGGTCTCGTCCAGGTAGGGGTTGTTCATCACCTACGCTCCGTTCCCACGACCCACATCGAGAAGTACTGTGAACCCCCGCCGTAGGCGTGCCCGAGGGCCCTTCGGGCATCGGGGATCTGGTGCTCGTCGGCGCGATTCATCACCTGGCGGGCCGCTTCGGCGAACCGCAGCATGCCCGAGGCGCCGATCGGGTTGGAGCACAGGACGCCGCCGGACGGGTTGACTGGCAGCGAGCCGTCGCGCGCAGTGGCGCCGGATTCGGTCATGCGCCAGCCCTCGCCCGGTTCCGCGAACCCGAGACTCTCCAGCCACATGGGCTCGAACCACGAGAACGGGACGTAGATCTCGGCGGCGTCGATCTCCTCGGCTGGGTTGGTGATCCCGGCCTCGGCCCACAGTGCGGCCGCGGCATCGCGGCTGGCCTGCGGGTTGGCGTAGTCGCGTCCGGCGAAGGTGCCCGGCTCGGTGCGCAGGGCGGTGGCGTGGATCCAGGCGACCTGGCGGCCGTCGGACTCCACGGCCTCGGCGGCCTCGGCGTCACCGATAACGATCGCGCACGCGCCGTCGGAGGACGGGCAGGTCTCGTCGAAGCGGATCGGGTCCCACAGCATCTGGCCCTCGAGCACCGTGTCGACGGTGATGTCGGGCTGCTTGAGGTGCGCGTACGGGTTGATGGAGCCGTTGAGCCGGTCCTTCACCGCGACCATGGCGCCCACGTGCTCTGGGGCGCCGGTGCCCCGGATATAGGAGCGCACGTGCGGGGCGAAGTAACCGCCGGCGCCGGCGCCGACCGGTGCGGTGAACGGCACGGGTAGCGACAGGGCCCACATGGCGTTGGACTCGGACTGCTTTTCCCACGCCACGGCCAGCACGCGGCGATACCGCCCCGACTGGACGTGGGAGGCGGCCACGATCGCGGTGGATCCGCCGACGGAGCCGGCGGTGTGCACGCGCAGGAGCGGCTTGCCCACGGCGCCCAGGGCGTCGGCCATCATCAACTCGGGCATCATGACGCCCTCGAACAGGTCGGGGGCCTTGCCCACGATCACCGCGTCGATGTCGTCCCAGCCCACCCCGGCGTCGGCCATGGCGGCGTCGATGGCCTCGCGGCAGAGGCCGGCCATGGAGACGTCGGTGCGGCGGGAGACGTGGTGGGTCTGACCGGTGCCGAGCACGGCGGCGGGCAGGCCGGAGCTGTGGGAGCCGGAGCTGTGGGCGCTCATGCGGTGCGTCCTTCCAGGAGGCAGATGAGGTTCTGCTGCAGCAGATGGCCGCTGGTCGCGTGGGCCAGGGCGCGCTCGGTGGCTCCGGACCAGATGGCCTCGGCGGCGTAGCCGATGCGCTCGAGCCCCGCCGAGAACAGCGGGTCGGCGACCAGCGAGCCGCCCGACGGGGTCACCACGACGTCGCTGGGCAGGTCCAGCGCCGCGCGGAGGAGCAGTTCCTGGTGCGTGTACTGGGTGTGCAGCTCGGCGACGCCGACGCCGCCGAGGTCGGGACGATCCGACGACGACGAGCCGCTCGCCCGGACCGCGGCAGCACGGGCTGAGGGCGAGTCCGTGAGATCGCGCGCCCCGAACTCGGCGGAGTCGGCGATGTGCTCGATCCCCGAGATGTAGGCCGGGGTGTCGCACAGCTCGCGGGCCCGGTCGCCGGAGGCGAGGATGATCGCGCCGGCGCCGTCGGTCACCGGCGGGCAGTCGTGGCGGCGCAGCGGGTCGGCGACGTACGGCTCGGCGAGCAGGTCGGCGACCTCGCGGCCGGTCGCGCGGGCGGCGACGGCGGCCATGTCGGACTCCGACCAGCGGCCGGAGTCGATGCCGGCGCGGGCCTGTAGGCCCGCGAGGTGGTGGCGGCCCGGCCACAGCGGCGCGACGGTGTACGGGTCGAGCTGCAGCGCCAGCGCGGTGTCGAGGTCGGTGCTGGCCGAGGCCTTGCCGAAGCCGTACACCAGCGCGGTGTCGGCCTGGCCGGTGGCGATCTTGAGGTAGGCCTCGAAGAACGCCCAGGCGGCGTCCATCTCCACGTGCGATTCGGAGATCGGCGGGACCGCGCCGATCGAGTCGACCGCGGAGATGAAGGAGAAGGCGCGGCCGGCGAGGTAGTCCGACGAGCCGGAGCACCAGAAGTCGATGTCGGTGCGGTCCAGGCCGGTCTGCCGGTAGCACTCGGCGAAGACCGGGGCGAGCATCTCGACACCGTTGGTGGTGCCGAAGGTGGATTCGGTGTGGCGGGCGTGGGCGAATCCGACGACGGCCACGTCCCGGGGTGCGTTGGGGGTCACGGGTGGTGTCCTCTACAGGTGCTTGGCGTAGGTGGCGGGGTCGGCGTCGGGATCGCCGGTCGGCTCGAAGTGCGTGATCGCCTTCATCGACGCGGGCCGGTCGGCCTCGGGCGCCCACACCGCGCGCACGCGCATGCCCATCCGGACCTCGGACGCCTCACAGCCCAGCACGAGATGCTGGATGGGCACGTCCGAGCCGTCGAGCAGGATGTAGGCGGTGACGTAGGGGGGCGTGATCTGCTGCCCCGCGAACGGCACGTTGACGATGCCGAACGTGGTGACGGTCCCGGTGTCGGCGACCTCGATGTACTCGCCCATGGCCACCCCGTCGGACGGGCAGTAATCGCGCGGCGGGACGTAGACCTCGGGGCCGTTGGAGCGGCGGCGCCCCAGCACCCGGCCCTGCACGATGGCGCGCAGGAACTCGCTCTCCGCGGGCGCGGCCGTGTGGGTGACCGCTAGGCCGATGGGCGTGACGACCCCCGAGACGGGCTCGGCGGCACCGGGTTCGACGGCAGCGGGCTCGCCGTCAGTGGGCGGGGCGTCGGTGGCGGCGATGTTGTCGTCGTCGTACCCCTCGGGGACCACGCACGCGATGTCGTGGACGTCGCCACGTCGCTCGGCCGACCACCGAACGCGCACGCGCATCCCGGTGCTGACGGCCTCGGGGCCGTCAGCGGCCAGGGCCAGGAGCATGGCGGTGTCCGCGCCGTCGAACCGCACGAGCGCCCAGGCGAACGGGGTGTCGAGCGGGTTGACGTCGGTGGGGTCGGGAACCCAGGTCCAGGCGACGACGACGCCGCCGACCCCGTCGCCCGAGCCGACCTCCGCTGTCTGGGTGAGCGGCGCCCGCGTATGCGGGTCGAACTCGACCGGCGGGACGTGCACGGTGCCCCGGGAGTCGCGGGTGCCCACGATGCGGCGGTCGCGGAGGCCGGTGAAGAACGCTCCCAGCACGGGGCCGGTCGACCTGGTGTAGTCGAAGGACGGCGTGAGCGAGGCGGACAGCACGGGCTTGTCCGGCGAGGTGATATCGACAACGATCTTTCTGAACGTCACGGCCGTAAGTAGAACACGTTACACCGGAGCCTGGGCGGCTTTCCGTGGAGTGCGTCACGCGAATCCGGAGGCGTGGGTCACACTGTATCCATGAAGTTCGCCTTGCAGCTCGGATACTGGGGCGCGCAGCCGCCCACCAATCACGCCGACCTCGTGGTGGCCGCGGACAGGGCGGGGTTCGACACCGTCTTCACCGCAGAAGCCTGGGGTTCCGACGCGTTCACCCCGCTGGCCTGGTACGGCTCACTCACCGAGAACATCCGGTTGTCGACCGCCGTCGTGCAGCTCTCCGCCCGTACGCCCACGGCCACCGCGATGACCACCATGACGATCGACCACCTGTCCGGCGGGCGCTTCTGCCTGGGGCTGGGTGTCTCGGGGCCGCAGGTGGTGGAGGGCTGGTACGGGCAGGCGTTCGCCAAGCCGCTCGCCCGGACCCGCGAGTACATCGACATCATCCGCAAGGTCCTGCGCCGCGAGGAGCCCGTGACCTCCGACGGCCCCGCCTACGCGCTGCCCTACCAGGGGGCGGACGCCTCCGGCTTCGGTAAGCCGCTCAAGTCGATCCTGCATCCGCTGCGTGAGGACGTGCCCATCTGGCTGGGCGCCGAGGGGCCCAAGAACGTGGCCCTGGCCGCCGAGATCGCCGATGGCTGGCTGGGCTTCCTCGCCTCGCCGCGCACGGCGTCCGAGTTCAACTCCTGGCTCGATGAGGGCTTCGCCCGTCCCGGCGCGCGGCGCACCCGCGAGGACTTCGAGGTGGCGTTCCTGTGCCAGCTCCACATCACCGATGACCGACGCGGCGTGATCGACGCCTACAAGCCGTTCACCGCGCTGTACGCCGGCGGCATGGGGGCCGAGGAGAAGAACTTCCACGCCGAGGCGTTCCGCAGGATGGGGTTCGCCGAGGACGTGGACCGCATCACCGAACTGTTCCGCGCGGGCCGCAAGGATGAGGCCGCGGCCGCCGTGCCGGACGAGATGGTGGAGGCCACGGCGATCATCGGAGACGAGGCGCAGGTGCGCGAGCAGATCGCCGAGTGGGAGGCCGCCGGCATCACGATGCTCGTGGTGACCGCGCGGACGGTTGAGGAAATCGAGCAGATCGCGCGGCTGATCGACTGAGCGCAGCGGCGCCCGTCGCGCCCGCTCGCCCGGCCCCGCCTCCGGGCCTGACTGGCGTGCGCGCCCGGAGCCGCTGTGCCCTCAGTCCGGCTTGTCGGCCTTACGGAACTGGCCGTCGGGACCGAAGGTGGCGGTGCCCATGCCGTCCCCGTGGATCAGGGAAACCGCGTACTCCGGTTCGCCGAGCGGGTCCGCGAACACGCTCACATGGCTCAACCTCGCGCCGGACATGTCGAGTTCTTCCGGGGCCGCCGCGATGGTCTGATCGATCACGGCCGAGTCGATATCGGCGATTCGGAAGGTCGTCGATTCGGTCCGGGAATGGAAACCCGACTGCGTCCACTCGCCTCCACGGAACTGGTAGCTCAGGCGCTTCCCGGGCTCGGCCGGGTCCTCGTACATGGCGCCGGCGCTGGTGCCGTGGATGCTGAAGGTGTCGAGGTCCAGGCCGGCGAACTCGCTCTTCGCCGAGCTGATCACGCGCTCGATCCCCTCTGCGGTGTGGAGCGGGCCGGGGACCGAAGCGTGCTCCGTGGACGCGGGATTCGAGGCAGTGTCGGAGACGTTGGCCGCAATCGCCCCACCGGCGATCGCGAGCACCACCACCGCGACCGCGATCCCGATGGTCCATCCCCGCTTCGCGTGACTTAGGTCTTCACGACGACGGGCATCCCGACCGGCGTACGCGGAGCCGGTGGCGGCGTTGTCGTCGTCATCGCCGTCTAATCCCAGGTCGTCGTCACCGCCGCGCAGGTCGGCCACGAGCGGGCGTAGCTCGTCGATGTACGTGGCCTTGGTGGCGGTCCGGATGCGCTCGAAGTGTTCGAAGTGGTCGAGCCGGCCCGCCGCGAAGGCCTCGTCGAGGGCCTGCTGGACGGCGGTGCGCTGGGCGTCGGATGCGCGGGTACGGTGCTTCGCCATGAGCGAGAGCGTAACCGCCGGGCCGGGTCAGATCATCTGGGAGCCTCGACCTCACGTTCCTGGCCGCCGGGGCCGAAGGTCACCGTGTCAAGCGAGCCGCGCGCAAACCGATTCGTCGGGGAGAAAGACCGCCAGTAGAGTAGAACACGTTCTATCGTGGGGCTCATGAGTGCACCCACGCCTACCGTCCCCGCCGACGCCGGAATCCTGGACCCGCGGACCGGTGAGCACGTGACCAGCGTCTATTCGATCGCGGAGGCCGAGCCCGACCGGGTCGCGGTGATCGAGGGCGGCTCCGCTGACCTGCCCGGTCGCCAGGTGACCTTCGGCCAGCTCGCCGAGGCCGCCCACGGCTACGCGCGCGGCCTGCAGGACCTGGGCCTGAAGACCGGTGACTGCATCGTGCTGCTGGCGCCCAACTCGATCGAGTTCCTCGAGGTCTACTACGCCGCGCTGGAGATCGGTCTCTACGTGGCGCCCGCCAACTGGCACCTCACCGGCCCCGAGGTCGCGTACATCATCGACAACTCCGGTTCGACGGTGTTCATCGCGGACCAGCGGTTCGCCGACGTCGCAGGAGTCGCCGCGGCCGAGGCGGGGCTCGACATGGCCCGCTGCTACGCGATCGGCGACGTCCCCGGATTCCGCCCGCTCGCCGAGCTGACCGCCCCGGCCGCGGGTGGCGGTGGCGCGGGGGAGGCCTCGTCGTCGTCCCTTCCTTCGGATCGCACCCTCGGCGACCCGATGCTCTACACAAGTGGAACCACCGGCCGGCCCAAAGGCGTGCGCCGGCCGCTGACCGGCGCGAGCCCGGACCAGGTAACGGTGCCCAACTACTACTTCTTCGCCGGCTTCAACATCCACGCGCCGGACAACGTCCACATCTGTGGCTCGCCGCTGTACCACACGGCCGTGCTCAACTTCGTCACCATCTCGCTCAACCTCGGTCAGACCGTAGTGCTGATGGACAAGTGGACGCCCGAGGAGATGCTGCGGCTGATCGACGCGCACGGGGTGACCCAGTCGCACATGGTCCCCACCCAGTTCTCCCGCCTGCTCGAGCTGCCCGAGGAGGTCCGCGCGAAGTACGACGTGTCCAGCCTGCGTACGATCGTCCACGGTGCCGCCCCGTGCCCCAAGCACGTCAAGCAGGCCATGCTCGACTGGTGGGGCCCGGTGCTCACCGAGTACTACGCCGGCACCGAGGGCGGCGGCTGCACCATCACCGGCGAGGAGTGGCTGCGCAAGCCCGGCAGCGTCGGGCGGCCGTGGAAGACCACCACCTTGAAAATTCTCGACGACGACGGGAACGAGGTGCCCACCGGCGAGACCGGCAACGTGTACCTGCAGATGCACGGCTCGAGGTTCGAGTACCACCAGGACGCCGAGAAGACTGCCAAGACCTACGTCGGCGAGCTGTTCACCATGGGCGACATCGGGTACGTCGACTCCGACGGCTACCTGTTCCTGTGCGACCGCAAGAACGACATGATCATCTCCGGCGGCGTGAACATCTACCCCGCCGAGATCGAGTCGGAGATGACCCGGCACGACGCCGTGCGCGACGTGGCCGTGTTCGGCATCCCGCACCCCGACTGGGGAGAGGAGGTCAAGGCCGTGATCGAGCTGGCCGACGGCTACACCGAATCCGAGGAGCTCAAGGCGCAGATCCTGGAGGACCTGGCCGCGCGGCTGGCCAAGTACAAGATGCCACGGTCCATCGACGTGGTGGAGGAGCTGCCGCGCCAGGCCAACGGCAAGCTCATGAAGCGCACGCTCAAGGACCCCTACTGGGCGGACGCGAAGTAGGGACTCGCGCGGGCGGTGGGCCCTAGTCTGGACGAATGACCAGCACTCCCACCGCCCGCGATCTCACCCTCGCCCAGATCCTCGAGCGGCAGCGCGAGGCGTTCCTCGCCGACCCGCAGCCCGGCGCGGCGGTCCGGCGCGACCGGATCCACCGGCTCAAGCAGCTCGTCCTGGACAACGCCGCCGAGCTCACGGAGGCGATGCGCGAGGACTACGGCTCCCGGCCGGAGACGTTTTCCACCCTCACCGACATCGCCTCCTCCATCCCGGACCTCGACCACCAGCGCGCCCACGTGCGGAAGTGGATGAGACCCTCCCGCGTCTCGCGTGCCCTCGAGGCGGTCGGCTTCACGCAGCAGGTCCGCCACGACCCCAAGGGTGTCGTCGGCATCATCGGGCCCTGGAACTTCCCGCTGTACCTGACGATCGTCCCCGCCGGGTCCGCCCTCGGAGCCGGCAACCGAGTGATGATGCGGCCGTCCTCCGTCACCGCGCGCACCACCGAGGTGCTGTGCCGGCGCGCGCCCGAGTACTTTGCCCTGGACGAGCTCGCTGTCGCCGGCCCGGAGCACGGCCGCGGCTCGGACTTCTCCACCCTCGCCTTCGACCACCTGTTCTTCACCGGATCGCCAGGCGTCGGGAGGTCCGTCGCCAGGGACGCCGCCGAGAACCTCACGCCCGTCACCCTCGAGCTCGGCGGTAAGAACCCTGTCCTCGTCGACACGAGCGCCGACATCGACCGCGCCGCCCGCAGCATCGCCTCGGCCCGCATGGTCAACGGCGGTCAGGTGTGCATGTGTCCCGACTACGTGTTCGTCCCGTGCGACAGGCTCGACACGTTCTGCGACACCGTCCTCGACCAGTGGCGCAGCACCCTTCCCACCATCGTCGGCAACCCCGAGTACACCGCTATCGTCAACGACTCGAACTACGAACGGATCGTCGGGCTCGTCGACGACGCCGTCGCCAAGGGCGCGCGCCGACGCGATGCCGCACCGGCGGCCGAGCGGCTGCCCGATCCGGTGACCCGCAAGATCGCGCCGACCCTGCTCACCGGCGTCACCCCGGACATGGAGATCGACTCCGACGAGGTGTTCGGCCCGGTCCTCACCGTCTTCGGCTACGACACGCTTGACGACGCGATCCGGTACGTCACCGACCGACCCAGCCCGCTGGTGTTGTACTGGTACGGGGAGAAGAACGAGCGCTTCGAGGTGGTCGCCGACCGGACGCGCTCCGGCAGTATCTACGGCAACGACTTCGGGATCGGGATGGCCTCTTCAGCCATCCCCTTCGGCGGCGTCGGCAACTCGGGCATGGGCGGCTACCACGGCCACTACGGGTTCCGGACGTTCACGCACGAGCGGGCGGTGGCGTTGCACTCGTTCGACGCCGACGTCTCGCAGCTCATGGTGCCGCCGTTCACGCGGGGCAAGAAGCGGCTCGCCTCGGCGTACCTCGGCGCGATGCGGGCGCGGACGCGTCTGCGGTTGTAGCCGGGCTCAGGTGGCGGGCGACGCGGCGCCGGCGCTCCACAAAGGGATCGTGAGCCGGAACGTGGTGCCCTCGCCCTCCACCGAGTCGAAGTCGAGGCCGCCGCCGTGCGCGTCGGCGATCGCCTGCACGATGCTCACCCCCAGGCCGGTCCCGGGGATCGAGCGCTGCTGGGCGGTGCTCGACCGGAAGAACCGGGTGCCGAGGTGTTCCTGTTCGGCCTCGGGGATGCCGATGCCCGTGTCGGCGACCGTGACGGTGGCGACGTGCTCGTCGACGGCCACTCCGACGGTGACCGATCCGCCCTCGGGCGTGAACTTGATCGCGTTGCTGACGAGGTTGGTCACGGCCCGCTCCAGCTGGAGGGCGTCACCGATGACCTCCGCCGGCTCGACCCGCTCGACCAGCGCGAGGCCTGCGCGGTCGGCCGCGGGCTGCAGCGATTCGGTCACGTTCCCCACCACCTCGCCCAGGCTCAGCCGCTCGTGGGCGATGTCGAGGTTCTGCGCCTCGATGCGGCTGAGGATCAGTAGGTCCTCGATGAGGCCCCGGAGGCGGTCGGCGTTGCGCTGGACCACCCCGACCAGGCGGTGTTGCGCGCTGGTCAGCTCCCCGCCGTCGCCGTCGCAGAGCATCTCCGTGTAGCCCACGATCGACGCGAGCGGGGTGCGCAGCTCGTGACTGACCGTGGAGACGAAGGCGTCTTTCTGCCGGTCCAACTCCTCGAGCCTGCTGAGCTGCTCCTCGCGCCCGGCCTCATAAGCGTCCCGCGTGTCGAGCAGGGTGTTGAAGGCCTCGGCCAGGGCGCGTACCTCGGCCGGCCCGTCGTCGGTGCGCGCCCGGGTGCCCCGGCCGCCCACCGTGTCGAGTCGGGCCACGGCGGCCAGCTCCTCGATGGGGTCGACGATCTCCTCGGCTGTCCGACGGGTCCCGCGGACGATGGTGAGGGCGGCGCCGAGGACCATCACGAAGGCCGCCACCGACCCGCCGACCAGCACCCAGGTCCGCAGGGTGCGCATCCGGACGCGCTCGTCGCTGGCGAGGGTGTGGATCGAGTCCGCTGCCGCGATCATCTCGGAGAAGTCGGCCAGCGCGCTGACGAACCGCGCGCGGCCGGTCGGATCGTCGGTGGCCGGGTACCCCTCCGCCATCCCCACGATCGAGTCGGCGTACGACCACCAGCTCGCGGACGAGGCGGTCAGCCTGGCCAGGGCGGGGGCGAACTCGGCGTCGTCGCCGACCAGCCGGTCCAACTCGGCGAGCGCCTCGTCGGAATCGGCTTTGAGCGCCCGCAGTCTGTCCTCCGCTCCCGGCACGTCGTAGACGCGATCCATCCGCAGGTCGGACTGGGCCCACCGCATATCGATCACCAGTCGGCTCGTGGTGTCGACGACCGGCGTGTAGACGGTGCTGGTGCGCTGCGAGAGCTGGTACTGGAGGAGCAGCATCAGCGGCCCCAGCAGCGCCACCACCACGACGAGGATCAGCATCTGGCGGCTCTTGTCGCGCAGGATCCGCGAGACCTCGGGTGCCTGCTTGTCGCGTGGGGTCATGACGTGACCTCTGTGGTGAAGCCGCGGCGCGTCATGACGCCCCAGTGCTGCTCGGTCCCGCGGAGCGCCTGCCACCAGCCGTGCAGTCGCCACACCACGTGGAGCTGGCGGTAGCCGATGTTCTCGAGGACGGCCGAGCTGATGAGCGAGAGCAGACTCCCGAAACGGTAGTAGCGCGAGAAGTACACCTCGTCGACGGCGGCGGCCGCCAACGCCACGACGATCGCGTACCCGTAGGCGACCGCCAGGAACAGCCAGAACGTGGTGGGGTTGACCAGGTCGAGCGCGAATCCGAGGACCATGAGGACCAGGCCGACGGCCTCGATGAGTGGGGCGAACAGTTCGAAGGCCCAGTAGTAGGGCACGGCCAGGACCCCGGCCCGCCCGTAGCGGGGGTTGCCGAACATGACGCGGTGTTTGACGAGGGTCTCCCACAGTCCCCGGTGCCAGCGGGCGCGCTGCTTACGAAGGACCGGCAGCGTTTCCGGCACCTCGGTCCAGCACACAGGCTCGGGGACGAAGGTGACGCTGTACTCCTGGTCGCGTTCCCGCAACAGGCGGTGGATGCGCATGACCAGTTCGAAGTCCTCTCCGATGGAATCGGGGTCGAGGCCACCGACCTCCACCAGCAGATCACGGCGGAAGCAGCCGAAAGCCCCGGAGATGAGGATGAGGGCGCGGAGCTTGGACCATCCGGAGCGGCCGAGGAAAAACGAGCGCAGGTACTCGAGCGCCTGGATCTGGGCGAGGATGTTGCGGGACATCCGGACGTCGATGATCTGTCCGGAGCGGATGGTGCACCCGTTGACGACCCGGACGACGCCGCCGGTAGCGGCCGTGCGGAGCGGGTCGTCGGCGAAGGGTTCGGTGACGACGAGCAGGGCGTCGGGGTCGAGCAGGGAGTCACCGTCGACGCAGATGATGAGGTCCTCGACGGAGGCGTTGATGCCGACGTTGATCGAGTCGGAGCGGCCGGAGTTGGCTTTGTCGATGACCGTGAGGCGGGTGTAGCCGTCGCGGGGGACGTAGATGCCGCGGGGGGTCTGCCGGGTGGGGATCTCGTAGGGCACCTCGCGGTCGGCGCGGACCAGGTCGAACGCCTCGATGAGGACGCGGAGGGTGTCGTCGGACGACCCGTCGTTGACGACGATGACCTCGTGGCGGTGGTATCGGAGGCCGAGGAGGGACCTGGCGGCCTCGACGACGCCGGCCTCCTCGTTGTAGGCGGGGACGACGACCGAGACCCCCGGCGCAGTGTGGCTGCCGAGCCGTTCGACACGACCGGAGTGACGACGACGACGACGCGTGCCGCGGAAGTCGACGGCCGCGGCGATCACGAGCACCAGGTACGAGGAGTTGATGAGCAGGAAATAAACGAGGATGGGCCAGGCGATCACGTCGAGCAGCGTCGCGATCACCACGCGGAGGGTCTCGATCACGGGGTGGGCTCCTCGTCCTGCGGGGCTCGCGCCGGGGCGGGCTCGGCGGCCCGCCGCGCGGCTGTGGCCATCTCGTAGAGGTCCGGCCGGCGGTCGCGGATGCCGAGGGCGGTGACGGCGCCGAGCGAGGCGAGGGCCGCGAGGTCGGCGGGTGACGTGGCCGCGGTGTCGCGGACGGAGATCTCCGGCGGGATCACGCCCTGCTGCAGGGTCTCGACGAGGACGTCCCGGCCGGTCCGGCCGAGGGAGGCCAGCGCTCCGGCGGCCACATCGGCCAGGCGGCGGTCGCGGTCAGCACCGAGCGCAGGAGCGGGACGCCGGCCGGGGCACCGAGTTCTCCGAGGGCCGTGGCGGCGGCCAGGCGGACGGCCGCCGGTTCGCGCGGCGCCAGTGCGCGGCCGAGGTCGTCGATGACGCGGCCGTCGCCGATCACCCCGAGCGTGCGCGCGGCCGCGGCGCGGACCCGCTCGTCCCGGTCGGTGCGGAACAGTTGGAGGACCCTGGGCAGCAGCGAGGCCATGCCCCCGCGCGAGGCGACGGTGGCGGCGACGTACCGTACGCCGGGGTCCGGGTCGTCGAGCCCTCGCCGGACCGCCTCGCGGACGTCGTCGCCCATGGCGAGCAGCGCGTCAGCGGCGACGTAGGCGGGGACGCCGGACACTCCCTTGACCTCGCGGACCGAGCGGAGCACCGCGTCGGCGTAGGTGGCGTCGCCGAGGACCCCGAGGGCGCGGACCGCGGTCGAGCGCACGGCCCGGTCGCGGTCGGAGATCATGCCGGCCAGGACGGGGGAGTACTCGGTGCGCCGGGTGGCGCCGAGGACCTGGGCGGAGCGGGCGCGGGTGGTGGCGGACCACGAACGGACGCCGCGGAGGGCGCCCTGGACGGTGCCGTGCCGGTCGAGGATGTCGACCAGCGCGGTGGCGGCCCCGCCGCGCACCTTGCCGAGCAGGTCGAGGACGGCCCGATCGACGACCCGCTCGCGGTACCTGCCGAGTTTCCCGGGCGCCTCGCCCACGGGCTCCTCGTCGGCGGCGAGCGCCAGTAGACGCGGGCGGAGCGGCTCGAGGATGCGCTCGATACGGCGACCGCGGCTGACCCGGGCGACGTGCGCCCAGATCATCACCACGACGAGTACGCCGATCGCGGCGATGAGGATCCACAGGGAGGCGGTGAGGACTCCGGAGGCGATCTCCGGCGCGAGGTCGTCGAGCAGGGAGGGCGAGGGGTCGTCGTAGGAGGGCAGCACGGCGAGGGTCCCGCGGGGCTAGCGGCCGAGCAGCGCGTCGACCCGGCGGAGCAGCTCCCGCGGACTGAACGGCTTGATCACGTAGTCGTCGGCGCCGGCGGCGAACCCCGCGTCGACCTCGGCGTCGCGGGCCCGGGCGGTGAGCAGCAGGGCGCGGCAGTCGGCGGGGCCCTCCCCGTCACGCAGCCGGCGCAGGACGTCGAGTCCGGAGAGCCCGGGCATCATGACGTCGAGGATCGCCAACGCCGGCTCGAAGCTCGTGATCGCCTCCAGGGCCTCGACCCCGTCCCGGGCCGCGCGCACCTCATAGCCCGCGTTGGAGAGTTTGAAGGCGACCAGCTCGCGGATGTCCTCGTCGTCGTCGGCGATCACTACCCGCGGTCCTGCGCCACTCATCTGCCACCCTCGTTCGTCGACGATCGTCGAGTCGACTTTATAGGCAGATGTGAACGCGGGTAGTCACTCTCCCCGGAACTCGGGCCTGCGCTTCTCCGCGAAGGCCCGCGGGCCCTCCTTTGCGTCGGCGGAGGCGAACACGCGCCCGCCCACCTCGGCGTCGACCGTGAAGGCCTCCTCCTCGTGCATGCCCTCGGTTCGACGGATCGTCTCGATCATCCCCTGGACGGCGAGTGGGCCGTTGGCGGCGATGGCCTCGGCGATCTCCAGCGCCTTGTCCAGGGCGGAGCCGTCGTCGACCACGTGGCCGATGAGGCCGAAGCGCTCGGCCTCCTCGGCGGACAGGTGACGGCCGGTCATGAGGACCTCCATCGCCACGGTGTACGGGATCTGGCGGACCAGGCGCACCGCGGAGCCGCCCAGGGGGTACAGGCCCCAGCGCGCCTCGGAGACACCGAACTTCGCCGACCGGCCGGCCACGCGGATGTCGGTGCCCTGGAGGATCTCGGTGCCGCCGGCGATGGCGGGGCCCTCGACCGCGGCGATGAGCGGCTTGCTCAACCGGCGCCCCTTGAGCAGGGCGGGCAGCCTGGTGAGGTCCCAGCCGCCGCCCGCGAACTTGTCGCCCGGGGCGTCGTTGTTCATCGCCTTGAGGTCCGCGCCCGCGCAGAAGTAGCCGCCCGCGCCGGTGAGGATGCACGCCCGGATGTCCGGGTCGGAGTCCACGAGGTCCCAGGCGGCCTCCATGCCACGCATCATCGGGCCCGACAGGGCGTTACGCGCCTCGGGACGGTTCGTGGTGACGATCAGGACATGCCCACGCCGCTCCGTGAGCAGGTGCTGGTCCTCCGGGGTGATGGTCGTGGTCATGGGGCCTCCTGCGGGATCTTTTCAGGACGCGATCGAATGTAACCCACACCACGCGGGCGGAACAGGTTCTACTTTAGGGCCATGGCGTACACCATCGGGGATCTCGTAGAGCACAGCGTGGACCGCGTACCGGACAGGCTCGTCCTCGTCCAGGGAGAGCGGTCCTTCACGTTCAGGGAGCTGGAGGAGCGGGCCAACCGGCTCGCGCACCACCTTCAGTCCGTGGGCGTGGGACCGGACGACAAGGTCGCGGTCTACAGTCGGAACACCATCGAGGCCGTGGAGGCCATGGTGGCGATCTTCAAGATCCGCGCCGTCATGGTCAACGTCAACTTCCGCTACGTGTCCGCGGAGCTCGAGTACCTGCTCGACAACTCCGACGCCGTGGCGGTGATCCACGAGCGGCGGTACTCGGACGTCCTCGAGCAGACCCTCCCCCGGACGCCGGGCGTGCGGCACTGTCTGGTCGTCGAGGACGGCACCGACGGGCCCGACCCGGCCGCTCCCGAGGGCGTCACGGTCGCGCACTACGACGAGGCGCTGGCGGCGCAGTCGCCCGAGCGCGACTTCGGTGAGCGGTCGAACGACGACATCTACATGCTCTACACCGGCGGCACCACGGGTTCGCCCAAGGGCGTGATGTGGCGCCAGGAGGACGTCTTCATGGTCCTCGGCGGCGGCATCGACTTCCTCACCGGCGAACGCGTGGCCGACGAGTGGGAGCTCGCGAACAAGGCGGTCGAGGGCGGCGTGCTCGTCCGGGGCGCGCTGCCGCCGCTCATCCACGGCGGCGCGCAGTGGGCGATCCTCATGGCGCTGTTCGCCGGGCACACCAACGTGCTCATCCCGGAGTTCGACCCCGAGGCGGTCTGGCAGGCCGTGACGGACCACAAGATCAACCTCATGTTCATCACGGGCGACGCCATGGCGCGGCCGATGATCGAGGCGTGGGACCCGGAGAAGTACGACGCGTCGTCGCTGTTCTACCTCGGCTCCTCGGCGGCCCTGTTCTCACCGTCCGTCAAGGACCAGTTCGTGGACGCCTTCCCCAACGCGATGATCTCGGACTCGATCGGCTCCTCGGAGACCGGGTTCTCGGGCATCGCGCTGGCGGAGAAGGGCAAGACCCACACCGGCGGGCCGCGGGTGAAGATCGACGGCGAGACCACCGTCCTCGACGCCGACGGCAACGAGGTCGAGCCCGGCTCGGACGTCATCGGCAAGGTGGCTCGCACCGGCCACATCCCGCTGGGCTACTACAAAGACGAGGCCAAGACCGCCGAGACGTTCAAGACGTTCAACGGCAGGCGCTACGCCATCCCCGGGGACGACGCCCGCGTGGAGGCCGACGGCGCCGTCACGATGCTCGGCCGGGGTTCAGTGTCCATCAACACCGGCGGCGAGAAGGTGCACCCGGAGGAGGTCGAGGCCGCGCTCAAGACGCATCCCGACGTCTTCGACGCCCTGGTGATCGGCGTCCCCGATGAGCGGATGGGTCACAAGGTCGCCGCGGTGCTGCACACCCGCGACGGGAAGTGCCCGCCGATCGAGGAACTCAACGCCTGCGCGCGCAAGGAGATCGCCCGGTACAAGTGCCCGCGCGCGCTGTGGGTCGAGCCGTCGGTCAAGCGCAATCCCGCCGGCAAACCCGACTACCGCTGGGCCGCGGAGATCGCCGCGTCCCGTCCCGCCGACGACAGCCAGGAGATCAGCAAGTGAGCATTCGTACCTCTCTCACCGAGGAGTTCGGGATCGAGTACCCGATCTTCGCGTTCACCCCGTCCAAGGCGGTCGCGGCCGCCGTGACCCGCGCCGGTGGGATGGGGGTGCTGGGCTGCGTGCGGTACAACGACGCCGCGGAGCTCGACGAGGTCCTGACCTGGATGGACTCCAACACCGACGGCAAGCCGTACGGCGTCGATATCGTCATGCCCAACAAGGTGCCCACCGAGGGCAGCCCCTCCGACATCGCCGCGATGATCCCGGAGGAGCACAAGTCCTTCGTCAACCGGGTCCTCGACGACCTCGGGGTGCCGCCGCTGGGTGACGACGCCGCGAAGAACGCGGGCGTCCTCGGCTGGCTCCACTCGGTCGCGCAGTCGCACGTCGAGATGTCCCTCAAGCACCGGCCGGTGCTGGTGGCCAACGCTCTCGGGTCCCCGCCGAAGCACATCATCGATCTCGCCCACGAGAACGGCCTCAAGGTCGCCGCGCTGGCCGGCGCCACCAAGCACGCCCTGGCCCACGTCGAGAACGGGGTCGACATCGTCATCGCCCAGGGCGGCGAGGCCGGCGGCCACACCGGCGAGGTCGCGACGATGGTGCTCGTGCCCGAGATCGTCCGCGCGCTCGACGGTCGGGCGCCCGTCCTGGCCGCCGGCGGGATCGGTGACGGCACGCAGGTCGCGGCTGTCGTCGGTATGGGTGCCCAGGGCGCCTGGATGGGGTCTCGCTGGCTCACCGCCTCCGAGTACGCGGAGGACGGCGGGTCAAAGGCGATGCAGAAGGCGCTGGTCGCGGCGACCAGCCGGGACACCGTCCGCACCCGCATCTACTCCGGGAAGCCCGCCCGCCTGCTCAAGAGCAAGTGGACCGAGGCGTGGGCGGCGGCCGACGCCCCGGAGCCGCTGCCCATGCCGCTGCAGAACCTGCTCGTCGCCGAGGCGCACCAGCGGATCTCCGAGGCTCAGGACCCCGAGGTCGTGGCCATGCCGGCCGGGCAGATCATCGGCTCGCTCGACGGTGTGGTCCCGGTCGTCGAGACCATGAAGCAGATCGTGGCCGAATACGAGGCGGCCGTCGAGCGCCTGCGCGGCACGCTCGCCTGACCCACCCACCGAAATCCGCTACTCCGAATCCGGATCCGCTACCTCTCTGGGAGTAGCGAATCCGGATCCGGAGTAGCGGATTCCGCGTTGAGGCGCCTGAGGCCGGGGAACCGTCAGCTGCCCAGGACGAACAGCAGCATCGCGGCCCAGTGGCACGCGAACGCGACCGCGGTGCAGGCGTGGAAGATCTCGTGGAAACCGAAAACGCCGGGGGACGGGTTCGGGCGCTTGAGTCCGTAGACCACCGCGCCGCCGGTGTAGGCGAGACCGCCGACGAGGACCAGGATGACGGCGGCGAGGTTGGCCTCGATGAGGTCGCCGGCGAACCACACGGCGGTCCAGCCCAGGACGATGTACAGCACCACGTACAGCCATCTCGGCGCGGAGAGCCAGAACAGCCGGAAGACGATCCCCAGCAGCGCCCCCGCCCACACGATCGACAGCAGGATCGTGCTGGCCGACGCCTCGAGCGCCGCGACCGTCATCGGTGTGTAGGTCCCGGCGATGAGCAGGAAGATGTTGGAGTGGTCCAGGCGTCGCAGCAGCCCGGACGCCTTCGGACCCCAGTTCCACCGGTGGTAGAGCGCCGAGATGCCGAACAGCAGGGTCGAGGTGGCCAGGAACACCGCGCACGCCCAGGTCAGAGCGGTGCCCTCCGCCAGGACCGTGAGCACCACACCCAGCGCGATCGCCACCGGGAGGGTGCCGGCGTGGATCCACCCGCGCAGCAGCGGCTTGGGCGGGACCGCGGCGGGGACGCCGAAGTCGTCGTCGGGTGCGACGGCGGCGGGGTCGGGCTGGTCGGCGGTGCCGGCGGCGGTGCGCGGGTCGGTGTTCAGGGCGGGGTCCACGTCATGAAACCTACCGAGGTCGTCACACGGGGGTGAACGCCTCCGCGCCGTCGGGGCGGACCCATACCCGGTCGCCGGCGGGGTCCGTCCCCAGCGAGGTGAGATCCCGCGCCCGCAACTTGAAGCTCGCGGTCCTCGGCAGCGCCGACGTGACCCGTAGCAGCGACGGTCGCTGCTTGGGGCCCAGGTCGGGTTGGGCGGCGAGGAAGTCGGCGAACCCGTCGGCGAGTGCGCTGACGTCGGCGCCCTCACGCGGCACCACCCCCGCGGCCACGGCGTCGCCGATGGCGGCCGCACCGCGCACCGTCGCCGCCGGGACGGCGTACACGCCGACCTCGGCCACATCGGGATGGCGCCGCAGGACGCGTTCGATCGGCGCGGCCGCCAGATTCTCCCCGTCCACCCGCATCCATCCACCGGACCGGCCCGCGAAGTAAACCCACCCCTCGTCGTCGACATAGGCGAGGTCACCGGAGTGGAAGCGGCCCCCGCGCATGCGTTCGGCGTCGGCGGCCGGATCGCCCCAGTAGCCGGCGAACAGCCCGGGTCCGTCGGCGACCATCTCGCCCACGGCCTCGTCGGCGTTGAGCAGGACGCCCGCGTCGTCGAAGCGGGCGCGCGGGCACTCCTCGCCGGTCTCGGGGTCCACGACGAGCACCCCGGCCGGGAGCGGTCCGAGGGCGGCGTCGGGGGTCTCGGGCGTGCGCGTGACGGAGATGCCGCCCTCGCTGGAACCGAACCCGTCGACCACGGTCACGCCGAAGCGGCGGGCGAACTCGCGCCTCACGTCGGCGGGGGCCTCGTTGCCGTAGGCGACACGCATGGGGTTGTCGGCGTCGTCGGGCCGCTCGGGCGTGGCGAGGATGTAGGACAGGGGCGCGCCGACGTAGTTGGCGAACGTGCAGCCGTGCCGCCGGACGTCGTCGAGCCAGTTGGAGGCGGAGAACCTGCGGCGGAGCGCGATGGAGCAGCCGGAGAACAGGGCGATCGGCCAGGCGACCATGACGGCGTTGGAGTGGAACAGCGGCATCGCGCTGTAGACGCAGTCGTCGGTGCCGATGCCGAACCGTTCGGCGAGCATGCGGCCGGGCACGGAGATCTTGTTCTGCGTGATCCGCACGGCCTTGGGGTCGCCGCTCGTGCCGGAGGTGAAGACCAGCGCGACCAGGTCGTCGGGGCCGGTCGGCACGTCCGTGACCGCGGGGAGCGCGGCGTCGGCGTGGCGGTCGAGCAGCGCGGCCCACTCGGGGGAGTCCACGTTGACCACCGGGATGCCGGGGTCGAGGCCGTCGAGGAGTGCCTCGTTGTCGGCGTCGGTGAGGATGAGCGCGCAGTCCGCGAGCGCCGCGTCGCGCAGGAGTGCCTCGCCGCGGCGCGTGGGGTTGAGTCCGGCCACGACGATCTCCGAACACGCCGCCGCGCCGAGCAGGTAGAGGTACTCGGGTGTGCCGGCCAGGAGGAGGCCGATGTGGGGTGTGCGCGCCGGGGATGACGACGACGAGGTCATCAGTTCGCGCAGCGCCGCGATCCGCACGGCCGACGCGCGGACGGCGTCCGACCAGGGCGTGAGCCGGTCGTCGGACCAGATGCCGCGGTCGCCGACGGCGGACAGGGCGTGCACGGCGTCGGCGACGGAGGTGAACGGCCGGGCCGCGACGTCGGCGATGGTCTGGACCGTGCTGCTGCTCATGCGGAGAACTCCCAGGGGTCGCCGTGGACGGCGAGCACGTCGCCGAGGTCGAGGAGCTGTCGGGTCGCGCCGCCGAGTCGGAACTCGTTCGCCTTGGCGGCGAGGAAATAGCGGTGGGCGGGCTCGGAGCGGTCCAGGCCGACGCCGCCGTGGACGTGGACGGCGGTGTGGGCGAGTCGGTGACCGGCCTCGCAGGCCCAGAAGTGGGCGGAGGCAACGGCCGCGTGGGCGGTGGCGCCCGGGGCGCCCGCGCAGGCGTCGAGCTCGTAGGCCGCGCGCAGGGTGGACAGCCGGACCGCGTCGACGTCGATCGACCCGTCGGCCAGGCGCGCGGCGACGGCCTGGAAGGTGCCGATGGGGCGCCCGAACTGGTGGCGCGTGGTGGCATACGCGGCGGTGCGCTGGAGCGCGGCCTCGATGACACCCCACTGGTGGGCGGCCAGGTGCACGCGGCGGCGCAGGGCGTCGAGCTCCGCGGCCGTGCCCGGGAGGACGGAGGCGGGCTCCGGCTCGCCGGTGACGAGGCCTGCGCACGAGAAGTCGACGGGGACCGTGCGCTCCACGGTCACCGCGGTGCGGTCGGACACGTGCAGCCCGTCGGCGGAGGGGCGGAGGACGACGTCCGCGATCGGCGCCCAGTCGACCTCCGGCGAGGCGCCGGGTCCGCCGTCCGCGACCGCGGCCATCTGACGGCCCTCGGCGACCGCGGCGGCGCGCTCCCCGTCACCGGCCGCGTCGAGCAGGTGGGCCGCGCGGATCGCCGGGGAGAGGGGGACGGGCGCGAGCACGCGGCCCAGTTCGCGCAGGACCAGCGCCTCGCCGACCACCCCGAGGTCGGCGCCGCCGAGTCGCTCGGGGGCCAGGGCCGCGGGCACGCCGGCCCGGACGAGCTCGTCCCAGAACCGGGCGTGGAAGCGGGCGGTGTCCTTGTCCGTGCCGCCCGACTCGGTGCCGGGGCCGAACCGGGCGTCGAGCTCGCGCAGCGACTCGTCGGTGACCAGACGCTCGCCCATGTCGCGGACGAGGGCGGTGAGGTCGGAGGTGGTGTCGTCGACGGAGAAATCCATGTCAGCGCTCCTTACGGGATCCGGCACCGGTGGCCGCGGTGGCCGGGGTGGCGACCCGGGGCGCCGGCGGCAGCCCGAGGCCGGCGGTGGCGATGATGTCCCGCTGCACCTCGTTGGTGCCGCCGCCGAAGGTGAGGATGAGCGCCGAGCGGTGCAGTCGCTCGATGCGCCCGTGCAGGGCGGCGGTGGGGGAGTGCGCGCGCTGGTAGCCGCTCGACCCGAGCACCTCCATGAGCAGGCGGTAGGCCTCGCAGGCCGTCTCCGTCCCGTACACCTTGGTCGCCGACGCGGCGATGCGCGTCGGGGCCGCGGTGTCGGCGGAGACGATCTCCCAGTTGCGCAGGGCCAGGTACTCGGCCATCGCGTGGACGCGGGCCAGGTGGGCGCGGACCCATTCGATCTCGATCACCGGACCGTCGCCCGGCAGTCCGACGTCGGCCGCCGGGGTGGTGCGGGCCCAGTCCACCACCTGCCGGAGCGAGGCCTGCAGCGGGCCGGCCGAGGTCAGGGCCACCCGCTCGTGGTTGAGCTGGTTGGTCATGAGCGGCCAGCCGCCGTGCTCGGGGCCCACGAGGTTGCTCGCGGGGACGACCACGTCCTGGTAGTAGGTGACGCTGGTGTCCGGGCCGGCCATCGTGTGCACGGGGGTCCAGGAGAAACCGTCGGCGGTGGTGGGTACGACGATCATCGAGATGCCCTTGTGGCGCTTGGCGTCCGGATCGGTGCGCGCGGCCAGCCAGATCCAGTCGGCGTAGGCGACCAGCGACGTCCACATCTTCTGGCCGTTGATCCGGTAGACGTCCTGTCCGGCGTACTCGCCGGTGCCGGCCTCGCGGACCGCGCGCGTGCGCAGGGAGGCCAGGTCGGTGCCGGAATCGGGTTCGGAGTAGCCGATCCCGAAGTGGAGTTCACCGCGGCTGATCCGGGGCAGGAAGTAGCTCTTCTGCTCGTCGGAGCCGAACGCCATGATGGTCGGCGCCACCGAGTTGATGGTGAGGAACGGGACCGGGACGCCGGCGATCGCGGCCTCGTCGGTGAAGATGAGCTGGTCGATCATCGGCCGGTTCTTCCCGCCGAACTCCTCCGGCCAGCCGAGGGTGAGCCAGCCGTCGCGCCCCATCTCCGCCACGATCTCCCGGTACGCGTCGCCGTGTCCGTATTCGCCGGTGGTGGAGGTGAACGCCTCGCGCCGCTCCGGGGTCATGAGCGCGGCGAAGTACTCGCGCAGCTCTCCGCGCAGACGTTCCTGGTCGGGGGTGTAGGTGATGTCCATGGACCCTGCATTCGTCAACGGAAGTGGAACGTGTTCCAATTACGCCGACCACGCTAACACCGCCGAACGCGTTCGTGGAGTTCTCGTCGGCCGGCCGCCCGGTCCGGAATCGGTGCGGTGTAAGAACACGTTCTAGTGCTCTGGGCCACATAGTATCGGACCAGACCGGCGGTACCGAGCCCGCCGGACCGGCTGAGGAGGACGGATATGAGGATCGAGGTCGATCCCGACCGCTGCGAGGGGCAGGCCGTGTGTGTCGGCCTCGCGCCCAAGGTGTTCGAGCTGGGCGACGACGACGAGGTCGTCCGCGTGGTCGTGGACGAGGTGCCGGCCGAGCTCGAGAAGCGGGCCCGCAAGGCAGTGGAGAAGTGCCCGATGGCGGCACTCGAGATCAAGGAGTGACATCACTATGACGCAGCAGTCCCTGGACGCCGACCTGTCGCTGGACGGGCGGGTCGCCGTCGTGACCGGGTCGGGCTCCGGTCTCGGTGCCGCGGAGGCGGTCGAGCTGGCCCGGTCGGGTGCGGCGGCGGTCGTCATCAACGACATCCGGTCCTCCGAGGCCACGGACTCGGTGATCGCGGACATCGAGGCCGCCGGCGCCAGGGCGGAACTCGTCGTGGGCGACGTCTCCGAGCGGGAGACCGCGGACGCCATGGTGGCGGCCGCGCTCGGGCTGGGCGGGCTGCACGTCGTGGTGAACAACGCGGGCATCACCCGCGACAAGATGCTGTTCAACATGTCGGACGAGGACTTCGACGCGGTGGTCAAGGTGCACCTGCGCGGGCACTTCCTGCTGACCCGTAACGCTGCCGCCCACTGGCGGGCCGAGAGCAAGAAGGCGGAGGGGCCCGTCTTCGGGCGTCTGATCAACACCTCGTCCGAGGCGGGGCTCTTCGGCCCTCCCGGGCAGGCGAACTACGGTGCGGCCAAGGCGGGCATCACGGCCCTGACCCTGTCCGCGGCCCGGGTGCTCGAGCGCATCGGGTGCACCGCCAACGCGATCGCGCCGCGCGGCCGCACCGGCATGACCGAGGGGGTCTTCGAGGCGTGGGACGAGTCCCAGGGTCCGGACCCGCTCTCCCCGGGCCGTGTCGCCGACCTCGTCTCGTACCTGGCGTCGCCGGCGGCGGCGCAGGTCAACGGCCAGCTGTTCGTGGTATACGGCGGCATGGTGGCCCTCGTCGAGGCGCCCGTGGTCGAGAAGCGGTTCGACGCCGCCGGCGGCGTGTGGGATCGCCGCGAGTTCGCCGATGCGGTCTCCGGGCACTGGTCAGGCCGCCCGGAGGGCAAGTCCTTCTCCGCCGCGGAGATCATGAAGCTCTGACACGGGCCCCGGTCCATGAGACGTCCCCGGTGTGATCGCGACCGATCACGCCGGGGACGACTTGTATCTCCACCTGCCGTGTTAGATTCCCGGACACCGCAGGCGGGGGCCTCCGGACGGGGGTGAGAGGAAGTCCTTGCCACATAGAACGCGTTCTAGATACGGTGTAACCGCGATCACACCGAAATGGTCACTTGTTCAGCGGTCCGGTTCGCGTGGCCCGGTGTCGCGTGGTCCGGGGGGATGTCAGACAGGAGGGGGCACCAATGGCGAGAGTCCTCGATGCACCGCTCAAGGGCATCGGCGAGTTCTTCGCCATGACCCTCGACACGTTCGCCTCCTTCCCCACGATCGTCCGCCAGGGCCGCGAGTTCATCGAGCAGTCGTGGTTCATCGCCCGCGTGTCGACCATGGCCACCGTGCTCGTGGCCATCCCGTTCACGGTCCTGGTGAGCTTCACCCTCAACATCCTGCTGCGTGAGATCGGCGCAGCCGACCTGTCGGGAGCCGGCGCCGCGTTGGGTGCCGTCACCCAGGTCGGTCCGATGGTCACCGTGCTCATCGTCGCGGGCGCGGGCGCGACCGCCATCTGTGCCGACCTCGGTGCGCGCACCATCCGCGAGGAGATCGACGCGATGGAGGTGCTGGGGATCGACCCGGTCAAGCGGCTCGTCGTGCCGCGCGTGGCGGCCTCGACGTTCGTCGCGCTGTTGCTCAACGGGCTGGTGTGCACGATCGGCATCCTCGGCGGTTTCCTGTTCTCGGTGCTACTGCAGGGCGTCAACCCGGGAGCCTTTGTCAACGGCATCACCCTGTTGACCGGGCTCGGCGAACTGATCCTCGCGCAGATCAAGGCCGGCGTGTTCGGGATGCTTGCGGGACTGGTCGCCTGCTACAAGGGGCTCTACGTCCGCGGCGGGCCGAAGGAGGTCGGCAGTGCGGTCAACGAGACCGTCGTCTTCGCCTTCATGTGCCTGTTCGTGGTCAACACCGTCATCACGGCCGTCGGCGTCAAGGTCCTGGGGGCGTGACATGGCGGTGATCGAGACCGCCCGGTTCCCGCGACTGTCACGGGCCCGGAACTCCGCGGTCAAGAGCTTCGACGACTTCGGCGACCACGCGCTGTTCTTCTGGCGCGCGCTGGTGGCGACGCCGCGCGCGCTGACCCAGTATCCCAAGGAGACCCTCCGGCTGATCGCCGAGATCGCGATGGGGACGGGCGCGCTGGCGATGATCGGCGGCACCGTCGTGATCGTCGCGTTCCTCACCCTCGCCACCGGCGGCGTGATCGCCGTCCAGGGCTTCTCGTCTCTTACGGACGTGGGCGTGGAGGCGCTCACCGGGTTCTTCGCCGCCTTCATCAACGTCCGGATCGCGGCGCCCGTGATCGCGGGCATCGGGCTCGCGGCGACGATCGGGGCCGGCGCGACGGCACAACTGGGCGCGATGCGGGTCTCCGAGGAGATCGACGCCCTCGAGGTCATGGCGATCGACTCGATCACCTACCTGGTCTCCACCCGCATCGTCGCGGGGATGATCGCGGTGGTGCCGCTGTACTCGCTGGCCGTGATCGCGTCGTTCCTCGCCAGCCGGTTCGCGACGGTGGAGATCTACGGACAGTCGGGCGGCGTCTACGACCACTACTTCTCGACGTTCCTCATCCCGACGGACATCCTGTGGTCCTTCGTCCAGGCCATCGCCATGGCCATCACGATCATGCTCCTCCACACCTACTACGGCTATAACGCGGCCGGTGGCCCCGCCGGTGTCGGCTCGGCCGTCGGCAACGCGGTGCGCACCTCGCTCATCGCCGTGGTGACCGTGACCCTTCTCGTCTCGCTCGCGATCTACGGCGGAGACGGCAACTTCAACCTGTCGGGATAGGAGACGGACATGGCGAGGACGGTGAGTCAGAGCGACACCGGGCCCAGGCGCATCGCGGGCGCGTGCCTCGCGGTGTTCCTCGTCGCGGTGATCGCGCTGTCCCTCCTGCTGTTCGGCCGGGCGTTCGACGACCGCGTGCCGTTGACGGTGCGCAGCGACCGCGCGGGACTGGTCATGGAGGCGGACGCGAAGGTGCGGTCCCGCGGTGTGGAGATCGGCAACGTCACCGACATCAGGCAGGAGTTCGACGGCGCGACGATAGAGATCGAGGTCGACCCGGCCGCGCTCGAGGCCGTCCCGTCCAACGCGGTGGTGTCCATCGGCTCCAACACCGTCTTCGGCGCCAAGTCCGTGGACTTCGAACCGCCGGCCGTCCCGGCCCCGACGCCGCTGGCAGCGGGCGCGGTCGTGGAGACCTCGCGGGTCACCACGGAGGTCAACACCCTGTTCGAGGACCTGTCCGACCTGCTCCTGGCGATCGAGCCGGAGAAGCTCAACGCCACGCTCGGCGCGGTCTCCGGGGCGGTGGACGGACGCGGTGAGCAGGTCGGCCGGACGATCACCGACCTGCGCTCCTACCTCGAGGAGATCAACCCGCAGATCGAGACGCTCCAGCGGGATCTGGCCAAGGGGTCGCGCGTGGCCAACCTCTACGCCGACGTCACGCCGGACATCATGCGGCTGCTCGACTCGGGTACGGACGTCGGCGCCAACGTGGTCAACAACCAGGCCCGGTTCGAGCAGCTCCTCGCCGCGTCCATCGGGACGGGGGAGACCGGGAAGCGGCTGTTGGCGGAGAACGGCGACGAGCTCGTCAAGGCGCTGTCCGATCTCCGCGCGTCGACGAGTCTGCTCTACGAGTACTCGCCGATGGTCACCTGTCTGATCGTCGGTCTGAACCAGGGCGTCGAGGGCGCGATGTCGGCCTTCGGCGGTAAGGACCAGCCCGGCCTCGTGTTCAAGGCCGGCTTCCAGCAGGGCGCCCGCGCGTACGAGTACCCCAAGGACCTGCCGAAGGTCAACGCGAGCACCGGTCCCAACTGCTACGGACTGCCGTTCCCGGACCCCGAGGCCCACACCCCCTTCATCGTCACCGACACCGGATCCAACCCCGTGGAGGGCATGCCCGACGTGTTCACCTCTCGACCCGCCCCGGTGTTCGGCCCGCTGCGGCCCACGGAGCCGGGCCAGCCCGCGCCGCCGACCCTGCTCCAGGTCATGCTCGGCATGGACGGGGAGACCCCGTGAGCGCCGCGCGCGCATCGACGCGCGGAAGCAGGGCGACACTGGTCAAGCTCGCCATCTTCACCACCGTCATGGCGCTCGTGCTGGCCGCGCTCGTCGTGGTGTTCAGTGAGTACCGGTCGGGGGACTACGAGCGGTACAACGCCGCCTTCGCCGACGTCTCCGGCCTGGAGACCGGAGACAAGGTGCGCATCGCGGGCGTCGAGGTCGGCAAGGTCCACCGTATCGACCTCGCCGAGGGCAACACCGCCGACGTGCGTTTCACCGTCGCCGGGGACCAGATCGTCCACGCCAGTACCGAGGCCGTCGTGCGCTACGAGAACCTCACCGGAGACCGCTACCTCGAGCTCCGGCGGGGCGAGGGGGACCAGTCGCCGCTCGAGCCGGGTGGCTCGCTGCCGATCTCCCAGACCTCGCCCGCTCTCGACCTCGACGCGCTGCTCGGCGGGTTCCGGCCGCTTTTCCGGGCCCTCGACCCCGGTCAGGTCAACCAGCTGTCGGAGTCCATTGTCAAGGTGTTCCAGGGGGAGGCCGGAACCGTCCAGGACCTGCTGGCCTCGACGTCGTCCCTCACCCAGACCATCGCCGACCGCGACCAGCTGATCGGGGACGTCATCACCAACCTCAACGCGGTGCTCACGACGGTCGCGGACAATCAGGAGAACGTCGACACGATCGTCGACGACCTCCAGCAGCTCGTCTCCGGCCTGTCCGTCAACTCGAACCAGATCGGCGAGTCGGTCACCCGGCTCGACGACGCGAGCGCCAACATGACGACCCTGCTCGCCGACGTCCGGCCCGCTCTGCGGGAGGACGTCGCCCAGATCGACCGCGTGGCCCAGCTGATCAACGAGGACGAGCCGTTCGTGGAGAACGTCATCAACCGGTTGCCGAGCGACTTCGAGAAGATGGGTCGCCTAGGCGTGTACGGCAGCTTCTTCCAGTTCTACCTCTGCGGCGTGATCGTGCAGATCACGAACCCGGCCACGGGCAAGGGCGTCTACCTTCCGCAGTACGAGCAGACGACGGGACGGTGTTCGTTCCCCGATGAGTGACAACACGGACATGACGCCGCCCAAGGCGCCCCGCGGTCAGCTCCGGTTCCGCGACCGCGACCCGGTCAGAACCGGCATCTGGGGCGCGGTCGGGGTGGTCGCCCTCATGGGTGTCTCCCTGAACTACGACCGCATCCCGTACGTCAACGGCATGCGCGGGGCCACCGCGTACGTGGCCGACGCCGCCGGGCTCGACACCGGCGACGAGGTCCAGGTCGCGGGCATGGCGGTGGGGTCGGTCCGCGGGATCGACCTGGAGGGGGACCGGGTCCGGGTCCGCTTCGACATCGACACCGACGTCGACCTCGGCGCGGACACCACGGCCCAGATCAAAACCGACTCGATCCTCGGGCGCCGCGCGCTCGGCGTCTACTCCGACGGTCGCGGCGAGCTCGAGGACAACACGATCCCGCTCGAGAGGACCTCGGTCCCGTACTCGCTGACCTCCGCCCTCGGCGGTCTCAGCGACACGGTGGAGGCCATGGACACCGACAAGGTCGACGAGGCGCTGACCGTGCTCGCGGAGACCATGGAGGGATCGTCTCCGGAGGTCCGCGGCGCCATCGACGGCATCACCAGGTTGTCGCGGTCCCTCAACGAGCGGGACGAGGCCGTCCGCGAACTGCTCGACAAGGCGGCCGGGACGACGGACGTGCTGGGCAGGCGCAGCGAGCAGATCAATCAGCTGATGGTCGACGGGAACACGCTGTTCGTCCAGCTCGACCTGCGCCGACGCGCGCTGAGCGAGCTGATCGTCAACATCGACGAGCTCTCCCGTCAGCTCTCGGGCGTCGTACAGGACAACGAGGCGCAGCTCGGGCCCGCGCTCGACAAGCTCGAGCGGGTCACCGACCTGCTCATCCGCAACAAGGACGACATCGACCTGGGGCTGCGCCGGATCATCCCCTTCTCCACGGCCCTCAGCGAGGCCGTCGCCTCCGGACCGTGGTTCAACGCCTACGTCTCCAACCTGTCGCTGGGCCAGTACCAGCAGACCATCCTCCGTGATCTCATGCCGCTCATCGACGACCGTGTCCAGCCCGAGCCCGGGCTCGTCACCGAACCGACCCTTCCGGGATACCCGGGCCTGACCTTCATGGACCAGCACCCCGGTTGGGGCGAGAAGAGGTTGCCCCGATGAGCCGATTCCTGTCCTCCACGGCCGGCAAGGTGGTGGCGCTGCTCGCCGTGGTGGCGCTCGTCGTCGGCGCGGTGTGGCTACTCACCAGCCGCACCAAGACGCTCACCGCCTTCTTCGAGTCCACCCGGGGCGTCTACGAGGACGACACCGTCCGCGTGCTGGGCGTGCGCGTCGGCCGGATCACCGACATCACAACCGAGGACGGCCTGTCCAAGGTGACGATGGAGGTCGACCGCGACGTCGAGATCCTCGCGGACGCCAACGCCCTGCTCGTGGCGCAGTCGCTCGTCGCGGAGCGCTTCGTGCAGCTCACCCCCGCCTTCACCGGCGGGGAGGAGATGGCCGACGGCGGGACGATCCCCGTCGAGCGCACGGCGGTGCCCGTCGAGTGGGACGGGGTCAAGGAACAGCTCATGAAGCTGTCCACCGCGCTCAGCCCGGCCGCGGGTGAGCAGACCGGCCCGCTCGGGGAGTTCGTCGAGTCGGCGGACGCGATGTTCGACGGCAACGGGGCCGAGATCCGCGACGCGCTCAGCGAGGTCTCGCAGACCATGTCGATCCTGTCCGACGGTCGCGAGAACCTCTTCACCACCCTCAAGAACCTGCAACTGTTCGTCACCGCGCTGTCCCAGAGCGAGGAGCAGATCGTCTCATTCGGCGGTCGTCTCGCCAGCGTGTCACAGGTCCTGGGCGACCAGACCGGCGACATCGAGGCCGCCCTGCGCGACCTCGACCTCGCGGTGATGGACATCAACCGCTTCCTGGAGAACCACGGGGACCGCGTCACGACCGCCGTCGACAAACTCGGCCGGGCCACCGAGGTCGTCCGCGACCGCCGGGCCGAGCTCGAGGGCGTGCTCCACGTGGGACCGACCGCGATGGCCAACTTCTACAACATCTACCGCCCGTACCAGGGAGTGCTGAACGGCGTGCTGGCCATGAACCAGATGGCGAACCCGACCAATTTCATCTGCGGCGCCATCGCCGGCCTGGCCAACAACCGGGCCGAGTCCGACGCCCAGCTGTGCGCGCAGTACATGGGTCCGCTGTTCAACTCGTTGACCTCCAACTACCCCTACGGTGCCGTCACTCCGCCCATCACCCCGACCGCGGAGCCGCACCAGATCGTCCAGGGGCAGAAGCCGGGGACCCAGACGCCGCCTGGGGTGCAGCCCGTGTCGGACCGGCCCGACCCGCTCGTCAACGTGGTCAACCGCGGCGACGACCTCACCGGCACCCTCCTCGTGACGGGGGGTGCGTGATGAGCGACAGAACACGTCGTTCCCGCGTCCTCGCCGCGGGCGCCCTCGGCGGGATCGTCCTGCTCACCGGCGCCGGCTGCGCGTGGGACGGTCTCAACTCGCTTCCGCTACCCGGTGCGCAGGGCAACGGTGACGGGGCCTACGAGATCACCATCGAGATGCCGAACGTCACCACCATCACCCGCAACTCGCCGGTCCGGGTCAACGACGTCAACGTCGGGTCCATCACCGCTATGCGCGTCGAGGACTACACGGCGATCGTCACGGTCTCGCTCAACGAGGACGTCCGGCTCCCCGCCAACGCGCACGCCAAGATCGGCCAGACCAGCCTCCTCGGGTCGCAGCACCTCGAGCTGTTCCCGCCCCCGGACGGCGACGAGCAGGGCACGTTGTCGGCCGGGGACGTCATCCCTCTGGAGCGGGCGGGCGTGTACCCGACCACCGAGCAGACGCTCTCGGCGCTGTCGGTCGTGCTCACCGATGGCGGCCTGGCCCAGTTCGAGACCATCGCGAAGGAGTTCAACACGGCCCTCGACGGTCGCGAGCTGGACACCAGGGAGGTCATCAACCAGCTGGAGACCACCGTCAGCGGTCTGGACGACCAGCGGGCCGACATCATCGCGGCCATGGAAGGGCTGGACCGGCTGGCTCGTCAGATCGACGAACAGAACGACACCCTGGCCAGGGCGCTGGCGCAGATGCCGGAGGCGGTGTCGCTGGTCAACGACCAGAAACAGCAGCTCACCACGGCGCTCGTCTCGCTCGGCGACTTCGGTAACAAGGCCAATCAGATCATCGACGCTGGCGGCGGGCAGGATCTCGTGGACAACCTCCGCGACATCACCCCGGTCCTCGAGGGCCTGGCCAACGCGGGGCGCGACATGACCCGGGTGATGAGCTCGCTGATCACCTTCCCGTTCCCGCAGGCGGGCATCGACAACTTCCTGCGCGGCGACTACGCCAACCTCTACATCCACGCCGACGCCACGATGCCGCGGCTGGCCGAATCGCTCCTTCTGGGCACCGAGTTCGGCAACAGGATGGCCGGGATCGAGGGGTACCTCGGCCTCGCGCCCAATCCGCTGGCCAGCGCGGACCCGTTCTCGCTGGACATCCCGCGCCCGGACCCGCAGGCGGATCCGTACGCCGCGCCCGACCCCGCCGCCGGCGGCGATCCGTCGGCACCCGGCCCCGATGACCCGGCGGCGCCCGGGCCCGGCGTGGGCGGTCCGGACGCACCGACCGAGGAGGCTCCCCGATGACCCGGCTCGTGCGCATCCAGCTGACCGTCTTCGCCGTGGTCACCATCGTCTCGCTGGCGATCATGTCGATCGTCTACCTCCAGCTGCCGCGCGCGCTCGGATGGCAGCGGACCGATGTCGCGCTCCAGATGCCGGACACCGGCGGCCTGTACAAGAACGCCAACGTCTCCTACCTGGGCAGCACCATCGGGCGGGTGGACTCCGTGACCCTCACGCCCGCCGGCGTCGTGGCCGAGCTGCACTTCGACTCGGGAGCCGACGTCCCCGAGAACGTCCGCGCGGAGATCCGCAGCGTCTCCGCGGTCGGCGAGCAGTTCGTGGAGTTCGTCCCCGACGGGCAGCCCCGGGGCGAGCTCGCCGACGGCACCGTGCTCGGACCGGAGCGGGTCGTCATGCCGCAGGGGATCGGTCCCGTACTGGACCAGGCGACCGTCCTCATGGCCTCGATCGACGACGCCAAGATGCGGCGCGTCATCTCCGAGTCCTTCGACGCGTTCAACGGCTCCGCGCGCGACCTCCAGCGGTTCCTCGACTCCGCGCAGCTGCTGCTCGAGGAGGCGAGGAACAACACGGACGTGACCCACCAGCTCATCGCCGACGCGGAGCCCGTGCTGGACTCCCAGCTGCGCTCGTCGGACTCGATCCGGGCGTGGACGCGGAACCTCGCCGACATCACCGATCGGCTGCGCACCAACGAGCCGCAGCTGACCTCGATCATCGAGCGCGGGCCCGACGCCCTGGGGCGGGCCACGAAGGCGCTCAACGATCTGCAGCCGACGATGCCGGTGCTCGTGGCGAACCTGGTGAGCGTCGGCGAGGTCGGCGTGGTCTACAACCGCTCCCTCGAGCAGCTCCTGGTGATCTACCCGGCTCTGGTGTCGTCGCTCATCACCGCGATCAACGGGGCCAAGGACACCGGCGAGATCAAGGTGGACTTCAACCTGCAGATCAACGAGACGCCGCCGTGCACCACCGGCTTCCTGCCCGCCGAGCAGCGTCGCTCGCCGGCGGACCTGTCCGTCCCGCCGCTGATCAACGGCATCTACTGCAAGGTCCCCAAGGACTCGCAGACGACCGTGCGCGGGGCGCGCAACCTGCCGTGTATGGAGTACCTGTACTGACCACGGACGTTGTGTCACCGGTCGGCATGGCGGGCTGACATGAGGAAGACCTCCGTGTGAGGTGTGAAAGCGACCAAGCAAACACATCCACAACGGAGGTCTTCATGTCCCACGCTAACGCCCCGCTGACTCCGACGGGAAGACTGCGTCTGGCTCGGTGCGTCGTCGAGGAGGGCTGGCTGCCGCGGCGAGCGGCGGAGCGGTTTGGTGTCTCGGTCACCACCGCCCGCAAGTGGGCCCGCCGGTACCGGCAGCTGGGCAAGGCCGGGATGATCGACCGCTCCAGTCGCCCGCAGCACAGCCCGACCCGGACGCCGCGTTGAAGGGAACGCCGCGTGCTCGGTCTGCGCGTCTCCCGCCGCTGGGGGCCCGCACGGATCGCCTACCACCTGGGCATGCAGCCCTCGACTGTGCACAAGATCCTGTCCCGCTACGGCTGCGTCAGGCTGGCGTTCACCGACCCGGCCACCGGCGCCCCGGTGCGTGCGGGCAAGCGGCAGGTGCGCCGATTCGAGCACGCAGCGCCAGGCGATCTGGTGCATGTGGATATCAAGAAGCTCGGCCGCATCCCTGACGGCGGCGGGCACAAGGTCCTCGGCCGCGCCAAAGGGCGTCGAAACCGGCGAGCAGGGACCGGGTACTGGTACATCCACAACGCCGTCGACGACCACTCACGCCTGGCCTACACCGAGTTGCTGGAAGACGAGCGCAAAGAGACCGCCGCCGGATTCTGGCACCGAGCCCACGCCTACTTCGCCGACGCCGGAATCACCGTGCGCCGGGTCCTGACCGACAACGGCTCCTGCTACCGCTCCCACGCGTTCGCCGACGCCCTCGGGCCGGAGATCAGGCACAAACGCACTCGCCCGTACCGGCCGCAGACCAATGGCAAGGTCGAGCGCTACAACCGCACGATGCTCGAGGAATGGGCTTACGCCGCCGCGTACGTCAGCGAGTCCGACCGCGCAGCTCGCCTCCCGGCGTTCCTGCACCACTACAATTTCCACCGCGGCCACACCGCACTACGAGGCGCCTCACCCGCAGACCGCGTACACAACCTGCGTGGGCAGTACACCTAGTGCTCGCAGCGGGGGTCGGTTACCTCGTCGCGTCGCAGGACGATCAGCCCGCCGCTGCGCCTGGTGCGGCTCCCATCACGGCTCCCGTAGCGACGGAGAGCCCGGTCGTCCCGTCGGCGGAGGCGCCGAGCTCGCCGTCCGCGCCGACTCTACAGGCGGCGCCGGCGGCCCCGAGGGCGCCGGCCGCGCCGCAACCCGCCGCGACCGTCGGTGACCTGGGACTCGACACACCGATGTCCCGGCCAGCGTGCGACGGCCGGGGGATCGTCGTCCTCTATTCGGCGGTCACCCCGGGCGCTTACGCCCAGGAGATCGCGTCTGCCTTGGCCAGGTACCCGGGAGCGTCCTACCTACGCACGGACATGGCGTGTCCGTCACTGCGGCCGCGCGACGAGAACGGCAACGTCATCTACGCCGTCTACCGGGCGTCGGGTTACACCCGGCAGGAACTGTGCGCAGATGTCCGCGCGGCAGGGCCCCCGGCCTACGGTCGGTGGCTGGACACCACCAGCGATCCATCGGTTCTCGTGACCTGCTGACGCCGGCGTGGGGCGCCGACGTCGGGATCACCGGAGGATGAGCGGGATGTGTTGCTCCGCCGCGGTGTTGGCGCCGTGGTGGCCCATGAGGGACGACTCCATCGGCTCGTGTTCCGACCGCGAGAGGATGACGCCGCCGCTCGCGATGGCGATGACATCACCGAGCCGGTCGGCGTAGGTGCGATCGGGGCCGAAGAGACGCTCGTCAAAGGCCTGCTCGCGGCTGATCACGCGGGCGTGACCGGCCAGTTCGGCTCGCCACGCGTGGAGGACGTCGTCCGCTGCGCCCGGGCGGGCGTACGCGTGACGGACGCGAGCTTCGCCGGCGACGATCTCGACATCGGCGAGGAGGGCGGGCGTGTGGTCGATATCGATGACGGTCTCGGCGTTGACCATTCCGTGGTCCGCGGTGACGATGAGTCTGCAGTCGCGGGGGAGATCGGTGGCGAGGTCGGCGATGAAGGCGTCGACAGCGCGGAGCGACTCCAGCCACTCCGGAGAGCCGGGGCCGTGGATGTGTCCGATGAGGTCGAGGTCGCCGTAGTACGCGTAGACGAAGCGCCTGGATCGCGAGGGGCGGCCCACAGCGTCGATCACTCCCTGCTTCACCTCGTCGAGGGAGACAGCAGAGCGGAATTCCCCGTCCGCCCGGAAGGCCGCCCGGGTCAATCCTGATTCGCGGAACTCCTCACGCATCACGTAGGTGACGTCGACGCCGTCTGAGGCGAGATGTTCGAGCAGGCTCGACCGTTGCTGGATTCTCCGCGGTGGGAAGCGATTCATCGCCGACGGGCCGCCAGCCGAGTCGAGGGTCCAGCGCAACGGATTGAACGAGACGGCGGTGTCGTCGGCGTCGTCCGAGATTCGGAAGCTGTACCCCACGATCCCGTGCTTGGAACACGGAGCGCCTACGGCGAGGCTCGTCAGGCTGGTCGCGGTCGTCGCCGGGAAGCCCGCGGAGATCATCCGGGAGGACATGACGGCGAGCGTCGGGGAGTCGGTGGCGTACCGGCGGATCAGCTCGGCGCCGAGACCATCGACGAGAACCAGGACGGCGTCGCTAGCTGGCGCGATCGCGAGCGGGTTGTGGTGGCCGGAGCCCAGCGACGCAGCGACAGACGGCATGACATCGGCCAGCGAATGGGCGGAGGGCTCGATCGGGATCTCTGTCATGACTTCACCATCCCTCATCCGCCGCTGGTGAGGGCGGTAACCGGCGGCTCGCCCGCCGTGGCGACTGCCTCAGAAGGGTGGTGGTGGTTGGAGGAGTTCGTCGAGGTGCTCATGCAGTG
>NZ_JAHBAV010000060.1 GCF_018390595.1 Dietzia massiliensis
TGTTCTGGCAGTCCAGATAGCCCTGCGCCTCGATCACGTGACGATCCAGGATCTGGGCGATCACCTTCTCGGTGGCAGGACCGAACCCGCGGGCACGGTCGGTGAACCACTGCCTCGACCACAGACCATCGATGCCCTGATGCTCTCTCGGGGCGTGCGCGAGCACCGTGGAGTACTGGCCCTTACGACCATGGCGCCGGGAGTGCACGCAGACGACCTGGTCGCCATCGAAGATCGTCACAGATTGTGCGGTCAGGCGGACCCGCAGCAGTTGACCGGCGAAGGTGTACGGCACCGAGTAGTACTGCGAATCGCAGGAGATGTGATAGTTCCGCCCGACTTTGAGCTGCTTCCACTCCACCGTGGCGAACCCGTCGTCGGGCAGGACGCCCAGCAGCGGCGCCTCGTCGGATTCGAACCGCTCCCACCGGGTCGTGCCGTCAGCCCGACGGATGACGGTGTTGATCTCCGCGACACGGTCGTCGATGGCGGCGTTCAGGGCCTCGACGGTGGTCCAGACCTCCTCGGCGAGGTAGCCGATGACGCGCTTGTTGACCACGTCCACCGCGGACTCTACGGCTGCCTTGTCGCGGGGTTTGCGCACGCGAGCGGGCACGATCGCGGTGCCGTAGTGGTCGGCCAGCTGCTGGTAGCGGGCGTTGACTGCCCTGGCCGCTTCGCCCTTGGCCTGTCGGTGGGTGGCGGTGGTCGGGTTGTCGGGCACCACCATCTGGGGCGCCCCGCCGAAAAAGTCGAACGCCGCGACGTGGGCGTCGATCCAGGACGGGGACTTCATATCGGTGAAGCCGCGGCAGAACACCACACCGGAGTACGGCAGCACCGCCACGAACAGGTACAACTTGGTGATTTCCCCTGTGACCGCGTCGAGGACCTCGAGGGTGTCGCCGGCCCAGTCGACCAGCATCGTCCGACCGGGTTCGTGATGCAGTGTGGCCACGACGTCCTTGACCCGTGCGTGCTCGCCGAACAGGGCGCAGTACTGCGAGTACCCGTACTTCTTTCCGGCTCCGGTGGGGTCGGCGAGGTACTTTCCCCACGCCTGCTGGATGGTGAAGTGCCGATTGAACTTCATCGACGCCAGCACCCGATCAAAGTCGGGCTTGATGTAGTCCTCCGAGACGCGTTTGCGCCCGTCGGGGAACATCCCGGCGATCTCGGCCGGATTCATCGACGCCGCTTGGCCGGCAGTGATGCCGTAGGCGGTGATCGTCTTCTTCACCGCCGCGATCTCCCGCCGTGAACACCCGACGGCCGCGACGATTTCGCTGTAGCTATGCCCGGCAAGCGCCAACGTCATGATGGCTTTGTAGTCGGCCATGCAGCCTCCTCAAATAGGAACAGACGGCGCAGTCGCGCCGCCTACCTTGAGCAGACCACCCCGGCTGCCCCAAGGAGTACCAAGTCGTCAGAATCGCGGTACCGAATCGCCGGACCGTAAGTACCATCTGGCCCTATCTGCCACGGCTGGGCGAACACGCTCTCGTGCTCCCCGCGGCCCGGGAACAGGCGTGTATACACCTGCTCATCGCTGAGCTCGGCGACGTCGTCCCAGCTCGTCTCCGTCGCGTCGGCAGCCTCCAGCACCGCAGTGATGCTCTTGCGGGACATGCCCTGCGAGGCGGCGATCGCCCGCCCCGACAGGCCCTCGGCGCGAAGCTGCAGCACAAGCTTCGCCCTGATCTTCCGTACAGTCACGGATTGCTCCTTCCGCCACGTGCCCTCTACACGCGGCGGAAGGAGCCTAAGGACCGGTGGCCCCCACGGACGCTACTGCCGGCCCCCAAGCGCAATAATCGCGTTTCCGGACACTGGCCCCCGAAGGCAATAGCGATGGCCCCCAGTGAGACGAATATTCATCGGTGCCGGAACTCCGGATAGACCTGAAGGCGTAGGCCATCATCACGTAGATGTTACGGATGGTGATGGAGTTGGAAGTCATGAAATTGCAGCTCGCAACCTTCCGGACCACTCCTCGGCCTTGGCTGGCTCGTCGAACCAATACTCGTCGAGAAGCGGAACCAGTTCGTCCTCCACCACCGACTGAAGCCAGGCGTCCTCGGTGTCATCCTCGGGAGCCGCGATGACGAAGCTGTGGCCGACGGCGAAGCCCGGTCCGAGAGCAGGATCATCCGAGATGGCGAGATTGAGCTCTCTGATCGCTGCAACGAGACTATCCAGGATCGGACTGTCGATCTTTGCCTGGTAATGAGAGAAACCCTCTGTGCTGAAGCCCGGCTTCATGTCGAAGAACCCGAAGCGACGACGCAGCGCGTAGTCGATTACAGCGAGACTGCGATCGGCCGTGTTCATCATGCCGATGATGTAGAGGTTCGGAGGTACAGAGAACTCTTCATTCTTGTAGAGGAGACGAAGGGCTGAACCACGCTTGTCGCCCTCGATCAGCATGAGCAGTTCTCCGAAGACCTTCGAGATGTTCCCACGGTTGATCTCATCGATGATGAAGAAGTGCGGTTGGTCAGGTCCAGCGTCACGGGCGGCGCTGGACGACCAGCTCTACGCGATCAATACCCAGGACCCAACCAACCCGAGATTCGTGCGCACGGCTGCGGAGTACCTGGCCGACTGGGCCGGCCCGGAGGCGGGCTTCCTGCGTCGCTTCTATCCGCTGGGCGCGGACGAGATCCACTACGACGCGACTCCGGCCCTGGAGAAGGCCTACGCCTGGGTGCAGGGCCTGGCCGAGCAGTCCTTCGTGGGCACCGAGTCGCGACTGCAGACCGCGGTGGACCTGCTGCGTCAGATCGCGCAGGGCACCGAGTCCGACCCCGCCAAGCGTCTGGACCAGCTCGAGCGCCGCAAGCAGGACATCGAGCGGGAGATCGACCAGCTCCGCCAGGATCCGCAGGCCGGCCTGCTTGTCGACGGCGGGCCGCGAGCGCTACCAGCAGCTCGCCACCGCTGCCCGCGAGCTGATGACCGACTTCCGCCAGGTGGAGGAGAACTTCCGCGCGCTGGAGCGGTCGGTGCGCGGCGCATCGCCACGTGGCAGGGCAGCAAGGGTGAGCTGCTGGCCGAGCTCGTTCACGGCCGCCGCATGATCGACTTTCCCGACCAGGGCCGCAGCTTCCAGGCCTTCTACGACCTGCTGCTGTCCACCTCGAGACAGGAAGCTGTCCATACTGCTGGACCGTCTCACCGGCATCGACGAGGTCGGCGTCGACCGCCGCCTGCGCACAGTGCACCACGGCTAGGCGAAGGCCCCCGAACGCACGCGGCAGATGGCCCGCAACTTCTTCCAATGGCTGCGCAGCGTGATTCAGGTCGGGATGGCCGCGCCATCGTGGGATGTGCCCATGTCTCCGTAACCTAGCCGCAACGACCACCGCGCGAACAATGGCATAGTTCCGCTTCTGCCATCTCGACATCTTAGTGTTAGATCGGGATAGCGCCCGCACCAAATGGTGCTATCTGGCACGATAGCTAAAGTCACATCTCGAGATTGGTGGACCCTGCGAAACCTGTGGGTGCAGCACCATGTGCCAAGATAGTCCAGAATGACGAACGTTATCGCCCCTGACCATCACGATACTTGAGGCCCAAGAAGATATGACCTCCAAAGCGACTGTCGATAGCGGACTCCAAGCATACCGAAGCGCCCTAGCGGACGCCGATCATGTCCGGGTCACGGTGCAAGAAGTTCCTCTTGGCTTGCCGGTGCCGGACCCCAAGGCGAGAGCCACCGCCGCACGTGCAGCTTCCTCTCTGGAGCGAGTCGTTTCGGACAGCGAGGCTTGGCTGCCAGGGAATGGAATCGAACCAGCAAGCTACTTTTCGGTCGCGATCGCAAACTTGGTCTTTGCGGGTGTCCTGATCATTGTTGGCGTAGTGGTCGGTGGCTGGGTCGTAGGGATGTTGGTGTAACGTGCAATATTTTTCCATTGCTCTTGGGGCTCTCATTGGTATCGTTATCGTGGGTGTCGCTCTTGGCGCTTTCTTGCTCGTGGCTGCCGGCATCGTTGCCGTCGGATGCTTCATCGGGGCATTCATGTTGACGTCTTCGGCGTGGGAGAATTTCCGGAAGCGCGACGAAGAGCCTCCCGTGTTTGCAATCGACAATCATGACTTGACTATTGCGCTTTCAGAACTTTCGCGGTCGTCGAAACTGCACTACGCGCAGGCGCGAGATGCGCTGCTAGAAACAATCAAAGAATGGAATTCGATTGTTCGGCACCATGGGAACGAGGGCATCTTCACGAGGAGCGACCTTTCCGGGTCAGTGTGGCCCCTCAACAGCGAGGAAGTGCGCGCAGCCACTGTTGCCGCGGTGAACGCACTCTCAGCGAACAAGTCTCCCATTCGGATGCTTGCGCACACTCGGGCTGCAATCGAAATCGATAAGGCACATATTCAGTTGCGGTACGCAATCGGCAAGGTAGTCGGCCGAGATTTGACCCTGAACGCGTGACTGGGGTGGCGCGGCCCGAGGGATGAAGTGCGTAGACCTCGGTCGGGGGCGATTCGGCGGCGTGCATTAGGCTTGCGCCTATGCAGAATCTCACGCGGGACTCGTTCTTGTCGCGCAGATTAATGTGACCAGTGCGGTCGGTCTCGGCTTGCCTGGCCTATGGCCGGTTGGTTTAGTGGCGAGGCCGATTGCGGTGGCACTGACCGCGATTGACCGTTCTGCGCGGAGGATTTCGGCTCGCGGCCTTCGGGCTGTTCCTTGCTGATCCTGTGCAGTTGGTGCTTCTGCGATCATCGTCGTAGGGGATGCGGCGTGTATCGAGCCCGTTGTGCGGGTCTATGGCCACGAACTATCGCCAGTGCAGTTGCATCGGGGGTGAAGAGCGCTGGGGCGGCGTACTGATCCCGCTGGCGTTACCCATCGCCCCATCTCGCCCTCCTCACCCCCCACTCCTAGACTGTCCCCTCGGCGCCCGAGCCGCCGACACCGAAAGTCCACCCACCCGAGGAGCCCCACGTGGAGTATGCGCAGATCGAGGCGCTGCGCGAGCGGCATCCCGCCTGGCGGATGCTGCGCGCCACGCACGCGCCTCTGCTGCTCACAGTGCTGGGCCGGTTCTTCGTGGAGGAGGGTCGCGGCGCCAGCTCCGAGGGCGAGCTGGTGGCGGCGCTGGACGACCAGCTGTACGCGATCAACGCCCAGGACCCGGCCAACCCGCGGTTCCTGCGCACGGCCGCCGAGTACCTGGCGGACTGGGCCGGCCCGGAGGCGGGGTTCCTGCGTCGCTTCTACCCGCTGGGCGCCGACGAGATCCACTACGACGCCACCCCGGCCCTGGAGAAGGCCTACGCCTGGGTGCAGGGATTGGCCGAGCAGTCCTTCGTCGGCACCGAGTCGCGTCTGCAGACCGCGGTGGACCTGCTGCGTCAGATCGCCCAGGGCACCGAGTCCGATCCCGCCAAGCGCCTGGACCAGCTCGAGCGCCGTAAGCGCGACATCGAGCGGGAGATCGCGCAGCTCCAACAAGACCCGGACGCTGGCCTCCTCGACCGCACCGCCGTGCGCGAGCGCTACCAGCAGTTCGCCGCCACCGCCCGCGACCTGTTGGCCGACTTCCGCCAGGTGGAGGAGAACTTCCGCGCCCTGGACCGCTCAGCCCGCGAGCGCATCGCCACGTGGCAGGGCAGCAAGGGCGAGCTCCTGGCCGAGCTGGTCCACGGCCGCAGCATGATCGACTCCTCCGACCAGGGCCGCAGCTTCCAGGCGTTCTACGACCTGCTGCTGTCCACCTCGGGCCAGGAGGAGTTGTCCATGCTCCTGGATCGCATGACCGGCATCGAGGAGGTCGGCGCCGACCGCCGCCTGCGCACGGTCCACCACAGCTGGGCCGAGGCCGCCGAGCGCACCCAGCACACGGTCCGCAGCATCTCCGAGCAGCTGCGCCGTTTCACCGACGATCAGGTGTGGCTGGAGAACCGCCGCGTGCTGGACCTGGTGCGCCAGATCGAGACCACCGCCCTGCACATCCGCGACGGCGAGCTCCCGGACTTCGGTCTGGAGCTGGAGGAGACCAGCATCGACGTGGCCCTGCCCACGGATCGCCCGCTGTTCACCGTGCGGCCGGCCTCGGAGGTCAACAGCGACCTCGAGCCGGTCGAGGCCGAGGAGGTCGACACCTCGGTGCTGGCCAACCAGGTCGTGGTCGACCCCGCGCGCCTCGCCACCCGCATCCGCGCGCTGATCCCGGTGCACGGCACCGCGCGGCTGGAGGACATCATCTCCCTCTACCCGCTCCAGCACGGCGCGGCGGAGATCGTCGGCTACCTGGCGCTGGACGAGGACGATCTCGAGGTGACCACCCACGAGCATGAGGAGACCGTGATCGAGTACCACGAGGCAGGCAGGCACATGCGCGCGACGATGCCGCGGGTGGAGGTCACCCGCCGATGACCGCCTCCGGATCCAGCACCGCCGACCATGCGGTCGGGGACCGTGTCACCGCCGGCCGTGTCACCCCCGAGCGCGCCGTGGCGGTCAGCGCCATCCGCCTCATGCAGGGCGTCGTGTACCAGGAGTCCGACGCCTGGGACGACCTGGTGCGCCACCAGGGCGCCGTCCGTGACCACTTCGCCGTCGTAGGACTCGAGGTTGTTGTCGACGACGACGAGGGCTACGCCTACCTGCGGACCGCGGACACCCCGGAGGGCGAGAACGCTCTTCCCCGCGTCATCCGGCGACGAACGCTGACGTACGCCGACAGCCTCCTGCTGGTCCTCCTTCGGAAGCGCCTGGCCGAGTTCGAGTCGGCCGGCGATCCGGGCCAGCTGGTGCTCACGCACGACGAGATCGTGGAGATGATCCAGCTCTTCCTGCACCGCAGCACCGACGAGGCGCGCGAGCAGCACCAGATCGACGCCTCCATCAACCGGCTCGTGGGCATGGGTTTCCTGCGTCAGCTCAAGGACCGCAAGGGGGAGTGGGAGGTGCGCCGCATCCTCAAGGCCTACGTGGACGCCGAGACACTCTCGGACTTCTCGGCCAAGCTCGCCGAGTACGCCGACGCGGGCGCCGCGGACGAAACCTCGGCCGACGAGGGCGTCGGCCACGCGGACGAGAGCACCGCCGACCACCCGAGCGAGGACATCTGATGACCAGCGGCCTGTTCTCCTCGGTCGAGCTCGGCAGCGGTGAGCGCCCCGGCTTCCGCCTGGCCCGCCTCGAGGTCCTCAATTGGGGCACGTTCGACTCCCGGGTGTGGAATCTCGAGCCGGCGGGGGAGACCCTTCTGCTCACCGGTGACATCGGCAGCGGCAAGTCCACCCTGGTGGACGCGGTGAGCACGCTCATGCTGCCCTCGCACCGGATCGACTACAACAAGGCCGCCGGCGCCGCCCGCAAGGAACGCACCCTGCGGTCCTACGTCGAGGGCCACCACAAGACCGAGCGCAACGAGGCCACCGGCAGTGTCCGCTCGGTCGGGCTGCGCGATGGCCACTCGTACTCGGTGATCCTCGGCGTCTTCCGCAACGAGGGGTACGGCGAGGAGGTCACCCTCGCACAGGTCTTCCAGCAGCAGGAGGCCACCGGCCAGCCGTGGCGGCGCTTCATCACCGCCGACCGGGCGCTGTCCATCGACCCGGACTTCACCGGCTTCGGCTCCGACCTCGGCGCCCTCATCACCCGCCTACGCGAGGGCGGGGCCGTGGTGGACAAGGACTTCCCGACCTACGGCCGCGCCATGCGCCGCCTGCTGGGCATCCGCTCCGAGCAGGCCATGGAACTGTTCCACCAGACCATCTCCATGAAGTCCGTCGGCGACCTCAACGAGTTCGTCCGCACCCACATGCTCGAACCCGTGGACGCCTCCGCCCGCATCGAGGGCATCCTGCGCCACTTCGAGGACCTCACCCGCGCCCACGACGCCGTCACCCGCGCCCGCACCCAGCTCGCCGCCCTCGAGCCGCTGGTCGAGCAGATCCACACCTACGACGCCGCCCTCGAGCGCCGCGAGCGGCTGCGCGAGGAGCGACTGGCCCTGCGCCCGTACTTCGCCGAGCTCCGCATGGCCCTGCGCCAGGCCGAGATCGACACCCTGACCACCGAGGTGGCCTCCGCCAACACCGAGGTGGTCCGCCTCCGCGAGAAGGCCAGGGAACTTGCCACCGAGCGCGAGGCCCTGGTCACCGCGCGCGCCGAATCCGGCGGCAACCGCATTGGCGACCTCGAGCGAGATGCCGCCGCGGCGCGGGAGCAGCTGGAGGAGCGTCGTCGTCGTCGGGATCGGTTCACCGACGCGGTGACCCGCGCCGGCCTGGACCCCGTCACCGACGAGGCGGCGTTCGCCCGGCTGCCCGAGGCGATCGCCGCACGTGAGGCGGAGCTGGACTCCCACGGCGTCGATCTGGCCACGCGCCACAACGCGCTGGTCATGGAACACGGCGAGCGCAAACGGCAGCTGCGCGAGGTGCAGCAGGAGCTGACCGGCCTGACCGGGCGGACCAGCAACCTGCCCACCGAACAGCTCCAGGTCCGCGCCCAGCTGTGCGCTGAACTCGGCCTGGACGCCGCCGAGCTGCCGTTCGCCGGCGAGCTCATGGACATCGCCGCCGAGCACGCCCAGTGGCGTGGCGTCGCGGAGCGCGTCCTGCGCGGATTCGCCCTGTCCCTGCTCGTGCCGCAGGAGCACTACGCCGACGTGGCCGACTGGGTGGACTCCCGCCGGCTCACCTCCCGCCGCTCCGACGGCCGCGAGGTGGGCGTGCGGCTGGTCTACGAGCGGGTCCCCGAGAAGCACGTCCCGCTACAGCGGCCCCAGATCGACGGGTTGCTGCTCGCCGACACCGTGGAGATCGCCGACTCGCCGCTGCGCGGCTACCTGGCCAAGGAGCTCTACGCCCGCGCCGACCACCTGTGCGCGCAGACCATGGAGGAGTTCCGCCGCGCCGACCGCGCCGTGACCGTGCAGGGGCAGATCCGCTCCCGCAACCGGCACGTCAAGGACGACCGCAGCTCCACCACCGACGCGCGGAACTGGGTGCTGGGCTGGCGCAACGAGGACAAGGTCGACGCCCTGCGCGCGCGGTGCACCCGGCTCGAGGCCGACGTCGCCGAGCTGGCCACCCGCCTCGACGCCGCCACCGCCGAGCAGAACGACGCCGGCCAGGCCCGCACCGCGCTGGTGCGGCTGGCCGAGTATCCGTCCTGGCGCGACCTGGACTGGGCCGAGGCCCAGCAGCGCGCCGACTCCGCCGAGGCCGAGCGGCAGCGGCTGGTCCGCGGCAGCGACGAGCTGTCCGAGATCGACCAGCGGATCGCCGACCTCGACGCCCGCGCCGCCACCGTGGCCGACGACGAGCGGGAGCTATCCGACCACCGCAGCCGCTGGCAGAGCAGCATCGACCACGAGCAGCGCCAGATGCTCCGCGACCAGCGCGTGCTCGGCGAGCTGGACGAGGCCCTGCTCGAGTCCGCGCGCGAGGTGTACCCACGGCTGCGCGATCGGCTCGGCTACGGCGAGGACCGCGGCGCCGAGCTGGCCCAGACCGCCGACGAGGCGCACTCCGCCGAGGCGGCGCTGTCGGATGCGATCGACGCCGACGCCGAACGCGCCCAGCGCGAGCTCAACGGCCTCACCACGCGGATCCACCAGGCCATGGCCGAAATCCGCCGCACCTGGCCGGAGCAGACCAAGGAGATGGACGCGGCCGTGGCCGCCCGCGCCGAATACGTGCGGTTCCACGCCCGACTGGCCGACGACGACCTCCCACGGTTCGTGGACGAGTTCGAGAGCCAGCTGCGCAAGAACACCATCCGCGAGCTCGCCGGCTTCCACAACTGGCTGCTGCGCCAGGCCGACGACATCGGGCAGAAGATCGAGAAGACCAACGAGGCGCTGGGTGCGATCGACTTCAACCCGGGGCGGTACGTGCGGCTCGACCGGGAGAACACGGTCAACCAGGAGGTGCGCCAGTTCCGCGCCGACTTGCGCGGGGTCACCGACGACGCCTTCGACGGCGACGGCCAGTACTCGGAGAGCCGCTACGAGCAGGTCCGCGCGATCCTCGAGCGACTCCGCGGCCGGGAGGGCCACAGCGACTCCGACCGTGCCTGGCGCGCGCGGGTGACCGACGTGCGCAACTGGTTCACCTTCTCCGCCTCCGAGCGGGACCGTGAGACCGACCGCGAGTTCGAGCACTACCGCGACTCCGACGGCAAGTCCGGCGGGCAGAAGGAGAAGCTGGCCTACACCATCCTCGCAGCCTCGCTGGCCTACCAGTTCGGACTGGAATGGGGAGCGTCCAAGGCCCGTGACTTTCGGTTCGCGGTGATCGACGAGGCCTTCGGCCGCGGCTCGGACGCCTCCACCCGCTACGCGCTGGAGCTGTTCGCCAAGCTCGGCATCCAGCTTCTCATCGTCACGCCGCTGCAGAAGGTGCACGTGATCGCCCCGTACGTGCGGACGATCGGCTACGTGGACAACGTGGAGGGCCGCTATTCGCGGCTGGTGCAGATGACGACCGAGGAGTACCAGCGGCAGAACCGGGTCGGGCAGTAGGGGAGACGGCTGGGTCCCAGGGAAGTCTCGGGTGGGTGGTGCCGGCACCACACCGGCACCACCCGACGGGAGTAAGCGTCTGCTACTGGCGCGCAAGCACTTACACGAGAGCGTCAGCCGAGATCAGCTGACTGATGGTGCCGAACGGTCGTTGCAGTGCCTCGCGAACGTCTGAGAACTCGGCGTGGCTACCCGGATACGTCCGCATTGCCGCCGAGTAGGCCTCCTTCTGCAGAGAGTTCCATCCGTCGGAATCGCGTCGCCACAGAGGATGTCCGAGGATGGAGATCCTGCCCTCAAACCCATTGTGTAGTGCTTTCAACCCTGCCAGATCGACGACGTCATAGGCTCCTTGCCCGGCAGCCGCAATGTTCGCGGCAGCTGAGGCGCTGTGCGCTAACCACCGTTGGAGTTCGAGTTCCTTACCAACAGCGAGATCGAACATGTCAAGCGCGAGTCGCCAGTCCAGGCTGCCGTGCAGCAAACGGTTATTGTAAGAACGTAGACAGTCAGGACACGAGCTGTCGCAGTCTGAATGAGCCGACGACGTCCAGCTGTACTCGAGATCATTCCGAGCGGTGTGGAGGAGGTTACTCAGCCGTTGAGGCTGAGCGATCTCTGTGGCGTATCCCGCGCCGTTCTCAAGACGGTCCGCCAGGAATATCCTGAAGGAGGGGGTCCCGTTGATCGTGGCAGGCTGAAGACCGGCAATGATTTCATCGGGATCGATATCCAGCTCGATCTGGCAGGCTCGCCGAATTGCTTCACCAAAGGACAAGAAGGCCGACTGTGCCGACGGCATCCGCCGGCCATCAGCCGGGAGCTGACGCCCGACGGTCTTCGGCGTGGTGAATGAGATCGTGACGATGTCAGTAGTCCTGATGGCGCCGATTGCGGCGTGAGCGATGCGCTCTCCGATGAGGTTCGATTCGTCGACGTCGTCGTATAGATCGGTATTCGCGACCACGACGGACTTGTCCATGCGACGGCGCAGGTCGAACAGCCGCCCCGAGTTGTCGTTAAGAGTAACGAGCTTCGCCTGGGAGTAGGCATCCACGCCGACGGCTCCGGAAGAAAAGGAGACCGTCGGGTCCTCAGCCACACCGACGGCGGGAGGGGCTACCGACTCCGAGATGTCGAAGTCATCATCGAAGTCCGTGGCGGACGCGTAGTCCGTGCGCCATCCCAGAGGCTCGTACATGGTGACGGTTGTCGTGGTCTCACCGCAGATCGCGCAGCTGGCGAACTCCTGATCGAGATTGGTGGCACCGCACTCCTCGCAGCGAGTAACGAGCCGTGGCTGCCCGAGTGGATCCACTGGCGCAACCTTGCCTGACGCCATGCCGTAGGCGGCAAATCCGATGACGGTTCTTACCGCGCCATCTCGAACGATTTTGGAGCCCGGAGTAAAGGCGGTGATCGCCATATCCAGAGGCCGTTCGGCTAGGACAACGTCCTGGAGGTCTGCCATCTTCCGCGGAGGCTTTCGATAAACCGGCCGTACCCGGGTGGGGAATCCGAACATCGGCAGCAGACCGGCGCTGGCGAGTTCCCTACTCAGCTCAGTTTGCGGATCCGAGACGTCGGCAACGGCCGCCGCGACCTCATCGGCGAGATCGTGGCGGACCCATTGCTCCATGCTGCTGCGCCCTTGCGCGGTGATGCCGGTGTGGGAGGTGAGCCTGTCGATCACGGCGTCGACAGAAGGCGACTTCTCCAGCCATTTACGGATACGCGGCAGGTTGCCTGCGAGCTGCTCGACAGTGCCGAATGTGCCATGGAGGCTCTTCGTGGTCCACTTCGGAGGGTTCGGGAGAGAACCGAAGGCTAGTCGGAGAACTTCTGATGCGACAACGCGCCTCGAGATCCGATCCCGGTTGGTGTCTAGGAATGGTTGGGGAGGTACGTCGCCCGTGATGCGTTCGGGAAAATTGAAGTAGTAATCGTCGTGGCTGCGACCTTTGCATACGGTTAGGGCGTACGAGAATGGCTGGCCAGCGCGACCCGCCCGGCCGACGCGCTGCTGGTAGTTGAACCGTTGAGGGGGCATGTTGGCCATCAGCGTCGACTTGAGCGAGCCGATATCCACGCCGACCTCCATGGTCGTGGTGGCGACCAAGACATCAAGCTCGTGAGTGATCTGGAACTCTCGTGGGCTCGGCAGGAGAACGCCCTTGAAATGCCGCTGGCGGCGACGCTGCTCCTCCAACGGGCGGGTCTGGCCGGTCAATTCAGCAACGGCGAGGCGGCGTGGTGGAAGCGTCGACAACCACGCGTAGTAATCGATGTCCGAAGTGGACAGAACGGACTCGATGAGTTCTGACGAATTACATCGCCGGTTCGCACATATCCCTGCCGATGGGTGCAGGTGCTGGAAACCGCACCGAGCACACGTCCACTTGCGTTGGTGCTGGGGGACGAACTCGAACGGAGGTTCTGCGAGATTGACAGCCAGGAGCCACCCAGGAGCAAACCCTCCCTCTGCCTCCGCGGTGAGCCACTGGAGGAGGTCATCAACTTCAACCGAGTGACGGTGCGCAACCTGTTTGACGTAGCTATTCACGTCCTGTGGAACCGCCTGCTGAGGCTCGCGGCTACTGTAAGGGATACGTTTAGCACCTCCCAGAATCCTCACGACCGAACGGAGAACCTCGCGCGAGGTCTCGGGGGATAGGGGCGAGGACGACAGTCGACTACCGCTGACCTCGACAAACCCGATCCCAGATGCTTCGATGTCGCGGCCGGTGCGGTCAAAAACCGCAGCCGCCATCTGCTTGCCGAGTTCCTGGCTGAATCGTTGAACTGCCGTAGCCTGCAGCGTCGGCTCCAGTGGCTCCCACGCCCCGCTGACCGGTGGTTCGAATGCTTGGAACCACATGGCTCCGTTTACCGTTTTCGCCATGGAGGGACCCGTGCCACCAGGTGGGACGCCCATGTCCACTAGCCGTCGCATGACGAGCTCCTGGAGGCGGGCCCAGGTTGTTTCAGCGCTTTCCTCGCTGGCGAACGCAGCCAGCGTTTCTGCTTCATTTTCCGTCAGGTCCGTAAACCGTTGCTTTTGTACCAGGTTCCAGATCTCCGGTTGCGCCGCGGACAGCGATCGGAAGGTGATTACTTCTTCAGCGGAAAGAGAGTTCATGTCATCGGCACCCCGCTTGAGGATGTCCAATTGGTCGGGTTCACCCTCGTCGAGCACCTGTGCGATGACCTGCCGGACGGTGTCACGGTAGTGGTTCCGGCTGACTCCTGCTGCGGTTCGGGCGGCATCGTCACGGCTATCGGTAAAGACAATCGTCCGCGATTCACTGGACGAGTCGCCCATCTCGCGGACGAGTTGCGAGAGGTACACCTGGGTCGATCGTGAGTTGCCCGTGGAGTGATTGCGGATCGGCGATCGAACAGCGCCAGCCCAGAATCGATCGGACGACATGTTGTGACCCTTTTGGCCGCAATGCGGGCACATCTCTGGGAGGGCTGGGTGGACCGCCTTGTTTCCAGAATCGTGTGCAAAGGTCCAGCCGGTAGCAGCCTCCACCGCTGGCCCCATCAAACCGACGGAAGGTTGCAGCTCCACAGGAATGAAGTGGAACTTCGAACCCCCGACTGATCCCTTGGGGCCTTTCCTATCCCATGACTTGGCAACAGGTTTGGTCCCCGGCCAGTACCAGCGATACGTATCGGATGTGCGATGGGATACGCGGATCGACTCTTCAAAAGGGTAGCGGGGCGGCGACGCCCCCAGCATCACTGAATCTTCGATGTGGCTCGCCACCCATCCGCCGAGGCTCACGTCTCCGCATTCCCAGCAGTAAAGGAGTTCCATAACCCGGGATCCGCAGTCGGGGCAACTGGTGGCGGGAACATCGAGGAGTCGTCCGATTCGGCGGTCGCCTTCCAGTTCAGCCACACCCGAACACTCGGGATCGACGCAGGCCCACAAACCCTTGGAGAGCCGGGCGAACATGTGGATTCGTAAAGGAATCGTTGTCGGGTTCGAGCTGGATGCGATCGTTTGGAGCAATTGATTGAGTTCAGGGTCACCGCCGAGCCGCTGCGCTATTCGGGATCTTGGGGTGGCTCTGACGCGTCCATCTTCGTCGACGCACGCGTTCGCAATTCTCGTGGCGGGGTCGTTGGAGTTCGTGTCGAGTTCGGCCGGTCGTCCGGCGGTTACGTGGAACGAGTCACCGGCAACACCGAAGAATCGCTCGAGATAAGTCCTGCCGCCCTCTCCGGCGTCGAGTGACGCGGATGTGCCAATGCACCGGAGTTGCGGACTGTCCGGCGCTAAACCCAGTCGGTGCAGGAAGTTTCGAATAATCATCGCGACTTCACTTCCTTGCGTGCCGCGATAAAGGTGTAGCTCATCAACGACGAGCGTGAAGACTCGGGTCGGATCACTTTCCAGCCACTGCCGTGTCTGCTCGAAGATGGGCTGTTCGAACTCACGCATCAGCATCACGTTGAGCATCGAATAGTTGGTGACCATTATGTCCGGCGGGGACGCGATCATGTCCCAACGGGTCATCATCTCGTTCTGTCGGGGATCCGCGAATTGCTCAAGATCGGAAGCAGGAAGGCCCGCGCCAACCAGGTCATCCATCTCGGATGCCGTAGCGCGGAGAGAAGCCGCGACTTCGCGAAGCAATCGAGGGTTCTTGTCGGGCATCCTGGTTCCGCCGGGCGTGACGCCTGTGTATCGCCCGAACCAGATTGGAGCACCGGGAAAAGACGCGGCAAGAGCTCTGGTAGAGCGCCTCAGGCGCACGATCTGGTCCTCGACCAGGGCATTTGTCGGATACAGCACGATGGAGCGCATTGCTGCAGGACGAGTCTCTCTGGCCCTGAGAGGTAACCAACTGCTGCCCGGTCGCTGGGTCCACCAATGATGCGCTGGCGGTTGGGGCGACCAACGATCGGCCTCCATGGCGATGCGGAGCAGCAGTGGAAGTAAGAAGCTCTCCGTCTTTCCCGAGCCTGTTCCTGAGGTGACTATGACGTTGCGGCCCGGTTCAACGCCCGGTCTGAACGAGTGGTGGATCGCCTCTGCCTGGTGGGCGCGAAGCGAGATGGGGGAGTCATTGTCCACAAAGCCGCCGAAAAGCGCTCTCCCGACGGCATCGGCAACGCGGCTTTCGATGCCGACACTCTGCGCTATCTCAAGCAGTTCGTTGGTGGAAGGATAAGGGAGCACCGGTTCGATGAGTGGTTCGGTGAAGAGCTTGCCGGGCCGCTCGAGGAGGGCGCGGCGTTCTTTCCTCAGGTCTGCGTCCCGGAGCCAGTAGGTGGTCTCGTAATACCTCAGGTACGCGTCTTTGAGACCGTCGTAAGTGTCTAAGGGGTCTGGTACGTGCATCGCAGATCGTCCTTCTAACTAGGTCGAGAGACGGTGGCTGAGCACGCCGGCAACCGTCGCGGGAACACCGCAGTATGAGAGCAGGGACCGAGCAGTGAGTGCTTCGGGGAGTGAACCCGAACAAAGCACGGCGACTCGACCGAAAAGCCCCGGGAGATCGCAGCCAAGTGGGACGCTCACCGTCGAGCTGGCGCGATCGTAGCTGAGGAGCGGACGACCACCCGCTCGAGCCGCGAGGTGCTTGGTCAGTTGGACAGAGCCACGGGCGGCGGTCCTGTCGCCTATGTCAGCCTCCGTTCTGTACACATCGATGGTCGTGAAACGCGACAACAGGCGGTAGGCGCCGGGTGCTTCTGCATCCTTTACCGATTGCCACCGAGAGCGTTCGATGTCGAACCATTTGATGCTCTTGGTTTCGGGTAGCGGAATCCGCGGTAAAGCTGCCTCCACTTCGGAAAGACTCGGCAGCAGCTTCGCCATGTAGAGCGCGGCATCTGGCGCCACAAAGACCTCTCCAGAGGCGACGTCCGGCAGCTCGTCGAGGTCATGGGCAGACAGTCCGGAGACGATCCGAGTCGTCAGGCCCTTTTTCGATTCCACTGCAACGGTGCCGCCGGCAGCGTTCACCGCTGCCTCTAAGGAACGCAGCTCGACAGCGCTCCAACCTCCACACACGAGGTGCCTTCCGTCGGGTAGCTCTGCCAGGGTCTTCAGCCCGACTTCCCATCTCACCACTTCGAACCGTTCATCTCGCTCAACCTCGATGTGCGCCAACGCTTCGAGCCCGCGGGTGAAGTTGTCGACGAAGAGCGCGGTCCCCTCGACCTGGGAGGCCATGGATCGAAGAGCTGATACTGATCCGCCGCCGGCATGGACTAGCCCGTCAAGGGCGACGTCCCATGAAATTTCGGGGAGCGAGACCGCCGTCGCCTGGGGCATTGCGGCCTTCTCGACACCCTGAACATCGATGCCCGAGAACAGAGTTTCGGCCCGTCGAGGAGGGAGGCCGGGGTAGCGGCGGATGAGCCCGCACCCCTCGCAGCGGCCGATGATGAATTGATTTCTCAACTCTCGCCTCGTCTGCTGGCGGGCGGGGGTGGGTGGCATGACGAAGCGGTGTCGACCGGTGAAGACACAAGAACTGTCGTCGAGCGGCGGGATCGCCAGCTTCGCCCCTGACTCTTTATCTGAACGCGCCTTCGACCACCACGGGGTTCCCTGGGGGGAAACGAAATCAGCCTCGTTACTGACCGGGGTGGCCCATGCGCCATCGACGGCCCAGTCGACCTCAACCTCGGAATGGTCTCGGGCTGTCAGGGCATCCAACGGGTGCGCCAGATCGTGAGAAAGGCGGGGGGCTCGTTGCCACGCGGCGTGGTCCGGCGTCGCACCAGAGCGCAGGCGAAGCTGCATACTCTGTACTTCGGTATCGCCACTCTTGAGAAGAACCTCGTAGTCGCCTTCGCGAAGATCTAAGGCGCTCAGGTCGACTAAGAGAACCCCGTTGTCTGATACCCACGCAGCCTGAATATTCGTCTCACTGGGGGCCATCGCTATTGCCTTCGGGGGCCAGTGTCCGG
>NZ_JAHBAV010000061.1 GCF_018390595.1 Dietzia massiliensis
GGGTGGGACGAGGTGATCGTCCGTCGAGGGGTGGGCGCGTCGATAGCGTGTGGCGCACCTGATTCTTGGTCTGAGCCGAGGCTTCGTGGGGCCTCGTTGAACGCTGCTGTTTTCGGCTGGACGCCGAGTCGGCTGAACCATGCGGCTACCTTGACCCGGCGCACTCGATGAGAGGACAGCCGCGCGACTGCGTTGTCCGTTGGATTCCAGAACCCGCTCTCGGCGCTAGGGACACCGGTGGGTGATGGCAGTGCAGGTAGCGCAGTCTCTGGCACTTAGCAGACGACAGAAATCTGTGCGAGACCGGTAACTGTCGGACCCAGCGGATACTGTGTGAATTCCGACCGAGGAGATTGATGAGCGACGTAAATGGCATGATCGTGCCCGTCTGGACACTGTCCACGACCCAGGGCGCGACTATTCCCGCGATTACGGACGACGGGCCCCTCAGTGCTGAGCGACTGTCCGAACTTCGGTCCGCACTGACCGCGTTTGCATCAGCACCGTTGGTCACTCTGGAGGCGCACCCTCTCCCAGCCAAACGCGAGAGGTCGAACGGATTGCCGCTCGACGCCGTGAGTCCACTGGCGCAGGAGCTCGCACGGCTCGTAGCCCGTTCCTCAAAGGAACCGGCTGTTGCTCAAGTCGCCCAATCGAGCGAAGTGCTGTACCGAATGCACGTGCCGGCCAAAGTGGCGTCCCAGTTTGGCAAGGGGCTAATAAAGCAGATGCCGTCTAAAGCTGTGAGTGGCGGCGTCTACGGGGACTTGGTCGGCAAGACCGGGGTTGTAGCTAAGGCCAGCTTCGTGCCCGTCGAAGCGGTATCTGCGGGAGCCAAGGGAACGGCCGTCGGTGCTGCTGCCGGTACGGCGGCAACGGGGACTGCGATGACGGTGGCCGCTCCGCTCGTGCTCCTGGCCGTCGCAGTTGGCGCCAGTGCTTACGCGGACCACGAGCGCCAGAAGGCCGTCGAGAACATCACTGAACTCCTCGAGAAGCTCCACATTGATGCTCTGGAGTCCGAGCGAAGCGAGCTCGACGGCTGCCGTGACGCGATCGACAAGGCCACGACGCTGCTGTTGGACCGCGGCAGGGTCGGGGCATCGCTCGGCCTCGATTCCGCCGCTCACGCGATCAGCAAGGCAACGCAGAAGGCAGAACGCAGAGTGCGGAAGTGGGAAATCGTTCTCGACACGGTCGTCGACAATCGCATCGAATTGGCCGAACTAGAAGAAGCGATTCCGGGCGTCACCGATGACAGCGGGGAGTTCCGCGCCCATCTCGAGTTGGCTGCGCTCGCAATCGCGCTCAAGCGTCGTGTGATCATTCTGCAGGGCGTCGAGGCCGGCCAGAGCGACGAAGACAACCCCTTTGAGCACTTCGTGAAGAGTCTTCGAGACGACCAGCAGCGGGTCGCCAAGTTGGAAAGCCGGATAGAGAACGTCCTGCGGCGACTGTCGGAGCTCGAACTGCGCCCGCCGAGGCGCCGCATCGAGACAGTGATGACCCGGAAGCAAGTCGACAGTCTGCTGAAGGCATCGTACGAGCTGCGTGCGCTGGCGCCCGCGTACAGCCAGAGCTCGCCGAGCGCTGATGTGGTGATCGAGATCGAAAAGCACCGCGACGGCTCGCTCCTGGTACTCCCTGCCCGGGCGTCCTGACGTCGGGTCTCGCGCAGTCGCTCCGTGGGCCAGCCGGGTTAGCAGCTGGCTTCCTGCAACTTCGGCGGCGATCTTGAGGGGATCTCGCACCGGTCGTAGCGTGATGCCATGGCTGGCATCAGCGCGCGGCGTGTGGTCGTCGCCCTCGACTGTCCCGACGCGCGCGAGCTCGCCGAGTTCTACGCGTCGATGCTGGGCTGGCGGATACACGACGGCGAGAACCCGGACTGGGTCGACGTCCTGCCGCCAGAAGGCGAGTCGGGCGCGCTCGCGCTCGCCTGCCAGACCGTCCCCGACTTCCGCCCGCCCACCTGGCCAGACGGCCCGGTCCCCACCCAGGTGCACCTCGACTTTTACGTGAACTCGATCGCAGACGCAGAGCCATCCGTCCTCGCCGCCGGCGCGCGGCGGCACGATCACCAGCCCAGCCTCGACGGGCGCTTTGTGGTGTACCTCGACCCGGTCGGGCACCCGTTCTGCCTCTGCGAGGAGTGAGACCGCGCGGAGTGCACCGCGCGACCCGGCGGCTCGGGCAGGCCGCCCGTCCGCTCGATTGCGGGGTTCCCCGCGGAGGGCTCGCTCAGCATGTCCCGCCTCGGCGGGTGATGCGGGGCGCGGGTGGGGATGACCTTGTCGTCGTCGTCCCGCGGTGTTCTTCCCCGACGCCACACGGTGACCGCTCTCTTATCCGACGACCATCCGCGGCCGCGCGGCTCTCCGGAAACCCGTAGTGCTACGGGTACCCGGGGCCGATCGGCGCCGAGACACTGGGTCGTGGAAGCACCAGTCACCAGGAGGGCACCATGACCAGCAGAATTCGACGGGCACTGGCGGGAGGGCTACTGGCCGCGGCCACCGCCACCGGCATCGCTCTGGCGGGAGCGGGCACGGCCAACGCCTACAACTTGCCGCCCGAGCCGACCCATCAGGGGACCGAGGGGGAGCAGGCCTACTACCAGGGCGGCGGCGACCCCACCATCCACCGCTTCACCTGGACCGGCGGCGCGTGGCGTTACGACGGATGCGTCGGCGTCGGCTACTACGAACAAGTGCGGTAATCCCGCTCCCGCAGCCTGTCCTGGGGTTCACTGTCACCAAGGGGTCCGCCGCGTCGGGCCCGCGAGGACGGAGAACCCCGGGACAGGGGCAGGGGAGCGATGCAGGGCCGGACAACTGAACTCGAGTGGCTCGCCGAGCAGCTGGAGGCGGGTGGCTCGGGCCCGCCGCGGCTGACGCTCATCGAGGGCCCGCTCGGCTCCGGCAAGACGGCCCTGCTGTTCAGCGCGCTCGCCGAGCTCGACCGGCCGACGCTGTTCCTGCGCGGCGACCCCTACCCGGACACCGAGACACCCCTCGCGGCCGCGCGACAACTGGTGGAGCGGCTATTCGACCAGGACCTCGAGCGCGTCGTGGCCGACCATTCCCCGGCCGCCATCCACCGACAGTGCTGCCGGTTCCTCGAGGCGAGCCCGCGGCTGCTCATCATCGACGACGCACAGTGGATCGACCCCGCCTCCCTGCGGCTCTTCGCCGCCGTCCTCCCGCACGCCGCCGGCACCGTCCTGGCCTACCGGACCGGGATGACACCCACGTCCCTCATCGACGCCGCGCGGCGGGTGGGCGCGACCATCGAGCACCTCACCGTGGGACCGCTCGACGACGACGAGGTCGCCGCTCTCGCCACCGACCTCGATCCCCGGCAGCGCCGGACCGTCGTGGAATCCGCCGCCGGCAGTCCGCTGTTCGCCCGCACGCTGATCAGCGCATTTCGGCGGAACCCGCACGCCACCACGCTCAAGCACGTGTTGGACGAGGGTGCGGGGGCGGGCAGTGATGCGTTGAGCTCGGTGGTCGGCGCGGACCTGGCCCGGCTCGACCCGGGCGCCCGGCGCACCCTTACCGCGATCGCCGTGCTGGGCAGCGCCGATCCTCCGCAGCTGGAGGCGGTGGCCGGCGTCGCTGACGTGGGCCGGCACCTGGGCGTGTTGCGCGACTGGGGTCTCATCTCGACGTGGGCGGCTGAGCCCCTCCACCCGCTCGTGCGGTTCACCGCCTACTCGCGCGCGTCCGCCGCCGAGCGCGCCGCGCTGCACCGCGCGGCCGCCGCCCTGCCCGGCCAGGACGCGTTCGCCCGGGCCGGCCACCTGGCCTCGCTCGGGCCCGCGGCCACCGCGGAGGAGATCAGCGTGATCCTCGACGCCGCCGAGCGCGCCGCCGACTCCGACCCGCAGGTGGTGGAGCGATGGCTCGCGGGGGTCGGGGGCGCGGCGGCGGTTTCCGGTGGCGCGGCGGCGGTTTCCGGTGGCGCGGCGCCTGCGGCGGCCGGGCACCTCGGTCGGCGGTGCGATCTGGCCCGTGCGCGGGCGCAGGTGATCATGGGCGAACCGGACCGGGCGATCGAGGTGCTGCCCGCGCTGATCGACGACGCCCGGGTCGGTCCCGAGGCCCGCGTGCTCTACGCCCACGCCCTGCGGATGTCGGGTCGCCCGGCCGATGCGCACGAGGTCCTCACCGCCCGCGGCGCGGTGCCCCGGCCCGAACTGCTGCTCGAGCTCACCGCCACCAACCCGCAGCTCGACCGGTCCATACCGGCGGACGCCATGCTCAACGACCTGCTCGACGGCCCCGAGCCGTTCGCCTCCGCCGCGCGTGCGTTCCGGGCGGTGGGGCTGCTCAACAGCGGGGAGGTCGCGGTGGCCCGGACGGAGTTCGCGGGCGCGGCGAGGGTGCTGCTCGACGCCCCGGCCGAGGATCTGCGGGACATCCTCGATGCGGTGACGGCCGCCGGCTGGTCGGAGTACATGCTCGACGACTTCCGCCTGGCCGTGGAGCTGGCCGAGCGGGGACTGCGGGTGGCGCGCCGGTTTGGGCGGGCCGCGCCGCAGCCCGGGCTCGGCTGCGTGCTGGCGTATGCGCTCATCCAGGTGGGGCGTCTGGAGGACGCCGATGCTGCCGCCGACGAGGCGATCGCCGCCGCCGAGAGGTTCTGCGTGCCGGACATGGTGGCGATGGCGCGCAACGGCCAGGTGCTGTCGGCGTTCTGGCACCGGGATCCCGATCTCGCGCGGGCTCGCGTGCAGGCGCTGCGGGACGCGCCGCGTCCGGTGGTGCCGTGGTGGCGGCGCACTGTCGAGTCGACGCTCGCCCGCACGGCCGCCATGCTCGGCGAGCCGGTGCCGCACGTCATGGTCCGCGAGCCCGCCGACGCGATGACCCCAATGCGCTTCGCCGACGCCGCGACGGTGGCGATGTTCACCGGAGATCCCGCCGGCGCCCGTCGGCTCCTCGAGGAGGGGCGCGAGCTCGGCCGCCGGTACGGTCTGGACAGTCAGGTGGCGTTCCTCGGCGTGCTGCTCGCCGGGCTGATCAACGGCGACGAGCCGGAGCGGGCCGAGGTCTTGTGGTCCGACGCGGTTGCTGTCTACGAGCGGCTCGGGATGCCCGTCCATCTGCAGATGGCGGCCGAGCAGTTGGCCGAGTTCCGGGCCCGGTGCGCCGATTCCGCGCTTGCCCCGCTCACCGCGCGCGAGCGGGAGATCGCCGGACACCTGGCCGACGGCGCGACCAATCAGCAGATCGCCGACCACTTGGTGCTGAGCCGCCGCACGGTGGAGGAGCACGTCTCCAACATCCTGCGCAAGCTCGGCGTGCGCTCGCGTCACCGGGTGGCGGCGGCACTTGGCCGGGTCGGGTGAGCGGCGGGGCGGCGGCCGGCAGGGCGGCGGCCGGCGGGGCGGGCGCCGTTCGGCAAACTGCACTGTTCCGTTGGGTGCGGAGTCCGCCTATTACCTGAACGCCCTCCCGAAGACCGCAGCCGACCGCGTCCGCTGCCCCGTTCGTCTCGCCGGCCCGGGTGGGCCGAACCGGCATCGCCTCGCTACGGCATCTTGGAGGCACCACTGCGATGTACGAGCCACTTTTTCGCAATGGCGCCACCTAAATCCTGCACGCGAATCTGAACCCGCGGCCCGCGGCCCGCGGCCCGCGATCCGCGGGTGGACGCGCGCGCCTGCTCAACTCGGCTGACCTGGGGTGCCCTGGAACCCCCATCCAGGGCGCCGCAGGTCAGAGGGGTCTGTGCGGGCGACCGAGCAGGGGCATGAGGGGCACGGCGGAACTCCTCCTTCAGCGTGGAGAGAGCGCCGCGCCGGCAGCGAGGGCAGCCCTCGGAGGGTGCCTCCGCTCCAGCACTGGATGACGCGGCCGGACCCGCGGATCCGGGGACTGCGGGTCGGTCGGGGGTGGTGGGGCTCGTCGTCGTCGCACCTTTCCACGTGTGGCCCGCCGCGGCGAGCGAGCGAGGCGGTGGGCGGTGACTACACGATCGGGGCGAGCTCCTCGCGGGCCCAGCTGCGCAGGCGGGTCGGTGTGGTGGTGACGATCGAGCGGGCCTGCTCGGGTACGAAGTCGTCGCGCAGGCCGGTCGACATGCCGAGGAGTGCGTCCGCCCAGGCCGGCGGCATGCCCGCGCCGAGGTACTGGTCGCGCATCTGCTCGTCGGTGATGCGCTCGGCGCGGACCTCGCGACCCAGCTCCTCCGTGAGGATCCTCGCGACCTGGGCCCACGACAGGTCCTCGGGGCCGTGGACGGCCTGCACGCGCCGCCCGCGCCAGTCGGTGTTGAGCAGGGTGAGCGCCGCGACCTCCGCGATGTCCCGCGGGGCGACCCAGCTCATGGGCGCGTCGAGGGGCAGCACCGTCTGGAGCCGGCCGGCCCGCAGCGACTCCACCTCGAACAGCAGGTTGGTGAAGAAGTAGCCGCAGCGCAGGTGCGTGACGGCCGCGTTGGACTGGTCGAGGGCGATCTCCGTGGCCGCGAGGCCGTCGATCTCGCCCGCGCCGTGGCGCTTCTCCGCCCCGACGCTGCTCTGGAAGACGACCCGGCCGATCCCGTTCGCCTCGATCGCGGCGACGATGGACTCGGTCCCGCGGCGGTAGTCGCCCAGCGGGTCAGGGGACTCGGCGGGCGGGTCGACCCAGTAGACGGCGTCGACGTCGGTTGTGGCGGCGATGACCTGGTCGGGGTCGCGGGAGTCGGCCCGCCTCGGCTCGGCGTGCTCGGCGACGTCGGCGGGGATCTGGTCCGGGTGGCGGGTGAGCAGGACCGGCCTGACCCCGGCGCGGATGAGCATCCGCGTCAGGTGGCGGCCCACGTTGCCCTGGGGGGTCGTGACGGCGATCTTCATGGGGTCCCTTCTGCCGGGCGCGTTCTCTTGCGCGGGTTGGCGCGTGCAGGTTGCTCCGTGGGGTTTCCACGCTAGGGGTGGAAGCGGTCGGATTCGGTCCGGATTGTGGGCAGTTGTGGGCTTTCGTCGCCCTCGAAGAGGTACCTGGAACTGCGGTCTCCGAGAAGTCCCGCTCGCGGCCATCTGCGGGTAAACTTCCATTTCGCTGGAAGAAGGACGGAATGATGGCAGCAACGCTAGAAGGCGCGGATGACACCGCCCGGTCAGCGGCCGAGACGCTTGCGGCCACGATCGAGGCAGGGGTCTCGGAGGATCGGCGTCAGACCGACGAGTTCATCACCGAGCTCACCGATTTCGCGTTGGAACTGCTCCACTCGTGGCCGTCTACAGCGCCGAGAGTGCACATCGACGGTTTGTTGTCCCTACTCATCCGTGCGCGGACTGCACATGAACAAGACGACGCCGACGACCTGCTCGTCGCCCTCGTCGGGATGCGGACTGTCCTGTCGCGGATACAGCGTCAGAAGCGCCTCGCCCGGATCGAAGATCCGCAAGAAGCGCTCGCGCTCCTCGACACCTCTCTGGATGGGTGGAGTGCTGACGACATCGCGCGGGTTGTAGGAGCACAGTCGCGGGTCCTGACCAACTGGCGGGCCGGAGCGGTGCCGCGTAGAGCCGCGCTCGAGCGGTTGCAGATGGTGGCCGAGCTCGTGGTGGAGTTGCGGACGGCCATGACGGCTCGCGGGGTCCGAATGTGGTTCGACAACCCGGTGCCGCAGCTCGACGGACGGTCACCGCTCGAGGTGCTCGAGGAGGGCGACCTCCGGGCGCAGGCAGAGCTTCTGGAATTCGCCCGCGGTGGCCTCCGATAGGAAGGCGCCCCCGCGGATACGCGTGGAGCGGGCCGCGTTTCGCCAGGTGGGACACGCACAGCCACCGCTCTGGCACGACGCCGGCCTCGGCGGCAGGCCCGTGCAGTCGAATGGTCGCTGGCATCGAAAGGGCGAGGGTTACGCCCAGTACCTGGCGTTGTCGCCCGCGGGTGCGTGGGCGGAGCTGGTCCGCTACTTCTCCCTGCGGACTCCGGAGGCGGTAGCCGAACAGCGGCGATCCCTGTGGCAGGCGTACGTGGTTCTGGACGACGTAGCCGACCTGACGACGTTCGATGACTGGACGGCGTGCGGTCTGGACCCCGAGGTGGCGGTAGACGATGACCACGCCGAGTGTCAGAAGCTGGCGGCATGGCTGCAGGGTGAGGGCTACCGTGGGGTGCTCGCGCCGTCAGCGGCACTACCCGGCAGCGTCAATCTCACCGTGTTCGGGGGCCGCTATGAGCAGCTGGCCGCTGATGACCCGAGCGCCGTGCGAGGACGTGATCCTGACCGATGGCTGCGCGTGGCGCTGGCGGCGGAGGGGGCCCACCCTCCGAAAGAGCTGGTGACACGGACCCGGTACCGAGGCCAACCGCATGGCGGATACGAAGACTGGGCAGCTGGCACGGGGTAACTGTGCGGGGACGGGTGTGACCACTCGCGGGCCGGAGGGGGGCGCAGCGGCGGCGTCGTCGCAGCAGGACCCGCTCCAGCCGGCGGGAGCGGGCCCGACCGGGCAGTGGAGGCGCTCGTCGTCGTCATCCCTTTCGCGCCGGCAGGTGCTGAACCTCGACGGACAGCGGGCGCCACGAGATTCCCGGGATCGAGTGCAGGGGAGCGAACGGGTCGGCAGCGTGCTGCCAGGCGACCGCCAGGCTGTCCGCGATGAGGTCGGCGTCGGCGGGGTGGGCGCGCGTGGCGAGGCGCCGCGGGAGTTGGACGTCGGTGAGCTTGACGGTGACCGTCCACGTGAACGTGCCCCGGTCGGCGGCCTCGGGCGTCACCGCGCTGGCGACCTCGAGAACGGTGAGCGCGCCGCCCTCGAGCAGCTCCTCCAGCCCATCTGTGGGCCAGAGCAGCCAGGGCAGCTGTTCCAACGGCGGAAGGGCAGGATCGGGTCCGGCCTCCTCGCTCGCCGGGTCCTCGATCACGTCACCGGAGAACGCGTCGACTACCACGGTGTCCTCCAGGTACCGCGTGAGGGCCGCTGTCACCGCCGCCGCGTCGTCGAGGGACACCGCCGCCGTGACAGTGCGGGACCACGTCTCGCGGTTCCTCCCGCGTCGGGTCCGCATAGGCGACGGCCGCGGCTCGGGCTCGAGTTCGGGGAGGTCGAAGAGGCCGGGCTCGACGTTGTCCATGGCGGGTGAGCCTACTTCTCCGGCCCGGGATGCCCCAGTACGGCGCTCGAGTCTCGTATCGTCGATGAGGTGACGCCCTCGACAGATCGCCCGTACGATTTCGGCGACATCCCTGGAGACGAACTGCTGCGGGCAGTCGTCGACACGATGGCCCGCGCCGGGGTCTCGCCGGAGCAACTAGTGGACTCGCTCACCGGTGGAGGGGACCCGCAGTCGACCTTCGGCGCGGGCGCGGTTCCCCAGTCGCCGTGGGAACGCCCGGCCGTCAACCGCCGCCACCCGAGGCGCGAGACACCGGTGACGTACCGCGTCAAAGTCGAGTTGCTGGACTCGTCCCCGCCCATCTGGCGGCGCCTGGACCTGCGTAGCGACCTCATGCTGCCGCGCCTGCACCTGATCCTGCAGGAGGCCATGGGCTGGACGAACAGCCACCTGCACGAGTTCATCCATTCGTCGTCGCGCCAGGACCGCGACGCCGAGCACTTCGGCTCCATGGACTACCCCGACGCCGGCGAGATGGGCGAGCTCGACGAGGCCGACGTGCGACTAGACGAGCTGGCCCACAGCGTGGGCGACAAGTTCCTGTACTGGTACGACTTCGGTGACAGTTGGTGGCACCGCGTCACCGTGGAGAAGGTCCTGGAACATGACGACGACGAGATCCCGGATGCCACCGTGGTGGCCGGTCGCCGGGCATGCCCACCGGAGGACTGCGGGGGGATCTGGTCCTACAACGAGTGGATAGCCGGGGATGCCGACCCGGACGGCTGGGACCCGCACACACTCGAGTTCTGGGCGGGGTGGGACGCGAAAGCGTTCGACCTCGACGATGCCCAACAGCGAGTGGCCCGGGTCGCGGAGATGCCCGCCACCCTCCGGGAAATCCAACTGGAGGAGGCCGAGAAGCTGCAGATCCTGCTCGAGCGGATCGGGGACGGCGTCACACTCACCGCGGCCGGGTACCTGCCGCCGGCGATGGTCGAGCAACTGATGGTCGACACCGGCTGGCACCGCCAGTGGATCGGGAAGAACAACCGCGAGGACCTCACGTTCCCGATCTGGCAGCTGCGGGACTGGGCCCGGGCGCTGGGGCTGGTGCGCAAGTACAAGGGCGAGCTACGGCCGACTCGCCGGGGCGCGGCGCTGATGAACGACCGCGAGGCTCTCGCCGACCTCGTCGCCCGCAGCATCCCGCACGACCGGCTCTACGGCACACCGCTCGACTGGTTCTGATGTGCCGGGACGCGATCCGCCCGTATGGGGGGCGTGGCCGGCTGCTATGCGGTGGGATCGGCAGCGGCGTATAAAGTGGAGTCTAGTCCGCTTTGGGGATCGTCGCGCACGCAATTATGCGCGCGGCCGCGGCCACCGGTCGCTCCCATTAACAATGAAGACCTCACCCACCCGGGACGTCACCATGACCACTGCACGCGAGAACCCCGAGCCCGACGACGCCGAGGCCCTCGACAACGCTGAGCCCCTCGACAACGCTGAGCCACCTGAAGTCCCGGAACCAGCGGTGCACGCTCGCGGCCTCGGGATGGTGGGCGACCACGGCCGGGTCTTCGGCCCCCTGGATCTGGATATCGACCGCGGTGGAATCACCGTCCTGCGCGGCCACCCCGGCAACGGCCGCACATGCCTCCTGCTCACCCTGGCCGGTCGAATGGCACCCACCGAGGGGCGGCTCGAGGTGCTCGGTCACACCGGCAGTCGCGAGATTTTCACCCGGTCGGCGATCGCCGGATTCTCGGGTATCGACGAGCTGGACCCGGCGGTCACGGTCCGCACGGTCGTGGCGGAGCAGCGCGCGTGGATGAGCCCGTGGTGGCGCCCGCGTGGCCGCACCGGCCCAGACCAACTCGAGGAGCTCCTCGGCCCGGTGTACGGGGACCTCCGCCTGCCCGGGCTGCGCACCTACGTAGGAGACCTCACCGAACTGGATCGCCTGCTGCTGCGCATAGCGCTGGCCCGCTACGAGGGCACGCCGATACTGGTGGTGGACGACATCGAACAGGTCCGCGTCCCCGCGGAACGCGCACGAGCGCTGCAACGCCTGGCCGAGATCGCCGACGCCGACCAGAGCACCGTCATCCTGTCCTCCGTGGACTCCCTGCCCGCGGGTTCGCCCGAGCACCACCTGGTCACCGTCCCCGCCACCAAGGAAGGCCTCGCATGATCTCCGGACTGTCCATCGGCAGTGAGCTCAAACGCTTCGGCCGCGGACGGCTACCGCGCGTGGCGATAGTCGTGCTGGTGCTCATGCCCCTGCTCTACAGCGCCCTGTACCTCGCCGCCTTCTGGGACCCGTTCGGCCGGACCTCCCAGTTGCCGGTCGCGTTGGTCAACGACGACACCGGGACGCAGGTCGACGGCGAACCACTACGCGCCGGCGACCAGGTGGTGGACGAACTCCTGCAGAACGACCAGCTCGACTGGCGACTGGTCGACGCCGCCGAGGCCGAAGCCGGACTGTCCGATCACCACTACAACTTCGTGGTTCGGCTGACCCCGGAGTTCAGCGAATCCGTCGCCTCACCCACCGGGGACGACCCGCGCCAGGCCGCGATCACCGTCACCTACGACCAATCCGGCAACTACCTGTCCAGCCTCATCGGACGAAGCGCCACAGCCGAACTGCACAACGCGGTGGGCTCGGCCATCTCAGCGCAGGCCGTCGACAAAGTCCTCGTGGGTGTGCAGGATGCCGGCGCCGGGCTGCGCGAGGCCGCCGACGGTGCCGCGCAGCTCGACGACGGCGCGGGCACACTCGACGACGGCATCACCGAGCTGAGCGAAAAGTCCGCTGAACTCGACGCCGGCGCCCGCACCCTCGACCAGGGCGCCGCCACGCTCGCGGAAGGCAACCACCAGCTGGCCACCAAGATCCACGAGGCCCGCTCCGGGGTCGACCAGTTGGCCGGCGGGATCGGTACTGCCGCCGACGGCGCGACGCAGCTCAACGAGGGCGTCCAGCGCCTCGACGGCGGAGTGCAGCGGCTCGGGAACGGGGCCGCGCAGGTCAGCGGCGGAGTCGACCAGCTCGCCGGTGTCCTGGATCAGCTCTCGCAGGCACAGAACGCCGCGATCGCCCCGCTGCGGCAGGCCGCCGCGCAGATGAGGCAGGTCGAGGCCACCACCGGCCTGGCCACCGGTCCGGGGTCCGCGGGATCGGGGAGCTCCGCCGGATCGGCCGGGGTACCGGTCTCCGTGCAGTTGGAGACCCTGGCCGACCAACTCGAATCGCAGGGCCTCGGCGCCGGCTCGTCGCAGCTGTCGGACCTGCACCGGCTGCGCGACGGCGCCCGCGAGTTGTCGTCGGCACTCAACGATCCCTCCGGCGAGTTCCTCACCGGGATCAACGCCCTCGGCGCCGGCGCGGCGCAGCTCGACAACGGACTCCAGCGACTCGACACGGGCGCCACCACCCTCGTCGACGGCGTGCGCCAGCTCGACGACGGCGCCGCACGCTTGGACGAGGGCGCGGCCACCCTGGCCGAGGGCACCGGCGACCTCACCGACGGCACCGGCCGCCTCGTCGACGGCACCAGCCGGCTCGCCGACGGCTCACACACCCTCAAAGATGGCACCGGCCGCTTGTCGAGCGAACTGGCCGCCGGCGCCGACCAGGTCCCGCAGTGGAGTGACCAGCACCGCGAGGACATGGCGCGCACGATCGGCGACCCGATCACACTCACGTCGATATATGACAACCCGGCGGAGACGTTCGGCTACGGGTTCGCCCCGTTCTTCGTGCCGCTGGCACTGTTCGTGGGCGGGATCATGATCTGGCTGCTGCTCACGCCACTCCAGCCGCGCGCCGTGGCCACCCGGCTGCACCCGCTGCGGGTCGTGATGGCCTCGCTACAGCCGGCGCTGCTGTTGGCGCTGGGGCAGGCGGTGGTGATTCTGCTGGTACTGCGCTTCGGGCTGGGCTTGGCGCCGGTTCACCCGATGGGCGCACTGGCCATCATGGCGCTGTCGGCGGTGGCATTCATCTCACTCATCCAGATGCTCAACGTGGTGTTCGGCCCGTCGGTCGGCAGAGTGCTGTCCATGGCACTGCTGATGCTGCAGCTGACCTCGGCGGACGGCATCTATCCGACCGCGGTCGAGCCCGCGTTCTTCCGCTGGATCCACCCGTTCAACCCCATGACCTACACCGTGCAGGGGCTACGGCAGACCATCATGGGTGGGAGCCCCTCGCAGATGTGGATTCCGGTGTTGGTTCTGACGTTGGTGACGGTGGGCGCGATCGGCATCAGTACATGGGCGGCGCATCGCAATCGTGTGTGGACGCTGGAGCGGTTGCACCCGCCGGTGGCCGTGTAGCGCGGTCACGCCGGGTGCGGGCGGTCCAGTCCCGCGGCGAGCCACCCGACGAGGTCGGCCACGTAGACGGGGTGCGCCGGCGGGGAGTCCGGCGGGTCGCCGGCACGGGCTGCGAGCTCGGCGGTGAGCATCACGATCAGCTGCCGCACCCGGTGCCGCGCGAGGTCCGCCCCGCCCCGCTGCGCCGCAGCCGTCACCAGCATCGTCAGCTGGTCCTGCAACGCGGTGTTCGCCACCGGCCCGGCGGTGACCGTCCGGTCCACTTCCGCGGACGCGGCGAGCTGCCCGATCACGCGGAGCGTCCAGCGGCCCTCGTCGTCGTCGACCAAAGCCGCCAACGGTGAGACCACCCCCCGCACGATCTCCACCAGATCGGGCGGCGCCTCCGCCCATCGCCGCAGGTCCGCGCGGCGCTCGGCCTCCATGCGCGCCACCCCGCGGCGCAGGATCTCCACCAGCAGCCCGGTGCGCCCGCCGAAGTGGTAGTTGATCGCCGAGTCGTTGCCCTGCCCCGCGTCGGCCACGATGTCGCGGACCCGCGCCGTGCGCCACCCGTCGAGCGCGAAGCGGCGCAGCCCCGCGGCGTAGAGGGCGTCGCGGGTGCCGGCCGAGCGGGGGCTGCGTGTGTGGGGACTGCGTGCGCGGGGGCTGGGCGTGTGGGGCACGCGCTGAGTGTAAAGCCCTTCCGAATTGTTAACAGCGGGTGTTAAATAGGCGCATGAGCCACCGCGCCACCGACCGGCCCGCCACCGCCCCGTCCGTCACCTCCACCGCCGCGCCCGCGTTCGACCCGTTCGACCGCGCCCACCTGGCCGACCCCTATCCCGGGTACCGGCTGCTGCGCGACACCGACCCCGTGCACCACCACCGCGGCGACGGCACCGCCGCCCACCCGGACTTCTGGGCACTGTCGCGCTACGCCGACGTCGACGCCGCCGTGTGCGATCCGGCCACCTTCTCCTCCGCCAGCGGCCTGACGTTCTACCGCGACGAGATCGACAGGCTCGGGCTGGCGCCGACCATCGTCATGATGGACCCGCCCGAACACACCACCAAGCGGCGACTGCTCGCCACGGCGTTCTCGCCGCGGCGGGTGGCCCGCACCGAGCCCGCCATCCGCGGCTTCGTCCGGGAGCGCCTGGCCGAGATGGCGCGGAGGTACGACGACGGCGAGGTGGTCGACCTGCACCGCGACTTCAGTGCGCAGATCCCCACGTTCGTGCTGGCGCGGCTGTTCGACCTGCCCGCCGCGGACACGCCCCGGTTCGGCCCGTGGGTCAGCGCGCTCACCACCCTGCAGGAGGAGGGGTTCCGCCCGGCAGGTCTCGAGGGCGAGGCCGTGGCGGCGGTCGCGGAGATGTTCGCCTACTTCGGCGAGCTCATCACCGAACGTCGCGCGGCACCGGGCGACGACCTCATCTCCGCACTGGTGACCGCCGAGATCGACGGCGAGCGCCTCGACGACTGGGACATCCTCGGCTTCTGCTTTGTGATCGTGGCCGGCGGCAACGACACCACCGGCAACCTCATCTCCCACACCGTCGCGCTGCTCGACCGGCACCCGCGGCAGCGGGAGATGATCGTGGCCGACCCCGCGCTGATCCCCGGCGCCCTCGCCGAGTGCCTGCGCTACGAGTCGAGCGTGCAGGCGCTCGCGCGGACCACCACGCGCGAGGTCGCGGTGGGCGGCGTGACCATCCCGGCGGGGGAGAAGGTGATGATGCTCTACGGCTCCGCCAACCGGGACGAGCGCGAGTTCGGGCCCACCGCCGGGCAGCTCGACATCCGCCGCGAGGGCGCCGGGCATCTGGCCTTCGCGCGCGGGCCGCACTTCTGCATCGGCTCGCACTTCGCCCGGCTGCAGGCGCGGATCGCGGTGGAGGAGCTCTACGCCGCCCATCCGCACGCCGGGGTGGACGCCGAGGCGGCCGTGCGCGCACTCTCGCCGTTCACCCGCGGATTCGTCTCACTACCCGCGACGGGGCTGGGAAGCCGGCCCGTCTGAGGCGGAACCATCCGGCCTAGAGAGGTCCGCCGAGGCGCCAGTAACCGGTGAACTGGACGCGGTCAGAGTCCTGGCCGCGGTCGAGCAGGTGACGACGTACGGCCGCGACCATGCCCGCTTCACCTGCCACCCACGCGAAGCCGAAGGGAACGGCTGCCCCGGTCAGGCCCAGAGCTGACCGCATCGCCTCCGCTGAACGGACCTCGGCTGACCCGCCGCAGAACGTCGTGCCGCGGCCTACCGGTCGGGCTTGAGGCCGTTCTCGATGCCCCACGCGACCGCCTGCGCGCGCGTGGCCACGTCCATCTTCCGGTACGCCGAGCGCACGTAAGTTTTCACCGTGTTGAGCGAGAGGTAGCACTGCTCGGCGATCTGCTCGTTGGACAGCCCCTGCACGATCAGGCTGACCACCTCGGCTTCTCGGTGTGAGAGGCCGGCCTCCTTGGCGGGCCACTTGTCGGGACCCATGATCGGCAGGCCCGCTCCCGTCAGGGTGACGCGCTCGCCGGCGGCGATCTGCTCGATGCCACTCACCAGCTCGGGAGCGGTCAGGGACTTGGACAGGAACCCGTGGGCGCCCGCGTCGAGGCTGTCGCGCACCGCGGCCGGGTCCGAGGTGAACGAGTAGACGGCGACCGCCGCGATGGTCGGATCCTGCAGAAGGTTCTCGAGGCGGTCGTCCTTGCCCAGGGACGAGGCGAAGGAGTCGTATAGGGCCACGTCCACGGTGGCCGATCCGCTGGAGACCAGGTCCTTCTCCACCATCTCGATCCGGTCGGAGTAGGGGGCGAGAAAGGCGTTGACGCCGGCGACGACGACGAGGTAGTCATTGACCACTGTGACCTTGATCGGCATCCGCAGATCCTAGCAACGGGCTCTGAACGGCCACGCCCTGCTGATACACCCCTAGGGGTGAAGCGCGCCCGGGTGGACCCGGGAGACAATTCGACGTTGATCTTCCGCCATCCGCGACAGGAGCACGAGTGCCACGGTTCAGGAATCTGAAACCCACATCGGAGTTCTGGGCCTGGAGGGACGACGGAGCGTGCGTCGGCGACCCCGATCTCTTCTACAGTGCCGAGGACGAGCCGAAGGGCGTGCGTCGTCGCAAGGAGAAGGCGGCCAAGGAGATCTGCGCCCGCTGCTCGGTCCTCGAAACGTGCCGCAAGTTCGCGATCGAGGCGGGCGAGCTCTACGGCGTCTGGGGCGGGATGACCGAACTCGACCGGCACAAGCTGGCCGGGCGGCAGCGGACCGGCTGAGACTCCCGCCCCCGCCCCCAGTGGAGTGACCGTCGCGCGCTACGGCGGCATGCGCCTGAAAAGCCACCAGAGGATCGCGTCCCGCCGAGTGGCGTCCCGCCGAGTGGTCGAAAATGCGCACTTCCGCCACCGCTAACCTGGGCGAACGTGAGAAGGTGTGACCGCGCGATGAGGGGAGGGCGCTGCTGCGCCCGCTTATGACGGCGAATGCCCGTAGAGCCACCAGAGGATCGCGTCGGTGGTCCACTCGCTGATGGGCTCTTCTCCCGTGGAGCCGTCGCCCCACCGTGGCAGGTCCACCCAGATGCGCAGCGGCGGACCACCGATCACCGGGACGTCGACGTGCGCGAGTGGGCGCATCGTCGCAGTGAGCACCTCCCTCTCCTTGGTCCAGCAGTTGAGTGTCGGCACGAAGCCCGTCAGGCAGATCACCTCGTCTCGGGGATCGACCGGGGTCAGGATCCGGGTGCCGGGGACGGCCGCGTTCCAGAACACCGGATACCGAGAGCAGTCGACGCGGCGGCGATGATGACCGCGAGGCTGAACCTTCGCCGCGCACGGGTAGTCAAGAGCACGGCGGAACTCCTCGGTCAGCAGGGTGAACCCGTCACGCTAGCCGCGCGGCAGTCCCCGTGGGGTCCCCGTACCGGCGTGGCCCGACCCGGCCGGTCCTGCCGATCCCGGTGCCCGTGGGGCGGTCGAGCAGGGGTGGCGCTCGTCGTCGTCGTC
>NZ_JAHBAV010000062.1 GCF_018390595.1 Dietzia massiliensis
GGCCAGCGTCCCAGCGCCGCCCATCCGCGATGCGCCCGCTCCTGCCCCGGCCGCGGCAGCGCCGCCACCGCCGAGCAGTCCGCTGGTCGAACCGAACCCGCGATCACGAGCCCGGCCCTCCCCGCTCGTGGCGCCCCGGATCCCGCGAATACCGCTCCCACCGGCGCCTGCCGCGCCACCCTGCCGGCTGCTCGCCCCGGTCATCGGCGCCATCGGCGCTGCGGCCGTGGTGGTGGCCGCGTTCACCCCGCCACCCGCGCCCGGCTGTCCGGTCGCCGACTGTCCGCCGCCCGCCTGACCCGCTCCGACCGCGGCCGTCCCACCGCCGTCGGCGGCGCCCGTCCGCGCGGCCAGCAGCGCCTGCTCGGTCGCCGCGTCGCTTCCCGCGCTCGGCGAGCCCGTCGTCGACGCGACCGCGCCACCTCCGGCTCCACCGGTCGCCGCCCCACCACCCTCTCCGGCGCCGCCCGTGAGCGCGGCGAGCGTGGCGGGGTTCGGCGCGGCCGGCTGCGCGGGGCGCGGGATGCCGTCGGTGTTCCAGACCCGTGCCATGTCGATGCCGTCCGGGCCGCCCAGCGCGGTGGTGGAGACCACCCGGTAGGCCGCGGTGAAGTCCAGATCGTCGAGGTTGGCGTCCATCACCGCGGGGCTGTACTCGGTGTTGACGATCGCCCGAGCCTGCTCCTCCGCCGCCGCCTTCTGGGCCCGTGACGCGGCGGCCGCCGACAGTCCCGCCGGCCCGAGTTCGCGCCCGGACAGCTGCGCGAGCTGCGCCTGCGCCGCCTGCTCGGCCACGTTGGTACGCGTGGTGACGAACCCCTGGTGGGCGCGCCCGGCCTTCTCGGCAACCTTCTCCAACTCGCCCGACAGCGCCACCGCCGAGCTGACAAGGCCGCGCACGGAGTCCTGCGCACTCACCGCGAACTCACCCTGCCACTCATGCCCCAGCACATTGCTCAGATCCGTCTGGAGCTGCGTCGCCGCGGTGTGCAGCGCCTCGGAGACTTCACCCGCCCGCTGCTGGATCTGGCTGAACTGCTCGGGCTGGAGCGCTTGCGCACACTGGGCGATCCGCTCCAACGGCGAATCCGACACATCCTCCGGCCCCACCCGGCCATAACCACCCATTACGCACGAGTCCTCGAGGATGAACCCGTCACTCTCACTCGCGTGAATCAGACCCAGGCTCTGGAGCCCCGCCGGCTCCTCGGCCGCTTTCGACAACGCCCCCGCCAACGCCTCGTCCTGCGCCTCGATCAACCCGCCCGCGGCGGCGAACAAGAGCGACATCGCTCGGGCCTGGGTTACGAAGCCATTCAGGAGCGTGCCAAGGTCTTCGGTCGCGAACAGAGAATAAACGGATTGAAGCTGGCGGGCTGTTTCGAAAGATCCAACGGCTGAGCGGAGGCTATCAAACCGGGCCTCAGCCGCTAGGTCACGAATCGAGTCGATAAAGCGACTGCATGCGGCACTACAGTTATGTGCCGCGCTCGCCTCCAAGTGGGTCATCAAACGAAATCCCCTTTCGGGATGAACTTCATAATCGGCTCAATGACTGCATCAAGCACTTCGCAGGCCTCAGAGAGCGGGGCGCCTTGGAAGGCGCCCATCGAATCAATGAGGTTAACATTGAGGACTACCGCGCCCCGCGATGTAAAAAACACCTGGTAACACGTGGTGTTGAACTGATCTCCGCGGTCGCGAGCGCGGAATCCTGGCCGGCCGGCCACCATCGACTTATTGTCAATTGCTTCGAAGCCACGATCAGAAAGAAACTCGTGTCTCGCTCGCCACGTTCCGACTACACCGAAGAGAATTTCGTCGTTCTTCCAACCGCAAGAAAACAGCTCACCTCGGTCATGGTTACGTAGATTTTCAGCAGACTCGACTGGGGTACCCACCACTCCCTCTACCGCTTCGACCGGGATTTCGGCACACGGGTCGAAAAGGGCAGGCCTCTGCTCGACCGGCAGATCCCACGGATTGCCGGACTCTTCGGGGGCGGCTGTGCTCGTCGTCGTCGGCGTCTCTCCTCCCCCGTCCGCCGACGCGCACCCGGACAGCACGACGCCGGCAGCAACCAGCGCGGCGCACACAGCTCTACTTCTTCCCACAACCTGTACGACGCCCCGCTCGGCAAAACGGTTCCGCCTCGAAGTGGAATTCTCCGCCAGAAAACGGAGCTGCAGTTCTAATGGGACGTCGCCGAGGGGGTGAGGGCTCACGATCAGTGATCATCGCAGTCGACCGGCGTCTGCGGGTGACCCATCGACTCTGCGGGCCGCATTGCGAGGCGCTCCGGGCGAGGCCCCACCGCACCTGCAGCAACCAGCGTGTGCGATCAGTTGTTGATGAGCTCTCTGCATTCCTCCTCGGTGGCCTGCTCGAGACACTCCGTCCACCTGATCTGGTCCTCCACCCACGGGTGTCGCGGTTCCTGGCCGACGTCCTGCCGCCACATGTAGTTGTCACAGAGGATGGCGATTCCATTGACGTCGACCGATCTACGTCCGATGTCCGCCCCGATGCACTGATCCCCGAGCTGCGGGCCCGCCTGCCGCATCGCTTCCTCTACTGCCGGGTTGGGCACCAACTGAGGATCTCGCGACCACGCGGCCCCGTCGGTGTACTGCAGGCGCGCACAGTATGCGGTCGTGCCGTCGGCGAACACGGCCACCGCTCCTCGGGGCCCGCACGCCGCCCCCTCCGTGACCACTGCAGCCGTCGGGGTTGCCGGCGCAGCGGGGGCGTGAGTAGTTGACGGCGGCGGGGAGGAAGACGTCAGCGAGGTGCTCGAGGTGGCCGCCGTCGTCGCTGAGGTCGTGGGCGAATCCGATGTAGTCGTCGCGGTAACCACGTCCGGCGTTCGATCTGCCTCGCCATCCGTGGCCCCACACCCCGCCACCACGACAAACGCCGTCGCGAGAGCTCCGACTTCCTTCATCCGCCTCGACATCGTGCCCATGTGATCAGTATTGACACGACGGGCGCGCGACAGGGCGGTTTTCACCGGGCGATGCGACCGCAGCCACTGGCGGCGGTCGCGTGGCGTGCGCTGTATATACCGGAGGCTCGCGTTGCGAAGAACGATCACGCCTAGCTCCGTCGCGCGAGTTCCTCGTCGACGCCTGGCGCAACTGATTCAGAGAACCGCTTTCGCGGCACTGCCTGCGGCGACGGGTTCGTGTCGCACCCGGATGATCTAATCGAACACATGAGCGACAAGGGTACGGGAGCGGCGGCCAGCGCCCCCACGGCGAGCGGCGAGATGACCGCCGTGCTGTCCGCGCTCGATGCCCACCTTGGCCGCGACTGGTCCGAAGCGGGCGCGGCCGAGCTGCACGCCGAACTGGTCGCGCTCGAGCAGGCCCAACGCCGGCTGCGCGCCACCCAGGCCCGCGTCATGGCCGCCGCCCGCACCGCCGGCACCGCCAGGCAGATGGGCTACATCAACGAACGGCAGATGCTCACCGGCGGCCTCGGGCTCGCACCCGGGGAGGCACGCGGCCGCCTCGAAGACTCCACAATCGCGAACACCGCCCGCATGGCCGCCACCGCGGCCGGGACGATCTCGGCCGGGCACCTGAAAATCATCAACGCCACCCTGGCCGCGCTACCGGACGAGGTCGACGACGACGAGCGCAACCGCCTCGAAACCGAACTGATCGCCCTGGCCGCCGGACAGTGCACGACCCGCCGCCTGCAGGAGAACGCCCACCGCCTGCTGGACCAGATCGACCCCGGCCGCACCGAACGCGGCGCCGGCGAACGGGCCCGGCGTCGCTCGGTCACCTGCTCCGGCCAGGGGCTGGACCTGATGGCCCGCGCCGCCATGACCATGGATCCCCAACTGGCGGCCCTGATGCGCGAAGTCCACGCCCGCTGGGCACAACCCGGACGCCTGTGGCCCGACGAGCAGACCCCCGATGACCGCAGCGACGGTCAACGCATGCACGACGCCCTCGTCCACGCCCTGACCCTCGCGCTGAGCGCCGACGCGCGCAAGACCGGCGCCGCGGCGGCGATCGTCGTGCGCATCGACCTCGACCAGCTCGCCACCCTGGCCGGATGCGGCCACACCGACGCCGGGATCCGCGTGCCCGTCGACCAGGCCATCGCCATGGCCCGCGGCAACCACTGGTTCCTCGCCCTGTGCGACCAGGAGATCGACCTCAAGCTCTACCGCAGTCGCCGCACCGCCTCCCGCTACCAACGCCTGGCCCTGTTCGCCGCCTACGGCGGCTGCACCCACCCCGACTGCGACCAGGACGCCCGACACTGTCAAGCCCACCACGCCGGCACACCCTGGGCCGCCGGCGGCCTGACCAACATCGACGAACTGGCACTGACCAGCGCCGACTGCCACGCCATGATCCACGACACCGGCTGGACCACCATCCCCGACCGCACCGCACCCCAAGGCGTCCGATGGATCCCACCCACCGGCACCCCACGCGCGAACAACCCGCCACCACCCAAACCCGGCCCACCGCCACTCGGGCCACTCGACGCACCCCTCCTGCCGTTCGCACTCCTCCACGACCTCGACCACGCCATCGCCCAACACACGGGCAACTCCGAGGCCGCAGCATGACCACGCGGGAGCGAGGGGTCACGGCGGAGCGACCACGATCGGGCCGACAGGCTGGGTCAGCGCCGGACGATCACCATCCGCGACCCCACTTCGCGCACGTCGAACAGGGCGGGATCGTCGAAATGCCGAGGGGCGAAAACGATTTCCTCCCGGACATTGTTCTGGGACCGCGGCATCACGTTGACCATGGCCGGGAACACCCATCTCCGGGACCCTTCGCGATCCAGGACAAGGACGTCGGGGCCGCGGAACGGGCTCGACTCGATCGCGGCCGTCAGCTGCGCCGGCGAGTCCGTGTCGGACCATCGACGGATCTCGTCGAGTCGCTCCTCGTAGCGGCCCGCCGGGGTCGCATAGGCCTGCGCCGGCGCCTGGAACGAGAAGAAGGGCCGGTACGCGTACAGGGCCGGATCCGCGGTCAGCAGGACCAGGTCGGACGGGGCGCGGTCGCCGGTCATCTCGTCGATCGCCCCGAGCACGTCCTCCGGCATCCCGGGGTTCGCCCGGGCGGCCGCGGCGAAGTCGGAGTCCTCGTCGGAGACGTGCTGCACCATCTGCACCGCGGCGAGTGCGGCGATCACGACCGCGGCGGCGGTCACGCGCCCGTGGGAACGCTCGGGAGAAGTCCGCACCGCCCAACGGGCCAGCGCGATCGCGCCGACGACCCCGGCCAGTGTGAGCACCAGCGTGACCACCGGGATCATGCGGAACGGCAGCAGGGTGCTCCCGGTGACCGCGCGCAGTCCGGACAGGACGTACCAGCCGAGGGCGGCGACCACGGTCAACCCGAGCGCCCGCGCCAGCACCAGCCGTCGGTCGACGGAGGGGAGCGGGTCGTACTCTCCGCGCGCGGAGTCGGCGGCGGCGCCGGCGTCGTATCCGACCGCGGCGTCGGCGCCGACGCGGGCGCGCACCGACTCCGCCGCACGCTCGGTCACCGCCCCGGCGCCACCGGGCCACACGGTGACGACCAGCCACACGACGCCGATCAGACACAGGAGTCCGGCGGCGGACGGCTCGAACATCGGCAACGGCCACCGCGACGCGACCTCGGGCGCGAAGTCGTTCGCCACCGACGGCTCGGTCTCCGCACCGCCCAGCACCGCCAGCAGATAGCGATGCCAGAACAGCAGAGCGATCGCCGCCGAGATGCCGGCCATCGCCACCAGACGTCCGAGCAGCGCCCCGACCACCGCGCGGTCGGCGCGGTGCCGCCAGGAATGGAGGACGACGACGAGACCGACCATCAGCGCCGCGAACCCCGCGATCAGCGTGTAGCCGAGCGCTGCCCAGCCGAGATACACGCCGATCGTCGCCACCAGCGGCCACGTGGGCCGGCGGCCCGTCCCCGTTCCCGCCCGGGCGTCGGCGGCGCGCGCGCAGAGCAGGAATGTCGCCACGACGATCTGCGGGAGCAGGCAGATCAGGATCCACGAGTAGGGCTCGTAGGCGTTGGTGTGACCGCCGACCACGGAGGTGGCGAGGCCGAACAGTACGGCCAGCCGGGCGGGAACCAGCCAGCGCCAGGCCACGAACGCGATCGCGCCCGCGATGGCCATGGTGACGATCGCGTACGGCTTGTAGAACTCCCAGCCGTCGATCCCGAACAGTGCCGCGAGCCGTCCGCCCACCCAGAACCACTGTGGCGGGTAGAACGGCGCGGCGTCGGCGTAGAAGGGGTCCGCGATCGCGGGGGAGTCGGCGAAGCGGGTGACGTAGGCGACGCGGTTGAGCTGGTCGCCGCCCAGGCCGAACAGGTAGTGGGGGGTGCCGCTGAGGAGGAGGCCCAGATGGGAGGAGGCGAGAAAGGCCGGGCCGGCGGTGCCGAGCGCCCACAGAGTCCGGTCCCCGGTGGAGCGGCGCAACAGCAGCCACGCGGCGGCGATGACGGCCAGCGCGGCCAGTGTCCCGCCGAACGTCTCGGGCAGCCAGCTCGGCTCAGCGAAGGGCAGCGCGTCGACCGCGAGGAAGGTGGCGGCACCGACGATCGCGGCGACGAGGAGCGCGGCGAGGAGCTCAACCCCCCGCCTGGCCAGCGGGCGGAGTGCCGTCACTCCGCGGCTCCCGGACGTCGCGCCGCGGCGATCAGGCCCACCACATGCAGTGCGACACCGAGGCCCGGCCCGGCCAGTAGCGCGATCGCCGCGCGCGCGTCGAGCGAGCCGGGGACGGCCACCAACAGGATGGCGGCGGCGACCACCGCGACCCACCACCCGGCGTTGTAGAGCAGATGGCGATCGAAGGCGAGGGCGGCGTTCCCGGTGACCATGAGCGCGGCGGTACCCACGGAGGCGGCGGTCAGGGCGGCGAGGACGGCGCCGGGCAGTTCGAAGTCGCCGCCGAACAGCACCCGGATCAGCCAGGGGCCGATCAGCCATGCGGCGCCCGCGCCGACGATCCCGACGGCGGTCACCAGGCCCAGGGGTGCCGCCAGGGAGCGCGGGCCGCTGTCGCGGCGGCGGACGAAGTAGACGATGATCGCGCTCTGGAAGCTGGTCAGCGGCACCAGCAGCGGGGCGCGGGTGAGGGTGATGGCGAGGATCACCGCACCGACGAGCGGAGCCGGATCGGAGTCGCGGACGGTCGCGGTGACGAACAGCGGGAACCCGGTGACCAGGGCGGAGGTGCCGGCGGAGGCGAGCATCGCAGTGGCGGTGTTCCGCCAGAATCGTCGGCGACCGGAGTCCACGGCCGAGGCCAGCGCGGCGCGGGTGCCGGGAGACAGCGCGATGAGCAGCGCCCAGGTCACGGCGCCCGCGACGGTGGCCACGGCGAAACCGAGCCCGGTGTCGCCGAGCCCCCACGCGACGCCCGCGACGGCCAGGCGCAGGGCGGCGTCGACGGTGAGCAGGACGGCGTACAGTCCCCACCGCTCTGTCCCGGACAGGACACCGGCGGTAGCGGCCTGGAGGGTGAAGCCGAGGATGCCGAACGCCATGATCGCCACCCCGGCGCCCGAGAACGTGGGCAATCCCAGCGGCGGCCACGCCGGTGCGCTCACAACGACCGCGGCGGCCAGGATCAGGCCCAGGGTGAGGCCGGCCGGCAGCAGTCGGACGGCGCCCCTCGACGATCGGGTGCGCGCCTCCGCGGCACTGCGGTCATCGGCACCGGGGTCACCGCCACCGGGGGCGGGGTTCTCCCGCGCCGAGCGAACGGCCCGGGTGACCTCCTGCATCAACCCGTTCGCCACGCCGCCCAGGGCGAAGAACGCACCCCAGTAGGTGGCGAACAGCGGGTAGTCCGCCGGACCCAGCGCGCGGCCGGCGATGAGCATCACCAGGTACCCCGAGGCCGCGGCGAACACGGTCGCGAAGGTCAGCGCCCGCATGCCGCCCGCGGCCCCCGGGGCGGCGCCGGGCTCCGCCTCAGCGGCGGCCGGTGTGGTCATCGGGCATACCGAGGGTCGGCGGCAGCGGCTCGGAGAACAACCAGGCGTCCCACAGGGGCTGCAGGTCGACCGGGGAGTGGTCGGCGGCCATGCGGAGGAAATCGTCCGTGGTGGCGGTCCTGCCGGAATAGGTCGCCACCCACGACCGGAGGAGGTCGAAGAACGCGGTGTCACCGACGACCTGGCGCAGGGCGTGCAGGGTCAGGGCGCCGCGCTTGTAGACCCGGTCGTCGAACATGTCCTTCGGTCCGGGGTCCGCCAACAGGATGTCCTGCGGGGAGTTCTGCAGCTTGGAGTAGTAGCGCAGGGCGTGGCTGCCGGCGTCGGCGCCGCCGGAGAACTCGGTCCACAGCCATTCGGCGTAGCACGCGAAGCCCTCGTGCAGCCAGATGTGCTTCCACTCGGCGGCGGTGACGGCGTTGCCGAACCACTGGTGTGCCAGTTCGTGGGCGATCAGCCGCTCGTCGCGGTCACCGGACTCGGCGGTGCCGCGGCCGAACGTCGACATCCCCATGGCCTCGAGCGGGATCTCGAGCTCGTCGTCGGTGACCACGACCGTGTACTCGTCGAACGGGTACGGGCCGAACAGCCCGCTGAACACGTCGATCATCTCGGCCTGGCGGGCGAACGCCTGACGGAACCCGCGCTTGAGGTCGGCGGGCAGGAAGGCGTGGACGGGGACCGCGCCGTCGCCCACTTTCAGGTGTTCGTAGCGGCCGAGGTTGATGGTGACCAGGTAGGTGGAGGTGGGGTACGGCAGGTCGAAATCCCAGGTGGTCATGCTGCCGCCGCGTTTCTTTCCCACCAGCGCGCCGGTGGCGACGGCCCGGTACGGCGAGTCCGTGGTCAGGCGGATGCGGAACGGTGCCTTGGACGAGGGATGGTCGTCGCAGGGGAACCAGCTGGCCGCGCCGTTGGGCTGATTGGCCACGAGCACCCCGTCGGTGAGTTCGTCCCAGCCGACCTCGCCCCAGGCGCCGCGGATGGGCTGCGGGTTGCCGGAGTAGCGGATGGTCAGCGCGAACTCGGTGCCCGGCTCGAGCGGCTCGGCGAGCGTGACGGCGAGCTTGCCGCGGGGCCGGGAGTAGCGCGCGACGCGGCCCCGGTCGATCGACACCTTGGACACGTCCAGGTGCGGGGAGAGGTCGAGCCGGATCGCGTCGAGCGGCTCGGTGGCGGTCGCGGTCGCGGTGATGACGGCTTCGCCGCGGAGGTTGTTGGAGCTCATCTTGTAGGTGAGGTCCAGGTCGTAGCGCGCGACGCGGTAGCCGTGGTTGCCGGCCGCCGGCAGGTAGGGGTCGACCGGATCGCCGCTCGACGGGCCGTGGTGGCCCGCGAGTCTGGCGACGAGGTCCTTGCTGGCTGCCTTCAATTCCATGACCTGCGCGAGTCTAGAGGACCTCCCGGCTCGACCGCCCCGGCCGACGCCCCCTACGACCGATCCCGAGAAACTACTTACCAACCGAGAAAGTACTTGCCTATAGTTGAGTCATCGCCTCGAGGGAAACGCCAACGGGGTCCACCGAGAAAGGTGTCGTCATGAACACGGAGAACCCCACGACCGACCCGGTCGATCGCGCCGAGGCCGCCCGACTGCTCGCCGAGGCGGAGGGCCGCCCGCCGGTGAGCACCACCCACGACGTCCGCGTCTTCGCTGGCTTCGCCGCGGCGATCGCGGTGCTCATGGGCGTCGGCACCATCGCGATCATGTTCACCAACTGGGCGCTCATCCCCTACGTGGCCCTGCTGTTCGTGGCGATCTACTGGCAGCGGCGGGCGATCAACGCCAGCCCGCGGGGCTCGGGCCGGACGTACACGTGGGGCATCGCGGGATCGGGCGTGATGATCCTCGTCGTCGTCACCGCCCTGAACGTCCTCCGCACCACGATCGGCCTCACCGCCTGGTGGTACGCGCTCGGCGTGGTTCTGGTCGCGCTGCCCGGCCTGGTGGCCGCCGCGCTCATCGTCCGGCGAGGTGCGGCGCGATGAGGGACGAGAAGGTGACGACGACGAGCACCGCCGCCGCATCGGGGGGCTCCGCCCCGGGGGCGGGCTCCCGCCGGGATGGGCAGGGCCGGCCCGGGGGGCACGCCCGGCATCGTCTCGACGAGGTCATCCACGCCCCGGTCCGCTTCTCGATCGTGGCGGCGCTGGCCGGCGTCGACGACGCGGAGTTCGCCACGATCCGCGATGCGGTCGAGGTGACCGACTCGACGCTGTCCAAACAGGTCGCCGTGTTGGAGAAGGCCGGCTACGTCACGGTCCGCAAGGGCTATGTGGGCAAGCGGCCCCGCACGTGGCTCTCGCTGAGCCGGGACGGGCGCAAGGCGTACGAGTCCCACCTCGCGGCGCTGCGCGCGATCGCCGGCGCCTGACCGCGCGCCGCCGCTCTAGCCCCGCCAGGGCGAGATCGGGTTGCCCTGCCACCGTGTGCCGGCGGGGATGCGGTCGCCGCGCATGACGAGCGAGGCCGGACCGACGGTGGAGCCCGCGCCGATCGACGACGCGGGCAGTGCGACGCAGTGGCTGCCCAGGGTGGCGCCGTCGGCGAGATCGACGCGGTCGATCTGCATGATGCGGTCGTGGAACAGGTGCGTCTGGACCACACAGCCGCGGTTGACGGTGGCGCCCCGACCGAGGGAGATGAGGTCGGCCTCGGGCAGCCAGTACGACTCGCACCACACGCCCCGGCCCACGCGCGACCCCAACAGCCGCAGCATGAGGTTGAGGACGGGCGTGCCGGAGGCGGGCCGCGCCACCCACGGCGCGGCCATCAGCTCGACGAACATGTCCGCCACCTCGTTGCGCCACACGAACGACGACCAGAGCGGCTGCTCGCCGGCGCGGATCCGGCCCACCAACACCCACTTGGCGAGCACGGTCACCACCAGGGCGACCAGGCCCGCGTAGGCGAGGACCGGGCCGGAGAGCAGGGCGGCCACGCCGAAGCCCCACTCGCGATGCGCGGCCTGCAACAGCACCAGCACGCCGACGAGCAGGAAGAACGACAGCCACACGGGGACAAGTCGCAGCGTCTCCCACGCGCCGCGCGCGATCTTGAGGCGGCGCGGCGGTCGGTAGGTGCGCCCGTCGTCGTCGCCGTCGGCGATGGCACGCGGCAGCTTCTGCGGCGGCGAGCCCAGCCACGAGGTGCCCTTCTTGGCCTTCCGCGGGGCGGACGACAGGACGGCGACCAGCCCGCGCGCGGGCACCTTGCGGCCTGCGGAGGCGATCCCGGAGTTGCCGAGGAACGCGCGTTTGCCGATCTGGGCGTGCTCGAGCCGCATCCACCCCGAGCCCAGTTCGTAGGGGGCGACCATAGTGTCGTCGGCGAGGAACGCGCCGTCGCGGACGGTGGTGAGCGAGGGGATGAGCAGGACGGTCGACGCCTCGACGTCGCGGCCGATCCTCGCGCCCAGCAGGCGCAGCCAGACCGGGGTGAGCATGGAGGCGTACAGCGGGTAGAGCCAGGTGCGGGCGGCGTCCATGATCCGCTCGCTGCACCATGCCTGCCAGGCGATGCGGGAGTGTACCGGGTGGAAGCCCGGGGTCAGGCGGATCGAGAGCAGGCGGATCGACATCAGCGTGAACGCGGCGAACAGGGCGAACGCGAGCAGCGCACCGGGGACCGACCACAGCGCGGCGCGCGCCGCCAGCTCCCCGACACCCGCGGCGTCGCCGGCGCCCCACGCCACGAGCGCCAGCCCCGCGGCCAGGGCCAGGAGCGGCACCCCGCCCAGCACCAGGGCGGACAGCTGATACGCGAGGCTCCAGCCGCGGCGGTGGGGCGCGGGCTCGGCGGGCCAACTCGACCCGCGCTTGCCACGCTTGAGAGCCGGCGAACCCGCGTAGCGCTTGCCGGCCTTGACCGTGCCCACCACGGCCGAGCCGATCTCGACGTGCGCACCGCGGCCGATCACCGCGCCGGGCAGCAGCATGGACCGCGCGCCGACCACGGCCTGCTCGCCGATCTCGATCGCGCCGATGCGCACCACGTCGCCGTCAACCCAGTGCCCGGCCAGGTCGACCTCGGGCTCGACGGAGGCGCCGTCGCCCACGGTGAGCAGCCCGGTCACGGGCGGCAGCGTGTGCATGTCGACGTCGCGTCCGATCCGCGCGCCCAGGAGCCGGGCGAAGGTGGTCAGCCACCCGGCCCCGGTCAGCGAGACGGCACCGGAGGACTCCACGAGCCGCTCGGCCGCCCACAGACGGAGGTGCACCGACCCGGCGCGCGGGTACGTCCCCGGACGGATGCCGGCCGTGAGGAGCCGGCACAGGCCGGCGGTGACGACCATCCGGCCGACGGGCAGCAGCAGTAGCACCGTGAGCACTCCCAGCACCCACCACGACACGGGCCGCGCCCACGCCACGCCGAGCTCGGCCGCCACATTGTTGGCGAGTCCCAGCCAGGTCAGCCACTGCACACCGGTGACGGCGAGCAGCGGGATCGTCGAGAGGACCTGGACCACCTGCGCGCCGAGGCCGACCGGCGCCACGTGGCGGGGGGCCACCTCGGCCTCCGGCTCGAGATCGTCGAGGTATTCGGCGAAGTCGCCCAGTCGCGACCGCTCGTAGATGTCACCGACCGTCACGGCGGGGAAGCGTTCCCGGACGCGGGCCACGACGTGCGCGGCGGCCAGTGAGCCGCCGCCGAGGGCGAAGAAGTCCTCGTCGACGCCGGAGACGTCGGCCCCGAGGGCGTGGGACCACAGCTCGGCGACCCACGCCTCGGTGCCGTCGAGTTCGGACTCGGCGGCCGAGGTCTGGGCCAGCGGCCAGGGCAGGGCGGCGCGGTCGACCTTCCCGGAGGTACGGGTGGGCAGTTCGTCGACGAGCGCGAGCCGCGGTACGACGCCCGCCGGCAGCTGTTCGCGCAGCAGCCCGGCGGCCGCCGCCAGATCGAAGCCGTCCGGGTCGTCGGCGACGAGGTACGCCACGAGCACCGGCTGTCCGGCCTCGGTCTTCTGCACCGCGGCCGCGCCGGCGCTGACGCCGGGGAGCGCGGACACCGCGGTGTCGACCTCGCCCAGTTCGAGGCGGCGTCCGCCGATCTTGACCTGGTCGTCGACCCGACCGTGGAAGTACAGTCCGTCGGCCTCGAGCCGCACCATGTCGCCCGACCGGTAGGCGCGGTCCCAGCCGAGGGTCTCCATGGGCGCGTACTTCTCGAGATCCTTCTCGGGGTCGAGGTAGCGGGCCAGCCCGACGCCGCCGATCACCAGTTCGCCGGACTCGCCGTAGCCGACCGGCTGCCCGGCGGGATCGACCACCGCGAGGTCCCAGCCGTCGAGGGGCAGCCCGATCGACACTTCGCCGGCGCCGGTCAGCGGGGCGGCGCACGCCACGACGGTGGCCTCGGTGGGACCGTAGGTGTTCCACACCTCGCGGCCGTCGGCGGCGAGCCGCGCGGCGAGCTCCGGTGGGCACGCCTCGCCGCCGAGGATGACCAGGCGGACGTCGGTGAGCATCGAGTCCGGCCACATCGAGGCCAGCGTCGGCACCGTGGAGATCACGGTGATCCGCCGCTCGCGCAGCCACGGCCCCAGGTCGAGTCCGGACTTGACGATCGAGCGCGGCGCGGGCACGAGGCACGCCCCGTGGGCCCAGGCCAGCCACATCTCCTCGCACGAGGCGTCGAAGGCCACGGACAGGCCGGCGAGCACGCGGTCGCCCGGGCCGAGGGGGGAGTCCTGCAGGAAGATCCGTGACTCGGCGTCGACGAACGCGGCGGCGCTGCGGTGCGTGACGGCCACGCCCTTGGGCAGGCCGGTGGTTCCGGAGGTGAAGATGATCCAGCAGTCGTCGTCGACGGTCGGCCGGCGGTGTCGAGCGGGATCGTCGGGGCGGTCGGGGTCGGTGACGAGCATGCCGTGGGCGGTGTACACGGCGGCGACCCGCGCCTGGCCGAAGACCAGCTCGGCCCGCTCGGCCGGGTCGTCCACGTCGACGGGGACGTAGGCCGCGCCGGCGGCCAGGGTGCTGAGGATCGCCAGGTACAGCTCGGCCGAGCCGGAGGGCATGTGGATGCCGACCCGGTCACCGGCGCCGACGCCCTGGTCCTGCATCCACGCGGCGGAGACCTGGATCTGCCGCCAGACCTCGCCGTAGGTGAGGACGCGCGTGCCGTCGTCGAGGCACGGGGCGTCCGGGTGCCGTTCGACCGCCGAGCCCAGCACGTCGAGGAGTGTCCGTGGGGTCGCAGCGTATGAGCTGCGCAGATACTGCTCTCCGATGGTGGCCACCTGCGGATGGTATCGCTCCGGGGTGAACATCCCGCCGCGGTCACCTCTGGGCTGGTTAAGTGAGGCGCATGGATTCTGGGAGCCTTCGGGGAAGGGCCGTCGTGATCGTGGGAGCGGGCCCGGGCTTCGGTCACACGCTGGCCCTGCGCGCCGCGGCGCGAGGCGCGTCGGTGGTGGTCGCGGCGCGGACGGCCTCGCGGGTGGAGGAGATCGCGGACGCGGTCCGTCGGGACGACGAGGTGCGCCGTGCCGGCGGTACGGCGATCGCCGCGCCCGTCGACGCCACCGACCCCGTCTCGGTGCGGGCCCTGCGCGAGGCCGTCGAGGGCCACGCCGACGCGGTCCACGGGCTCGTGTACAGCGCGTTCGCGGTGCCCAGCATGAAGCCGCTGGCCCGGACCGATCACGGTCAGATCTCCGCGGGGATCGACCTGTCCGTCCTCGGCGCGCTGCGCACGACGCAGGAGTTCACACCGCTCCTCGAGGCCGGCGCGGGTGCCGCCGGCGCCACGGACGGCACCGACGCCGCCGACGCCACGGACGTCCCCGACTCCCGCCCCGTCACCAGTTCTGTCGTCATGATGGCCTCGGCCGTCATCCACCACTCCCGCGAGCGCTACGCGGGTTACAAGATCGCCAAGACCGCCCTGGTCGCGCTGGGGCATTCGCTGGCCACCGAGCTCGGGCCGCGCGGCATCCGCGTCAACACCGTCGCGCCGGGTTACATCTACGGCGACACCCTCAAGGCGTATTTCGAGAGCCTGGCCACCAAGTACGGCGGCACGGTCGAGGACGTCTACGCGCACACGGCGGAGAAGACGGACCTGCGTCGCCTGCCCGACGAGGCGGAGATCGTCGACCCGGTCCTGTTCCTGCTCTCCGACGCCGCGTCGGCCGTCACCGGCCAGACCCTCACCGTGGACTGCGGCGAGTTTCACACCTGACGCGAGCCGCGCCCACGGCCTATCGCCCGGCCGCGCCACCCCGACCCCGCCGCGCCACCCCGAGGCGAGGGATCAGGGTCGGAATCCGGGTCTTTCCCCGATGTGGTGCGGGGCGCGGCGGAGGACAGTGGAGGTCACCGGGGAACACGTCCCCGATCGTCCGGACAGGACGACGACGAGGAGATCACCATGACCTACGAACCCGCCTCTCAGCCGAAGCGCCTGACCCGATCCGAAGACCGCTGGATCGGTGGCGTGTGCGGTGGCCTGGCCGACTACTTCGGCCTGGACCCGGCCTTGGTGCGCGTCCTGTTCGTGGCCTCGCTGCTGCTCCCGGGCCCGCAGCTGCTCATCTACGTGATCCTGTGGTTCGTCATGCCCGACTCCCGCGCCTGACCGGGGATGGCGGAGGGGCCGCCCCGCCGCGGGGGTCGATCTGGCAGGCTGAGCGCATGAGCACTGCAGACACCTCAGCCGCCGCCTCGTCCGCCGCCGGTGAGTACGCGTCCGTCCGCGTCGAGAAGGCCACCCGGCACCCGCACGTCGCCCAGGTGACCCTGATCGGCCCGGGCCGCAACAACGCGATGGGGCCGGACTTCTGGGCGGAGATGCCCCGGGTCATGGCCGAGCTCGACGCCGATCCTGACGTCCGCGCCGCGGTCATCGCCGCCGAGGGCCGCAACTTCACCTACGGCCTGGATCTGATGGCGATGATGCCGCAGTTCATGGAGTTCCTGCCGCAGGACAAGGCGCCGGACGCATCCCGCAACGAGCGCATCCTCGACTCCGTGGAGAACATGCGCCGGGCCGTCGACGCCGTCGCGTCCGCCAAGACGCCGACGGTGGCGGCCGTGCAGGGTCGCTGCATCGGAGGCGGGATCGACCTCATCTCGGCCTGCGACGTCCGCCACGGCTCCGCGGACTCGACGTACTCGGTGCGCGAGGTCAAGGTCGGCATCGTCGCCGACATGGGCTCGCTCGCGCGGCTGCCCTACATCATCGGCTCGGGCCTGACCCGCGAGCTGGCGCTCACCGGCCGCGACATCGACGCCGAGACCGCCCTGCGGTACGGCCTGGTCACCCACGTCGCCGACGACGCCGCCGGGGTCCTCGACTCGGCACACGCCACGGCCGCCGAGATCGCCGACAACCCGCCGCTCGTGGTGCGCGGCACCCGCGAGGTGCTCAATCGCGCGATCGAGGGGCCGATCTACGAGTCCAACCGCTACGTGGCCACGTGGAACGCCGGCTTCCTGGCCTCCGCCGACATGATGGAGGCGATCAGCGCGACGCTGGAGAAGCGCGAGGCGAAGTTCACCGGCCGCTGACCGGCCGGGGTCGGCCTCTGCACCACGCGACCGCCACCCTGCCACCAACGAGAAGACAGTTCCGCACATCGCCACTCGGGCGACACGGGCGGAACTGTCTTCTCGATGAGGTCGGGCCTCGTTCAGCCCCGGAAGGGCTCGGCCTTCTCCTCGGGGTGCTCGACGAAGTTCTCCAGGCCCTCGGCGACGAGCTTCTCGCCGTGCGCCTTGTCCCGCCACTCGCCCGGGGTGACGTGCTTGCCCGGCTCGAGGTCCTTGTAGTGGAGGAAGAAGTGCTCGATGGCCTTGAGCTCGAAGTCGGGGACGTCGCCGATGTCCTGGATGTGATCCCAGCGCGGGTCGAGGTCGGGCACGCACAGCAGCTTGTCGTCGCCGCCGGCCTCGTCGGACATCGTGTAGACGCCCACGACGCGGGACTTGACGATCACGCCCGGGAACACGGACTCGTCGAGCAGCACGAGGGCGTCGCAGGGGTCGCCGTCGTCGGCGAGGGTCTTGTCGATGTAGCCGTAGTCGGCCGGGTAACCCATCGAGGTGAAGAGGAACCGGTCGAGGTAGATCTTGCCGGTCTCGTGGTGGATCTCGTACTTGTTCCGCGAACCCTTGGGGATCTCGATGGTCACTTCGACGGTCACGGGCTACCTCACAAATCGTCATGCTCCGGAACCCGAGACGGCTCTCCCGGGCGATTCGGGGTGATTCTAGTAGGCGCCACCGGCGCCGGGGGTGGGCGCCGTCACGCGGGCCGCTAGCGTGGGGCGACAGCAGGCGACATGGACAGGTGCGGTGGACGCGCGGGCGTCCGGGAAGTGGGTCGAGTGACCGAGCGGGGAGTGTGGCGCGGGCGGGGGCTCGTGTGG
>NZ_JAHBAV010000063.1 GCF_018390595.1 Dietzia massiliensis
GCTGCTCGAACTGCACGGTGGGGTCCGGCGCCTCGGGGGCGTTGACGAACGAGACGAACCGGGCGAGCTTGTCGGGATCGTCGAGCACGGCCGCCCACTCGTCCACGTAGCCGGCGACGTGCGCCTCCATGCGTTCCTCGAGCTCGGCGGCCAGGCCGAGCGAGTCGTCGCACACGACCTCCCGCAGGTGGTCGAGCCCGCCCTCGAGCGCCTCGAGCCACGGCGCCATGCGCTGCAACCGCTCGGCGGTGCGGACGTAGAACATCACCGTGCGGTCGATGTAGCGGATGAGCTGGTCGTCGGTGAGGTCGCCGGCCAGCAGCTGGGCGTGCCGCGGGGTCGCGCCGCCGTTGCCGCCCACGTAGAGGTTCCAGCCGTTCTCGGTGGCGATCACGCCGACGTCCTTGCCCCGGGCCTCCGCGCACTCGCGCGCACACCCGGACACGGCCATCTTGATCTTGTGCGGCGCCCGCAGCCCGCGGTAGCGGGTCTCCAGCAGCACCGCCATCGCGACCGAGTCCTGCTGTCCGTACCGGCACCAGGAGGTGCCCACGCAGCTCTTGACCGTGCGCAGCGACTTGCCGTACGCGTGGCCGGACTCCATGCCCGCGTCCACCAGCCGCCGCCAGATGGCGGGGAGCTCCTCGACGCGCGCGCCGAACAGGTCGATGCGCTGGCCGCCGGTGACCTTGACGTACAGGTCGTGGTCGCGGGCGATCTCGCCGATCACGATGAGCTGCTCGGCCGTCACCTCGCCGCCGGGCATCCGCGGCACCACCGAGTAGGTGCCGTTCTTCTGGATGTTGGCCAGGAAGTGGTCGTTGGTGTCCTGCAGCGCCGCCTGCTCGCCGTCGAGGACGTGGTCCGAGCTGGTCGAGGCGAGGATCGACGCGACCGTCGGCTTGCAGATGTCGCAGCCTATCCCGCGCCCGAAGCGCCCGATCAGGCCGGAGAACGTGCGGATGCCGGTGACGGTGACGATCTCGAACAGTTCCGAGCGGGACTGGTCGAAGTGCTCGCACAGCGCGGTGGACTGCTCGACGCCCTCGGCCTCGAGGACCTGACGCATGAGCGGAAGGCACGAGCCGCACGAGGTGCCGGCCCGGGTGCACGCCTTGAGGGCGGGCACGTCGCACGCGCCGCCGCAGATGGCCTCGCGCAGGTCGCCCTTGGTGACGGCGTTGCACGAGCAGATCTGCGCGTCGTCGGGAAGTGAGTCCACGCCGACGCCGGAGTCGGCCGCCGCGCCCGGGGTGATGAGGGACAGGGGATTGGACGACGGCAAGGTGCGGCCCAGCAGCGGCTTGAGCAGTTGGTAGGGGCCCGCGTCGCCGACGAACACGCCGCCGAGCAGGGTCAGGGCGTCGTCGCTGAGGACGAGTTTGCTGTAGGTGCGGGCGACCGGGTCATCCACCACCACCTCGAGGCAGTCGGGCGTACGCCCGTGGGCGTCGCCGAAGCTGGCCACGTCGACGCCCATGAGCTTGAGCTTGGTGGCGAGGTCGGCCCCGGTGAACTCGGTGCCGGCGTCGCCGGTGATCTGCCCGGCCGCGACCTCGGCGGAGGTGTATCCGGGGCCGACCAGGCCGTAGCAGGTGCCCTCGATGGCCGCGCACTCGCCGATCGCGTAGACGTGCGGGTCCGACGTGCGGCAGGCCCGGTCGGTCAGCACGCCGCCGCGCTCGGCCACGGCGATCCCCGCCGCGCGGGCGAGCTCGTCACGGGGCCGGACTCCGACGGAGAACACGACGAGGGCCGCGTCGACGACATCCGTCTCGCCGTCGTCGGAGGACAGGGCGACGCGGAGCCCGGCGGCGGCGCTCTCCTCGATGGCCGTGTCGGTCACGCTGAGGTGCACGTCGATGCCGCGGTCGCGGATGAGGTCGCACAGCAGGGCGCCGCCGCGGCCGTCGACCTGGACGGGCATGAGCCGGTCGTTGCGCTCCACGACGTGCGGGACCAGGCCGAGCAGGCTCAGCGCGTTGGCGGCCTCGATGCCCAGCAGCCCGCCGCCGATCACCACGCCGTGCGCGCCCGCCCCGGCCCGCTCGGCGGCCGCGCGGATCGCGTCGAGGTCGTCGAGCGTGCGGTAGACGTGGCAGCCGGGCAGGTCGTGGCCGGGGACGGGCGGGACGAACGCGCGCGAGCCGGTCGCCAGGACCAGGGTGTCGTAGTCGACGTGCTCGCCGGAGTCGAGCTCCACGCGCCGGGCGGCGGTGTCGATCGCGGTGACGAGCCGGCCGGACCGCACGGTGACGCGGGGGTCGGCGGAGTGCCGCGCGTCGTCGAGGTGCAGGGCGTCGCGCTCCCACGCGCCGACGTAGGCGGACAGTCCGACGCGGTCGTAGGCGGGATCGGGTTCCTCGCCGATCACCGTGACGGCCACGTCGGCGTCGGCGTACCGCGAGCCGAGGGTGGAGACGAAGCGGTGGGAGACCATCCCGTGCCCGACGACGACGATGTGCTCAGTCATTCCTGGACCTCCTTGGCGTGCCTGTGCGGATCAGGCTAGGAAGGAGGTGTTGCGGCGCTGTGGCGTCGGGTCACGGTCCCGTGACGCTTACTTCACATCGGTCCCGGGGCCGGGTGAGGGGCCGGTCGGCGGGCGGCTGCGGCGTGTGCCGGCGGGTGCGGTGAGACCCTCAGTCGAGGGGGAGCAGGCTCGTCGGCACGGCCTGGACCTCGGTGACGCGGTCGATGTTCTGCCGCAGCCGCTCCCACTCACCCGAGGGGATCTCCTTCTCCAGCCGGCGCAGCGCCGCCTTGTCGGAGGTGGCCCACGCGACGGGCATGGGGGAGATGAACTGGTAGAGGTTGTCGCGGCCGCGGGCGCTCCGGTTGCCCACCACGGCGACGCAGGGCACGCGCTCGCCGACCCTCGACTCGTGGCCCGGGATCGGTCCGCAGTTGCGGGCCACGAGGGCGGGCAGCTTGCCGGCGGACCGGTCGACGGCCCGGTCGACCAACGCCAGCAGGGTCACGCCGCGCGGGCGCACCTCGGCGATGACGGCCGGGACGAGCTCAGAGGTGGAGTAGGTGTGCTGCATCGACCCCATCTTGCGGGGGATGTAGCCGACCATCGCGAGGCAGCCGATCGCGAACGCGCCGGCCACCACCGCGATGATCCAGCCCCACGCCGCGAACTCCGCGTAGACGAGCATGCCGATGCCGGCGGCGAGCACGATGACGCCGAGGATGCCCGCCGACCACTGCAGGCGACGCACCTCGGCGAGGCTCTCGTTGTTCTTGCGGACCCAGGCGTCGTCGACGGGGATGTCGGCGAGTCGGTACTGCTCGTGCGGGTTGCGTGGGGAGCGATCGGCGGCCATGGCGCCCAGTATCCCAGCACCGGCGACGGCCGGGCCCGCGGGTGACCGCCGCGGGCGTCAGCCGACCTCGGGGATGGGCGGGCCGAGCAGGTCGTCGGCGTCGACGATCCGGTACGCGTACCCCTGCTCGGCGAGGAACCGCTGGCGGTGCGCGGCGTACTCGGCGTCGAGGGTGTCGCGGGCGACGACCGAGTAGAAGTGCGCCTGCCCGCCGTCGTGCTTGGGCCGCAGCAGTCGACCGAGCCGCTGCGCCTCCTCCTGACGCGAGCCGAACGTGCCCGACACCTGCACCGCGACGCTGGCCTCGGGCAGGTCGATCGAGAAGTTGGCGACCTTGGACACCACGAGCTTGGAGATCTCACCGTTGCGGAACTGGTCGAACAGTTTCTCGCGCTCCTTGTTGGAGGTCGACCCCTGGATGACGGGCGCGTCCAGTTCGGCGCCGAGCTCCTCGAGCTGGTCGAGGTAGGCGCCGATCACCAGGGTGGGGGCGCCGGCATGGCGCGCGAGGATCTTCCTGACCACCGGGATCTTGGTGCGGGCGGTCGAGCACAGCTTGTACTTGTCCTCGGCCTCGGCGGTCGCGTACAGCATCCGCTCGTTCTCGGTGAGCGTCACGCGCACCTCGATGCAGTCGGCGGGCGCGATCCACCCCTGCGCCTCGATGTCCTTCCACGGGGCGTCGTAGCGCTTGGGCCCGATGAGGGAGAACACGTCGCCCTCGCGGCCGTCCTCGCGCACGAGCGTCGCGGTCAGGCCGAGGCGGCGGCGCGACTGCAGGTCGGCGGTCATGCGGAACACGGGCGCGGGCAGCAGGTGGACCTCGTCGTAGATCATCAGGCCCCAGTCGCGGGAGTCGAACAGCTCCAGCGCCCGGTGCACGCCCTTGGTCTTGCGCGTGACCACCTGGTATGTGGCGATGGTGACGGGCCGGATCTCCTTGCGCTCACCGGAGTACTCGCCGATCTCGTCCTCGGTGAGGGTGGTGCGGGCCAGCAGTTCCCGCTTCCACTGGCGCCCGGCGACGGTGTTGGTCACCAGGATGAGCGTGGTGGCCTTGGCCTTGGCCATCGCGGCCGCGCCGACCATCGTCTTGCCGGCGCCGCAGGGCAGCACGACCACGCCGGAGCCGCCCGCCCAGAACGAGTCGGCGGCCATCTGCTGGTAGTCGCGCAGCTCCCACTGCTCCTCCTCGGTGGACAGCGCGATCTCGTGGGCCTCGCCGTCCACGTAGCCGGCGAGGTCCTCGGCGGGCCAGCCCACCTTGAGCAGCTCCTGCTTGAGCCGACCGCGCTCGGAGGGGTGCACGATCACCGTGTCCGCGTCGATGTCGGCGCCGAGCATGGGGGCGATCTTCTTGTGCCGCTTGACCTCGGCGAGCACGGCGGAGTCGAGGGAGACGAGCGTCAGGCCGTGCACCGGGCTCTTGACCAGCTGCAGCCGGCCGTAGCGCGCCATGGTCTCGGCGATGTCCACGAGCAGCGGTTGCGGCACGGGGAAGCGGGAGTAGGAGACCAGGACGTCGACCACCTGCTCGGCGTCGTGTCCGGCGGCCCGGGCGTTCCACAGGGCCAGCGGGGTGATCCGGTAGGTGTGGACGTGCTCGGGCGCGCGCTCGAGTTCGGCGAAGGGGGCCAGCGCCTGTCGGGCGTCGGCGGCCTGCTCGTGGTCGATCTCCAGCAGCACTGTCTTGTCCGACTGGACGATCAGCGGTCCACCGCTCACTTCGGGCCTCCTCGGGTCTCTCGCCGGGCCCGCGTGGGCCCGACCCTCCATTGTCCAGAAATCCGCGTCAGCGCGTGGGTTCGACGTCGGAGACGGAGATCACCCGGTGCAGCGGCAGGACGACCGGCTCGGCCGAGTCCGGCTCGATGCCCTCGATCCGGCCGCCGCCGACGGAGGCGGGGACGACCAGCCGGGCGGAGGAGCGGCCCGCGGCGTCGACCACGGAGACGGTGACGGCCGTGCCGGTGCCCGCGGCCTCGTGCAGGCGGGCGATGGCGGCCTCGCCCGTGTACGCGCCCGCGGAGGTACCGCGCGCCGAGCGCACGCGGTCCGCGGAGCGCATCGCCGCGACCGCTGCCCGCAGTTCGGAGGTGGTGGGCGCGCGGGTCGGGACGCGGGGCGCCCGGGTGGTGCGGGACTCGCGGACGCGGGCGGCCGGCCGGGACAGCGCGACGACCGCTCCGGAGGTGTCCTCCACGACGGGGGCGAACCCGTGCGCGCGCAGCGCCTCGACCAGGTCGAGCGGTCGGGCCTGGGAGACCAGGACGGTGGGCGCCACCGAGCGCAGCGCGGCGCTCTCCGCCACCGGCGAGCCGAGGACCTGCGCGACGAGGGACGGATCGTCGCAGCGGATGAACGACAGGGCGGTGCCCACCCGCAGGCGACCGTGGCGGCGGGCGACGTCCTCGATCAGGTAGTCCAGCGACTGCGGGACAGGGGTGACGGACGTGCGGGCGAGCATCTCGCGGATGCCCGCGGCCGTGCGTCCGGCGTCGAGCGCGCGGCGCAGGGACGTCTCGGTGACGCGGTAGGTGGTGGCGGCGCCGGCGGACTCGACGTCGGCGAGGAGGGCGAACTCCGCCGCCAGCTCCGGGGTCAGCGGGCCGGGGGCGAGGATCGTCAGGTCCGCCTGGACGATGACCTCCGACACCGGGGCGGGCAACGCGGCGGTGAGGATCGGTTCCAGGTCCTCGACGACCGCGCCGCCGGAACCCCCGGAGACACCCGCGCCGGAGACCCCCGCGCCGTGGGTGGCGTCGACCAGGTGGCGGGCGGCCGAGGTGGCCACGGTCCCGACGACGAGTCCCATCCGTCGCGCCTCGGCGACGGTCTCCGAGACGGGCCGCGCACCCGCACGCGAGAACCACACCGGCGCCGACCAGCGCACCACCTCGGGCAGCAGGGCGTCGGCGGGTTCGGCCGCGGGGTCCAGGGCGGCCAGCGCCTTCAGGACGCGGCCGCGTTCCGTCGGTCCGGGCGGGCCGACGGGCTCGCCCAGTGCGGGCAGGGTCCCGCCGCCCTCGAGCTCGGAGCCGACGCGCCACGGGGTGCGCGGCATCGACCACCACGCCACGACCAGCTCGGCCCAGCGGCGGGCGGGCTCGCGCGCCGACCACACGTCCGCGGCCTCGGTGGGCGCCCACACCGAGTCGTAGTCGACGTCCCCGACCTCGGCGTCGCCGACCGCGATGAGGCCGGCGGCCGCGAGGACCTCGAGCAACAGGGGCAGCTCGGACTCCTCGAGCGCGGCCGCCCGCGCCACCCGGCGCAACTCGCGGACCCCCACGCCGCCGGCCTTGAGGGTGGCCGCCGGGGCGGTCGAGAGCGCCGCCAGCACCGAGTCGCAGCGGTGGAGCAGGTCGAGGGCCGCCACGCCGCCGGAGGCGTCCACCTCGCGGGCCCGCCCGGCACCCGCCCCGGCGCGAGGCGTCGCCCAGGCCGGTGGGTGGAGCAGGGACGAGCCGTCCGCGCGGGCCCCGTGGCGCGCCCGGTCGAGGGCGTGGGCGCGGGGCACGACCCGCTCGGCGTCGTCGTCGCCGGTGAGCTCCGCCAACCCCGCCTGGGCGAGTTCGACCGCGGCCGCGCGCACGGACTCCGACGCCCCGGCCCCGAGCGCACCGGCCGGGATGCGCCCGCGGGCGATGGCCTCGAGGACCCCCGCCGCAGCCGAGGACAGGCCGCCCCACGCCGCCTCGAGATCGGCCCCGGCGGGCTCGCCCGGATGAGGGGCCACCACGGGAGCCGACCGGATCGCCACCGCCGTGACGGGCACCATCCGCGCCGAGTCCTCCTCGCCCCAGATCAACGCGAGTTCGCGGAGACGGGCCACGGCGGCGTGGAAGACGGGCTCGTCGTCGTCGACACCCAGTCTCCCCGTCACCGCGCCGAGCGGTACGGCCCCGGAATCGGCACCGACCGCGGCGGCTGCGGCCGCCACGAGCAGCTCCGGCCACGACAACGTCCCCACCGCCCGCGCGGTGGACGCCGGCAGGCGCAGGCGCGAGGCCAACACGTCCAGCGAGGCGGGCGGGGGAGTGGCCACGTCCGGGCGCAGCTCGCACACGCGCACGAGGGCGTCGTCGGACAACCCGGCGAGCCAGGCGGGGAAGTCCGGCGCGTCGGCGGTGGCGCCACGGGAGGCGGCGCCGCGGGAGGTGGCGCCGCGGGAGGTGGCTCGGGAGCTCGGCATGATCCGTCCCAGCCTAGTGAGACCGCGGCGGCCGTGAGAACCGGTCCGCGTGGGAACCGACCCACCTGCTGCCGAATCGGGTCGGAGGTGAGAGACTACAGGCGTGGCTGCCAAGAAGAATCTGACCTATGACAACCCGGGTTGGCCCGACGCCTCGTACGGCGAGCACCCGGTCACCGAGCTCGCCGCGCTGGTCGCGGGAGGCCTGTCGCCGTTCGGGCAGGAGACCTTCCCGCTCCCGCAGGAGCGACTCGGTTACATCCACCCGTACACCAAGATCAACGGCGCGCCCTGGGTCGCCTGAGATCCGACCTCCGGCGCGGCGCCGGGGAACGCGAGAAGGGCCGCCACTCCCTGTAGGGGGTGGCGGCCCTTCCTCGTGGCCCGGGTACCGCTCGGCGGGTGTCGCCGGTGTCAGTTGGCCAGGTAGGTGGCGACGAAGCCGTCCACCAGGTCCTGGTTGCCGGCGTAGGCGGCGTCGACGGCGGCCTTGTTGGCCTCGTAACCCTCGGTGATCGGGAGGAAGACACCGCGGCTCTCGGCGAACGCCTTGAGAGTGGCCACGTGATCGGCGGCGCTGACCTCGGCCGGGGCGGCCGGGGCGGCCGTATCAGCGTGCGGGCGCGGGGCCGGAGCCGGCTTCGGGGCCGACAGGTCACGCGGGGTGGGCGCCGAGTTGAGGCCCAGCTTGGCCGAGCAGGCGGGCCATGCGCCCCAGCCCTGGCCGGCGAGGGTCTTCTCGGCGATCGCGATCTGCTGCTCGCGCGTGGCCTGGTTGGCCGTCGGCGCGTACTGCGTGCCGCCGTAGGCGGCCCAGGTGCTCGGCGAGAACTGCAGACCGCCCTGGTAGCCGTTGCCGGTGTTGATGGCCCAGTTGCCGCCGGACTCACACTGGGCCAGACGGTCCCAGTCGGAGTCGGGCGCGGCGTTGGCGGCCGGCGCGAGGGCCAGGCCCGCGGCGGAGAAGGCGGTGCCGGCGAGCACGACCTTGACGGCGGTCTTGGGCGCGGAGGAGGGGGTGGCGGCGCGGTGGCGTCCGGTGTACGAGGTCATGTACGCGTCAGTCCTTTTCACTCTGTGCCTACGAGGTGAGCTGTCGGGTTCGGAAACGAGTGCGTCCGGCCGCCGGCGGCGGCTTCACCCCAAGGCGACCTCCGGTCGCCGGGCCCGTCGTGGGCCCTGTCGGGTCCCCCGTCCCCGCCCGGGTAATGGTCACAGTGGCGTCGGCCGCAGGGCGGGGTTCGGTGGGTGCGGCCGATGCCGACTCGCTGACGAGTCTGCTACGGAACAGTAGCGGTTCGATGCCGGATCGTCACCATTCTGAAATAAAAGAAGCTCGCCCGGGCGGAGATAGCGCGCTGTTATCTGCTCGTTACCTGGGTCGTTACCACGAGGGTGGAGTTGGTCACACCCTGGGCGGGCGCGAGCCGAGAATGGCGTACGCGAGGCCCAGCAGGAAGCCCACCGGAGTGAAGAACATCGCGCCGAGGTACAGGATCGTCGGCGCGTCACGGTCGAGCACGAACGGCGTCAGCGCGGCGACGATCGTGAAGACGACCCCGATCGCGAAGATGATCAGCGCGGCCACGAACAGCCCGCGGCGACGTGGCCGCGCGGGCGCGTGCGCGTCACCGGAGGCGGACGCGTCGGGTGTCCAGGGGTCGTCGGCCGGGCGTCGATCGTCGGAGGTCACACAGGGGAGGGTACCGCTCGCCTCGCGGCCGTCACCAACGCGCACGAGGGTAGTCTCTGATCGTCAGTGGAGTTGTCGGTCGCGCCCGTGCGCGCCCGGGACGGAAGGTGGTTCGCGGTGCCCAGCGGCAAGGTCAAGTGGTACGACGCGGAGAAGGGGTTCGGCTTCCTGTCCCAGGAGGGCGGCGAGGACGTCTACGTACGCGCGGACGCGCTCCCCGCCGGCGTGGAGACCCTGCGCCCCCGTCAGCGTGTGGAGTTCGACATGGTCTCCGGCCGCCGCGGTCCGCAGGCGCTGCGCGTGGTGATCCACGACGAGCCGACCGTCGCCGAGGAGCGCGCCCCGCGCGGCGGGCCCAGGCGCTCGCCCGATGAGCTGCACGGGATGGTCGAGGACATGATCAAGGTGCTCGAGTCGACCGTCCAGCCGGAGTTGCGGCGCGGTCACCGACCGGACCACAAGATCTCGAGCCGGGTTGCCTCGGTCCTGCGCGCGGTAGCGCGCGAGCTGGACGCCTGATCCCGTCACGGCGCAGGGCCGGGGCGAGGGCCCGGCTCCAGTACGTTCGGTGGGTCAGTCCTCGTAGGTGAAGCCGACCGACCACTCGCCGTTGAGGATCGACTCCGAGCCGTCCGCCGCGTAGACGATCGCCACCGCCCGGATGGCCAGGCCCTCGATCCGGCCCTCCTCCGGGGTGGTCACGGGCACGAGGAGCTGGCCGGGTCCGTCCGCCTCGACCGTGTAGTCGCGCACCCCGTCGGCGCGGACCTCGTAGACGTCCATCGTCGCGGACCGCAGCTCGCCGGGTAGCCGGACCGTCAACGTGTGCTCGTCCTGCACGTGGAATTCGCCGACCGGGTTGGTGTACGTGTTGCCGTCCAGGTCGGTCGCGGTGAACGGGAGGACCTTCTCCTGCCCGCGGTCGGTGGCGACGGTGATCTCGGGCAGCGCCCCGTAGCGGGACTCCGACCCCTGCCACGCGCCGACGATCGCCGCGATCATGATGATCATCCACGCCAGGATCGCCCAGGTGATCGGGCGGACGCGGGGGCCGGTCGACGGGGCATCACTCAGGGAACTCACCCCTTCATTCTGCCGAGCAGGTGGCCGCCGAGCGCACCCGGGTCACGGGGCCCGCCCGGGAACCGCGGCCGGTCGCCGCCCAGGCCGGGGACGAGGGTGGAGCCGCGAGCGGTGAGCAGTGACTGCGCGAACAGCAGGGCGCCGACCGAGGCGATCATCGAGAACCCGATCGTGAAGTCGGGCGGCAACAGCACGCCCAACGCCCCGCCCGCGACCCACGCCAGCTGCAACGCGGTCTCGGACCGACCGAACGCCGACGAGCGGGCGGCGTCGGGGATGTCGGTCTGGATGGACGCGTCCAGCGCCACCTTGCCCAGTGCGCTGCACACGGCGGCCACCAGCGCCAGGACGGCCGCGCCCCAGAGCGTGCCGAGGAATGCCGCGACGACGGCCGTGGCCAGCGCCGCCCCCGCCGCCGTGCTCGTGATCCGGCCCGGGCGCCCCAGCGGCAGTCGGGCGCCGACCGCGTTGCCGGCGAAGGTGCCCAACCCGCCGGCCGCGCCGGCGATCGCGAGCAGGCCCGCCTGTTCGAGGGCGGACGCGTCCTCCTGCGCCTTGGCGACGAAGGCCAGATACAGGGTGAGGAATCCCGTCATGAACCGCACCAGCGAGACCGCCCAGAGATTCGCCAGGACGTTCCTGCCGAGCGGCCGGGTGAGCACGGCGCGCAGGCCACGTCCCACCGAACCCCCGTGTCCCGACCACAGGGTGGCGGATTCATCGTCCTCCGACGCCTCGGCGTGCGCGGGGATCGTCATGGACACGTAGGCCGCCACGAGGGCGACCGCGGCGAGCAGCCATAGCGCGGTGGGGGAGTCCCAGATCCATGCCACGGCGCCGGCGGCGGCCCCGGCGACGACGCTGCCGCCGACGTGTCCCAGCACCGTCAGGCGGGAGTTGGTCCGGACCAGGTCCAGCGCCGGTGGCAGCACGTGCGGGGTGATGGAGGCCTTGACCACGCCGAACGTCTTGGACAGCACGAGCATGCCCAGGGCGAGCGGATAGAGCAGCCATGTGTCGAAGTTCAGGCCGAGGATCACCGCGAGCACCGCACGCAGGGTGAACGTCAGCGAGACGGTGAGCCGACGGCCACTGCGCAGGCGGTCGAGGGCAGGGCCGATGACGGGCGCGATCAGCGCGAACGGGGCGACCGTCACCAGCAGGTACAGCGCGACGTTGCCGCGTGACTCCGCGGTCGCCGCCGAGAAGAACAGGGTGTTGGCGAGGGCTACCGCGAGGATGGCGTCACACGCGAAGTTCGCGATGGTGACGTAGCTCAGCGGCGCCAGCCCCGAGCGGTCCGCACCGTCGGCGTGGAAGATCCGGCGCACCCCCCGCCCGGTGGAGGCGGCGGCCCGCCGTGCTGGTCCCCGGGGGCGCTCACCCAACGAGTCGCACCTCGTACATCTGCGGCCACAGCTTCCCGGTGACCAGGAGGCTCTCCGAGCCCGGCAGCGACGCGATCCCGTTGAGCACGGCGTCCGGGTCGGCCGGCCGGGGCCGGCCGAGCTGCGCGGCGTCGTAGATGGCGGTGACCTCGCCGGTGGCGGGATCGATCCGGATGATCTCGTCGGTCATCCACACGTTCGCCAGGACGTCGCCGTCCACACACTCCAACTCGTTGAGCCGGGGCACCGGCGTGCCGCCCGAGGTGACGGCGACGGTGCCGACCGGTTCGAACGTGGCAGGGTCCCGGAAGGTCAGCGTGTCGGAGCCGTCGCTCATCACCAGCCCGGAGCCGTCGAAGCACAGGCCCCAGCCCTCGCCCTGGTACGTGGCCTCGGACCGGACCTCGAGGGTCTGCGGGTCACGGTTGTGGGCGACCCCCTTCCTCCACGTCAGCGTCCACAGCGTGTCGGGGGTGACGGCCAGGCCCTCGCCGAACTCGTCGTCCGCCATCTCCACGGTCACCGCGTCCCCACCCTCGAGCGGCCGACGCTGCACCACCGAGTCGCCGTACCGGCCCGTCGACTCGTAGACCTCGTCGCCGACCACCTGCAGGCCCTGGGTGAACAGGGCGGGATCGTGCTCCAGCGTGCGCATGACCTCGACCGAACCGCGGACCGGCTGCGGCTCCGACGGGCCGACCGGGACGCGCGGGGCGGTGGACCCGGTGGACGACGAACCGGCGGGCGCGCTGGAGGACGCCAGCGAGGTCCCGGCCGCAGTGGTGGGGCTCGGTTCGCTCCCGTCCCCGGTCGAGCACGCCGTCAGCGCGGCGATCAGGCTCAGGGACACGACGAGGGGGCCGACCGGGCGGCGGACACTGCTCATGCCCCCAAGGATGCCGCACGACGGGCCGGACCGCGCCCTCCCCGCGATGATGCGCATAATGGGGGACGTGAACACCGAGGTAGGCACGGATCAGGGGGCGACCGTCGCGGGCACCGATGAGGAATCGGGCTTCGACTCCGAGCTGCGTGAGCGGCTGGCCTCGGCCGTGGACGTGGCGCGGGCGGCGACCGAGGAGTTCGCCATCACCGGCGTGGGCGAGCACCTCGGGACCACCGTCGAGGCCGCGTACACCACCACGCACCGTTTCGCCTCCGAATTGCCCGGGTACCGCGGGTGGTACTGGGCCTGCGTGCTCGCCCTCGTCCCGGGCGGTGAGGTGACGGTCGACGAGATCGCGCTGCTGCCAGGGGACGACGCGCTGGTCGCGCCCGAGTGGGTGCCGTGGGAGAAGCGGATCCGGCCCGGGGACCTCGGCGCGGGCGATCTGTTGCCACCCGCGGAGGACGACGAGCGGCTCGTCCCCGGGTACGTCTCCAGTGGAGACGAGGCGCTCGACGAGGCCGCCGGTCCCATCGGACTCGGACGTCCGCGCCACCTGAGCCGGCAGGGCCGGTCGGCCGCCGCCGAACGTTGGACCGCCGAGCGGGGGCCCGACACCGAGATCGCCCGCAGCGCCAAACACCACTGCGGCACGTGCGGGTTCCTGGTCCCCCTCGCCGGCTCGCTCGGCACGATGTTCGGGATCTGCGCCAACGAGTACTCCGCGGACGGTCAGACCGTGCACCTCGAGTACGGCTGTGGCGCGCACAGCGAGACCGAGGTGCCGAAGGACACGACGCCGCCGGTACCCGAGGCGTACGACGACGCGGCCGTCGACGTGGTGGTCCTGCCGCAGCAGCTCGCCGCCTCGGCCCGCGCCCGCTCAGCGGGGGACACCTCGGCCGGGGAGGCCGGGACCGGAGAGACCGCGTCGGGGGCCGAGGGGTCGACGCCCGCGGACGAGGCCTAGCGCCGCTCAGTCGCGGTCGAAGTCCAGCCCTCGCTGGGCACCCGCGCTGCCCCGCAGGACCGCGCGCCGCTGCAGCGCGTAGACGAGCGAGCCGACCGCGCCGACACCGATCCCCACCGCGCACAGCACCACGGTGCGCATGTCGACGTCGGTCATGAGCGTGTGGGCCAGCAGGGCCAGGGTCCACGCCAGCGTCCCGAGGATCACCACGGGACGCGGGTCCAACAAGTAGGTCGGGATCGGCGGTACCCGCGTGTCCTTCGCCTCATCCGTCATGCCCGCGACGCTACCGCAGGTACGTGGCCGGTTACTCTATGACGGTCCCCCACCCATAGCCAGGAAGGTCGCCAGATGTCGCAGAGCACCGGGGCCGCGTCGCAGCCCCCCGCCGGGATCGGGGCGGTCGACCGCTACTTCAAGATCAGCGAGCGGGGCTCCACCGTCGCGCGTGAGGTCCGCGGCGGGCTCGTCAGCTTCTTCGCGATGGCCTACATCATCATCCTCAACCCGCTGATCCTCGGCTCGGGTGTGGATGTCGAGGGCAACCAGCTGTCGATCGTCGAGATCGCCGCCGTCACCGCCTTCACGGCCGGCGTGATGACCATCGCGTTCGGCGCCATCGCGCGGTACCCGTTCGCGTTCGCGACAGGCCTCGGCATCAACTCGCTCGTCGCGGTGACGATCGCCCAGCAGGTGACCTGGGCCGAGGCCATGGGTCTCATCGTCATCGAGGGCGTCATCATCGTGATCCTCGCGATCACCGGGTTCCGCACCGCCGTGTTCAACGCGGTCCCCGCCGACCTCAAGGCCGCGATCGCGGTCGGTATCGGCCTGTTCATCGCCATGGTCGGCGTGGTCGACTCCGGGTTCGTGCGCCGCCTGCCGGACGCCGCCAACACCACCGTCCCGGTCGGCCTCGGTATCGGCGGCTCCATCGCGTCCTGGCCGACCTTCGTCTTCGTCGTCGGCCTCCTCCTCTGCGGAGTCCTCGTCGCCCGGAAGATCCGCGGCGGTCTGTTCATCGGCATCGTCGTCACCGCGGTGTTCGCGGTCATCGTCGAGGGCTTCGCGAACGCCGGTCCGTCCGTCGTCGACGGCGAGCCCAATCCCACCGGCTGGAGCCTCGCGGTGCCGGTCATCCCGGACTCCCTGGGCGGCATCCCCAACCTCTCGCTCATCGGCAACGTCGACCTCATCGGCGCGTTCACCCGCATCGGCCCGCTGGCCGCCGGACTGTTCGTCTTCACCCTGCTGCTCGCCAACTTCTTCGACGCCATGGGCACGTTCACCGGCCTCGGCAAGGAGGCCGAGCTCATGGACGACAAGGGCAACCTGCCCAGCATGAAGAGCGCCCTCGTGGTCGAGGGATTCGGCGCCGTCGCCGGCGGTCTGACCTCGTCGTCGTCGAACACGGTCTTCCTCGAGTCGGCCTCCGGCATCGCCGAGGGCGCGCGCACCGGCCTGGCCAACGTCGTCACCGGCGTGCTGTTCCTGCTCGCGATGTTCTTCACCCCGCTCTACGAGGTGGTCCCGGTGGAGGCCGCCGCCCCCGCCCTCGTGATCGTGGGCGCGCTGATGATCGCCCAGATCAAGCAGATCGACCTCAGCGACTTCTCCATCGCCCTGCCCGCGTTCCTCACGATCGTGGCGATGCCGTTCACCTACTCGATCGCCAACGGCATCGGCATCGGCTTCATCGCGTGGGTCGTCATGGCGACCGCGACCGGCAAGGCCCGCACCGTGCACCCGATCCTCTGGATCGTCGCGGCAGCGTTCGTCCTCTACTTCGCGATCGGCCCCATCACCGACGCGCTGGCCTGACCGGCCGGCGGGAGGAGCGACCGAACCGTGCACGTCGTCGACGTCTCCGATCCCGCCGACCCCCGGCTGGACGATCTCCGCGACCTCAACAACTCCGACCGCCGACCCGACCTGCCCGGCGGTCGGGGACTGGTGATCGCCGAGGGCACCTACGTGGTGGGCCGCATGCTGCTGTCCCGCTTCCGGCCCCACGTTCTGCTCGGCACCGACTCGCGCCTGCAGCAGCTGCGACGCGAGGCCACCGCCGAGGGGTGGGACGCCGACGAGCGGGCCGGCGACGCGGTCTACCTGCGCACCACCAAGGACGTCCTCAGCGAGGTGATCGGCTTCCGCTCGAGCCGTGACATCCTCGCCGCCGCCGACCGGCCCAGGCCGCTGGCGGCGGACGAGGTCGTCGACGGGGCCCGCACCCTCGTCGTGCTCGAGGGCGTCAACGACCCGGAGAACCTCGGCGCGATCTTCCGCAACTGCGCGGCGCTCGGCGTGGACGGGGTCCTGTTCGGCGCCGCCACCGGGGACCCGCTGTACCGGCGGGTCGTGCGCGTGTCGATGGGGCACGTCCTGCGGCTGCCGTTCGCGCATCTGCCCGGCACGCCGACCACGTGGCAGCGGAGCCTCGACGACCTCCGCGAGCGCGGTTTCCGCACCATCGCGCTGACCCCCGCCGCCGAGTCCCCCCTGTCCCGCGCCGTCGACGCCGAGAACGTCGCGTTCGTGCTGGGTGCCGAGGGACCGGGCCTGACCGAGCACGCCATGCGCGCCTGCGACGTGCGCGCCGCCATCCCCATGACCGACGGCACGGACTCGCTCAACGTGGCCACCGCCGCCGCGGTCGCGTTCTACGAGCGGGCCCGGCGCGACTGACCCCCCGCGCGACCGATCCCCGGCGCGACGACTACCGCGAGCGGCGGCGCGCTCGGCGGGACACCTCGTCGACGCCCCGGCGGACCGCGTCCCCGACCAGCCCGGCGAGCCCGCGGATGCGCTCGACGCCCGCGGCCCGACGCGGGCCGGCGCCGGAGGGCAGGCGTTCGTAGTCGTCGTCCTCGTACGGGGACGCACCCCCCGTGCGCCCGCCGTCGGCGCCCGTCCCGTCGGCGCCGCCCTCCGCTGCGCGCGACGAGGCGCGACGCGAGGCGGCGTGGAGCTCGGCGCGCCCCGGCATCCCCACCACGTGCAGCGCGGGACCGGCCGGTGGGGTGTGCTGCCGGACCTCGCGGCGGCCGTCGGTGGCGAAACCGTGGACCGGCACGTCCAGGCCACCCGGCTCGAGGTCGAAGCCGAGCCAGTCACGGTGCGCGGCGTGGAGAAGTGACGACGGCGAGAACGGCAACGCCAGGGGGTTGTCGTCCGCCCCGTCGGGCGGGAACTCGCCGGCCCAGTACGGGCGCTCGAACGGCAGCGGCATCCCCTCGTCCTCGACGATCCGGTCGTCCGCCCCGGCGAACGCCCGGATCAGGCGCCCCGATTCCCAGCGGGCGAACCCGCTGACCCCGTCCTCGGGATCCTGCGCGAACAGCAGGACGGTGGGCGCCTCCACCAGGCGCAGCCACGTGTCCGCCGCGGCCGACGGCACGACCGGGCCCTCGACGGGCGTCTGCACCACCGTCAGTCCGGGGAAGGAACCCACGTAGATCTCACCCTGGCCGGCCGACGCCGACCGGTTGAGCGGGAACGCGCCCAGCGACGCCACGGTCACGGTGGGGAACAGGCGGGACAGCAGGCGGCGGGCGAAGCCGGGATCCGACGGATGCCCCGCCCGGATGGGGGCGGCGGGGTCGTCGGTCGCCAGGTACCAGAAGGTCGCGACGTGATGGCCCATGTCCTTGACTCAGTCGTCCTTACCGCGGACCCCGAGGAGGACGTCCTCCCACG
>NZ_JAHBAV010000064.1 GCF_018390595.1 Dietzia massiliensis
GAGTCCACCATGACCGCAACCCTGTCCCGCCCCGCCCGCACCGGCGCCGCCCCCGAGATCGCCGTGTGCGCGATCGACCGCCTCATCCCCGGCCGCGGGGTCGCCGCCCTGCTACCCGACGGGCGACAGGTGGCGGTGTACACGCTCGACGACGGCGAGGTCCACGCCGTCTGCAACATCGATCCCGTCGCCCGGGCGGCCGTGATGAGCCGCGGGCTCGTGGGCGACCGCGCCGGCGTCCCCGCCGTGATCTCGCCCATCGGCAAGCAGGCGTATGCGCTCGAGGACGGTCGCGGCCTCGACGACCCGTCCCGCGGGATCTCCGTGTTCCCCGCCCGGGTCGCCGACGACGGCACGGTCTACGTGGCGACCGAGCCCGCGGTCCGCCACGCGCGCGCCACCGCTGCGTAGGGCGAGCTCGCGGGGCGCGCGGCTGTCGGGCCGCGCGCCCCGCCTGTTCAGATGGTGAGCCGGTAGCCGCGCTTGACGACGGTCGTCACCAGGTTCGGCACGCCGAGCGCCCGGCGGAGGCGACCCATCGCGGTCTCCACCGCGTGCGGGTCCGTGCCCTCGCCAGGCAGGGCCGCGAGCAGCTCGTCCCTGCTCACGCACGCCCCCGGGCGCCGCGCGAGCACCCGCAACAGCGCGAGCTGGGCCGGCGTCACCTCGACCGGTCGGCCGTCGACCAGCACCGCCGCCGCGCACACGGTCAGCTCGTGTCCGGCCACGTCGATCGGCGCCGTCCGGGCGGCGAGCTCGTCGGTGGTGTGCCTCATGAGCGAACCCAGGCGCATCCGGTCGGGGCAGGTGAACGGCACGTCCAGGTCTGCGAGCGGGGCCGCGGTCACCGGGCCCACGCACAGGGCGGCGACGGGGCCGCGCAGCGCGTCGAGCAGGTCGTCGAACAGCCCGAGCGCGTCCGCCCGCGCGAGCACGGCCACAACCGCCGGCGCCGCGGTGAACGTCACGCCGTCGACGCCGTGACGGGCGATCGTGGTCACGAGCTCGTCGAGCGCGGCGAGATCCTCCGGGAGTTCCCAGCGGTAGACGGGCACCTCGATCACGTCGGCGCCCGCGTCCCGCAGGCCGTCGAGCAGGGGGGCCATGGGGTTCCAGCCGGAACCCGCGCCCTGCACCTGCACGCCGATCGTCAGCCCGTCGACGCCCCGCTCGACCAGCATCTCCAGCAGTTCCGGGCTGGCCTCGCTGACCGCGGAGGCGTGCTCCCGCAGGCCGGCGGCCCGGATCGCCCCGGTCGTCTTGGGACCGCGCGAGTACAGCGGGATCCGACCCATCAGTTCGAGTAGCTGCCCGGCCAGGCCCCACTCCTCGCACACCTGCATCCACCAGCGCACGCCGGCGGCGGTGGTGAGGACCATGAGGTCGGCGGGCGCGGCGAGCAGCCGCTCGGTGGCCTCGCGCACCACGGTGTCCTCGGCGATGGGGATCATGTGCATCGCCGGCGCGTGCAGCACGGTCGCGCCGCGTCGCTCGAGCAGGGTGCGCTGCTCAGAGGCCCGCCGGGCGGCGGTGACGGCGACCGTGCGCCCGAGGAGCGGGAGATCGGTGCCGGCGGTGGTCACGTCGGAATCGGTCACTCCCCCATCATGGCCGATCTCTGTTGCCGGGGTGTTTCGCCGCCCGCCGGTCGCTCCGCTCATCTCCGTCTCCTCCACTGCCCGCTTCTCCTCTGTTCCTCACGTCTTCCACCGGGCCCTACCCCGCCGCCGCGAGCCAGCCGCAGATCCCGTCGACGGCCGCCGAACAGCCGCCGCAGCCCGTCCCGGCGCGAGTGCTCTCGGCCAGCGCGTCGCGGTCGCGGGCGCCGTCGGTCCACGCCGCGACGAGGTCGCCCTTGCTGACCCCGTTGCAGCGGCACACCACCGCTGCGGCGGGCATGGTCGACGGCGTCTGAGCGGCCACCGCCTCGGCGCGCCCCAGGATCACCGACACCACGTCGTCCGGCACGGGCAGGGCGTTCTCGTACAGCTGGGTGAGGATGCCGATCGGTTCGGGGTGGCCGATCAACGCGGCGCCCGCCACGTGGCCGGCCACCACGTCGACGCGGGCGTACCGGCCGCGCGCGGGTTCGCACAGCGTGGTGACCTCGACGGCCTCGTCGTCGCCACCCGCCGAGCCGTACACGTCCCCGGCGAGTTCGCCCAACGCGATCACGTCGAGCCCGTGCGCCTTGAGCCTGGTGACCCGGGTGCCGCCGGAGTACCGGGCGCCGGGGTCCGTGCCGCTCAGTCGCGCGGCCAGCACGACGGCCTGGTCCCATGCCGGGGCCACCAGGCCGCTGACGACGCCCCGGTGCTGGGCGCAGTCGCCGATCGCGCTGATCGCGGGATCGCTGGTGGTGAGCTCGTCGTCGACGATCACGCCGTGGCCCACCTCCAGCCCGGCGTCACGCGCGAGGTCCGCCCGGGGCGCGGACCCGGCGGTGAGGACGACCGTGCGGCAGCGCACCTCGCCGTCGTCGAGTCCCAACGTCGCCCCGTCCCAGCTCGTGGCGCGCGCGTCGGTCACCGTCCGCACGCCGAGCGCGGCGAGGGAGCGGACCAGGACGGCGCCGGCGCCGGCGTCGAGGCAGCCGTTCATGGGCCAGGCGCGGGGATGGACGACGACGACGTCGTGCCCGGCCGCGGCCAGTGCGCAGGCGACCTCGAGGCCGATGAAGCCCGCACCGACGATCGCGACGGGCCCCGGGTGGGCCGCGAGATGAGCGGTCAGCGCTATCTGACCCGCGGCGTCCCGGAGGGTGAACACGCCGGGCGCGAGGCCGCCGCCGGGTGAGCGGATGCCGTCGACGGGCGGGATGCGGGGCGCGGCCCCGGTGGCCAGGACGAGGTGGTCGTAGCCGACCCGCTCGCCGCCCGCGAGCTCGACCTCGCACGTGACGCGGTCGATCGCCGCGACGGGCGTCGAGGTGCGCAGGGTGATGTCGTGGCGCTCCCACCACCCGGCGGGCTTGAGCCGTGCCACCGGGGTGGCGCCCCCGGCAGCGCCGGAGACCGCGGCGGCGTGGGAGAGCATGATGCGGTTGTACGGCTCCTCCGCCTCGGCGCCGAGCACGGTGATCGACAGCCTCGCGGGGTCGGGCTCGCCCGCGCGCAGTTCCTCGGCGAGGCGCGCGGCGGCCATCCCCGCACCGACGATCACCACGCGGCGGGGTGCCCGCCGGACCGCGGCCGCGCTCACGCCGCCTCCAGCCGCACCGCGCACACCTTGAACTCGGGCATCCGGCTGTGCGGGTCGAGCTCGGGCAGGGTGAGCAGGTTGGCCCGCCCGGTGCCCGCGTAGTGGAACGGCAGGAAGAGGGTGTCGGTGCGCATGTCCTCGTCGCAGCGGACCTCGGCCTCGACCGAGCCGCGCCGGGACACCACGCGCGCCGCGGCGCCGTCGGTCAGCCCGGCCGCGCGGGCGACGACGGGGTGGACCTGCACCCACATCCGCGGTTCGGCCGCGGCGAGTTCGCCCACGCGGCGGGTCTGGGCGCCGGACTGGTAGTGCGCGAGCAGCCGCCCGGTGGTCGCTAGCAGTGGGTACGTGGCGTCGGTCGGTTCGGCCGGGGTGCGCGGTGCGTCGATCACGAAGCGGGCGCGACCGTCGGGCGTGGCGAACCGGTCGAGGAAGAGCCGCGGGGTGCCGCCCGGGGAGTCGGCGCCGCACGGCCAGTGCAGCACCTCCCCCGCGTCGAGGCGGTCCCAGTCGACGGCCGAGTAGTCGGCCTTGCCGCCGGCCGAGGCGCGGGCGAGCTCGTCGAACACCGCACGCGGGTCGGTCGGGAAGCGCTCGGGCCCGCGGTCCAGGCGGCGGGCGAGTTCGTGCCAGATCCACAGTTCGTCACGCGCGCCGGCCGGCGGGGTGATCGACCGGCGGCGCCGCAGGACGCGGCCCTCGAGGTTGGTGAGCGTGCCCTCCTCCTCGGCCCACTGCGGCACGGGCAGCACGACGTCGGCGAGCGCCGCGGTCTCCGACAGGACGAAGTCGGCGACGACCAGCGTGTCCAGCGCGCGCAGCCGCTCGGAGACGCGGTCGGCGTCCGGCGCGGAGACCACCGGGTTGGAGGCGTGCAGGAGCATGGCGGTGGGTCCGCCGGGCTGTCCGAGCGAGTCGAGCAGTTCGAACGCCGACAGTCCGGGGCCGGGGATCTGCTCGGGGTCCACGCCCCACACGGCGGCGACGTGGGCGCGGGCGTCGGGATCGGTGATCATCCTGTACCCGGGGAGCTGGTCGGCTTTCTGGCCGTGCTCGCGGCCGCCCTGCCCGTTGCCCTGACCGGTGAGCGTGCCGTAGCCGGTGCCCGGCCGCCCGGGCAGGCCCAACGCGAGGGCCAGCGCGATCACCGCTCCCACCACGGAGGTGCCGTCGGCGTGCTGTTCGGCACCGCGGGCGGTGAGGATGTAGCTGCCGGCGCCGGCGTCGCGGGCGTCGGCGAGGAGCCGCACCGCCCGCTCGAGGAGGGCGACGGAGACCCCCGTGACGCGCTCGGTGCGCTCCGGCAGCCACGCGGCGGCGTGCGCCCACGCGTCCTCGAATCCGGTGGTGCGGGCGGCGAGGTACCGCGTGTCGACGGCTCCGGTGACGACGACGAGGTGCAGCAGCCCCAGCACGAGGGCCGCGTCCGTGCCGGGGCGCAGGCGCAGGTGCACACCGCCGGAGTCGAGGGCGCGCCGCGCGGTCGCGCTGAGCCGCGGGTCGGCCACGATGAGCCCGCCCGCCGCGGCCGCGGTGCCGAGGTGCTGGAGGAACGGGGGCATGGTGTCGGCGGGGTTGGCGCCGATGAGCAGGACGGCCCGGGCGTCATCGAGGTCGGTGACGGGGAACGGCAGCCCGCGGTCGAGGCCGAAGCTGCGGTTGGCGGCCGCGGCGGCCGAGGACATGCACCAGCGGCCGTTGTAGTCGATGAGCCGGCTGCCCAGCGCGAGCCGGGTGAACTTGCCCAGCTGGTAGGCCTTCTCGTTGGTGAGTCCGCCGCCGCCGAAGACCGCCACGCCGTCCGGCCCGCCGGCCGCCTGCGCGCTCCGGATCCCGTCGACGACCCGGTCCAGGGCGGTGTCCCAGTCGCAGGGCTGCAGTCGCCCGTCGCGCCGGATGAGCGGGGTGGTGAGCCGGTCCGGGTGTCCGAGCAGGTCTCCGGCGGTCCAGCCCTTGCGGCACAATCCGCCGCGGTTGGTGGGGAACCACTCGGGCGTCACCTCGGCGACCCCGCCCACGGTGGGCGTGACGTTCATCGCGCACTGCAGCGCGCAGTACGGGCAGTGGGTGTGGCCGGGTCGCTCGGGCTCCTGTACGCCCGGCCGGTCCGGCGTCACCCGGGGGGTGTCGACGCTCGTCATGGTGATCTCCTCGTCGTCGTCCTCGTCGGTCTCGTCGCGCCCCGCCCCGCGGCCGGGCGTCCCCGCCGGCGCCGCGCTCCTTCGCTGCGGCATGCCGCCGAGTGGTCGGTTCCGCCCACGTTGTCCCAGGTCGGAACGCGCGCACACCGGCGTTTGTGACCACTCGCCGTGCTGGGGCGGGGGCGGCGGTCAGCGCGCGGCGGGCACCGGCTCCGGCTCCGCCCCGCCCGGCTCGGCTCCGGCCGTTCCCACCCGCGACGTCCCGGTGGCCACCGGCGCGGGCGCGGCGGTCGGGCGGCGCAGGTACACGGCCCGGGTGACGACGGCTGCCACCACGTAGAAGGCGGTGAACACCACGAACGCCGCCGTCGCCGAACCCGACGACTGGTACGAGCTGCGCAGGGTCATGTTGATGAGGAAGCCGCCGAAGGCCCCGACCGCGCCGGCCACGCCGATCAACGCTCCCGAGTGGGCGCGCGACCACGCCGCCCGCGCCGCCTGCGGCAGGTCCAGGCCCCGGCTGCGGGCCTCGTAGACGGTGGGGATCATCTTGTACACCGACGCGTTGCCCATCCCGGTGAGCGCGAACAGGGTGAGGAAGGCCGCGAAGAACAGGACGAGCGCGCCGCCCGAGAGCCGGCCACCGTTCGAGGCCTGCATGCTCGAGGTGACGATCAGCGCGACCGTCGTGACGGCCATGCCCAGGAACGTCACCAGCGTCACCCGCGCGCCACCGAACCGGTCGGCCAGGCGCCCGCCGAGCATCCGGGTCAGCGAACCGAGCAGCGGGCCGAGGAACGTGATCTGCGCGGCGTGGAGCGCGGCGTCCGCCGGGGACTCGCCGTTGCCGGTGAACGTCATGGTGAGCATCTGCCCGAACGCGAAGCTGAAGCCGATGAACGAGCCGAAGGTACCGATGTAGAGCAGCGACAGCACCCAACCGTCGCGGTCCGTGGCCACGTCGCGCATGCTCGCCACGTCGACGGTCTGGTGGCCGAGGTTGTCCATCTTGAGCGCGGCACCGATCCCGGCCACGACGAGCAGGACCAGGTACACCGCGATCACCCAGTGCGGCGAGCGGTTACCCGCGGCGGCGATGACCACCAGCCCCACCACCTGGATGGTGGCCACACCGAGATTGCCGCCGCCCGCGTTGAGGCCCAGCGCCCAGCCCTTCATCCGCTGCGGGAAGAAGGCGTTGATGTTGGTCATGGACGAGGCGAAGTTGGCCCCGCCCAGGCCGGCGAGCGCGCCGACCACCAGGTACAACCACAGGTCCTGGCCGGGGTTGGCCATGATCCACAGCATCGCGCCCGACGGGATCAGCAGGACGAACGCGGAGAACATGGTCCAGTTGCGGCCGCCGAACGTGGCCGTGGCCAGCGTGTACGGGATGCGCAGGAACGCGCCGGTGAGGGTGACCACCGCGGAGACGAGGAACTTGTCCGGCGCGTCCAGGCCGTAGACGTCCTCCGGCATGAACAGCACCATCACCGCGAAGAGGGTCCACACCGAGAACCCCACGTGCTCGGCGAACACGGACCAGTAGAGGTTGCGTACGGCGATGCGTCGGCCGCCTGACTCCCACTGGTGCCGGTCCTCCGGATCCCAGTTCTCGATCGTGCGTGAGCGCGTCATGTGCGTGGCCCCTCCCCGCTGGTGGGCTCCCCTGTCCGGTGCCCCGTGCGGGCAACCGTAGGAACGGGCTGTTTCCCCTGCGCTACTCGTGGTGACGGTCCCGTCACGGTGTACTCACGTGTGGGCGTTCGGCCTGTGAGGGGGCCTCGGCCGTGGTGGACTGAGGCATGTCCTCCCGCGTCACATCCCGCGTCACCGCCCGTGTCATCGCCGTGGTGGCCGCCGCGCTCGCCCTCATGACGGGTCCGGTGCCCGCAGCCTCGGCGCAGCAGACCGGGGCCCACCCCCTGGAGACATGGCGGGCGCCCTTTCCGCCACCCGCGCCGATCCCGGCCGACGCGCGATACGTGGACACCCAGTCCACCACCGGCCCGGACCAGCCGGGGTTCTGGGAGCTGGGGCCGAATGTCATGCGTGTGGTCTCGCGGGCCCCGGCGGACTCCCCCACCTGGTGCACCGGGTACTGGAACCTGGCCGGTGTGCGGTGTTGGCAGGTGGCCCCGGATGGATCCGTCGCCGAGCTTCGCCGGTTCTCCCTCCTCACCGACATGTGGCACGGCTCGTCGGACCCCTGGGCCGGGGCCGCCTATGAGACCGGCTACCGCATCGCCTACGAGATGGGCTGGGACTACACCTCCGGCGGCATCTTCATCCCCACCGGATCCGCGACCACCTACTCCACGATGATGCCGCTCGGCAGGCAGTCCCCGGATGCCGACGTATGGGTGGCGCCGGGGATCCTTCCCGGGAGCTGACGAGCGTGGCCGCGACGGCTGAGTAGCCTGGGGGTTCCGCTCGCTCCCGGATGAGAAGGATGCCCCACGTGCCGTTCCCCCTGGATGTCCCCGAGTCCGTCCTGCGCAGGCGCCGTAGCCAGAAGTGGCAGGCCTACCCGGAGGACGTGCTGCCGCTGTTCGTCGCCGAGACCGACGTCCTGCTGGCCCCCGCGATCCGGGATCGTCTCTCCGCCGCCGTCGCCGACGGGGACACCGGGTACTTCACGGAGATCGAGCGGCTGGCCGGGGTGTGCGCGCGGTACTACTCGCGGTTCGGGTACGAGGTGCCGGAGGACACCGTGGTCCCGGTCAACGACGTGGGGGTCGGCGTCCGCGAGTCGCTGGCGCGCATCCTTCCGGCCGGGAGCGGCGTCGTGTACACGCCGCCGGTGTACATGCCGTTCGGGCCGTGGATCCGGCGCGTGGGGATGTCACCGGTCGCGGTGCCGTTGATCGGTCACGACGGCGAGGACCCGCGCCTCGATCTGGCGGGCATCGAGCAGGCGTTGGCGGGCGGAGCCCGGGCGGTCCTGTTGAGTCATCCGCACAACCCCACGGGCGTCCTCCACTCACAGGCGGAGCTGGGCGAGCTCGCCCAGATCGCCGCCCGGCACGACGCCGTGGTGGTGTCGGACGAGATCTGGGCGCCCCTGGCCATGCCGGACGTGGACTTCGTCTCGTTCCTGGCGGTGTCGGAGACCGCCCGCGAGGTCGGGTTGGCGATCTCATCGGCGTCCAAGGCGTTCAACCTCGCCGGGTTGAAGTGCGCGTTCGTCGTCAACGGCAACCCGGAGAAGTTCCCGGTGCCGCGTTCGGCGCTGTCCGGCGCGGTGGGGCACTTCGGCGCCCTCGCCGCCGAGGCCGCGCTCACCGAGTCACTCGACTGGCTCGACCACATGCGGGCCGCCCTCGCGTCGAATCTCGACCTCATGGAGCGGTTGCTGGCCGAGCATCTGCCCCGCGCGCGGTGGCGGCGGCCTGACGCGGGGTTCGTCGCGTGGATCGATCTGCGCGGGTACCCGGGCCTCGGCGACGACCCTGCCGCCGTGTTCCTGGACGAGGGTCGGGTCGCGCTGAGCCCGGGCCCGGCGTTCGGGCCTCAGGGCAAGGGATTCGCCCGCGTGAACTTCGCCTGCTCCGAAGAGCTTCTCTCCGAGGCATTCTCACGGATGGGGTGGATCGCGTCCGAGCGCGGCTGAGGTCCGCCCAGGCGCGGTGTCAGCGGATCCGCACCCCTCTGGCGGCGGGGCTGTGGCCCCGCCGCCAGAGGAGAACTCCACCGAACGTTCAGCCCGTCACCGTGAAGGCGAACGACGTCCTGTGCTTACGTCCGTATCGGTCCGTCGCCGAGACCCGGGCGGTGTGCTCGCCCGGCTCGAGATCGGAGGGCAGCGCGATCCGCCACAGGTGCGAGCTCGACCGGCCCAGTGCGGCGTCGGCGATGAGGTTGTGGGTCCCCGAGACGGTCTCGGTGTACTCCCAGCCCACGTTGAGGGCCTCGCCGGTCGCCGGCTGGGTGTGCTCGGCGGCGACGGGCTCGCCCCCGTCGACAGACACCCGGACGCTGGCGTCCGTGGATCCGCCGAAGAAGCTGGCCGCCAGCCACGCCGCGCCCGTGCTCACGTCCGCGGTGCTGACGGAGTCGGTCGCCACGGGAGCCGGAGCCTCACCCTGCTCCCCGTCGTCCTTCCACTGCTGGTAGACCTCGGCCCACTCCCGCCACGCGGGGCTGTTGATCCCTGTCAAGAACTGGCGGTCGGCCGACTCGTTACGCACGGTGTAGTACTCGGAGCGCTCGTGTCCGTCGAACTCGATGGTCAAGACACCGGGCTCGGCGGCGTCGGACGTGTACGAGTAGGGGACGCCGTTCTCGTTGAGCGCGCCGGAGTACCACGAGCCGGAGACCGCGCCGGCCACGAGCTGGTCGTGGGTCAACTCGGGGATCCCGGCATCGATCCACTCTTGCCTGGAGTCACCCGCCAACAGATGCTCCAGCGTGTGGGTGTGACCGCCCACCGTCACCGCGTTGGGATAATCGGCGAGGATCTCGTACAGCGCACTCGCGTTGTCGGTCGTGACACCGCGGTAGTCCACGATCGGCGCGTGCGCGGCCACGACGATGTTCTTCTGACGCTCCACGTGCTGCAGGTCGTTACGCAGCCAGTCGAGCTGCTCCTGCGTGAGGGCCTCGGCGTAGCCGCCGTTGGACCCGTCGGCCTTCTGACCGTTGTAGACGATGTTGAACAGACCCACGAAGTGGGTGTCGCCCACTTCGTAGGAGTAGTACGGCGCGCCGAAGTCGCGGCGATAAGTGTCGACGGAGTGGGTGGCGTCGGCCGCGTCGAAGTCCATGTCGTGGTTACCGGGGATGGCACGCACGGGACCGTTCGCGTCGGCGTAGAGGTCCTTGACGGGCTGGTTCAGGCTTAGGTCGTCGCCGACGTTGTCGCCCAGGAGCAGGATGCCGCAGCCCGCGTAGTCGTCGCGGGCCGCGAGGTCGGCGGGCACGCCGCGGCTCGCGTACCCGACCTCCTCCATGTCGTAGGTCTGGGTATCGGAGGCGATCGGGCACGCCTGCCGCGGATCTGCGGTCGCGGCCGACTTCGCGAGCGGGAAGTTCACCGCCGCGGGTAGATCGCCGGTCGGCTCCAGCCCGCCGAAGCGCAGCTCCGGCGAGCCCTCGGGCAGGTGGTTGTAGCTGAACTGGGCGAAGTTCTGCTCGTCGACCGGCACCTGCCAGCCGGCGGGCTGGGTGACGAACGCGGTGAAGTTGTCGGAGGCCGGCAGCTCGTAACGGCCCTCGTCGTCGGTGGTGACGACGTCTCGACCGTTGGAGACCCGCACATCGGGTACCCCGACTTCCCCGTCGTCGTACACCGAGTTGCGGTTGGCGTCGTCGAACACGCGCCCGGTCAGGACGGACGGGTCGGCGGCGGCGCCCTCGACCACCTCGACGGATCCCGTGTAGAGACCGTCGTTGGTCCCGGGCGCGGAGCTACCGGGCGCGGCGCCGAGCGACCCACCCTCGTCGGCGCCGAGCGAGCCACCCGGGTCGACGGAGCCGCTACCCAGGAAACCGGTGGGCAGTGCGTGTGCGGGTGCTGCGCTCACGATGATCGTGGCGACGAGCGCCAGGCCTGTGGCGCGACGTCGGTGTCGGTGCGGATGCGGTGTCTTCGCTGACGGCATCGTCTCTCCTCGTCGGGTTGCGTACGACCTGCTCGTACGCCCGGCGAACGGTAGGGTCGCCGGTCGACATCGAGGTGACGGGCCGAGTGCGCGATGCTGAACCCCGCGTCGACCGCAGGCGACGTGCCGTCCCGCCGCAGGGTCTATTCGGAGGAACTTATCGGAGTATTTTCCTTTCACGAATCCCCGCGCACTGCGCTCAAACCCGAACGCCCCCATCCGTTGTCCGGGACAACAGATGGGGGCGCGGGCCGCCGGGCGTGGGCGGACGGGACGCGGGTCGCGGGCGTCAGGCCTGCTCGGCCGCCAGCTTCTTGAGCGACTCGGTCGGGGCGAAGCGCTCGCCGTACTTCGCGGCCAGCTCCTCCGCGCGAGCGACGAAACCCTTGTAGCCCGAGGCCTCCTTGGCGCCCGGCTCCGAGTAGTTCTTGGCGTACTGGCGGGTGCCGCCGGTCCACGCCGGGAACCCGATGCCGATGATCGAACCGATGTTGGCGTCGGCGTCGTCCACGATCACGCCCTCGTCAACGCACTTCTGCGTCTCGAGCACCTCGGCGAAGATCATGCGGTCGATCAGGTCCTGCAGCGGCGGGGCGTTATCGGGAGAGGTGTTGAACGCCTCCCGCAAGCCCGGCCAGAGTCCGCCGCGCTTGCCGTCGGCGTACTCGTAGAACCCCGCGCCGGCGGCGCGCCCGGACCGCTTGATCTCCTCGACCATCTTCAGGACGACGCGGTCGGAGGAGTTGGGCACGTACTCCTTGCCCGCCGCCTCCTCAGCCTCGCGGGTGGCCTGACGGATCTTGACCATGAGGTTGAGGTTCAGCTCGTCGGACAGCTGCAGCGGCGCGGCCGGGTAGCCGGCGATCCGGCCGGCCTGCTCGATGGTGGCGGGCTCGATGCCCTCGTCGAGCATGCCGATCGCCTCGTTGACGAAGGTGCCGATGACGCGCGAGGTGTAGAAACCACGCGAGTCGTTGACGACGATCGGTACCTTGCGGATCGCCAGGGTCAGGTCGATGGCCTTGGCCAGGGTCTCCGGGGTGGTCTTGTCCCCCTTGATGATCTCGACCAGCTGCATCTTGTCGACGGGCGAGAAGAAGTGGATGCCGATGAAGTCCTCGGGGCGCTGGACGCCCGTGGCCAGGTCGGTGATCGGCAGGGTCGAGGTGTTGGACCCGAGCAGGGCGTCGGGGGCCACGATGCCCTCGATCTCCTGGAAGACCTTCTTCTTGAGCTCGGGCGACTCGAACACGGCCTCGATCACCGTGTCGCAGCCGGCCAGGTCCTGTGGGTCCGCGGTCGGCGTGATGCGGGCCAGGAGGGCGTCGGACTTTTCCTTGGTGGTGCGTCCGCGCTCGAGCGCCTTGGCCTCGATCTTCTCCGAGTAGGCCTTGCCCTTCTCGGCTCCGGCCAGCTCGACGTCCTTGAGCACGACCTCCATTCCGGCCTTGGCGCAGACGTACGCGATGCCCGCGCCCATCATGCCCGCGCCCAGGACGCCGACCTTCGTGAACTCGGTCCTGGGGATCTCGGAGCCGTCGGCCGCCTTCGGGCGGGCTCCGCCGGAGGCGCAGTGCTGCATGTCGAAGAAGAACGCCTGGATCATGTTCTTCGCGATGGGGCCGGTGACCAGCGAGACGAAGTAGCGGGCCTCGATCTTCTCGGCGGTCGCGAAGTCGACCTGGGAGCCCTCGACGGCGGCGGCCATGATGGCGCGCGGCGCAGGGGCGGGCGCGCCCTTGGTCTGCTTGCGCATGTTGGCCGGGAATGACGGCAGGACGCCCGCCAGCGCGGGGTCGTCGATCGTGCCGCCGGGCAGAGTCCAGCCCTTGCGGTCCCACGGCTGGGTGGGCTCGGGGTCGGTGGCGAGCCATGCCTTGGCTGCGTCGAGGAGCTTCTCGGGCTCGACGACCTCGTCGACCAGGCCGGCCTTGAGAGCCTTGTCCGGGGCGAAGGACCGGCCGGACATGAGAATGTTGGGCACGGCCTGCGCGAGGCCGAACATGCGGACGGTGCGGACGATGCCGCCGCCGCCCGGCAGCAGCCCGAGGGTGACCTCGGGCAGGCCGACCTTGGCGCCGCGGGCGTCGGCCATGACGCGGTGGTGGCAGGCGAGCGCGAGCTCGAGGCCGCCGCCGAGGGCGGCGCCGTTGATCGCGGCCACGACGGGCACGCCGCAGGTCTCGAGGGCACGCATGCGGCCCTTGATACCCATCGACCGCTCGTAGAGCTCCTCGGCCTGCTCGGGGCCGGCCTTGATCATGGACTTGAGGTCGCCGCCGCCGAAGAAGCTCTTCTTGGCGGAGGTGAGGACGACTCCCTTGATGGAGTCCTTCTCGGCCACGATGCGGTCGACGGTGGCGGAGAAGTCGTCGATGAAGCGGGTGTTCATCGTGTTGGCGCCGTGGTCGGGGTCGTCCATGGTGAGGGTGACGATGCCGTCGCCGTCCTGCTCCCACCGGAACATGTTGTCGCTCACTGGTTCTGTACTCCTGTATCGCTGTGGTGTCGGTGCGGGTCAGACGCGTTCGATGATGGTGGCCACGCCCATGCCGCCACCCACGCAGAGGGTGATGAGGGCGCGCTTGCCGCCGGTGCGCTCGAGCTCGTCGAGCACCGTGCCGGTGATCATCGCGCCGGTCGCGCCGAGGGGGTGCCCCATGGCGATGGCGCCGCCGTTGACGTTGAGCTTCTCGTCGGGGATGTTCATGTCTTTCTGGAAGCGCAGCACGACGGAGGCGAAGGCCTCGTTGAGCTCCCACAGGTCGATGTCGTCGGGGGTCAGGCCGGCGGTGGCGAGCGCCTTCTTGGCCGCCGGGGTGGGCCCGGTCAGCATGATGGTGGTGTCGGCACCGGAGGTGGCCGCGGCGACGACGCGGGCGCGCGGGGTCATGCCCATCTCCTGCCCGGCCTTCTCCGATCCGACGACCACGAGTGCGGCGCCGTCGACGATGCCGGACGAGTTGCCGCCGTGGTGGACGTGGTTGATCTCCTCGACCCAGTGGTACTTCTGCAGCGCGACGGCGTCGAACCCGCCCATGTCGCCGACCATGGCGAAGGAGGGCTTGAGCCCGGCGAGCGCCTCGACGGTGGTGCCGGGTCGCATGTGTTCGTCGTGGTCGAGGATGGTGATGCCGTTGATGTCCTTGACGGGCACGACCGACCTGGCGAACCGGCCCTCCTCCCAGGCCCGGGCGGCGAGTCGCTGCGAGCGCTCGGCGTAGCGGTCCACGTCCTCGCGGGTGAAGCCCTCGAGGGTGGCGATGAGGTCGGCGCCGATGCCCTGGGGCGAGAAGTAGGTGTCGTAGTTGGTGGCGGGGTCCATCGCCCAGGCGCCACCGTCGGTGCCCATGGGGACGCGGGACATGGACTCCACCCCACCGGCGAAGACGACCTCGTCCCATCCGGAGCGGATCTTCTGGGCGGCCATGTTGATGGACGTCAGCCCGGAGGCACAGAAGCGGTTGATCTGCACGCCGGCGACCGTGTCGGGCATGCCGGCGGCCAGGGCCGCGATGCGGGGCAGGTCCATCCCCTGGTCACCGAGCGGGGTGACGATGCCGAGGATGATGTCCGAGATGCGGTTCTCGTCGAGATCGGGGAACCGACGGCGCGTCTCCTCGATGAGGCCGACCACCAGGTCGATCGGCTTGACCCCGTGTAGGGCACCGCCGGGCTTGCCCTTACCTCGCGGTGTCCGGATGGCGTCGTAGATGAATGCCTCGGTCATGGGTGGGCCACGCTCTTTCTCTGGGCGAACAGGTTCGTGTTCCGTCAGGCTACGTGGTGCGGCCGCGCTTCGCGGAGTGTGGTCCGTTTTCGTCGACCGGCGCGTCGACTGCGCGGCCGGTGGCACAGTGGACCGCGTGACTGCGAATGACATCGTCTCCCCTGTCCTGGCCGAGCTCGCCGAGGTGTGCGGGGTCGCCACGAGTTATGACGACGCGCAGGGCGTGCACCGGGAGATCCCCGCCCGCACTGTGCGCGCGGTGCTCGCCGCGATGGGCGTACCGGTTGCTGTCGACGACGACGACGAGCTCGGCGTTTCGGAACACGAGGCCCTGGCGGCCGTTCGCGTGCGTCCCTGGCGGCGTGTTCTGCCGCCGTCTCTGGTGGCACGTCAGGGTACCGCCATAGGGTGCCCGGTCCATGTCCCGCACGGCGCGAAGGTGACCGTGTCGGTCCTGCTCGAGGACACGGATGTCCCGGTGACCCTGCTCCCCCTCGATGAGCCGCGGGCAGCCCGTGAGGTCGACGGCGTCACAGTCGAACGGGTGACGCTCCAGGTGCCGGCCGCGCTGCCCGCGGGATGGCATCGCGTCTCCGCCGTGGTGGAGGTTCCGGACCGCGAACCCGAGTCGAGTGAGTGCACCCTGCTCGTCTACCCGCCGACGATCCCGGTCCCTCGCGGCCTGAAAGAGCGCAGGGCCGTCGGCCTGGCCGCGCAGATTTATCAGGTGCGTTCGCGGCAGTCGTGGGGCGTCGGGGATCTCGCCGACCTCGGCGACCTCTGCGGCTGGGCCGGCCGGGAGACGGGCGCGGATTTCGTGTTGGTCAATCCGATGCATGCCGGCGAGCCGTACCCGCCGGTCGGTCCGTCGCCGTACCTGCCGACGACCCGCCGTTTCGCCTCTCCCCTGTACCTACGTCCGGAGCTGGTGCCCGAATACGCGGAGCTACCCGCCGCTGATCGCGCGCGGGTCGATGCGCTCGCGCGGGAGGCAGCGGAATCCAACGAGAAGGACACCATCGACCGGGACGCGTCGTGGTCCGCGAAGTTGGAGGCACTGCGCCTCCTCTTCGCCGTTCCGCTCTCGCCGCGACGCTCTGAGTCGTTCGACCGGTTCGCCGTCGAACAGCCGGGGCTGAGGGGGTTCGCCACGTGGTGCGCACTGGCCGGCGGGCACGGGCCTGACTGGAGCGAGTGGCCGGAGGAGCTGAGGGATCCGGACTCGGAGTCCGTCGCGCGCTTTGCCACCGAGCACGCGGAGGAGGTCCGTTTCCATGAGTGGTTGCAGTGGCAGGTCTCGCAGCAGCGGGGGCTTGCGCAGAGCGAGGCGGTCGGAGCCGGTATGCGGCTGGGCGTCCTCCACGATCTGGCGGTCGGCGTCCATCCGACCGGGGCGGATGCGTGGTCTCTGAACCGGTCGCTCGCCCGCGGCGTCTCGGTGGGCGCGCCGCCGGATGCGTACAACCAGCTGGGTCAGGACTGGTCGCAGCCGCCGCTGCGACCGGATGCTCTGGCGGAGGAGGGTTACGCGCCATTCCGCGACATCGTTCGCGCCGCGCTCCGGGATTCCGGTGGGGTGCGTATCGATCACATCCTCGGGCTCTTCCGCCTGTGGTGGATTCCTGAGGGCGCTCCGCCCACCGAGGGGACGTATGTCCGGTATGACCACGAGGCCATGCTCGGTGTCCTCGCGTTGGAGGCCACGCGGGCCGGCGCCGTGGTGGTCGGTGAAGACCTGGGCACGGTGGCTCCGGGGGTGCGGGAGACGTTGTCCGATCTCGGGGTGTTGGGTACGTCGGTGATGTGGTTCGAGAAGCGTGACGACGAGCCGGTTCCGCCGGAGGAGTATCGCCGCCTGTGTATGGCGTCGGTGACGACGCATGATCTTCCCCCGACGGCCGGGTATGTCGATCTCGTCCACGTGGATGTTCGTGAAGAGCTCGGCCAGCTCACCGGCGACGTCGAGGAGGAGCGTCGGTCCGCGGCGGCCGAGATCGAGGCGTTCCGTAAGGAGGTCCGCGATCGGGATCTTCTCGAGGGCGATTCCCCGGATGATCTGGTGGTGGCACTTCACCGCTTCGTGGCGGCTGCGCCGTCGTTGCTCGTGGCGGTGTCGGTGTCGGATCTGGTGGGCGATCGCCGCCCGGTGAACATGCCGGGTACGTCGGATGAGTATCCGAATTGGCGGGTGCCGTTGACGGACGCCGATGGCCGTTTGGTCAGCCTCGAGGGGCTCGTGGATTCGGCGTTGGCGCGTCGCGTGATGTCTGTGGTGGTGGGTCGCTGAAATGGCGGGAACCCCGAACCGTGGGGTTCGGGGTTCGCGCGTTGTGAAGTTGTGTTCGGCGGTGTCCTACTCTCCCACACCCTCGCGAGTGCAGTACCA
>NZ_JAHBAV010000065.1 GCF_018390595.1 Dietzia massiliensis
CGGCCAGCACGGCGTCGGTCGCGGCGCGGATGACGGGCATGACCTCGTCCCACTCGCCCTCGATGGTCGTGAACATCGAGGTCGTCTCGTGCGGCAGACCGGACTCGCGGACCACCCGGACCGCCTCGGCGACCGCCTTGCTCATGGACGCCGACTCGTCCGCGGTGGACGTCGGGGCGACGGAGAAAGCGAACAGCATGGCATCACCGTAGACCCGCCACGCCCGATCGTGCAGATTCCGGACGCCGGACGAAAGCTACGTCACAGACGCGAGACCGTCTGCGGCACACCCGGCGTGTACCCGGCCTCGGCGAGCAGCTCGCGCACGCGCGGGATGACCTTGCGGCCGTACAGGTCGATGCAGGTCATGAGGTCCTCGTGCGGGTTGGGGCCGCTGGCGTACTTGAGGTCGAAGCGGTCCAGGCCCAGCGTGCGGACCGTGGTGGCGATCTTCTGCGCGACCGTCTCCGGCGAGCCGACGTACATGGCGCCCGAGCGGACCTCGCGGTGGAAGTCGGCCTCGGTCGCGTCGCCCCAGCCGCGCTCGCGGCCGATCTGGTTGCGATTGACGATCCAGTGCCGCGCGGACAGCTCGGCGGCCTTCGCATCGGTCTCCGCGACGAAGCCGGGCGAGTGGACGGCGATCGGCAAACGCGGCGCATCGGTCCCCGCGAGCTGGGCGTTGGCCTCGCGGTAGAGGTCGGCGAACGGCGCGAACCGACCGGCGGGCCCGCCGATGATCGCCAGCATGAGCGGCATCCGGTAGCGGGCCGCGCGGACCACGGACTCGGGGCTGCCGCCCACCGCGATCCAGGCGCTCAGCCCGTTCTCCGTCTTGGGGTAGACGTGCTGGTCGACGAGCGGCGGCCGCAGCTCACCCGACCACGTCACCGGCCCCTCGGGCAGCAGCGCGGCGAACAGGTCCAGCTTCTCGCTGAACAGCTGCTCGTACTGGGACAGGTCGAAGCCGAACAGCGGGAACGACTCGGTGAAGGAGCCGCGGCCCAGCACGACCTCCGCGCGGCCGTTGGACAGCGCGTCGATGGTGGCGAAGCGCTGGAAGACGCGGATCGGGTCGTCGCTGGACAGGACGGTGACGGCCGAGCCGAGGGTGATGCGCTCGGTGCGCGTGGCGATGCCGGCCAGCACCACGTCGGGGGCGGAGACCGCGAAGTCGGGGCGGTGGTGCTCGCCGATCCCGATCGCGTCGACGCCCACCTGATCGGCGAGGACGGCCTGCTCCACGACGTCGCGCAGGACCTGCGCGTGGTGGACGGGCCGGCCGTCGCGGTCGACCGTGGTGTCGCCGAAGGTGTCGAGGCCGAAGGCGACGCGGGGCTGTGGTCCGGGGGCTACGGTGCTCATGCGTTCACTATAGTTGATCCATCATATAGCCTTGACCGGACAGTGCGCCGCGAGGGCGCGGGGCAGGCCACTTCCCCACGGCCGGTGGCCACGTCCCCGCCCGCAGCGCGGACCCGTGCGGCACGCCATAACTCGTTTTCCTGGTGGGTGCGCCTCGCCGCGGACCGCGCGAAGGGGTTCGTATGACCGCGACCTACGGATCGCCGTGATCGGCGCGCTCCATGCTCGACACGCCCCGGGATCAGCAACAGGTCGCCTACTTCATGTATGAACACGACATGCGTACCCGTGAATTACCCCGAGGACTCGCCCGCGCCCACGGACCCGCCCTCCGGCCCGAGGTGACGACATGACACCCGCGGCGCCGGCCGGCACCACCTCCCCGCGGGGCGACCGGCGGCGCGAGGCGCTGCTCGCCGCGCTCGACGACCGCCTCAAGACCACCGCGCTGGACGACATCTCGGTGGCCGACCTCACCGAGTCCGCCGGCATCACCCGGTCGGCGTTCTACTTCTACTTCGACTCCAAGGCCGCCGCGGTGGGCGTGCTGCTGGCTATGGTGCAGGACGAGTCGAACGCCGCCGTCGAGACCGCGGTGCGCGGCGAGGGGGAGTTCCGCACCCGGGTCACCGCCGCGCTCGAGCGGCTGACCGACCGGGTCCTGGACAAGGCTCACATCTACCGGGCTCTACTCACCGCGCGCAGTAAGCACGCCCAGACCCGCACCCTGTGGGACGACGGTCGCCGGGCCCTCGCCGCGCAGGTCGCCGAGTTCCTCCGCGCCGAGCGCGCGGCCGGTCGGGCCCCGGAGGGTGTCGACGCCGACGCGCTCGCCGAGGGGCTCATCCACATCAACGAGACCGTCCTCGAGCAACTGGCGTACGACCCGGGCCGCACGCGGGAACCGCTGCTCACCGTCGCCGCGGACATGTGGGTGCGCACTGTGTACGGCCGCCCGGACCCCGCAGTGGACCCCGGGGCCGATCCGGGGAGAACCGCATGACAACGACCGTCGACGTCGCCGTCCCTCGCCCCCGCCTGAGGTATGATCTGATTCACACCTATCAATAGTTGACACATCACAGGGCCCGCCCTATCGTTGGTGACACAACAACAAGACAGCGTCCGGCGTCAACCGGACCGATCCCACAAGGAGTCACCATGACCGCGAGCCTCAACGACCTGACCGGCACCTGGTCCCTCGATCCCACGCACACGCGTCTCGGGTTCGTCACGCGTCACGCGATGATCACCAAGGTGCGCGGTGCCTTCAACGACTTCACGGGCACCGTCACCGTGCCCGCGGAGGGCATCGAGGGCGCGAAGGCCGAGGTCACCATCAACGCCTCGTCGATCGACACCCGCAACGCCGACCGCGACGGCCACCTGAAGTCCAACGACTTCTTCGACATGGAGAACCACCCCGAGATCACCTTCACCTCGACGAAGATCGCCCCTAACGGTTCGGGTGGCGTCGACGTGACCGGCGACCTCACCATCAAGGGCACCACCAAGTCCGTGACCATCCCGTTCGAGTACGAGGGCACCGCCACCGACCCGTTCGGCAACCAGCGCGCGGGCTTCGAGGGCACCACCACCCTCAATCGCACCGACTTCGGCCTGACCTGGAACGCCGCGCTCGAGACCGGCGGCGTGCTGGTCTCGGAGAAGATCACCCTCGAGCTGGAGATCTCGGCCATCAAGAGCGCCTGATCCGGCCCGGCGCCGGCCTCCTCCGCCGCCGCTACAACGCGAACGCCCGCCCCGGCATCCGTCGGGGCGGGCGTTGTGGTGTGGTGCGCGGCCTGGCGGCCTAGGTGACGACGACGAGGACCGCGGTGTGCGTGCCGTCCCCGTCCTCCCACGTCCCGCTGAGCGTGCCCGGGGAGCCGATGAGCGGACGGTCGGCCTCGGCGTCGTTCTCCTCGTTGACGACGCGGATGACCCGCGGGCTCGCCTCGGGGGACTGTCCGAGCCCGTCGCCGCCGCCGCGGATGTTGACCGGGGACGGGGTGACCGTGCCCTCCTCGACCTGCAGGTGGTCGGCGGCGGTGTCGCGGTGGCTGATCACGCGGCAGACCTCGGTCACGTAGACGGGGTCGGCGGGAGCGTCGTAGACCCAGCGCCGACCGAGGACCGAATGCTCCATCGTCCCGACGAGCGCCTCGGAGGCGTCGGAGAGCTCGCCGCCCCGGTACGTCACGGGCACGTGGTAGGTCCGGGAGCCGTCGGAGAGCAGGAACGACTCCATCCCGACCTCACCGTCCGGGTCGACGAAGCGGTAGGCCGTCACCTGTTCCAGGCGCTCGGGATCACCGTCGAACCAGTCCTGCCGGCGGACCCACCCGCGCAGCAAGTCCAGCTTGCCCGGGTCGAGGACGGCGTCATAGATCTCGGCGGTTCCACTCATGCGCTAAGACTCCCCGAAAGCACCCGGTCCGGCAAACGATCGGAGCTCCGGGTGGGGGAATGAAGAAGAATTCGTACTCGCAGCGTTTTCCCTGGGCAGCGGCCCTGCACGTCCGGCCGGAAGCCCCGCATGCGTGACCATCGTCACAGCCAGGGCGCCTGTCGACCGTTACGGTGAGCCCCGTATCGCCGGGGAGATCCTCCGGAATCCCGATAGGAAGGTGTGACGCATATGAAGAAGACCATCGCTGTCATCGGTTCCGCCGCCGCCCTGTCCTTCGCCGGTGCCGGGCTCGCCTCGGCTCAGAGCGCCGTCCCCGGTGTAGACGCCGGTTCGCTCGGCGCGGGTGAGACCGTCGAGACCCCCGCCGAGGTCGTCGAGACCCCCGCTGAGGTCTCCGCCATCGCCGAGCAGCTCTGCGACACCATCGACGCCTACGACTTCCTCGGCTCGGCCCAGGGTGTGGCGCCCGGCCTGAGCGGCGAGGACTGTGCCGCCAACGCCCAGGCCGCCGTGGACGCCGCGTTCTCCGGCGACATCCAGGGCGCGATCGACATCCTCCAGGGCATCGACGCCGAGGTCCCGGATGATGACGACGCCGACGAGGACGCCGACGTCGAGGACGAGATCATCGATCCCGGCGCTGACACCGCGATCGCGCCCGGTGCCGATGCGTGAGTCGTAAGTCTCTGACGGTCTGATCGCCCCGATCCGACTCCCGGCTCCGGCCCCCGCGAGGGAGCCGGAGCCGCGTCATGTCCGGCGGCTGCCTAGTCTCCCGCCTGCGGATCCGTGGCCGCGACCGCGGCGAGCATCGCGTGGTCGATGTGCCCGGGCTCGGTCGCGTTCATGAATTCGGCGATGATGCGCTCGACCGCGGCCGGGTCCTCGACGTGCGGGTATGGCCCGCCCGATGCCGACCGTCCCGACCGCTGTCACGCACGCGGCCACGCCGGGGATCGCGTCCGCGGCCGCTGCCGCCGCCGTCGACGGTGCATACCGCGAACCGGTCGGGGCGCTCGCGGGCTACGTCCCGGGCGACTGGTTCTAGCGGGTCCCGCCCGTCGCGTCCGCCCACCGGACGAGCCGACGGTGGCGGTGGGTGAACAGCGCTCCGACGACCACCCGCACCACCGGCCGCGGCAGCACCGCCCGCGGCACCGCGCGCAGGGTGTCGGTGACGCGGGTCGTTCCGTCGGACAGCGCCTCGAGGTCACGGTGGTGCTCCCACACGCGGCACGAGCCGAGACGGGACCGCTCACGGAAGTAGCGGGGCGCCGAGACCTCGAGGATCGTCAGGTCGTCGAACTCCAGCGGGATCACACCGGCCAGCAGGATCCACGCCCGCCCGACCGGACGGCCCGTCGGCACGTCCGCGATGGACGTGCCGACGAGCGCGGCCGGGAACCGCATGGTCAGCAGGGGCCCGAACTCGTGGGCGACGCCGCAGGGCGTCACGATGCGCGCCCACACCCGCTCGCGCGGCGCGCGCACCACGCTCGAACGGACCACCTCGACAACGCCCCCGAGATCACTCTCGGCGCCGCCCGGGGTGGCGCGGCGCGGGCCCCTGTGACGGCTCACCCGGGCGAAGGGCCGGCGTCCGCCGCCGCATGCCCGGCCGGTCCCGCGGGGTCGCCGGAGTCGGCGGGACGACCGCGCGGGCCGGGCTCGTCGTCGCCCTCGTCGTCGTGTCCGTCTTCGTGGCCCTCGCGGTCCGGCCCCGACACCTCGTCCACCTCCGGCACCAGGCCCGGCCCCGGGCCACCACCGTCGGCGCCGCCATCCCCCCGCGCGGCGAGGTACCGCACGATCGTGTTGGCCATCGCGGTAACCGGCACCGCGAACAGTGCGCCGACGATGCCGAACAGGTACGTGCCGGCCGTGACCACGAGGATCACCGCCAGCGGGTGCAGCGCCACCGCGTGACCCATGAGGATCGGCTGCAGCACGTGCGACTCGAGCTGGTGGACGACCACGACGATCGCCAGCATCGCGATCGCGATGGCCGGGCCCCGCTCGACCACCGCCAACACCGTCGGCACCAGGCCCGCGACCAGCGTCCCCACGATCGGCACGAACGACGCGAGGAACACCACCACGACGATCGGGATCACGAACGGCACGCGCAGCAGCGCCGCGCCGATACCCACCCCGGCCGCGTTGATCGCGGCCACCGTGAGTTGCGTCCGTGTGTACGCGCCCAGGCTGCCCCAGCCGTGACGGAACGCCGAATCGACGTGCGCGCGGCTCGCGCGCGGCAGCCAACGCACGAAGAACTCCCACAGCTTCTCGCCGTGGTAGAGGAAGAAGAAGAGCGCCACCAGGCAGATGAGCACCCCGGCCACCGCGTCGACGGCGGTGTGCCCGAACTGGACGGCGCCGGCCGCCACGGCCTCCGAGTGGGACTCGATCCACGTCCGCGCCTGCCCCACCGCCTCCTGCAGCCGGTCGGCCGTGAGGTGCAGCGGCCCCTCCTCGAGCCACCGCAACGCCGCGTCGGTGCCGGAGGAGATCTGCTCCCGCATCCGCGGCACGCCGGTGGCGAGCTGAGTGGTGACCGCCGCGAGCGCGGCGAGGATGACCGCCAGGACCCCGACGACGACGACGAGGGCCGCCGCCGCACGCGGGACCCGCTGCGGGATCCGGTCCACGAGAGGTCTGAGCATGGCCGCGAGCAGGACCGCGATCGCGACGGGCGCGATGATCACCGACAGCCGACCGATCGCCTGCCCGAGCAGCCAGCCACCACCGGCGATGAGGAGCAGACACGCGGACCACGCCGCCGCCAACAGGACCGGGTACGGGAGGTGTTCGCGCGCGACCGGGGGCGATGTCATGTTCTGAGAATAGGCGCGGGTGAAGGTTTTCTCCCCGTGTTCGAACGGTTGCGTCGTGCGTGGGCACGGGCAGAATCGCGCCCACGGTTCCCCCCGCTGCCCAGCGGGGGCCTGCAGTCCTGGATGTCCGATTCCACCCCGAGAAGGAGCGCCATGCCCGACAAGAGGTCAGATTCCAAGTCCGCCGCCCGGTCCGCCGCCGAGAAGATCGTGGACAAGGCCGAGGAACTCGCCGACGACCTGGTCGGCGGTGCCGACGTCGTCCCCGGCACCCCCGGTTCCCGCCCGCCGACCGTGGACGAGCCCACCGAGCCCACGAGCCCGCTGCCGCCCAAGGCGGACCAGAAGGGCGCCACCCCGTACGGCCCGACCGGCGCCGAGCCGCCCGGCTCCGTCACGGCTCGCGAAGAGGTCATGCGCCAGCAGGGCGCCTTCCTCACCACCGCGCAGGGCGCCCGCCTGTCGGACACCGACCACTCGCTCAAGGCCGGCCGCCGCGGCCCCGTGCTGCTGCAGGACCACCACCTGCGCGAGAAGATCATGCACTTCGACCACGAGCGCATCCCCGAGCGCGTGGTCCACGCCCGCGGCGCCGGCGCGCACGGCGTCTTCCGCGCCAACGGCGCCGCCGCCAGCGTCTGCAAGGCCGGCGTGTTCGCCGAGGGCAAGGAGACCGAGGTCTTCGTCCGCTTCTCCACCGTGCTCGGCAACCGCGGCTCCGCCGACACCGTCCGCGACACCCGCGGGTTCGCGACCAAGTTCTACACCGACGAGGGAACCTGGGACCTGGTCGGCAACAACATCCCCGTGTTCTTCATCCAGGACGCCATCAAGTTCCCCGACGTCGTCCACGCCGCCAAGCCGCACCCGGACCGCGAGATCCCGCAGGCCCAGAGCGCGCACGACACCTTCTGGGATTTCGTCTCCCTGCACACCGAGGCTCAGCACCACACCCTGTGGAACATGTCCGACCGCGGCATCCCGCGCTCGTACCGGATGATGGAGGGCTTCGGCGTCCACACCTTCCGGCTCGTCAACGACGCCGGCGAGACGAGCCTGGTGAAGTTCCACTGGAAGCCCCACCTCGGCGTCCACTCGCAGGTGTGGGAAGAAGCCCAGATCACCGGCGGCATGGACCCGGACTTCCATCGCCGCGACCTGGCCGACGCCATCGAGGCCGGCGCCTTCCCCAAGTGGGACCTCGGCATCCAGGTCTTCCCCGACACGGTCGACGAGAACGGTGTCAGCGAGATGTTCCACGGCATCGACCTGCTGGACCCGACCAAGATCGTGCCTGAGGAGCTCGCACCTGTGCAGGTCATCGGCACGATGGAGCTCAACGCCAACGTCAAGAACTTCTTCGCCGAGACCGAGCAGGTCGCGTTCCACCCGGGCCACCTCGTGCCGGGCATCGACGTCACCAACGACCCGCTCCTGCAGGGCCGCTTGTTCTCCTACCTGGACACGCAGCTCCTGCGCCTGGGCGGGCCGAACTTCGGGCAGATCCCGATCAACCGCCCGCACGCGCCCGTCAACGACATGTTCCGCGACGGGTTCCACCAGTCCGCCGACCACGTGGGCGTGGCTCCGTACCAGCCCAACAGTCTTGACGGCGGCTGCCCGTTCATGGCGGGCACCACCGACGGCGCGCTGGTCGAGGTGGCGCAGACGATCGCCGAATCGCAGATCGAGCGGGCCACCCCGGCCAGCTTCGACGATCACTTCTCGCAGGCCACGCTGTTCTACAACAGCCTCACCGACGTCGAGAAGGAGCACGTCGCCGAGGCGTACACGTTCGAGCTGGGCAAGTGCTACGAGCAGGCCATCAAGGTCCGGCAGGTCGAGCAGCTCGCGCACATCGACCACGACCTGGCCGTCACCGTGGCCACCGGCCTGGGCCTGCCCGCGCCGGCGAAGGTGCCCGTCGCCGAGGTCGTCACCAGCCCGGCGCTCTCGCAGATCGGTAAGGAGTGGCCGTCCGACGGGCGCCAGATCGGCATCCTCGTCACCGAGGGCTCCGACGTCGACGCGGTCTCGGACCTCGTCCAGGCGGTGTTCGACGACGACATGGTGCCGCTGGTGATCGCCCCGACCGGCGGGATGCTCGGTGATCCGGAGGCCGGCGAGGCCGTGTCGGTGTCACGGACCTATCAGACGCAGCGGTCCATCGAGTTCGACGCGCTCGTGGTGGTCGATCTCCCCGCCAACCCGCGCACGGACATCCTCATCAGCGAGATGTACCGGCACAAGAAGGCCATAGCGACACTGGCACCAGTCGACCGGTACGCCGACTTCGGGATCACCACCGACACCCCGGGCGTCGTGCAGGTGGACTCCGCGGCCGGCGTGGTGCCCGCGCTCACGCCGCTGCTGGCCAACCACCGCGTGTGGGAGCGGCCCGACCCGGCGCGGGTCTGATTCGGGCCCGCTCCGGTGGCGCGGGGATGGGCGGCGAGTAGGGGCCCGCGCACGCCGCCCCGGGGCCTGCGGGCTCGCACGCCGCCCAGGGGCCCGCGGGCTCGCACGCCGCCCATCGGATTCCGCGCCGCCCATCAAAGCGCACGCCGCCTATCGGACTGCGCGCCGCCTATGGGGCCCCTTAGGTGGCGCGTGCTCCGATAGGCGGCGCGGCTGCGGAGGCGGCTCGGCCGCAGTCGACGCGGTGTTCTCGGGCCTCTGTGGCGGGCGACGCGGTGTTCTCGGGCCTCTGTGGCGGGCGAGGCGGGGCCCTGCGGCGGACGATTTCGGGCTCCCGCCGCACGATCTGCCCCTCCGATCCCGCCTCGCGCCTCGGAAGTCGATCCGCTCGCGGAACTCCGCGGGCGTATCGCAATCCGAGGGGCGGATTCCTCGTGAGGCTCCTCGGCCGGTGTGCAACCGTCCCCGGGGCCCGGCGCGCACGGGTAGCGTCGCCGCCATGAGCGACAACGCCTCCTCTCGGGACGCCGCCGCAAGCCGGGCCGCCGCCAGCGAGGGTGCCGCCGCCAGCGAGGCCGCCAGTGCGAGTGCCAATGCGGGTGCTGGGGCAGGTACCGATGCCAGTGCAGGTACCGGTGGTGCGGCCGCCGTGTACCGCCTCGAGGCGCGGCGAGTGATCGCGGCGACCCCGGACCGGGTGTTCGCCGTGCTCTGTGATCCGGACGGCCACGTGGCCATCGACTCCTCCGGCATGCTCCAGTCAGCGGAGGGGCCGGTGGTCACCGCCGAGGGCGACAGGTTCGTGGTCCACATGGATCGCGAGTCACTGGGTGACTATGACATGGGCGAATACGACGTCACGGTGATCATCACCCGGTTCGAGCCGGACGCCGAGATCGCCTGGACCATCGATGGCACCATCAAGCCCCCGATCGGCCATACCTACGGCTATCGCCTCATCCCGCTCGACGGCGGGGACCGGACCGAGGTCGTGAGCTACTACGACTGGGCCGACGCGCACCCGGACTGGCGTGACTCGGGGGTGCTGCCGGTGCTGGACGCATCGGCGCTCAAGGCGACGCTCGGGATCCTCGACCGGGCGGTCAGGAGGGGATATGTCCGCGGCTGATCCGACCAACCCACGGCCGGACCTGTGGTTCGCCCGCGACGGCATGGAGTTGCGTGCCGTCGACTCCGGCCCCGAACACGGTGAGGCGATCATCCTGCTTCACGGGTTCCCCCAGCGCACGTCCAGCTGGGACCTCGTGGCACCGCTGCTGCACGCGGCCGGCTACCGCACGCTCGCACTGGACCAGCGCGGGTACTGCGAATCCGCCAGGCCCCGCGGTCGGCGCGCCTACCGTCTTCCAGAACTGGTCGGCGACGTGATCGCCCTCCTCGACTCCGCCGGGCTCGCCGACGCCCACGTGGTGGGCCACGACTGGGGCGCGGCGGTCGCGTGGGGTGTGGCCGGCGCCCACCCCGACCGGGTCCGCACACTCACCGCCGTCTCGGTGCCCCATCCCGCGGCGTTCCTCACGTCGATGGTCAGGTCCGACCAGCTGCGGCGCTCCTGGTACATCGGGTTCTTCCAGCTACCGCTGATCCCGGAACTCGTGCTCAGCTCCCCTGGGCCGCGGCCCGCGAAGGCACTCGCCGGCATGGGAATGACGCCGGAGATGATCCAGCGCTACCGCGACGAGATGGTCGCCACCGGCGCTATCCCCGGGGGCCTGGGTTGGTACCGGGCCCTGCCGTTCGCCCCACCCGGCGCCGCCACCGCGAAGGTCCGCGTCCCGACGACCTTCGTGTGGAGCGACCGTGATACCGCGCTGGGCCGCGGCGGCGCCGAGCGGACCGGCGAGCACGTGGACGCCGACTACCGGTTCGTCGAGATGAACGGCGTCAGCCACTGGATCCCGGACGAGCGGCCGGCGGAGTTGGCCGACGCGATCGTGGCCCGTGCCCGGTCGACCGCGGACGGCTCGGGTCCCGGGTCCTGAACTCCACCGCACCGGGTGCGTGCGGCCCGGTGCGGTGTCACGCTGGGCCGATGTTCTTCATCTTCGGTTTCAAGAACTCGTCCCGGAACCTCGGGCTGGCCCGGGCCACGTGCCCGAACTGCGGCAACGTCGCCGCACAGCGGGTCGACCGTCGGAAGCGAGCGTTCTCCCTGTTCTTCATCCCCATCATCCCGCTGGGGTCGTCGTACACGGCCACGTGCACGGCGTGCGGCATCACCACCAAGATCGACCGGTCGCGGGCCGACGGGATCCTGTCCGGCGCGTACTGATCCGGCCGCTCAGCTCTCCCGCGCCGGCACCGCTGGGGCCGTGGCCTTGTCCTCCCACGGTGGCGGGATCGTGGCGGCGACCGCCGCGGCAAGGAGGGTCGCGCCGCAGCCGAACATCAGACCGACCCGGAATCCGGTCTCGGTGGGGACAAACAGCCCCTCGAAGTCCATGGACATCTGGGTGAGCAGCACGCCGAGCACCGCGGCAGAGGTCGTGGTGCCGATGGAGCGCATGAGCGTGTTGACGCTGTTGGCCGAGCCCATCTCGGAGGTGGGGACCGAGGCCATGATCAGCGCGGGCATCGCACCGTAGGCCAGCCCCACACCGCCGCTCACCACGATGCCGACGGTCACCACACCCCAGGTCGATCCCATGAGGAACAACCCGGACGCATAGCCGACCGCGACCACCAGCGCTCCCAGGATGAGCGTGGTCTTGGGGCCGCGGGTGCCGATGAGTCTCCCGCTGAGTGGGGAGACCGCCATCATCGCCAGCCCGCCGGGCGCGCTCCAAAACCCCATGGCCACCATCGACTGGCCCAACCCGTGTCCGGTCTCGACCGGGAGCTGAAGAATCTGGGGCATGATCAGCAGCTGCGCATAGAGGCCCATGCCGATGGTCACCGAGGCGATGTTGGTCATCAGGACGGGGCGACGGGCGGCAACCCGCAGGTCCACGATCGGTGACGGGTGCCGGAGGACCCACAGCGCCCATCCGGGCAGCGAGACCGCGGTGAGCGCCAGCAGGCCGAGGGTCAACGGGGCGCCCCAGCCCCAGTCGGCGCCCTTGGACACCGCGAGCAGCAGCGAGATGAGAGCGATCGCGAGCCCCACCGCGCCGACGACGTCGAGCGTGCCGTCCGGTTTGGCGGCCGGCAGCGTCCGGAGACGCACCGTCATCATCACGATGATCGCCACGCCCAGGGCCCCGGACCCCCAGAACATCCACTGCCACGAACCGTATTGCGCCAGGGCGGCCGCCGCCGGGAGCCCGAGCGCCCCTCCCACTCCGAGCGACGAACTCATCAGACTGATCGCCGGTGCGAGTCGACGCGCCGGGAGGATCTCGCGCATCGTGGCGATGCCGATGGGGATCACACCGATTCCCACGCCCTGCAGGGCGCGCCCGATGAGCATCGGCCACAGCGAGGTGGCCAGTGCGCACAGCACCGAGCCGACGACCATGACCGCCGTGCAACCGATGAGCACGTACTTCTTCGGATAGAGGTCTCCCAGTCGTCCCATGAGCGGACCGGCCACCGCTCCGGCGAGCAGCGTGATGGTGACGACCCAGGAGGCGTTGACCGCGGAGGTGTTGAGAATCGCCGGCAGCATGCCCAGCAGCGGGATGACCAGCGTCTGACTGAGAGACATGACGATGCCGCCGAAGGCTAGGACCGCGATGAGACCGTTCTCGTCCGACCGGACGGTGTCGGCGTCCCCACCGCGCGTTCGTGCCATCATCCCGTGTCCTTCCGACCGAGGCTCGCTTCCGGAGCCTCTCGTCGGACATTACAGACAGGTGTCGAACGGGTTCTCGTTCCGGGCACGGCCACCGTGTTCGACATGGCGGTCCGACGTGGCGGAATCCTCGCCCACTATTGTCTGCCGCTGTCCGCAGTGCGACGATGAGCGGGTGGACACCACCGGCTCGACCCGGCGGATCACCCGCCGGCCCACCGTCTCCGTGGGGGCGTTCCTCGCCGTCACGGCCGTCGCACTGACCGCCGCCGTCACGGCCCCGGCCACCGCGAACGCCCAGGACTCCTCCGAGGCCATCCCGCGACTGTTCCCCGCTCCCGACCGCGTGATCGCCGTGGGCGGCTCACCCACGGGGCTGTGCGCGGGCGCGATCTCCACCACGCTCGACGGCGACGGGTACCCGGACACGGCGTCCGTCGCCTGGGCCTTCGCCATCGCCGGGGTGGGTCCGTGCAACCTCACCGCCACCCTCTCGTGGCGCAACCTCGACACCGGGGCCACCGGGGAGAAGATCGCGCAGGTCCCGTTCCCGCGGATCTCGACGGGCATCCCCGATCCGATCTCCCACCCCTACGAGGCGCAGATCTCCACCGGCCCGGGCCGGGTCGAATACCGACTCACCACCACCGGCGGGGCCGTCGCCGGGCCGATCGTCGTGGAGACGGTCGCCTACGACGGCTGACGACGCCGGGGGCGCGCAGCACCCGGACCGGGCAGCCGCTCCGGGCCAGCATCGTGTCGGTTGCCAAACCGGTTCCAGTAGCGGACGTGAGCATCTCCGGATGTGCACTCACCAGCGGAATTAGAGGTGCCGCTAAGTTACCTTATGTAAAGTCGCACTTGTCGAAACCGTTAACGACTACTTGACGGCACCCTCGGCGCAGGCGGACACTCGGCACATGGAAACCCCTCGCCTGGTCGAACTCATTGATGCCCATAAGCGGGCCTACGGCGTCAGCGAGTCCGAGTTGGCCCGCCGGATCGGGGTCACCCGGCAGAATCTGCACCTTTGGCGCACTCACGGCTTGCGCGGCCTACCAGCCCGAACGACGCTCGACGGCATGGCTGCCGAACTGCGCCTCCCCTATGCCCAGGTTCTCGAGGCCGCCCTATGCGATTCCGGCTACCTCGACGCCACCGACCATGTCACCACCATCGAGAAAGGCGCACAGTAGTGCCCCATAGAGTGGTGTAACTCGGTGGCCGAGATCGTCTGCGATTCCGTGTTGTGTACGGATGTAGAGCGGCCACCGTGTGATCCTTCGAGTCAACCTTCTACCGAATCCTCGAACGGAGTCATCAGATGACCGCACCCCATATTGTCGACCCTGCAGGCCTGCTTAGCCAAGCCCTGACCGACGCGTCACCGGATCTGATGCGCGAGCTGCCGGGAGACCATGATCAACGCCCTGCTGTCCGCGGACGCCGACGCCGTGTGCGGCGCCGAGTGGAACGCCCGCTCGTCAGAGCGCACCAACTACCGCAACGGTTACCGCCACCGCCCCCTGGACACCCGTGTCGGCACCGTCGACGTCGCCATCCCCAAGCTCCGCTCGGGCTCCTACTTTCCCGAGTGGCTGCTCGAGCGCCGCAAGCGGGCCGGATCCGCGCTGATCACCGTCGTGGCGGACTGCTACCTGGCCGGGGTCTCCACCCGCCGGATGGACAAGCTGGTCAAAACTCTCGGCATCGACTCGCTGTCCGCCGACCTGGTGGCCCGTGGCCTGGGCGGAGTCCGGCTGGTGACCTCCGATGCCCACGCCGGGCTGATCGAGGCGATCGCGGCGAACCTGCCCGGGGCCGCCTGGCAGCGCTGTCGCACCCACTACGCCGCAAACCTCATGGCCGTGTGCCCCAAGTCGATGTGGCCGGCCGTGAAGGCGATGCTGCATAGCGTCTACGACCAGCCCACCGCCGAGGCTGTCAATGCCCAGTTCGACCGGCTCTTGGACTACACCGAAGGCAGACTGCCCGAGGTTGCTGACCACCTCGGCGATGCCCGCGAGGACCTGCTGGCGTTTATCGCGTTCCCCGACGATGTGTGGCGGCAGATCTGGTCCAACAACCCCACCGAGCGGCTCAACCGGGAGATCCGACGCCGCACCGACGTGGTCGGGATCTTCCCGAACCGGGATGCCATCGTTCGCCTCATCGGCGCCGTCCTGGCCGAGCAGACCGACGAATGGGCCGAAGGCCGCCGCTACCTCGGTCTCGAAGTCCTCAGCCGCTGCCGACTCACCCTGACCACCGACCCCGCCACCAGCTCGCCGACGGAGGTGAGCACCGATGACCTGATGCAACTACCCGCCTGACCACCCACGAAGGATCACCATTCAGTTACACCACTTCCAGGGGCTTGACCAGGATGTGTCAGCGGGGCGCCGCTTGTCGGCGTAGCTACCAGTACTGCGGGATCGTCCATCGCAGCGGGGTCCTATCGATCACCCACAGCGCCATCCGCGACCGATAGTGCACGCCGTGGCGCACCGCGAACGACCAATGACCGACGAACCACGCCAGGAGCCCGAGCGCCGCTACCGTGGGCGCCCACGTACGACCCTGCACAACACCGAGCATGCCAATCACCGCGCAAAACCCGCCGACCCCACGCGCGAGCGGCGGCAAGGCCACCGCGCCGCCAGCGACGACAGCGGTAGCGAGCAGCGCGGTCTCCAGATCCCACATTCCACACTCCTGTCGCTAGCGACTTCCGCCGCGGCGCCCACGCGGGCCTCACGGCCGGTTCGGCTGTCAGTATGGCGTTCCCCTTCCGACAGTCTGTGCGCGTCGCGCTCTGACGGGCTGGCTATGACTGGCCCGGCTGATCCGACTGGCCTGGCTTACGAGCGGTCTCACGCAGCGAGTCCAGGACCTCCCGCAGGGTGTCCGAGGTGGCCTCCGCCCGGACCCGTGCCCGGTCGGACTCCTCGGCCTTGGCGCGCGCGACCGCCGCGTCCTGGCGTGCGGTCTCGAGCTGACCGCGCAGCTGCTCGAGCTCGCCGCGCACTACCTCGAGCTCGCCGAGGGCGCGGTCGCGGACCGCGACAGCATCGTCGCGTTCCGACTCCGCTTGTTCGGCCGCCTCCAGTGCGGCGGCCTCGCCGCCGCGGGCTGCATCCAGCGCCACAGCGGCCTGCTCGTCCGCCTGCTCGGCGGCCCGCTTCCACGCCGCGGCCCACACCGAGGCCACCATCGCCGACATTGCCTCCGACAAGTCCGGCGCGGGCGGCACATCCCCGCCAACGCCGGTGGCGTGCTCGCGCATCCATGCGGCCACCTCACCGATGCGCACCCCCGCTTCGCGCTGCACGGCCCGCACGGTGACCTTGTCCCCCCGTGCAACGAGCACCCCATAGGCTCGAGCGATCTTCTCCGGCGTCGACATGACAACCCCTCCAAGTCGGGTAGCGGGGCTTTTGCATACAAGCGCGGGACGCGGGAAGTCACAATGGAGCACCGACTCCGCGGCCTGTACACTTTTGCGTACAGAAGGGGTTGAGATGAAGACAATGAGCTACACCGAGTCCCGGGCCCGCTACGCCGAGGTCCTCGACGGGGTCACCAACGACCGCGAAGAGGTCATCATCACCCGCGCCGGCCACGAGCCGGTGGTGATGGTGTCTCTCGACGAGTACGAGTCCCTGCGCGAGACCGCCCACCTCATGCGATCACCGGCCAACGCCCGACGCCTGCTCGATGCGATGGAGCGGCTCGAGTCCGGCCGCGGACAGGCGCGCGACCTGCTCGACGCCGACTGACGTGCTACTCGTCTGGGACGACAACGCCTGGCAGGACTACCTCTGGTGGCAACAACAGGACCGCAAGATCCTCAAACGCATCAACCTGCTCCTGCAGGACATCACCCGCAACGGCAATGAAGGAATCGGCAAACCCGAACCCCTCAAATACGACTTCGCCGGATACTGGTCCAGACGCATCACCGACGAGCACCGACTCGTCTACAAAGTCACCGACACCGAAGTCCGAATCGCCACCTGCCGCTACCACTACGGGTAAGCGACACAGGCTCAGCCGGAACTACACGTCTCTATCGACCTGGCAAGTGTGAGAATGACAAGCCCATTTGGCCCCGCTGTGCTGTTTTGATTTGGCCCCACCCT
>NZ_JAHBAV010000066.1 GCF_018390595.1 Dietzia massiliensis
GAGATGTCTCGTGGGCTCGGTGCCGCCACCGAGGCCACGGCCAGGTCCGCGGCGCCGCCGAGTTCGGCGTCGGTCACGTCGATCTCCGAGAGTTCGACGAACAGCTCGGACACGCGGTCACGGACCAGGGCGCCGATGCCGGAGGTCTCCAACGAGTCGGCCATCCGCAGCAGCTCGCGGCGGGCGGGAGTGAGCCGCTCGATGGACCAGCCACGTCGCGCGATCTGCGGGAGCACCACCTCGAGCCGGTCGCGCGCGGCGGTGGTCAGCCCCGCCGCGTCGGCCAGCCACTGACGTTGCTCGCCCAGTGGTAGTCGGGCCGCCAGCTCGCGGGCGAACGGGGCGCGCACCGGCACCACGTGGCCGACGGGCAGCGCCTCCCGGGAAGCGGTGCGCATGCCGGCGCCGACCGAGTCGACGACCTCGGCCATCCCGTCGCGGACCTCGAACACCACCGCCGCGATCCCGGTGGCGTCCGCCAGGGCCTCGAGCGGCTGGCGGGCGGCCCGGACCAGGTCGACCTCCGTGGCCAGCGCCGCGCCCACCTCGCGCAGGGCCGGCCCGGCCCGCCACCCGGCCCGCGTCTTCTCCGCCCACCCCTGGGCGTCCATCTCCGCCAGGACCGCGTGGAGGGTCGAGCGACTCGCCCCGGCCATCCTGGCGATCTCCGTCAACGGCAGGGGCGGGCCGTCGGTGGCGAGCGCGCGGAGCGCCGCGAGCACCCGGTGCGTCGGTTCGTGTCGCATATCCGTCATCATATGTCGACTTTTCGACGGGGCGGGGGTGATTGCCGTCGGCGAGATGGAAAACCGGGCGGGGCGGGCGCAGGATGGTCCGGACGCCCGAAGGTAGACAGATCGGTCTGCCGTGCTGTCCGGTCCGCCGGCCAGCCCACGACACTGGAGGTCGCATGACGACGAGGTCGGCGGTGACGCTCTCGCATCTCGACGCGCTCGAGGCGGAGTCCGTCCACATCTTCCGCGAGGTAGCCGCACAGTTCGAACGCCCGGGGATGCTGTTCTCCGGCGGCAAGGACTCGGTGGTGATGTTCCACCTCGCCCGCAAGGCCTTCTGGCCCGCGCCCATGCCGTTCCCGCTCATGCACGTCGACACCGGCCACAACTTCGACGAGGTCATCGACTACCGCGACCGTGTAGTCGCGGAGACCGGCGTCCAGCTGCTCGTCTCCCACGTCCAGGACGACATCGACGCCGGACGCGTGGTCGAGGACACCGGGGTCGGCGCGAGCCGCAACCGCCTCCAGACCGCCGCCCTGCTGCGTGGGATCCAGGAGAACCGATTCGACGCCGTCTTCGGTGGCGCCCGCCGCGACGAGGAGAAGGCCCGCGCCAAGGAGCGCGTCTTCTCCTTCCGCGACGCGTTCGGCGCCTGGGACCCGCGCGCCCAGCGGCCCGAGCTGTGGAAGCTGTACAACGGCAAGCACCGCAAGGGCGAGCACATCCGCGTGTTCCCGCTGTCCAACTGGACCGAGCTGGACATCTGGCAGTACATCGAGCGCGAGGACATCGACCTGCCGCCGATCTACTACGCCCACGAGCGCGAGGTCATCGAGCGCGACGGCATGCTCCTCGCCAAGACCCGCTTCCTGGAGACGCTGCCGCACGAGGAGGCGCGCACCGAGCTCGTGCGTTTCCGCACCGTCGGCGACGCCACCTGCACGGGCTGCGTCGAGTCCGACGCCGCCGACAACGCCGCCGTCGTCGCCGAGGTCGCGGGCACCCGCGTCACCGAACGCGGCGCCACCCGCGCCGATGACCGGATCTCCGAGGCCGGCATGGAAGACCGCAAGAAGGAGGGCTACTTCTGATGAGCACCCCCACCACGGACACCGCGCCGGCCACCGCCGAGAGCGCGGCCGACCAGTTGCAGACCATGGCCGAGCACGCGCAGCTCCTGCGCATCGCGACCGCCGGCTCCGTCGACGACGGCAAGTCGACGCTCATCGGCCGACTGCTGTTCGACTCCAAGGGCATCTTCGAGGACCAACTCGCCTCCATCGAGGCCACCTCCGCCAAGCGCGGCGACGAGTACACCGACCTCGCGCTGCTCACCGACGGGCTGCGGTCCGAGCGCGAGCAGGGCATCACGATCGACGTCGCCTACCGCTACTTCTCGACCCCGCGGCGCAAGTTCATCATCGCGGACACCCCGGGCCACGTGCAGTACACGCGCAACATGGTCACCGGTGCCTCGACCGCGGACGTGGCGATCATCCTCGTCGACGCCCGCAAGGGAGTGCTCGAGCAGACCCGCCGCCACGCCTTCCTGTCCGCACTGCTGGGCATCCCGCGCCTGGTCGTGGCGGTGAACAAGATGGACCTCATCGACTACGACGAGGCCACGTTCGAGGCGATCCGCGCCGAGTTCACCGACTTCGCCGCCAAGCTCGAGGTCCACGACGTCACCTTCGTGCCGCTCTCGGCGCTCAGGGGCGACAACGTCGTGGAGCGGTCGGACGCCATGCCCTGGTACACGGGCCCGGCGCTGCTCGACCACCTCGAGAACGTGCACATCGCCTCGGACCGCAACCTCACCGACGTCCGGTTCCCGGTGCAGTACGTGATCCGCCCCCAGCGCGCCGACGGGTTGGATCACCGGTCCTTCGCCGGGACCGTCGCGGGTGGGATCATCAAGGTCGACGACGACGTGGTGGTCATGCCGTCCGGGCGGCAGTCCACCGTCAAGGCGATCTGGGGCCCGGGCGGAGTGGAGCTCGACGAGGCCGCCGCTCCCGCCGCGGTGACGATCGCGCTCAACGACGAGATCGACATCGTCCGCGGCGAGATGATCGCCCGGCCCGGCAACCGGCCGCACCAGGGCACCGAGCTCGAGGCCATGGTCTGCTGGTTCGCCGACGACACGACCCTCGAGACCAACAAGCGCTACATCGTCAAGCACACGACGCGCGAGACCAAGGCGATCGTGACGGGGATGGAGTACCGGCTCGACGTCAACACGCTGCACCGTGACCCCGACTCCACCGAGCTCCAGCTCAACGAGATCGGGCGCATCGGGCTTCGGACGCAGACGCCGCTGATGTACGACCCCTACCGTCGCAACCGCGACACGGGCGCGTTCATCCTCGTGGATGAGATCACCGGGAACACGGTGGGTGCGGGCATGATCATCGGGCCCGCCACCACCGGGTCCAACGTCGTCTGGCACGCCGGGGCCGTCCAGCGCGGCGACCGCGGCCAGGGCCGCACCCTGTGGCTGACGGGCCTGTCGGGCTCGGGCAAGTCGACCATCGCCTCCGAGGTCGAGCGTCTGCTCATCGAGTCCGGTCATCCGGCGTACATCCTCGACGGCGACAACCTGCGTCACGGCCTCAATGCCGACCTCGGGTTCTCGGCCGAGGACCGGGCGGAGAACATCCGCCGCACCGCCGAGGTGGCGGCGCTGTTCGCCGATGCCGGCGTCGTCGTCATCTGTTCCCTCATCTCGCCCATGCGCGCCGACCGGGACGCGGCGCGCCAGGTCCACGCCAAGGCCGACCTGCCGTTCACCGAGGTGTTCGTGGACACCCCGCTGGCCGAGTGCGAGGCCCGCGACCCCAAGGGCCTCTACGCCAAGGCGCGCGCGGGCGAAATCGCCGAGTTCACCGGCGTCTCCGCGCCGTACGAGCCGCCGCTGACCCCGGACCTGCACATCCGTCCCGAGGACGGCACCGCAGAAGAGGTCGCGCAGCGGATCCTCAGCTCCATCCTGGGAATCTGAGCCGGTGCCCGAGGCCCTGTGGACCTACGACTCGCTCGGCCTGCTGGTCGTCAGCGCCGTCATCGGCGTGGTGATCGGCCTGACGGGGATGGGCGGCGGCGCACTCATGACGCCGGCGCTCATCCTCGTGGGCATCCCACCGACGGCGGCCGTCGCCAACGACCTGGTTGTCAACGCGGTCAACAAGGTCGTGGGCGCGGGCGTGCACTGGAGGCACGGTAAACCCAATCTCAAGATCGCCCTCTGGCTGATCATCGGCTCGGTGCCGACGGCGTACCTCGGCGCGTGGCTCGTGCACGCGTTCGGTGCCGAGGACGTGCAGGGGATGCTGAAGAAGGCCATCGGCGCGACCCTCATCGTGGCGTCGACGGCCTACTTCCTGCGGGCGTTCTTCGAGATGTCCGGGCGCATCCGCACCGGTGACGATCCGGACCCGCCGGTCAAGCCGGTGCTCACGCTGCTCGTCGGCGTGATCGGCGGACTGATGGTGGGCATCACCTCGGTGGGCTCGGGCACCGTCATCATGATGTGCATCATGCTGCTCTACCCGACGCTCGCCGCGCTGCGGCTGGTGGGTACCGACCTCGTGCAGGCGGTCCCGCTGGTCATCGCGGCCGCGATCGGGCACGTCATGGTGACCGGCGTCGACTGGAATCTGCTCGTGCCGCTGCTCATCGGCGGGGCGATCGGCACGTTCTTCGGCTCCAGGTTCGCCGGGCGCGTGCCGGGTGGGCTCATCCGCCGCGGCATCACGATCGTGCTCGCCGTGACGGCCTCGGCCATGCTCGGCGCCTCGCCATTGTTGATCGGAATCATCACGCTGGTGCTGGTCGTGGGCGGCCCGTTGGTCTGGAAGGCGCTCGTGCGCCGGTTCTCGGTGCACCTCGACCGGCCGGCGGTGCAGCAGCCCGGGGCGTCGACTCACGCCTGAGCCGGGCATCGCCGGGCCAGCCGCACCCCTACCCGCAGCCGCTCCCCGGGATGGCGTCTCGCGCGCACCAGATGCGCAGCCGCTCCCCGGGATGGCGTCTCGCGCGCACCGCGGGGTGGGCGAGACGCCATGGCGAGGAGCGGCTGTGTTGTGGGCGGGCAGGGGCTGGGGCGAGACGCCATCTTCAGGAGCGGCTGCGGTACGGAAGCTGTGCGCGGGCGTACCGCGGGGCGGGCGAGACGCCATCTTGTGGGGCGGCTGCCCATTGGGCCGGTTCCGGCTGCGCATCGGGCTAGTGCCGACTGCGCATGGGCCGGTGCCGGGCTGCGATGCGGGCCGTGGGTCGAGCGGTGTCTAGCGGGGCTCCCAGGCGTCGGTGTCCAGCGTGAGCTCGTGAACCTCTCCCGGCAGGTCCCCGGCGACCAGGTCGGCGATCGTCACCGCGTCCATCACCCGGCGCAGCGCCGCCCGCGACGCGATCCACACGTGCTGCAGGACCGCCGCGCGCTCGTTGTAGACCACCGCCTCGGGCCGGACGTCGTAAACGCTGACCAGTGGCCCGTCGACGGCCCGCATCACGTCGGCGACCGTGATCTCGCCGGCGTCCCGGCCGAGGAACCACCCACCGGTCTTGCCGCGACGGCTGGCGACCAGGCCCGCGCGACGCAGGTCCGAGAGGATCGCCTGGAGGAAACCGTGCGGGATGTCCTGTAGCCGCCCCAGTTCCTCCGCGCTGACCGGGCTGTCCCTCGGGTCGCGGGCGGGGTCGTCGCTGCGGGCCGCCGCGAGTTCGACGAGCGCACGCAACGCGTAGTCGGACTTGGCGGTGACCCTCATGGGACACAGTCTCCCAGAGCCCCCGCCTCGGGCGAGTGGGGAGTGGCGTGGGAGAAGTGGCCGGGGTCGTCGTGAGCTACTCGGTCGACCGTCCAGTTGGACGAACGACCAAGTGGCACCGCCAGGGAGACAGGCGTTGTGCGCGCTCACATCTCAGGCGCGAACGGGAACCTGTCCCGCGCTATCCGTGGGGGCGGGGCGGTCGGAGGTGCTGAGCTCGTCGTCGTCGCCCCGGCTCTTCCTCTCGGCGAGCACGGCCCACGTGATCAGGACGAGCCAGACGGCGACCAGGGCGAGGAGGATCGGGTTGGTGACCGCGGCCGGCACCTCGCCCCAGAGCAGCAGGGTGCGCGCGTTGGTCACCACGATGAGACCGCCGGCCGCGGTGCCGAGCACGCGCGCGGGCAGGTGCTTGACCAGCCATGCGGCGAACGGCGCGACGATCACGCCGCCGACGAGCAACGCCAGCGCGTAGCCCCAGTCGATCCCGGCGGCGCCCAGGCCGAGGAGGAAGCCGAGCGAGCCGCCCACGGCCACCACGAACTCCGAGGTGTCGATCGAGCCCACGACCTTGCGGGGTTCGACCCGGCCCGACGACAGTAACGAGGTCGTGCCGACGGGACCCCATCCGCCGCCGCCGAGCGAGTCGAGCGTCCCGCCCACGAGGCCGAGCGGGACGAGGAAGGCCGTGCGGACGCGGCCCTTGAACTCGGGGCGCCGGCCGCCGAGCGCGAGGAAGCGGTACAGGACATAGAGGCCCAGCGCGAGCAGGATGACGCCCACGACCGGCTTGGCCACGTCGGCCGGGAGGCTGCTGAGGATGGTGGCGCCGGCGAACGCGCCGATCGCGCCCGGGACGGCGAGGATGCGCACGATCCGCCAGTCCACGTTGCCGAGTTTGTGGTGGGAGAAGCCCGACGCGAGGGTGGTGCCGATCTCGGCGAAGTGCACGGACGCCGACGCGGCCGCGGGTGCGATACCGGCCGCGACCAGCAGCGTCGTGGAGGTGACGCCGTAGGCCATGCCAAGGGAGCCGTCGATGAGTTGGGCGATGGCGCCGACCACGCCGAGCACGATGAGAGTCCTCATCGGCACCCCTTTGAGGTAGTGGGTTGATTAAGTCGAGTAAGACAGTAGACATATAGGCGCCACCTTGTCTAGACCGATCTGTCTGTTCGCCCGACTCCGCGGTCGCGCCACGGGGCCGGGGCCGGTTGGTGCGATGCAAACGCATGACACCACTTCCGCCGATAAAAGATTTGTGACAATATAGGCGGACCGCGCTGGCTAGGGGGCCGCCGCCGTGCTCGAGGAGACCCATGAACGAGGTCGGAGAGCGCGTGTGCTTTGTCGAGGAGACCGCGGACGGGGCCGTGTGGGGTTGCCAGCGCTGCGGGGCCCGGAGCGGCACGTTGCCGTCACGGGGGGCGGCCCGGGTGGCGGCCGATGCGCATCGTTGCCCGGATCAGCCCGCCCGCGTCGCGCGCGAGTACGGACACGGTCGGCGCAGGGGACTCCGGTCGCGCTGGCGGTGAGCCTCCTAGGCTGGAGGCCATGACCTCCGCCACGCGCACACCGGACCAGCAGCTCGCCGTCGACCTCGCCAAGGACGCCGGCCGTCTGCTGGTGGAGCTCCGGTCCTCCGGGCCCACCGGGCGCACGCTCGGCGACATCGGCGACCGTCGTGCCAACGAGCTGCTGCTCGAGCGGCTCGCCGACGCGCGTCCCGGCGACGCCGTCCTGTCCGAGGAGTCCAAGGACGATCTCTCCCGCGTGGACGCCGACCGCGTGTGGATCATCGACCCCGTCGACGGCACCCGCGAGTACGGGCTCGGTGACCGCCCCGACTGGGCCGTGCACGTGGCGCTGTGGGAGCGCGACGGGGACCCGGCGACATCACGACTCACCGCCGCAGCGGTCGGACTACCGGCGCTCGGGGTGGTGTGTGGGGTCGACGACGACGAGATCTACGCCGCCCCCGTGGGCAACGGCGGGGTGCACGGGGGAGGCCTTCTTCCCCCTCGTACGGGCTCCCGGCCGAGGATCGTCCTCTCGGCCTCCCGCCCGCCCGCGTTCGCCCGTGCCGTGGCCGGCGCGGTGGACGGGGACCTGGTGCCGTTGGGCTCGGCCGGCGCCAAGGCGGCTGCCGTCGTCCGCGGCGAGGCCGACGCCTACATCCACGCGGGCGGGCAGTACCAGTGGGACTCCGCGGCCCCTGCCGGGGTCGCACTGGCCCGCGGGCTCGTGGCGGTGCGGATCGACGGCTCCCCGCTCGAGTACAACGTCGCGGAGACCTACCTGCCGGATCTCGTCGTGTGCCGCGCCGACCTCGCCGACGCGATCCTCGGCGCGATCGCCGACGCCGACCGGGCCTGAGCCGCAGCGGCTACGGCAGTCGCCGGACGTCGACCGCGCCGCCGCGGCGCAGTCCCGCCAGCGCGTCAAGCAGTGTCCGCTTGCGCAGCGGTGGTGACGGTCCGGCCCGGCCCGCGACGATCGCGTCGATCACCTCGCGCAGCGCCTCGTCCGCCGCGACCGTGGGGCGCCAGCCGAGCTCCGCGCGGGCGCGGGTGGTGTGCATGAGCGGGGCGCCGAACGCCAGATCGACCCAGCCGATGCTGACCGGCTGGAGGCGCAGCAGCCAGCTGATGTGGACGAGCTGACGCAGCACGCGGTAGGGCAGGTGCACCGGCCGCGCCCGGAGCGACCGCGCGGGAGTGAGCGCCGGAGTGAAGTAGCGGAGCAGACCCGAGGCGGCCTCTGCGTGAACGATGAAGGCGGGCCGGATGCGGGCGATGGTCGGGGTGCCGGGATGGTTGCGCTCGTGCCGGTCCAGCAGTTGTTCCGCGGGTGCGGCACGCCCGCCAGTCGGCAGGCGCGTACGAGAGGTCGACGCGATGCCAGGAGGCACCGCTGTACGGAGGGGTGGCGGGTGGGATGCGGCGACACAGGCCCACCACGTCGTGGCCGTCGGCCAGCAGCCTCCGCACCAGCGGGGTGCCCACGTTGCCGCTCGCGCCGGTGACGACGATCCGCATCCGGCGGGCCGGGGAATCTGGCTCCGGGTTCTGCGTCATCGCCCCATGGTCGGATACGCGAATGGGCTTCGCATCCGGACCGCGTCGGCACCCGGTCGCGGGACGACGGCCCGGCCCCGCGGGGGCGGGGCCGGGCCGTCTACTCGGCTTTCCGGCAGGCGTTCATCACCGCGCCCCGCCGGCCGGATCTCAGGAGTTGTCGATGACCAGCGCGCCGGCGATGGCGGCCATGAACGCGTCCTTGGCCAGGGACATGCCCTCCTGGCTGGGGCGAATGCCGTCGGACTCGGTCATGTCCGGGTTGCGGAAGTACATCGCCAGCAGGCCCGCCGAGAAGACGCCGAGCGCCGCGCCGGCGATCCGGCGGGGTACCACCGGGGTGAGCAGCGCGGCACCGATGCCGATCTCCGAGTAGGCGACGAACTTGCCGAAGGTGTCCGGATCCATCTGGTTCACGGCGGGCACGCCCGTGGCGGCGAAGCCCTGCAGGCCCTGCGCGGCCTCGGTGGGCATCCCCCGCTTGCTCAGGCCGGAATTGAGGACGAAAGCGCCGGTGACGCCGCGGAGGATCGCGTTGGACAGGCTCATCGGTTTCTCCTTTGATCGTTGTCGCGTGTGCGTTCGTGCACCACTTTGGTGACGTGACACCGAACAGGGTAGCCCACCGAGTCCGGACGCCACATCACAGGGGAGCCACGGTATCCCTCGGCGCTCCCGAGCGCACGGCCGCGCGCGTCCGCGACGATGCGGGCCGCGACGCGGATGCGGAACGCCCCCGGTGGTGCGAGAGTCTGAAGATATGAGTACGACGAGTCGCAATATCACCAACAAGCCCGGGTCGGATGCCGACCCCGATCACGGTAAGCCCGAGTCGCCCACCAAGCTCACCGGTGGCGCCTGGAAGGTCGGCCTCAAACGCGCCGCCGGGGAGTTCTCCAAGGACAACTGCACCGACCTCGCGGCATCGCTCACCTACTTCGCCGTCCTGTCGCTGTTCCCGGCACTTCTCGCCGTGGTCTCCCTGCTAGGCGTGTTCGGTCAGGGGCAGGCCACGGTCGACGCCGTGATGAGTCTCGTCGAGGGCTCGGTACCGGAGCAGACCCTCAACGAGCTCCGCGGGCCCATCGAGGGCCTGGTCAACACCCCGGCCGCCGGGATCGCCCTGATCACCGGTGTTCTCGGCGCCCTCTGGACGGCCTCCGGGTATGTGGGCGCCTTCGGTCGCGCCATGAACCGCATCTACGAGGTCGAGGAGGGGCGCCCCTTCTGGAAGCTCAAGCCCATGATGATCCTGCTCACCGCCGTGTTGCTGATCCTGGTCGCCCTGGCCGGCGTGATGTTGGTCGTCAGCGGGCCGATCGCCGAGTGGGTGGGTGACCTGATCGGCCTCGGCTCGACAGCGGTCACCGTGTGGGGCATCGCCAAGTGGCCGGCGCTGGTCCTCATCGTCGTCGTCATCCTCGCGGTCCTCTACGGGTTCGCCCCGAACGTCAAGCAGCCCAAGTTCCGCTGGATCTCGGTCGGCGCGGTGGTCGCCCTGGCGGTGTGGGGGCTCGCTACTGTCGGCTTCTTCTTCTACGTGTCCAACTTCGGCAGTTACAACGCCACCTACGGTTCGCTGGCCGGCGTCATCGTCTTCCTGCTGTGGCTGTGGATCACCAACAACGCCTTCCTGTTCGGTGCAGAGGTCGACGCCGAGATGGAGCGTGCCCGCGAGCTCCAAGCCGGCATGCACGCCGAGGAGAACATCCAGCTCCCGCCGCGCGACACCACCGCCAGCGACAAGGCGGCCGAGAAGCAGCAGAAGGCCATCGACGAGGCCGCAGACGTCCGGCGCGAGGCCCAGGCGGAGCAGGCCCGCAACCGCGACTGACCCGCCCGGCCCGGTGCGCCTGCGTTCGGTCAGGTTGTCGCCTGCGTTCGGCCCGCCCGCGCACCCGGTCCGTCACGCGCGCGCATCCGCTCCTGGCGATGGCGTCTCGCTCCCGCGCATGTACGCGACATCTGCAGCTGCTCCCGGGCATGGCGTCTCGCACACCCCGCGGTGCGCGCGAGACGCCATGCCCGGGAGCGGCTGTGGGCGGGCAGGCGAAATCGGGCCACGGGTCCGCCGGCTTCGGGCCTGCCGACCCCGGGCGGGCAGGTTCGCGGCGAGGCTGGCGCGGGACGGGTCGACAGCGACCACAATCGGGGTATGACTACTTCGGACCGGCCCGCTGCCACCATCCGCAGAGGACTGCGCACCGTTCGCATGGTGCTCGTCCGCTCGGTTGCTGAGTTCCTCCGCGACCGCGGCCCAGACCTCGCCGGTTCGCTCACCTACTACGGCGTCCTCTCGCTGTTCCCGGCGGTGCTGGTGGTGGTGTCGTTGCTCGGCGTTTTCGGGCAGGGCTCCAGAACGGTCGATGCGGTGATGGACATGCTCTCCGACGTCGCGCCGCCGGAGGTGCTCGATCCCGTCCGCGAGCCGGTCGAGGCGTTGGTCACGACCCCGGCCGCGGGCACCGCGCTCATCGTGGGTACGGCGGTCGCGCTGTGGTCGGCGTCGCGATACGTGCGGGCGCTCGGCAGAGCCATGAACGCGATGTTCGGCATCGAGGAAGGGCGGCCGCCGTGGCGACTGCTGCCCGCTGGTCTCACGCTGACCGCTCTGCTGGTCGTCCTGGTCGCCATCGGCGGGGTGGCCCTGGCGTTCAGTGGCCCGGTGGCGGAGACGGTGGGCGGCTGGATCGGGCTCGGGAGCACGGCGCTGGCCGTGTGGGGAGTGGCCAAGTGGCCGGCTGCCGTGGTCGCAATGATCTTGGCGTTGGCGATCCTCTACCGGTTCGCGCCCAACATCTCCGGGCGCCCTTTCTCGTGGGTATCACTGGGGGCCGCGGCCGCGTTGGCGATCATGGGCGTCGCCACGGCCGGTCTGAGCTTCTTCGTCTCCAACTTCGGCAATTTCAACCGTGTGTACGGCTCGCTGGCCGGCGTCATCGTCTTCCTCCTGTGGCTATGGCTGGTCAACATGGCCGTGGTCTTCGGGGTGCGACTCGACGCAGAGGTGCTGAGGGTCCGGCAGCTGCGATCCGGCATCGCGGCCGAGGAGGTCATCCAGGTGACGCCGCGTGACACCCGGGCTTGCGAGTGGAAGAACCGCCGCCGCGAGAAGATGGTCGCGGAGTACCGGACGCTCCGGCGCGAGCGCGATGACGAGACCCGTCGCGACGGCGACACGACTCCCGACGACGAGGCAGGCGCCGATGGCGAGTCGACCGATCCGCCGCCGAGCGCGATCGCCGGGGCCGGCGGAGAGCAGCGCCGGGCCGAGTAGGGTGCGGGGCTGACCGCCGGCCGAGGAGCCCGCGATGACCGAGAACCGGCCAGCGCCCGACCTGCCCGCGATGACCGAGAACCGGCCAGCGCCCGACCTGCCCGTCCCCGAGGCCCCCACCACCGACGGCGTGCCGGAGATCTGGCGCCTCGACCATCCCGAGCACGGGGTCCTCGAGTTCGCGGTGGGCTCGCCGGAGGAACTCCGCACCGTCGACCCCGGGTACCCGCAGCGGAAGCCGCCGAAGAAGGGTGCCACCCCAGCGGCCGTCGCATCCCCGGGGTGTGCCCTGCTGCGTGACGGCGAGGTGGTCGCGCGCGCCCGGCAGATCAGTGACCGGCGCTTCTCGCTCACCGCGGACCCGCCGAAGCCGGGCGAGCACACCACCGCGCCGCCGATCTCGAGCCCGCGCATCCAGGTGCGCACGAACATGCTCCACACGGCGGTCCGCCAGGTGACGTTCCGCGAGGGCCGCGACGTCGTGCACTTCGACCCGCCGCCCGGATCCGCCGCCGAGGCCCGGCTGGAGGCGATCGCGTCGACGCCGTGGAAGCGCGCTGTCTACCCGGTCGCGGCGGGCATCGGCAGGTCGGGGTGGGCGATCGCGATGATCGTGCTGCTGCCCCTGATCGGCCGCCTCCTCGAGCCGGTGCTCGACTGGATCCTCGAGCGCATCCCGGACATTGACATCCCGTGGCCGGAGTTCTCCCTGCCGAGCATTCCGTGGCCGGACATCCCCTGGCCGGACATCACGTTGCCGTCGATCACCCTCCCGGAGATCTCGGTCCCGGGATGGGTGGAGTTCCTGATCGAGTACAGCAAGGTGTGGGTGCCGTTGCTGGCGGGCGTGGCGTTGGCGGTGGTGGCGGTGCGGCAGTCGCGCAGGTCGCGCGAGACCAAGTGTCGCTGGGCGGCAGGGCACCCGCCTTCGCAGGGCGGCGACGAGTCGTCGGGCGGCGGTCCGGCCGGGCGGTAGGGTTGTGCCCATGCGCCTCGTCGTCACCGGGGGAGCCGGGTTCATCGGCGCCAACTTCGTCCGCTCCGTCGTCCGCGAGTACCCGCAGGCCCACGTCACGGTGCTCGACTCCATGACGTACGCCGCCAATCGCGCGAACCTGGACGGGCTCCCCGCCGACCGGGTCCGGCTGGTGGAGGCGGACTGTGCGGACGCCGCGATCACGGACCGGTTGGTCTCCGAGCTGACGGGGCCGCGCGACGCGGTCGTGCACTTCGCGGCGGAGAGTCACAACGACAACTCGCTCGCCACGCCGTGGCCGTTCGTGCACTCGAACATCGTGGGCACGTACACGATCCTCGAGGCCTGCCGGCGCCACGACGTGCGCCTGCACCACGTCTCGACGGACGAGGTCTACGGGGACCTGGAACTGGACGACCCGGCCACGTTCACCCCGGCCACGGCGTACAACCCGTCGAGTCCGTACTCGGCGACCAAGGCGGGCGCGGACATGCTGGTGCGCGCGTGGGTCCGCAGCTTCGGGGTGCGCGCCACGATCAGCAACTGCTCGAACAACTACGGGCCCTACCAGCACGTGGAGAAGTTCATCCCGCGGCAGATCACCAACATCCTCGACGGTAGGCGGCCCCGCCTCTACGGCAGTGGAGCCAACGTGCGGGACTGGATCCACGTCGATGACCACAACTCCGCGGTCCTGCGCATCCTCGAGGCGGGCGAGCCGGGACGGACGTACCTCATCGGCGCCGACGGCGAGCGCTCCAACCTCGAGGTCATGCGGATGATCTGCGAGCTCATGGGCGTCTCGGGCACCGGCGGTGACCCGGGGTTCGACCACGTCACCGACCGCCCGGGCCACGACCTGCGCTACGCGATCGACGCCTCCGCCACCCGGGAGGAACTGGGCTGGGAGCCGCAGCACACGGACTTCCGCGAGGGCCTGCGGCAGACCATCGAGTGGTACGCCGCTCACCGCGACTGGTGGGAGCCGGTCAAGGAGCGGGTCGAAGCGACGTACGCCCGAACGGAGAAGGTCCTGTGACGGCGGGGGTGACGCGGTGAAGGGCATCGTCCTGGCCGGTGGCAGCGGCACCCGGCTGCGGCCGCTGACGTTGGCCACGAGCAAGCAGCTGGTGCCGGTGTACGACAAGCCGATGATCTACTACCCGCTGTCCACGCTCATGCTGGCGGGGATCCGCGACGTCCTCGTCATCACCACTCCCGAGGACGCCCCGCAGTTCCGGCGGTTGCTGGGCGACGGCAGCCAGTTCGGCATCACGCTGAGCTACGTCGAGCAGGCCGCTCCGGAGGGCCTGGCGCAGGCGTTCGTGCTGGGCGCGGACCACATCGGCGACGAGCCGGTCGCGTTGATCCTGGGCGACAACATCTTCTACGGCCCCGGCATGGGTACGCAGCTGCGCCGGTTCGCCGACCTCGACGGCGGCGCGGTGTTCGCCTACCGGGTGGCCGATCCGAGCCGGTACGGGGTGATCGACTTCGACGCCGACGGCCGCGCGATCAGCCTCGAGGAGAAGCCTGAGAACCCGTCGTCGGACTTCGCCGTGCCGGGCCTCTACTTCTATAGCGCGGACGTGGTGGACGTCGCGCGCGGGCTGGCCAGGTCGGCGCGCGGGGAGTACGAGATCACCGACATCAACCGGCACTACCTGGAGCAGGGCCGCCTGCAGGTCGAGGTGCTGCCGAGGGGTACCGCCTGGCTGGACACGGGCACCCACGATTCGCTGCTCGACGCGGGGAACTACGTCCGGACCATCGAAGACCGGCAGGGCCTGAAGATCGGCTGCCCGGAGGAGGTGGCGTGGCGGATGGGATATATCGACGACGACGAGCTCACCGATCGCGCGCACGCCCTGCAGAAGTCGGGGTACGGCCGGTATCTGCTGGATGTCCTACGCCGGGAGAAGGGGCGGAGACTGTGAACGCCGACGACGAGGGCGCCGCCGCCCGCCGGGACGCGCTGCCGCGCGTGCTGGTCACCGGCGGGCGCGGACAACTGGGTACGCACCTGCGGCTGGCCCACCCGGGCGAGGTGCTCGCGCCGGGCCGCGACGAGCTGGACATCACCCGGGCGGAGTCCGTGGCCGGGTATCTGGACCGTCACCAGCCGGCGGTGGTGATCAACGCGGCCGCGTACACCGACGTCGACGGCGCGGAGACCGACGAGTCGGGGGCGCACCTGGTCAACGTCGAAGGGCCGCGGATCCTCGCCGAGGCGTGCCGGGAACGCGGGCTGCGGCTGGTGCACGTCAGCACCGACTACGTCTTCTCCGGCGAGGTGCCGCGCGGCCGCGGCGGGGCGGGGCGGCCCGATCCCGCGACCGCGCCGGCGCTCGAGCCGACCGACGCCACCGACCCGGCCACCGTGTACGGCCGCACCAAGCTGGCCGGCGAGCACGCCGTCCTGGCCGCCCACCCCGAGGCGACGATCCTGCGCACGTCGTGGCTGTACACCGGGCCGGAACGGGAGCGGTGGGCGATCCCGGGCGGAGACTTCGTGGCGACCATGGCCCGACTCGAACGGGAGCGGGACGAGGTCAGCGTGGTCGACGACCAGTGGGGCTCACCCACGCACGCGCCCACGCTGGCGGCGGCGATCCTCGAGATGCTCGCCCGCGAGGCCGCCACCCGAGAGGCCGCCACGCACCACGCCGCCGGCGAGGCCGCCGCGCACGCGGGCACCGGAACCGACACCGCCGCTCCCGCCGTCGACAGCCCTGGGGTCGACACCCGTGGCCTCGTCCTGCACGCCGCCGGCGCGGGCCGCGCCACCTGGTACGAGGTCGCGCGCCGCACGTTCGCCTACCTCGGCGCCGACCCCGCCCGCGTCCGCCC
>NZ_JAHBAV010000067.1 GCF_018390595.1 Dietzia massiliensis
GAGGTCACCTACGGCGTCTACCAGCGACTCATCGCCGCCTACGAGGCCTCGGGCAAGCGGGAACTCCTAAAGGGGTTCGTCTGTTATTTCGGGGCGTGGTTGGTGGAAGGTCTGCGTATCTGCCTTGTGCGTATTCGCGGCCACCGGCTGTAGATCGGCACAGAATTCCTTGATGATCGCCGGTAGTGGGCCCGCCCAGAGCGATCCGGCAGCAGCGGAAGCACTGAAGATGCCGTTTCATCTACTGAATCGGTGATGCAACTGATGAGACCACCCGGAAGCCCGTGCAGGTCAACGACGTTTCGGAGATCGCCATCTAACCGCCTTGAGACGCGGTCTCGGAGCCACGGACCGTCGGTGGCGCCATCCGTAAGCGGGCGCCATCGCAGGTCAGGAGCGACATCGAAGTTGCGAACGAGAACGCGGCTCAAGACCCGGGGATGATTCATCTGATGCAATACGCAGACCTCTACTTTACATAATGTAGATTATCGGCACTTGGCGGATACGGTGGCCGGGCCAGAAGGGGTCGACGACGCGCGACGTGACATGGCCGCAGGCCGTGATCCTCCGGGCTGGCGTTGTCCCACCGTTCTCGACCGGCGGCCTCGACGTGACTGCGCCCGCCCTCGTCCGCCTCGGACTTGTCGTCGGCGACACTGCTGATATCTCCGGACCTTCCGACGCCGCCGAGCCCGCCGACGTCGGCTCCGGACCGCGCCACGGCGCGCTCGCGCACTGCGTCGTCGTGCCACCCGGCTGGTGTGTCGCCGGTGTCTCGCGTCGCCCGCCCGGCGGCGACTGCGGGCGCCGCGCCGGGTCCGGGTCGGCGCCGGCGTCCCCGGCCCCGGTGTGCCGGCCGTGTGCGTGCTCGACAATGCAGTCGAAACGTCACGGGTGACGAAACGCGGGTAGGTTCGAGGTCGCGGTCGGGACGATGCTCGGCGGCCCCATCAGGGCGCGCCGGGCGCCGGGCGCCGGTCGCCTCGCCACGCTCCGGGATGTCACATCCTCTGTGCGGCGATGCCGTCGCCGTCTATCGTCGGCTGGCGATCGGCCCACGGCAGGGCCTGCTCGAGCTGCCCGGCGAGCCGCAGGAGCCGGCTCTCCCCGCCGAGGGGCGCGACGAACTGGACCCCCATCGGCAGGCCCTCCGGCGTCCAGTGCAGCGGAAGCGACATCGCCGGCCGCCCGGTGAGGTTGGCCAGTTGCGTGTACGGGACCCAGCTCAAGTTGTCGTCGATGATCGACTCCGCGAACCCGGAATGGCGTAGTAGCGGCGCGGTCCGGGTCGCCAGCAGCGCCTCCGCACCCCGGACGGCCCACGGCGGGGTGTCGAGGGCGCCGACGAGCGGTGGCAGATCCGCGAGGCCGGGCGTCATGAGCAGGTCGTAGCCCGAGAAGAAGGCGGTCAACTCGCGCACGTAGTCGTCGCGTCGCATCACCGCGGTGAGGTAGTCCACGCTGCTCTGCGACCTGCCCAGCGCGGCGACGATCCGGGTATCCGTCTCGAAGTCCCGGTCGCGGCATCCCGTCCGCTGCCGGGTGCTCTCCACCGTCCACGCGAGGTACGCGAACCAGCTGGTGAGGAAGTCGCGGGCCAGTGCGAGATCGTTGACGGGCTGCGACTCGAGAACCTCGACGTGATGACCGAGCCCCTCGAGCGCACGGCCCGCGGACTCGACCGACGCGAGCGCCTCCGGGTGGGGCGAAGCGTTGATGGACGACGTCGTGCCCAGCCCGATCCGCAGGCGACCCGGCTCGGCGCCGACCTGGGACAGGAACGTCTCTGACGGCATCGCCGGGAGGTACGGGCCGCCCGGCTCGCCGCCGGCGAGAACGTCCAGCATCGCGGCGGTGTCGCGGACGGTTCGCGAGACGACGCCGTTGGTCGCCGCGCCGTGCATCGCCTCCCCGCGTACCGGACCCATCGGGACGATACCGCGGCCGGGCTTGAGGCCGACCAGTCCGCAGCAGGCCGCCGGGATCCTGATGGACCCGCCGCCGTCGCTCGCGCCCGCGACGGGCACGACACCCGCCGCGACGGCGGCCGCCGACCCTCCCGAGGACCCGCCGGGACTGCGGCGCATATCCCACGGGTTCCGGGCCGGCCCGAACAGTGCCGGTTCGGTGACGGCCTTCGCGCCGAACTCCGGGGTGTTGGTCTTGCCGAAGACGACCAGGCCCGCGTCCAGCCACCGCTGCACGACGGTCGCGTGCTCGGCCGCCGGCACCTCGGCCAGGGCCCGCGACCCGCCGCTGGTGGGGATCCCCCGGTAGTCCTGGCCGAGGTCCTTGAGCAGGAACGGTACACCGGCGAACGGTCCCGCCAGCTCCTCGGCGGCCCGGGCCCGCGCCGGGCCGTCCATCCGTCGGACGATGGCGTTGAGCTGCGGCGCCACGAGGTCGGCCCGCTGCGTCGCGGCGTCGAGCAGCTCCCTCGGCGTCACCTCACCGCCGCGGACGAGGGCGGCGAGACCCAGGGCGTCACGACTCCGGTACTCGTCGAAGCGCATGGGTGCCGAGTCTACGCATGGAGGCCACCGGCGACTGCCGGTCGACGACGGATGCGGTCAGCGGCGGGCCCCGTCAGTGGCGGGACCGGGCCCGCCATGCGCGCCACGCACCGGTGGACCACAGGGCCCACACCACGAGGACCGGCTGGAAGAACAGTCGGATGAAGCGGTCGCGGTCGGTGTCGAGCCCGAAGGCCGCGGTGCCGGTGACGTACTGCGAGATGTTGCCCGGGAAGATCGCGACGAAGAACGCGGCGGCCACCCCGCCCACCGCGGGACGGAAGCGGGCCGGGGCGAGGATGAGCGAGGCGCCGAGGCCCAGCTCGACGACGCCGGACGCGACGACGACGAAGTCCGGGTCGAGGGGCACCCACGTCGGGACCTGCGCCTGGAACTCCTGCCGCATGGTCGTGAGGTGGCCGGTGCCCGCGCCGAGCAGAGCGGCGCCGAGCGCCCAGCGGCCGACGTGGCGCGCCGCCGCCCCGATGCGCCGGCCCCTGCGGGTCGACGACGGTGTGGGTGCGGTCCGGTGTGACTGGGTGAGATCGTCCATGCCAGAAGTGTTGCGCACAACTGAGTTGAGCGCAACCGGTATGTCCGGGATACTGGGTCCTATGCCCGCCGATCTCCGCCTCGACCACCAGGTCTGCTTCTCCCTCTACGCGGCCTCGCGCGCCTCGACCTCGGCCTACCGGCACGCCCTCGCCTCGGTCGGACTCACCTACCCGCAGTACCTCGCCCTGCTCGCCCTGTGGGAGGAGGACGGCCTCACGGTCCGCCAGCTGGGCGACCGCCTCCACCTGGACTCCGGGACACTGTCGCCGCTCCTGGCGCGCCTCGAGAACGCCGGGCTCGTCGCCCGCTCGCGGTCCGCCGACGACGGCCGGAGCGTCCACGTCCACCTCACCGAGTCCGGCGAGAAGCTGCGCGCGGAGGCCGAGACGATCCAGTGTTCCCTGCTCGGCAGGCTGGACATGTCGGAGGAGGACCTGCTGCAACTGCGCACGCTCGCCCAGCGCCTCGTCGACTCTCTCGAGGCCGGCGCGTAGCGGACCCGGCGCGGCGGCGGCTCAGCCGGACGCGACGGGCTGGCGGAGGATCGTCTTGAGTCTCACGGGCTCGACCCTGCGCGGATCCGAGAGATAGATCTCGTGATGGTGGCCGGACAGCACCGCGCGCCGGCCCGCGATCGCCTCCGCGTGCATCCGCGCGATGACCGGCCCCTCCTCGTCATAAGGCCCCACGTGCAGCGTCTGCACTGCCGTACCCTCCGCGAACCGGGCGAACCGCACACGCTCCCCGGCGTCCGAGCCCCTCGTCGTCGTCACCCTCTCCCCCGCGGCGGCGACGACCTCCGGCGTGATCCACTCCGGCTGCCAGATCATCATCGTCCAGTTCCACGCGTCCTTGTCCCGCGCGGTGAACACCCGCGGATCGTCGGCGTACCAGAGCCCCTCGAGCGGGCCCACGGTGTGGACCCGCCCGAGCTCCGACTTCGCGATCGCCCGGATCGCGTACGACAGGACGTACAGCGACTCGACGGCAGTGCGGTAGGCCGGCGCGGTGTCGGGGTCGCCGCGGCCGTCGACCTGCAGGAACCACATGGGCGGGACCTCCACCGTGTCGATGCGCCCGACGCGGCCCGAGTACAGGTCGCGTCGCAGCCGCTTGATGTCGACGCTTCCGGGGTTCGCGTTAGCGGACATGCACAGAATCTACTCCCGACGGCGTCAGGGCGAGGGCCGGCCACGAGGACAGGTCCCGCAGGAGCTGACGGTCGTGGGTGGCCACCCCCACCGCGCAGGACGCGGTGACCAGCGCCTCGGTGAGCCCGTCCACCAGGGTTGACGACAGGTGGTTGGTCGGCTCATCCAGTATCAGCAGCGCGGGCCGCGCGGCCAGGCACAGCGCGAGGTGGAGGCGACGCTGCTGGCCCTGCGACATCCGGCTCACCGCGGTGGCGGCGGCGCGCGGGTCCAGGAGCCCGGTCGACGTCAGCCCCGGCGCGTCGGCACGGCCCAGCCGACTGACGTGCTCGGTGTAGATCTGCGCCGCGGTCCGCAGCGGATCCCACTCCGGCACCTCCTGGGACAGGTACGCGACCCGCGCGGCAGGACGACGATCGACCGCCCCACGGTCCGGGACGAGCTCCCCCGCGAGCAGGGCGAGCAGCGTCGACTTGCCCGCCCCGTTCGGGCCGGTGACCAGTAGTCGGTCGCCGGTGTCGAGCGAGAACGAAACCGGCGTGCGCAGCCGCCCCGACACGACGACCTCACGGCAGGTCAACACCCGCTGCCCGGCCGGGACGTCCCACGCCGGCCACCGGAACCGCGGCGGAGGCGGCGGCACGGATACGCGGTGGCGCTCGAGCTCCTCGCGGCGGCGGACGAACGCCCGGACGGTGCCGCCCGCGCGCGTCGACCGCTCATGCTTGCCGTGTCCCTTCGCGGGGCGCCACCCGTCGCGGAGCCGGTCCCGAGCCTCGTCCGCGGCGCGGGCGAGTCTGTGGTGCTCGTCGAGCTGCTCGGCGTGGGCCTGCTCCCACGCGGAGCGCACACGACGGCGCCCCTCGAGCCAACCCTCGTAGCCGCCGCCGAACACCAGAGGCTTCCCGTCCGGGCTCGGGTCCAGGTCGCAGAAATGCGTCGCCACCTCGCGCAGGAGCGCCCGATCGTGCGAGACGACGGCGACCCCGCCGGGGTGCGCCCGCAGCCGGGCGGTGAGGAACTCCAGCCCGGACGCGTCGAGGTGGTTGGTCGGCTCGTCGAGCAGCAGCAGGTCGTGGTGGGCGCCCAGGACGCAGGCCAGGCGGACCCGGTAGCGCTGCCCCACGGACAGCGACGCCAGCGGGCGCGCGCGGTCGTCGCACGCGCCGAGCCCGGCGAGCGCGACGTCGACGCGGCGGTCGGCGTCCCACGCGTCCAGTGCGGTGGCCAGCTCGAGCGCCGCCGCGTACTCGTCGTCGGCGCCGGGCACCGCGGCCCCCATGGCTTCGGCGGCGGCGTCCACCGCGCGCAGGGCGGCCAGGCTGTCGGCGATCTCCTCGGCGACGAGGTCGCCGACCGTGCGCGCCGCGGGGGCGTCCAGGTGTTGGTCGACGGTCCCTATCCGTCCGACCCGTGAGACGGTTCCGGAGTCCGGGCGGTGCCGCCCGGCCAGGACGCGCAGGAGCGTCGTCTTGCCCCGACCGTTCTCCCCCACCACGGCGAGCCGCGATGCCGCGGAGACGGTGAGGTCGACGCCGGTCAGGACGGTGCGGTCGCCGAGCGTCACCGCCACGTCGGTCAGGCGGATGTGTGCGCGGTGGCCCGCGGGGAGTCGGTGGTGCTGGTGATGATGCTGGTCGTGGTGCACGGTGCCCTCTTCGGCTCGTCGTGGAGCCGGGTAGCACGAGATGGCCGCCCGGCGTGTGCCCGTGGACGGCGTGCAGAGAGAGAGAGGGGTGAAGGTGGTCTCCGCCGCCGTCAGCGGCGGGGCCAGGGCTTCATGGTGATGGCACCGGGATACATGCCCGGGAGTGTATCCCGGGACCGCCCCGGGACGCACCCTTGGCGTCAACTCTGGTTGACATCGGCGGTAGTGTCAACGTAGGTTGACGGATGAGGTGGTGACAATGGAGACGACGTTCGACTTCAGCGCGGAGGACTCCCCCGTCGACAGACTGGCCGCCATCGCGCGGGCCAAGGCCGAGATCGCCCGCGAGGAGGCGGCCGCGGTGCGATTCGCCAGAGTGCACGGGTTGAGCTGGGCGGAGATCGGCACGGTCCTGGGGGTGAGCAGGCAGGCACTGCACAAGCGATTCGGAAGGACGGCCTGAGGAGCACATGGCGAGGACGCGAACCGGAGAACTCCTGCGACCACTCGTCACGCTGGCCCCGAGCCCCCCGCGGCTGCCCAATGCGACCAAGGCGGGGCTCACGGTCCTGCTGTGCCTGGCGGTCCCGACGCTGCTGGGGCGCTTCGACCTGGGGCTGCTCACCGTCACCGGGACCTTCGCCGTCCTCTACGCCCCGGCCGCCCCGCTGCGTCGTCGCGCCGCGACCGTCGCCGGCATCGGTCTGGGCCTGGTCGTCGCCACCTCCCTCGGCGCGTTCACCGCGGGCTCCCACCTCGCGTTCGCGGTGACCGCGGTGCTGCTGGCGACCGTCACCGCCGGGCTGTGCCTGGCGCTGCGCGTCGGTCCGCCCGGGTCGTACTTCCTCGTGCTGACCGCCGGCATCGCGTACCTGCTGGTCGGCGAGCACGGCACCGAACCCGCCCTCGTCCCGGGCATGACCGCGGTCGGTGCCGTCGTGGCGTGGCTGGTGACCATGGCGGACCTTCTCCCCGATCCACGCCGGCCGGAACGTCGAGCGGTGCGCTGCGCGCGGGACGCGGTCGCGGCCTACGCGGCCACCGAACCGGGACCCGACAGCCGGCCGCAACACCGCGCCGCGGCCCAGGCCCTCGCCGACGCCGAAGAGGCCGTCGCCGAGGGTATGTGGACTCCTTCCGGGCCGATCAGCGCCGAGCTCGCCACCGCCCACCGCGAGTACGACGCCCGCGCGGCGCGGGCGAGCCGACACATCGTGCCCGGCGACGACCCCGCCTGGGATCCCCGCAATCCCGACGCCGGCCGGTGGCTCGAAGGGGACCCCGAATCCGCAGATGTGGAGATGCCGTCCGCCGCCGCGGCCGGGCGGGCCGAGCGGGAGATCGTCCGCGACGAGCGCAGACACATCGGGTCGCTGCGACGGCGACTGCGGACCGGGCTGCGGTGGCCCGGGGAGCCGTGGTCGGTGGCGGCGTCGGTGGGGACCGCCACCGCGGTGTCGATCGTCCTGCTCACCCTCCTGGCCGGGTCCGACCAGCCGCACCTGTACTGGGTGATCGCCTTCTCCGCACTCGTCCTGCACCAGGGCGGGCCCCGCGTGGCACGGACCTACCGGGCGCTGCACCGGCTGACCGGCACGGTCGCGGGGCTCGGGGTGTTCCTACTGGTCGCCGCGCTGCAACCGTCGGGCTGGTGGCTCATCGGACTGATCGTGGTGCTGCAGTTCTCGATCGAACTGCTGGTCACCCGCAACTACGGTCTGGCGGTCACGCTCATCACCCCGCTCGCGCTACTCACCGCCTCCGGTGGCGACGTCCCGGACCAGCCGCTGCCGCTGGTCGGCGAGCGGCTGCTCGACACGGTCGTGGGTGTGCTCGCCGCGCTGGTCGTCCTCTGGGGACTGGGCCGCCGGGCGCATCACCGGGCCGTTCGCGCGGACACCCGGCGTGCGCTCCGCGAGATCGCCCGGTATACGCGCGGCGACGAACTGGCTCCGGACGAACCGACCTTGGCGTCCGCGCTCCGCGACCTCAACAGCAGCAACTCGTTGCTGATCGCGGACGGACACGGTGACTCCCCCGAGTCGCGGACCGCGGAAGCGGTCACCTACGCCGGGTACCTCCTGCTGGGCGCACGCGACCGGGACGCCGTCACGGGCACGGCCGAGGAGTGGACGGACCTCGCCGAGCTGGAGCTGCCCTCCGGGTGGCGGCCCACCGAGCCGGATCATCCCGCCGACGCGCGGATCCGCGAACAGTGCCGACGGGTGGGCGCCGGACTCGGCTGAGCCGGCCCGCTCTCTCACGCGCGAGTGCCGTCCGGGCGGTCGACGTTCTGGAGCCGCAGCTGACCGCGGGCCAGCACCTTTCCGGTCTCGGACTGGGTGATGACCACGTCCCACAGCTGCTGGCCGCGCCCCTGGAACAGGGCCTCGGCGGTCACCTCGACCCTCCCACCGGTGGAGGCGCGCAGGAAGTCGGTCCCGTTGTGGACCCCCACCGCGATCTGGCCCCGGTCGGCGACGGCGAACCCGGCCCCCGCCCCGCCCGCGGACTCCACGATGCTCGCGTAGACGCCACCGTGCACGGTCCCCCAGTCGGTGAGATGGTCGGCGCCCAGGTCCGCGTGACCGCGCAGCGACGTGGTGGTCACCTCGTCCACGACGAGGCCGGAGACGCGGACGAACGTGCTCGCGGCGGCGGACGAGGAATCAGGGACAGCGCGGGAGTCGGTCATGGGGACTTTGTACCCGCGGCCGCCGCGGCGGGCGACGCCGGGCCCGCGGCGGTCGTCACCCGCCGACGTAGCGGGCCAGGTACTCCCCGGTGACGGTGGAGGCGTCGGCGACGAGGTCGGCCGGGGTGCCCTCGAACACGACGCGCCCGCCGTCGTGGCCCGCGCCCGGGCCCAGATCGATGATCCAGTCCGCGTGGGCCATCACCGCCTGATGGTGCTCGATCACGATGACCGACTTGCCCGCGTCGACGAGCCGGTCGAGCATGCCCAGGAGGTTCTGCACGTCCGCGAGGTGCAGGCCGGTCGTCGGCTCGTCCAGCACGTAGACGTCCGCCTTCTCGGCCATCTGGGCGGCCAGCTTGAGGCGCTGGCGCTCGCCCCCGGACAAGGTGGTGAGCGGCTGGCCGAGCCGCACGTAGCCCAGCCCGACGTCCCGCAGGCGGACCAGGAGCTTGTGGGCCGCCGGGATGCGGGCCTCGCCCGCCGAGAAGAAGTCCTCCGCCTCGGCCACGGACATCGCCAGCACCTCGCCGATGTTGCGCTCCCCCAGCCGGTACTCGAGCACCTCGGCCTGGAACCGGCGGCCCTCGCAGTCGTCACACGTTGTGGCTACGCCCGCCATCATGCCGAGGTCGGTGTAGACGACCCCCGCGCCCTTGCACGTGGGGCACGCGCCCTCCGAGTTCGGGCTGAACAGTGCGGGCTTGACGCCGTTCGCCTTGGCGAAGGCCTTGCGGATGGGCTCGAGCAGGCCGGTGTAGGTCGCGGGGTTGCTGCGGCGCGATCCCCGGATCGCCGACTGGTCGATCGCGACGACCCCCTCCCGCGGGGACACCGAGCCGTGGATGAGCGAGCTCTTGCCCGAGCCCGCGACCCCCGTCACCACGCACAGCACCCCGAGAGGGATGTCCACGTCCACGTCACGCACGTTGTGCGCGCTCGCCCCGCGCACCCCGATCCACCCCGCCGGCGCGCGGACCGAGTCCTTGAGAGAGGCGCGGTCGTCCAGGTGGCGGCCGGTGACGGTGCCGCTGGCCCGCAGCCCGTCCACCGTGCCCTCGAAGCAGATCTCGCCGCCCTCGGACCCGGCCCCGGGGCCGAGGTCCACGACGTGGTCGGCGATCGCGATGGTCTCGGGCTTGTGCTCCACGACGAGGACGGTGTTGCCCTTGTCCCGCAGGCGCAGCAGCAGTCCGTTCATCCGGTCGATGTCGTGCGGGTGCAGGCCGATGGACGGCTCGTCGAACACGTAGGTCACGTCCGTCAGCGCGGACCCGAGGTGGCGGATCATCTTGACCCGCTGGGATTCGCCGCCCGACAGCGTGCCCGCCGGCCGGTCGAGCGAGAGGTACCCCAGCCCGATCTCCACGAACGAGTCGAGCGTGTGCTGCAACGACCCCAGCAGCGGGGCCACGGACGGCTCGTCGAGCCCGCGCAGCCACTCGGCGAGGTCGGTGATCTGCATGGCCGAGACGTCGGCGATGTTGTGCTCGCCGATCCGCGAGGACCGCGCGCCCTCGTTGAGTCGCGTGCCATCGCACTCCGGACACGTCGTGAAGACCACGGCCCGCTCGACGAACGCCCGGATGTGCGGCTGCATGGCCTCGACGTCCTTGGACAACATCGACTTCTGGATCCGGGGGATCAGTCCCTCGAACGTCACGTTGATGCCGTCGGCCTTGATCTTCACCGGCTCCTTGCGCAGGAGGTCGTCCATCTCGCGCCCGGAGAACTCACCCACCGGCTTGTCCATGTCGAAGAACCCGGACCCGGAGTAGATGCGCCCGTACCACCCGTCCATCGAGTAGCCGGGGACCGTGATGGCCCCCTCGTTGAGTGACTTCGAGCGGTCCACGAGCGCGTCGATGTCGAAGTCGGAGACCGACCCGCGGCCCTCGCACCGCACGCACATGCCGCCGGTGATCGTGAACTCGGCCTTCTGTCGGGTCCCGTCGGCCTTCTTCAGTGTGCCCACCCCGGAGGCCGACGCCACGTTGAACGAGTACGCCTTGGGCCCGCCGATGGCGGGCCGGGCGAGCCGGCTGAACAGGATCCGCAGCATCGCCCCGGTGTCGGTCGCGGTCCCCACCGTCGACCGCGGGTCGGAGCCCATACGCTCCTGGTCCACGACGATCGCGGTGGTCAGCCCCTCCAGCACGTCGACGTCCGGCCGGGCCAGCGTCGGCATGAACCCCTGGACGAACGCGCTGTAGGTCTCGTTGATCATCCGCTGCGACTCGGCGGCGATCGTCGCGAAGACCAGTGAACTCTTGCCCGACCCGGAGACGCCGGTGAAGACGGTCAACCGCCGCTTCGGCAGCTCCACGTCGACCGAGCGGAGGTTGTTCTCCCGCGCGCCGAGGACGCGGATGATGTCGTGCGTGTCTGCGGTGTGGGTGCTCATTCGCGGGTCTCCTCGGCCGGTTCTCTCCGAGGCAACGCTAGAACACGGACCCGGGACGGGGAAGGCGTCAGCCGCGTTCCTGGTTCAGCATGGCGACGGCGTGCAGTTCTGCGAACCGCTGGAACTCGTCGTCGTCCCACTCTTCGCGGCCCGTCGCGGCCGCCCACCCGTCGAGGATCTGGTGATCGTAGAGGTGGCCGTAGCCCTGCGACCCGCCTACCGCGTTACCGAGGTCGGCAGTGACCTGGAAGAACGTGAGCACCGGCATGTAGAACATACCCGGATGGCGGCCCTTGCCCGGGGGCTCGGCGAGCCACGCGGGACGGTCGAACAGCAGATCCGGCGTCCACCACACCACCGGGTCGGTCGCGTGCTGGACGTACAGCACGTGCGGCGGGATCCACGGGCTGTCGTCGCCGCGCAACTCGGCCGGGTCCTCGGAGAAGCGCACCAGCAGGCCGTCGGCGTACACCGGCTCGGTGACCGGGGTGCCCGGGTCGCGGCGCTCGACCAGCGAGTGCCAGATGCGGTTGGAGTTGGGCGGGCCCATCCACAGCACGCCGTCCACGGTGGCGCGGATGTCCCGGATCCCCGAGAACGCCGCCTCACCGGCCTGGGTGCCGAGACTCTCGCCATAGACGTAGAGCGCCGGCCGCGGCCGGTCGGGGGGCAGCGAGTCGCGCCACTCCACCACCGACTCGACGAGCGCGCGCCCGGCGGCCTCCGCCTTCTCACGGTCGGCGAGGAACGAGATCCAGCTGGGCAGGAACGAGTACTGCGTGCCCACCGTCGCGACGTCGCCGCCGGAGAGCAGCTCGATCGCCTGGGCCGCGTGCGGGTTGATCCACCCGGTGCCGGTGGTCGGCACGATCACGACGGACTCCCGTTCCCAGGCCCGCGTCCGGTCGAGCTCGGCCACCACGAGGTCGGAGCGCTCGTCGTCCGTGGGCGCGGACTCCAGGCCGGCGTAGGCCCGGATCGGCTCCTTCGCCTCCTCGCCGAGCAGCTCGCTCAGCGTCTCCCGGTCGACGCCGCCGCTGACGAACCGCCGGCCCTGCAGGCCCAGGTCCTCGAAGTCCACGAGTGAACCCGGGCCCCCTGACTTCTCGGGTTCGCGCGGCGGGCGGGCGTCGGGCAGGTCCTCGTTGTTCTGGGCGCTGAAAATCTGGTTGGCGGCGTCGAAGAAGAGGCGCGGCAGCACGCCCTGGACCATGCCCAGCAGCAGCGCGGCGGCCACCACGACCCCTGCCAGCCGGGCGGTGTACTCCCCGATCCCGAACCGGCGGCGCACCGCGCGGACAAAGGCCCGGTACGCCGCCCGGAGGCCCCGGGCGGCGATCAGCAGCGCGAAGAAGAGACCCAGCGCGACCCACGGGATGCGCATGTAGTCCGCCCACGGTGGGCGCGGCGACTCGACGAGGTCGGAAACCTGGTCCTGCCAGCGGATCGCCGTGGCGGTGGCCGTGATGAGGTAGACGACCAATACGTACGGTGCGGACAGCCGCGCGAACGCCAGCAGGCGGTCCCCCAGCGCGGTGAGGTCGGGGTGCAGGCTGATGCGGGGCGCGACGACGCGCCGCCACAGGGTCCGGAGCGCCACGCCGACGCCGTAGCCGACCAGCATCGACACGCCGGTGACGATGCCCTGGTAGTGCCACGCCCGCGGCAGCAGCGACGGCATGAGCGAGACCCACGCCGCGAGCGCGGCGACGACGAGACCCGTGACAGAGGGCCGCCACCGATCCCACCACGTCCGCAGGACCTCGCCGACAGCGTTCACCGCAGCTGCTCGGCTCACCGCAGCCGCTCGGCCCGGCGCGCTGCCGCCACGAGGTCCTCCGACATCCGCGCCAGCTCCGCCGGGTCCTCGCCCTCGGCGATGGCGGTCCGCAGGTCCTCGCACGCGCAGCGCAGCTGGAACATCCGGTCCATGAGGTCGGTGGACTCGGCCTCGGACAGCACGACCGTCCCCTCGGGCAGATCCTGCATCCGCAGCGACCGGCGCTGTTCGTAGGCGCGCTGGCGACACGAGCGACGGCAGTACCGCCGCCGCCGCCCGGTGCCGCCCTCGTCGACGGGGCGACCGCACCACGCGCAGGACGCCTCGCCCCGCCGGGGGGCGGGGGACTCTGCCCGGACGTCGGAATCCACGGAGGAAAGGGTACCCAGGTCGCCCTCGGGGTGGCCCGCGGCGTCGGGCCGTGGGAACATTTGGGGGTTCCTCTGGCGTTGATACGAGCAGGAACCACGCAGCGTCGTGTCGATCCGCAGAATTGACCGCAGCGCGGTGACGTGACCGCAGTGCTTTGACGCAGACGAACACGGCAGAAGGAGTTCGCATGGCAGATCGAGTCCTCAGGGGCAGCCGCCTCGGAGCGGTGAGCTACGAGACCGACCGGGACCACGACCTCGCGCCCCGCCGCATGGCCCGGTACCAGACGCCGAACGGCGAGGTCTACGAGGTGCCGTTCGCCGATGACGCCGAGATTCCCGGCACCTGGTTGTGTAAGAACGGCCAGGAGGGCCAGCTCATCGACGGCCCCGCGGTCGAGGTGAAGAAGGGCAAGCCGCCGCGCACCCACTGGGACATGCTGCTCGAGCGGCGTTCTCTGGAGGAGCTCGAGGAGCTCCTCAAGGAGCGGATGGACCTGCTCAAGAAGCGGCGCCGCGCCGGCGCGCGCTGAGCCACCGGACGGCATGACGCCCCGGTCCCCTTTTCGAGGGGGCCGGGGCGTTCCGCGTCGGCGGGGCGCACCGCCCGGCCGACGGGGGACTCAGCGCCCGACGAGCGCTCGCAGCTGCGCGCGGCGCTTCTCCCAGCCCCAGCGGGCGACGTTGACCGCGGCCTCGCGGAAGATCGACTCGCTCATCTTGGAGTGCCCCACGGTGCGCTCGGTGAAGGTGATGGGCACCTCCACCACACGCCGCCCGTTGTTCAGCAGCCGCCAGGTCATGTCGATCTGGAAGCAGTAGCCCTTGGACTCGATGGCGTCGAGGTCGAGTTCGGCCAGCGCGTCGGCGCGGTAGGCGCGGTAGCCGGCGGTGATGTCCTTGATGCCGACACCCAGCACGACGCGGGAGTAGATGTTGCCGCCGCGGGAGATGACGTGGCGCTGCCACGGCCAGTTGACCACCGAGCCGCCGGGGACGTAGCGGGACCCGATCGCCAGGTCGGCGCCGCCGTCCACGGCCTCGAGCATGGCGGGCAGGCGCTCGGGCGGATGGCTGCCGTCGGCGTCCATCTCCACCAGCACCGTGTACCCGCGCTCGAGCCCCCAGCGGAACCCGGCGATGTAGGCCGCGCCGAGACCCTGCTTCCCGGCGCGGTGCAGGACCGAGATCCGGCCGCGCGGGTCGTCGGCGGCGAGCCGGTCGGCGACCTCCCCGGTGCCGTCCGGGCTGTTGTCGTCGGCGATGAGGACCGACACGTCGGGGGCCGAGGCGAGCAGGCGCTCCACGACGCCGGGCAGGTTGTCCCGCTCGTCGTAGGTGGGGATGATCACCAGCGTGCGCGCGGAGGGTGCGCTGCCGCCCGGCGTCGTCGGTTCGGTCACTTACGTCTCCTCGTGTCGGGTCACGGGCCGTCGGCGGGTGTGGACCAGCGCCCAGGCCAGTGCGACGAACCCGACGAGGCAGCTCACCGCCTGCGGGACGCCGCCCAGTCGGGTTGCCACTGTACCGGCCCCGCCGACCTCGACCCGAGCCGCCAGCACCGCGGGCTCGAAGATGCCGGTCTCCTGCCGCACGTCCCCGTCGGGGCCGATGACGGCGCTCACGCCGCTGGTCGCGGCGATGAGGACGGGCACGTTGTGCTCGACTGCGCGCACCCGGGACATGGCCAGTTGCTGGTACGTCATGGCCGAGTGGCCGAAGGTGGCGTTGTTGGTGGGCACGGTGAGGATCTGGGCGCCGCGCGAGAGGGGTTCGCGGGCGGCGGCGTCGAACGCGATCTCGAAGCAGATCGCCACGCCCAGCTCGACCCCGTTCGCGGTGACGAGCCCGTCGCCGTCCCCGGGGACGAAGTTGCCGGCGGCCTGTGCGATCGGGAAGAGAGCCTCGAACAGGCCCCGCATCGGCAGCCACTCGCCGAAGGGCTGGATGTACTTCTTGTCGTGCCGGTCGGCGACCCGGTCGGAGCCGGCACCGCCGCCGACGTCGTCGCGGGCGTCCCAGACGAGCGTGGAGTTGGTGGCCTCGCGTCCCTGCCCCGTGGGCAGGACGGTGCCCACGAGGATCGGCGCGTCGAGGCGACGGGACAGCGCGCTGATCTGCGCACCGGCGAGGCGGTCGTCGAGCGGCGAGATGTCGGAGGCGTTCTCCGGCCACAGCACGAGGTCGGGGCGCGGGAGGGCGCCGGCCTCGACGTCGTCGGCGTACCCGGCGGTGACGTCGAGGTGGTTCTCGAGGACCGC
>NZ_JAHBAV010000068.1 GCF_018390595.1 Dietzia massiliensis
GCCGTCGTCCGCCCCGTTGCCCGCGGCGCCGGTGCCCGCCATGTCAGTGGAAGAAGTGCCGGGCACCGGTGAAGTACATGGTGATGCCGGCCTTCTCGGCGGCCTCGATCACCTCGGCGTCGCGCACGGAGCCACCGGGCTGGACCACCGCGCGGACGCCCGCCTCGGCGAGGACCTCGAGGCCGTCGGCGAAGGGGAAGAAGGCGTCGGAGGCGGCGACCGCCCCGGCGACCCGGTCGCCCGCGCGCTGCACGGCGAGCCGCGCCGAGTCGACGCGGTTGACCTGACCCATGCCCACGCCGACGGTGGCGCCGGACTGGGCGAGCAGGATGGCATTGGACTTGACCGCGCGGCAGGCGCGCCACGCGAACAGCAGGTCGCGGAGGGTCTGCTCGTCGGCGTCGTCGCCGCAGGCCTTGGTCCAGCCGGCCACGACGTCGCCGTCGGCGTCGAGGGCGTCGCGCTGCTGCACGAGCACGCCGCCGGAGATCTGCTTGCGCTCGACCTCCTCACCGGCGGGCGGCTGCGCCTCGAGGATCCGGATGTTCTTCTTGCGCTGCAGGATCTCCACGGCACCGTCCGCGTAGGACGGGGCGATGATCACCTCGGTGAAGATCTCGGCGACCTGCTCCGCCATCTCCACCGTCACCTCGCGGTTGGCCGCGATCACACCACCGAACGCGCTGACGGGGTCGCACTCGTGCGCGGCGCGGTGGGCGGCGGCGATGTCGGCGTCGATCGCGATGCCGCACGGGTTGGCGTGCTTGATGATCGCCACGCACGGCTCGGCGTGATCGAAGGCCGAGCGCCAGGCGGCGTCGCCGTCGACGTAGTTGTTGTAGCTCATCTCCTTGCCGTGCAGCTGGCGGGCCTGGGCGAGCCCGGGCGCGGCCGCGGCGTCGGTGTAGAGGGCGGCGCTCTGGTGCGGGTTCTCGCCGTAGCGGAGGGTGGCCACCAGGTCGAGGCTCTGGCCCTGCCAGACCGGGTAGCCCTCGTCCTCGCCGGACGTCTGCTCGGTCATCCACGTGGCCACGGCCACGTCGTAGGCGCCGGTGTGGCGGAAGGCGGCGGCGGCGAGGCGGCGGCGCTGCTCGAGGGTGAACCCACCCGCGGCGACGGCCTCCAGCGCGTCGCCGTAGCCGGCGGGGTCCACCAGGACTGCGACGGAGGGATGGTTCTTGGCCGCCGCGCGCACCATCGAGGGGCCGCCGATGTCGATCTGCTCGACGCAGGCGTCGTAGTCGGCGCCGGAGGCGACGGTGTCGGTGAAGGGGTAGAGATTGACGACGACGAGCTCGAACGGGTGCACGCCGAGGTCCTCGATCTGCTCGAGATGCTCGGGCTTGCGGGTGTCGGCCAGGATGCCGGCGTGGACCCGCGGGTGCAGGGTCTTGACCCGACCCTCGAGGCATTCCGGGAACCCGGTCAGCGCGTCGACGGGCGTCACGGCGATCCCGGCGTCGGCGATGCGCTGGGCGGTCGAGCCGGTGGAGACGATCTCGACCCCGGCGTCGGCGAGCCCGCGGGCGAGTTCTTCCAGCCCGGTCTTGTCGTAGACGCTGATGAGGGCACGGCGGACGGGCCTGCGGGAGTCGGTCACTTCAGGTGCACCTTTCGACCTTCGATGTGGAGTCGGCCGCGGGCGGCGGCCGCGAGGACGTCGACGAGCAGTTCGCGCTCGACGACCTTGATGCGTTCGTGGAGGGTGGGCTCGGTGTCGTCGGGGCGGATCTCGACGGCGCGCTGGGCGATCACCGGGCCGGTGTCGACCCCGGCGTCGACCAGGTGCACCGTGCAGCCGGTGACCCGCACCCCGTAGGCGAGCGCGTCGCGGACGGCGTGCGCGCCGGGGAACGACGGCAGCAGGGCGGGGTGGGTGTTGACGACGCGGTCGGCGAAGCGGCCCAGGAACTCCGCGCCGAGGATGCGCATGAACCCGGCCGACACGACCCAGTCGGGCGCGAACCGTCCCACGGCCTCGGCGAGGGCGAGATCCCAGGCGGCGCGGTCGGGATGGTCTCCGGGACGGATGACGGCGGTGGGTACGCCGGCGCGGTCGGCGCGGGCGACGGCCTCGCAGTCGCGGTCGGAGACCAGCGCGATGACGCGGTACGGGCAGTCGCCTGCCGCCGCGGCGTCGAGAACGCTCTGGGCGAGGGTGCCGGAGCCGGAGGCCAGCAGCACGATCCCGCAGGACCCGTCGCCGGAGGACTCGGTATCCGCCACCTGCTGCGCTCCCGCCCGTCGATCCGGCGGCCCGCCGGTCGCGCGGGCCTCGTCTGGGGAGTCTAGTCGGCCGGTCTCGGCTCCTCGTCAGGCAGACCGGCCGAATCGTCCTCGGCGGGCTCCTCGGCGTCCCCGGCGACCTCCTCTGCCGGCTCCTCACTCGACTCCCCTGCCGGCTCCCCTGTCGGCTCGCCAGCCTGCTCCCCTGCCGGCTCCCCTGCCGGCTCCTCCGCGACGGGCGGGTCCTCGGCCGCCGCATCCGATGGCGGGTCCGCGTCCACCGCGGTGTCGGTCTCCGGGGCCCCTGCAGGGTCGGCCTCCGCGCCCTCGGAGTGATCCGTGTCGGCTCCGAGGGGATCGACCTCGTCGTCGTCGCCCTCCCGGGCGTCGTCGTCCCCGCCGACGTCGGCCGGGGCGATCACGCCGTCGGACACCGTCCCCGCACGGCGGCGGCGACGCTCGAGCTCGCTCTCCGCGCGCTCCCGGCGTCGCGTCAGGCCCGCCAGGGACAGGGCGATGGTCGCCGACCCGATGATGCCGAACAACAACAGACCCATGCCCGCCGCGATGAGCGACCCCGTGCCCACCGTGCCGAGCACACCGAGCTCGCCCCCGGCCACGACCGGGCTCACCGCGATCACCAGCGCCACGATCGCGGCGGCCAGCCACGCCGCCTTCACCGCGTCTCCGGTCGTCCGGAACCAATGCGCCACCGACCGCGCCAACGCCGCCGCCAGGACCACCGTCACCAGCAACAGCCCCTGCACCGCCCAGTGCGGGGTGGTGGTGGGCAGCACGGCAGCCAGCGGGACCTCCGGCATCGGGCCGCGCGACACAGCGAAGACGCTGTACGAGGCCTGGCCCAGATGCGCCTCCCCGCCCACGAGCAGGGACGCGGCGCCGATCACCACGTTGGGCAGATACGCCGCCGAGATCGCGGTGAGCGCGGCCGTCCCCACGACGTCCTTACCGATCCCCAGCGCCGCCGCGACGGGCTCCCACGCCGCCACGAGGCCGACCAGGACCAGTAGGGTCGCGACCGCCCAGGCCGCGGCGACGAACGCCGCTCCGAGGTGGATGCCGCCGCGGACCCACAGCGGCACGACCTCGCGCAGGTCGCGCCGGAAGTACAGCCACACCCCCAGGCCCGCCCCGGCGATGGCCACAGCCGCCGTCCACCCCAGCGCCGACGGCAGGGACGACTCCCGCACCGCGAAGTCCGACGCCGCGGAGCCCACGAGCAGAGTCGCCAGACCGGTGAGCAGCAGACCCGCCACCGTCACGCCGGCCACCGCCGCTCCGGCCTCGCGCGCGCCCGGCTGCTCCACGTCCGCCAGCACCGCGCGGGTCTGACGCGCCAACACCGCCGCGTAGAGCACCGGCGGCAGCAGCGGGAGGAATCCCAACTCGATGGTGTCCACCACCAGCGGGACGCGGTTGAGCACCAACCACTCCACGGCGACCACGGCGAACAACGAGTCGAACTCGTCGGACGTGAACACCAGCACGCCCAGGGTCAGCGCGGCCAACACGAGCACGGTCACGATGACGGGCAGCGCCGCGGCCGCCGCCGTCCACAGCAGCGAACGGGCGCCCGCGGGAGACCGTCGGGCGGCGGGGCGGATGACGCGTGGGGGGCTCACGCTGACCACCGTAGAGAGCCGGTCCGACATGCCCGCCCCCGGCACGCCGCGACCCCCGCCATCCGGGGATGACGGGGGTCGCGGGAACGCTCACGCACGGCCACCCCTCACGGGGCCGCCGCGGCGGATCACATGGCGTCGAGGATCTCCTTGGCGAGCTGGGCGGTCTCGGACGGCGTCTTGCCGACCTTCACGCCCGCGGCCTCGAGGGCCTCCTTCTTGGCCTGCGCGGTGCCGGCCGAGCCGGACACGATCGCGCCGGCGTGACCCATCGTCTTGCCCTCGGGGGCGGTGAAGCCCGCGACGTAGCCGACGACCGGCTTGGTGACGTTGGCCTTGATGTAGTCGGCCGCACGCTCCTCGGCGTCGCCGCCGATTTCGCCGATCATCACGATGACCTTGGTCTCCGGGTCGTTCTCGAAGGCCTCGATGCAGTCGATGTGCGTGGTGCCGATGATCGGGTCGCCGCCGATGCCGATGGCGGTCGAGAAGCCGTAGTCGGCCAGCTCGTACATCATCTGGTAGGTCAGGGTGCCCGACTTGGACACGAGTCCGACCGGGCCCTTGCCGGCGATGTTCGCCGGGGTGATGCCGACCAGCGACTCACCCGGCGTGATGATGCCCGGGCAGTTGGGGCCGATGATGCGGGTCTTGCCGCCCTTGGCGAGGTTGTAGTTCCACGCGGTGGCGGTGTCCAGGACCGGTGCGCCCTCGGTGATGACCACGGCGAGCGGGATCTCCGCGTCCACGGCCTCGATGATGGCGTCCTTGGTGAACGGCGGCGGCACGAACAGGATCGTCGTGTCGGCGCCGGTGGCCTCCATGGCCTCCTTCACCGAACCGAAGACGGGCAGCTCGATGTCGTTGCCGTCGGCGTCCTTGTGGGACACGGTGGTGCCGGCCTTGCGGGCGTTGACGCCGCCGACGATCTGGGTGCCGGCCGCGAGCATGCGGGCCGTGTGCTTGGTGCCCTCGCCGCCGGTGATGCCCTGGACGATGACCTTGCTGTCCTTGTTGAGGAAGATCGACATGTGTGTAAGGTCCTCTGTTTCTTACTTGGCGGCCAGCTCGGCGGCCTTGTCGGCGCCGGAGTCCATGTTGTCGGCCAGGGTGACGAGCGGGTGGTTCGCCTCGGCGAGGATCTTGCGACCCTCCTCGACGTTGTTGCCGTCCAGACGCACGACGAGCGGCTTGTTGGCCTCGTCGCCCAGGATCTCCAGGGCCTTGACGATGCCGTTCGCCACCGCGTCACAGGCGGTGATGCCGCCGAAGACGTTGACGAAGACGCTCTTGACCTGCTCGTCACCGAGGATGACGTCGAGGCCGTTGGCCATGACCTCGGCCGAGGCGCCGCCACCGATGTCGAGGAAGTTGGCGGGCTTGACGCCACCGTGGTTCTCGCCTGCGTAGGCGACGACGTCGAGGGTCGACATGACCAGGCCGGCGCCGTTGCCGATGATGCCGACCTCGCCGTCGAGCTTGACGTAGTTGAGGTCGTTCTCGGCGGCCTTCTGCTCGAGCGGATCGGTGGTGCCCGCATCGGCGAAGTCGGCGAAGGTGTCCTTGTGACGGAACTCGGCGTTCTCGTCCAGCGTCACCTTGCCGTCGAGCGCGAGGATCTCGTCGTTCGGCGTGCGCACGAGCGGGTTGACCTCGACCAGGGTGGCGTCCTCCTTGACGAAGACCTCGTACAGCTTGGCGATGGTCACCGCAGCGGCGTCCAGCACCTCCTCCGGCAGGTGGCCGGCCTTCGCGATCTCGCGGGCCTTGGCCTCGTCGACACCGACCGTGGGGTCGATGTTGATCCGGGCGAGGCGGTCCGGGGACTCCTCGGCGACCTGCTCGATCTCGACGCCGCCCTCGACCGAGCACATGGCCAGGTAGTTGCGGTTAGCGCGATCGACGAGGAAGGAGATGTAGTACTCCTCCGCGATGTCACTGGCCTCGGCGACCAGCAGCTTCTTGACGATGTGGCCCTTGATGTCCAGGCCCAGGATGTCCTCGGCCCGGGCTCGAGCCTCCTTGGCATCCTCTGCCAGCTTCACGCCGCCGGCCTTACCACGGCCACCGACCTTCACTTGGGCCTTGACGACAACAGGCTTGCCGATCTCGGCCGCGACCTTCTCGGCCTCCTCCGCGGTGTCCGCGACGCGCCCCGGGGTGGTGGGCACGTCATGCTTCGCGAAAAGAGCCTTTGCCTGGTATTCAAAGAGATCCATCAGCTCACCATCTTGACGTGGGTAGATTCGCCCGGCCCTGTTGTAAAGCCGAGTCCTGCCTCATCCTAGGCGCGCGGTGTGTCGCCCGTCGCACCCCGGGGGTATGTGTGTGTATGTATGTGCACTGAATCACAGTGCACGCCCGCCCATTCGCGGCCGCTCCCGCCACTGCCCCCCCCACGGACGCCCGCAGGCCCCGTGAACCACACGAGTCACACGGGTGTGATGCACCCCTCCCTCTCGGGGCGGCCACTGCCTTGCGGGGTCGTTGCCAGTCCGTTACCTTGGACGAGGTTCATCACGAAAAGATCACGGCGCGACGACAGAGGGGAAACGACCACGGTGAGAGAGTCGCATCAGGAAGTAGCAGCGACTCCTGTCGTCATCCCTCCGGCCGGTGCGCACCGGGTCGGCCGCCACCGGATGCCCGCGCCGCCGACCGCCCTGCGCGGTCGCGCCGCCGTCCTGGCCGTGGCCGCGGGCGCGGCGGTCTCCGCCGCCTCGGCGGGCTCCGCGCTCAACGCTACCGGCACCCACTCGGCCGAGGCCGGCGACATCGCCCTGCTGGCCAACGGCGAGCCGGCCCCCGCCACCGCGAGCCCCGCGACGCCCGGGACCTCAGCACCGGCGACCCCGTCGGCGCCGGAGCCCGTGGTGGTCCCCGCCTCCGTCGGGGACACCGGCACCGAGAACATCCAGTCGGCCATGCTCTACGCCGGCACGGAGATCAACGCCCAGCGCGAGATCGCCGAGGAGCAGGCCCGACGTCCGAAGATCTCCCTCCCCGCGTTCGGTGCGTTCACCTCGCCGTACGCGATGCGCTGGGGGGCGATGCACAACGGCATCGACATCGCCAACGTCAACGGAACGCCGATTCTCGCGGCGACCGACGGCGTGGTCATCGACGCCGGGCCCGCTCAGGGCTTCGGCAACTGGATCCGCATCATGTCGGACGACGGCACGATGACGGTCTACGGGCACATGGAGACCCTCGACGTCCAGGAAGGCCAGCGCGTGTATGCCGGCCAGAAGATCGCCGGCATGGGCAACCTCGGGTTCTCGACCGGCACCCACCTGCACTTCGAAGTGCTGGTCAACGGCGGCAAGGACTACGTCGACCCGGTCGTGTGGCTGGCACAGCACGGCCTCGACCTGGCGATGGGTAGCCTCGCCGGCTCGCACGACCACGCCCACGGCTCGCTCGGCAGCTGAGCCCACCCGCCGCCGCTGCCCGGCTCTACCACTCTACCGGGCCCGCGTACCGGTGAGCAGGAGATCGACCAGCGCGTCCACCTCGGACGTGTCCATCGGACGCCGCATCGCCAGGGGCGTGAAGACGATCGGAACGAGGAGCGTGTCGATCACCGTGCGAGGGTCGAGCCCCTCCGCGACCTCGCCCCTCTCCGCGCCCACGTGCACCAGTCGATGCCATGACTCGATCGCCGGCCGCCACTGATCCAGCACCGTCTGGTTGAACTCCGGGTGTTGGCCGCCCGCCATGATCGCGGCGATCGCGCTCTCGACCGGCCCCTCAGCGAACTCCGCGAGCCGGTGCGCGAGCGCCCGGAGATTCTCCTCCCACGAGCCCACGGCCTCGACGACCGGCGCCCGTCGGACATGGGTCTGCAGGGCCTCGACGAGCAGATCGTGACGCGTCGGCCACCACCGGTACACCGTCCGCCGACCGACGCCCGCTCGTGCCGCGACGTCGACGACGCTGAAGGTCAGTCGCCCCTCTTCCAGGAAGCCGAGCGTCGCCTCCCCCACCGCCTGACGCACCTTCTCGCTGCGCCCACCTGCGCGAACCCGTACCCGTCCGTTCGTGGTGTCCACCCGGCTGCACCTCCGTCACTCACGACCCCCCGCCGCGAAGTGATAAGGGAGTTTACATAGTGCACGAAGTCGCCGCGTGTGATCAGCGTGCGCGAGGCTGGCCGACGTCGGCCCGCCCGCCTCAGAGCTTCTGCATGGGTACGCCCCCGATGAGCATGAGCCGCACCTTCCCGGAGGCACCGAAGTCGATGGTCGCCGTGGCGCGCGGCCCGCTGCCGTCGCAGGAGAGCACCTTGCCGAGGCCGTACTTGTCGTGCGTGACCCGGTCGCCCGGCGCCAACTCCAGCGCGGGAGCTGACGGCTTCGCGCGCGGGATCCCGGGCGAGCGTCCACCGGAGCCGCCGCCGGAACTGTATCCGCCGGAGCTGTATCCACCCGAGCCGTAACCACCGGAGCCGCCGCCGAAGCGCCGCCGCGGGGCGTACGAGTCGTCATCCCCGAACCCGGCGCCGCCGGCCGGCTCCTCGCGCTGCCACTCGATCGCCTCGGAGGGGATCTCCTCCAGGAACCGCGACCCCGGGTTGGTCATGGGCTGGCCCCATGACGAGCGCATCATCGCCCGCGTCAGGTACAGCCGCCGGCGGGCGCGGGTGATGCCCACGTAGGCCAGCCGCCGCTCCTCCGACAGCTCCGCGGGATCGCCCAGCGCCCGCATGTGCGGGAAGAGTCCGTCCTCCATGCCGATGAGGAACACCACCGGGAACTCCAGGCCCTTGGCGGTGTGCAGGGTCATGAGCGTGACCTGCCCCTGGTCGTCGTCGGGGATCTCGTCCGCGTCGGCCACCAGCGACACGCGCTCGAGGAACGCCGCCAGCGATCCCGGCTCGGCCAGACCCTCGTCCAGGTCGGCGTCCGCGTCGGCCTCCTCGACGAAGCCCTGCTCACGCGCTGAGCGCTGCAGCGCGGCCTCCGACGAGAACTCCCGGCCCACGCCCACCAGCTCGTTGAGGTTGTCGAGGCGCGCCGCGTCCTGCGGATCGTTGGACGCCTCCAGCTCGGCGCGGTAGCCGGTGCGCTCGAGCACCGCCTCCACGAGCGCGCCCACGTCGGGCGCGGAGTCGTGCCCGCCGGCGTGGTCGTCACCGTCGAGGCGTCCGCGCAGGTCGTCGAGCATCTCGACGAACCCGGCGATCGCCTTGACCGACCGCGTGGGCAGCAGCGAGACCTTCCCCTCCGCCGCGTCGCGCAGGGCCTGCGCGAAGCCGATGCCGCGCTGCTCGGCGTGAACCACCACGCACGCCTCGGCCCGGTCACCGATGCCGCGACGCGGGGTGTTGAGGATGCGTCGGATCGCCACCGCGTCGTCCGGGTTATTCAGCACCTTGAGGTAGGCGACCACGTCGCGCACCTCCTTGCGCTCGTAGAACCGGGTCCCGCCCACGACCTTGTAGGGCAGGCCCAAGCGGACGAACACGTCCTCGATCACGCGGGACGAGTTGTTGGTCCGGTAGAACACCGCGACGTCGGAGTAGGACGCCTCGCCCGAGTCCACCAGCCGGTCGATCTCGCCGGCGATGAACCGCGCCTCGTCGTGCTCGTTGTCCGCGACATACCCCACCAGCAGCTCGCCGGCGCCCTCGGCGGTCCACAAGTTCTTCTCGCGCCGCCCGGCGTTCCGCGCAATCACGGCGTTGGCGGCCGACAGGATGGTCTGCGTGGAGCGGTAGTTCTGCTCCAACAGGATGGAACGGGCGTCCGGGTAGTCGTGCTCGAAGTCCTCGATGTTGCGGATCGTGGCCCCGCGGAACGCGTAGATCGACTGATCCGCGTCACCCACCACACAGAGTTCGGCCGGGGGCACGCCCACCTCGTCGTCGTCCCCCGCTGTGCCGCCCACGAGAGTGCGGACCAGGACGTACTGCGCGTGGTTGGTGTCCTGGTACTCGTCCACCATGACGTGGCGGAACCGCCGCCGGTAGTACGCGGCCACCTCGGGGTGCGCGCGCAAGAGGGCGACCGTCTCGCCGATGAGGTCGTCGAAGTCGAACGCGTTGGCCGCCTGCAGCCGCGCCTGGTACTCGGTGAACACGGCCGCCACGGTCTGCGCGGTGCGATCCGAGTCCTCGAGCGCCCGGTCCATGGCCTCAGCCGGGTCGCGCAGTTCGTTCTTGTGGTTGGAGATGGCCGAGGCGAGCATGCGCGGGGTGAACTTCTTGACCTCGAGCTGCTGCTCCTTGGCGATCATCCCCAGCAGCCGCCGGGAGTCGTCCGAGTCGTAGATCGTGAAGTTCGAGTTTCGGGTCCCGAGCAGCGCCGACTGGGCCCGGAGGATGCGCACGCAGATCGAGTGGAAGGTGGCCACCCACATCCGCTCGGCGTGCGGGCCGACCAGCGCCGCGACGCGCTCGCGCATCTCGGCGGCGGCCTTGTTGGTGAACGTGATGGCCAGGATCTGCCCCGGGTGGGCGCCGCCCTCGGCGAGCAGGTAGGCGATCCGCCTCGTGAGCACGCTGGTCTTGCCCGACCCGGCGCCCGCGACGATCAGCAGCGGGCCGCCGCGGTGGGTGACCGCGGCGGCCTGCTGGGGGTTGAGCCCATCGAGCAGCGGCGAGTGGGGCGAGTGCTGGCGGGCGGGGGCGGAGGCGGTGTCGGTCATCGTGGGGTCCAATCTACCCACCCGGTCCGACACCGCCCGGGGTCAGCGCGTGCGGGCCCCCATGAACTCATCGACCTGCGAGGCGGTGGCGTCCAGACGCGGGTCGTTGTCCAGGTAATGACGCGTCTCGCGGACGATCAGCCCGGACAGGACGAGCAGGCCGATGAGGTTGGGGATCGCCATGAGCCCGTTCATCACGTCGGCGAAGTTCCACACCACCTCGAGCTCGGTGACGGCGCCGATGAACACCACGCACGTGAAGACCATGCGGTACGGGATGACGCCGCGCGCGCCCACGAGCCGCTCCATGCACCGCTCGCCGTAGTACGACCAGCCGAGGATGGTGGAGAAGGCGAAGAACGCGATGGACACCGCGACGAGCTTGTCGCCGTCGGGGATCGCTGAGGCGAAGGCGTCGGCGGTCATCGTGCCCGCGACGTCACCCCCTCCCTGCCACACGCCGGTGGTGACCAGGACCAGGCCGGTGAAGGTGACGACGATGATGGTGTCGATGAACGTCTGCGTCATCGAGACCAGGCCCTGACGGGTGGGGTGGGTGGTCCGCGCTGCCGCGGCCGCGATCGCCGCCGAGCCCATGCCGGACTCGTTGGAGAAGATGCCGCGCGCGACGCCCATCTGGATGGCGTACAGGATCGCGGAGCCCGCGAAGCCGCCGACGGCCGCGGTACCGGTGAAGGCGTCGGAGAAGACCAGGCCGAACGCCGCCGGGATCTGATCGGCGTTGACGACGAGGACCACGAGCCCGCCGATGATGTAGAGCAGGATCATGAGCGGCACGAACCCGGCGGTGACCCGCCCGATGGCCTTGATGCCGCCGAGGAGCACGGCGCCCGTGAGGACGAAGAGGACGATGCCGGTGGTCACCGGCGAGACGTCGAACGAGTTCTCCAACTGGGTCGCCACGGCGTTGCCCTGGGTCATGTTGCCGATGCCGAAGCTGGCCAGGACGGCGAACACCGCGAACACGATCGACAGGACCAGGCCGACTCTCGCACCTGATCGGCCGAAGATCTCGGCGAATCCGCGGTGCAGGTAGTACTGCGGGCCGCCGGACTGCTCGCCGCGGGCGTCGGTGACGCGGAACCGCACGCCCAGGAACGCCTCCGAGTACTTGGACGCCATGCCGACTAGCGCGGTGATCCACATCCAGAACAGCGCCCCCGGCCCGCCGAGCGCGATGGCGGTGGCGACGCCGACGATGTTGCCGACGCCGACCGTGGCCGCCAGCGCCGTGGTGAGCGCCTGGTACTGCGAGATGTCGCCCTCGCCGCCGCTGTCGTGCCGCTTGAGCAGGCCGAGCCGCAGTGCGGGGCCGAGCTTGCGGAACTGCAACGCCCGCAGTCGGACGGTGAGGAACAAGCCGGTGCCCAGCAGCAGCGGGATGAGGACGAACGGCCCCCAGATCACCGATCCGATGTCGGCGAGAAACGTGTTGAATTCTTCCACGGGCGCAAACATTAGACGGTTGTTCGGTCGCTCCGGGGTGCAGTGGGATAATTCGCTTCATGAGCACCGACCCCGCCGGCACCGACGATCCTCTGTCCGAGGCCGAGATCCAGGAACTGCGGCTGGAGATCGACCGTCTGGACGCCGAGATCCTGGACGCCATCACCCGCCGTAGCGAGATCTCCCGCCGCATCGGCCGCACGCGTATGCAGTCGGGCGGCACCAAGCTCGTGCACACGCGCGAGCTCAAGGTCTACGAGCGCTTCGCGTCCCTCGGCGAGGAGGGTCAGACGCTCGCCGGGATGCTCCTGCGCCTGGGCCGCGGTCGGCTGGGGTACTAGGCGACCGGGCTTCTGGGTCGGCCTGTTACCGAGCCGGCCCCCGCCTGCCGGACGTCGACGCGAAGCCCAGCCAGGTGTGGTGGTTGCCCGCCCAGCACCACCCCACCTTGGGCGCGCCCTTGTTCTCCTTGCCGTCGCGGCCGGTGCCGCCGCTGATCCACAGCGCGGGCGTGCGGGAGTCCAGCCCGCCGGTCGGCTTGGGCTTGCGCGAGCCGATACACATGAAGCACGCGCCCGGCTCGAGCGCGTCGGGCTGCTGCAGTACCCAGCTGATCCCCTCGGAGACGGTCAGCGGAGTGCGTCCGCGGGCGGTCAGAGCCGCGTGCGCGTCGGTGGGGGTCCAGTCCAGCATGTCGTCACCGCGCGTGACGTCGTCGAGGAGGTAGAGCGGCGCGTCGGGGAGGGTGATGTCGTCGGTGGGTGTGAAGTCGGCGAGGTCGGTCATGTCGACGACGACGAAGCCCGCCTTCCCGTCGCGGCGCATCAGTGCCGCCAGTCGCGCGGCCGACAGGAGTGAGGGGTGGACGGCCAGCACGGCTCCGCAACCGATCCGCCCGTCACCGGGTCCGGCGGCCAACGCGCGGGCGTGGTCCCGCAGCTGATCGGCACTGATCCCGGCGAGCTCCGGCACGCCGAGTGCGACCAGTCGCTCGGCCTGCGGGACGGGTGGAGTTACGCGGGTCACATCCTCTGAACAGTCGGCGGCGTGTTCGTATTCCCGGCTAATCTCGCAGCCATGACCGACATCAGCACGACGGAGCAGTGGGCAGCGGTCGCGGGCCTGGTCCCCTCGATCGGCGAGGTGACGTTGCGCGAGTTGTTCGACGCCGATCCCGAACGCGGCCGCCGGATGTCGGTCACGGCGGGCGACCTGCACGTGGACCTGTCCAAGCACCTGGTCACCGACGAGATCCTGCGCGCCCTCACCGAACTGGCCCACGCCGCCAGGCTGCCGGCGCAGCGGGCGGCCATGTTCCGGGGAGATCGCATCAACACGACCGAGGACCGTCCCGTCCTCCATACGGCGCTCAGGCTCCCGGCCGATGCCGAGCTCGTCGTCGACGGCTCCGACGTGGTGGCCGACGTCCACGCGGTCCTGGCGCGCATGACCGATCTCGCCGACCGCGTCCGCTCGGGCGAGTGGACCGGACACACGGGCGAGCGGATCGACACGGTGGTCAACATCGGCATCGGCGGCTCGGACCTCGGCCCGGTGATGGTCGACGCCGCGCTCCGCGAACTCCAGACCGCCGGGATCCGGGCGCGCTACGTCTCGAACGTCGACCCCGCCGACCTCACGGCGACCCTCGCCGAGATCGACCCGGCCACCACGCTGGTCGTGGTCGCCTCCAAGACGTTCACCACGCAGGAGACCATGGCCAACGCGCACGCGGCGCGGCGGCACTTCATCGAGGCCCTGGGGTCAGAGGAGGCGATCGCCTCTCACTTCGTCGCCGTCTCGACCGCCGCGGACAAGGTCGCCGACTTCGGCATCGCCCCGGACAACATGTTCGGTTTCTGGGACTGGGTCGGCGGCCGCTACTCGGTGTCCTCCGCGATCGGGCTGTCGGTGATGATCACGGCGGGCCCGCCGGCGTTCATCGAGATGCTCGAGGGCTTCCACACCATGGATCTGCATTTCGCCACCGAGGCGCCCGAGCACAACGCGCCCGTCCTCATGGCCCTGCTGGGAATCTGGTACACGTGCTTCCTCGGCGCGCAGTCCAAGGCCGTCATCCCCTATGCCCAGGCCCTCCACAGGTTCCCCGCCTATCTGCAGCAGCTCACCATGGAGTCCCTCGGCAAGTCCGTGCGCCTCGACGGTTCGGACGTCACCTACCCGACCGGCGAGGTCTACTGGGGCGAGCCCGGCACGAACGGTCAGCACGCCTTCTTCCAGCTGCTCCACCAGGGCACCCAGCTCGTGCCCGTCGACTTCATCGGCGTGGCACGGCCGGCCGCGGACCTGGCCGCCGACGTCCCCGGCGCGACGGGGCCGGTGTCGATGCACGACATGCTCATGGCCAACCTCTTCGCCCAGTCGCGGGTGCTGGCGTTCGGCAAAACCGAGGAGGAGGTCCTCGCCGACGGCGTCGACCCCGCCCTCGCCCCGCACAAGGTCATGCCCGGCAACCGGCCCTCGACCACGATCCTCGCGCCGTCCCTGTCCCCGAGCGTCGTGGGCCAGCTCATCGCGCTGTACGAGCACGTCGTGTTCACCCAGGCGGCGATCCTGGGCATCAACGCGTTCGACCAGTGGGGCGTAGAGCTGGGCAAGGCGCAGGCCGGTGAGCTGCTCTCCGCCCTCACCGCCGAGACCCACCCCGAGCCGGGCTTCGACTCCTCCACGGACTCGCTCGTCGAGATCTACCGAGAGGCCCGCGGGCGGCGCTGACGGCGGCTCGGCCGGCGCTGACGTGGGCCCGGCCGGCGGAACCACCGGCCAGCTCTCTACCCTGCGCGGCCCCGGCCCCGCACCGGCGTGTCCCGCGCCGCGCCGCGGGTCCGCGAACCCTCTGCCCTGTCGGCCGTCGGCCCTCGTCACCGCCCAGAATCTCCCGACGCACTGTCGCCGCCTTCGACTGACACGCACCCCTTGTGGTGTCGAACACGTAGGCGTAGGATAGAACACGTATTCGAGCCAAGTGG